>JBFXEQ010000010.1:0-88715 GCA_050179935.1 Bacteroidales bacterium | reverse complement strand
CCAAATCCAAATTTCTCAACCTCACAGAGCCTGAAGCCCTATAAAATCAAAACTTATTCACAGCACAGCATGAGAATTGTTAACAACCACTAAATTTGTTACTTTTAACCAGCTAAATAACTACAAAATTTTATTTATAAGATATTTAAAAGAATTTGCATTTATTTCCGTTGTTTATAAGTAAAAACGTTAATTTTACAACTTATTTTTGTTGTAAAGAAAGTACTGATTTAAAAATAATTATAGTAATAGAAATGGCAGATATTCAAAAACTTAAAACAGTTGCAACACAGGTTCGTCGCGATATAGTACGCATGGTTCATGCTCAAAGCTCAGGTCATCCGGGTGGTTCGTTAGGTTGTACCGATTTTTTAACCGCTTTGTATTTCGAGATAATGGATCATAATCCAAAAAAATTCGAAATGAATGGTACCCAACAGGATCTTTTTTTCCTTTCAAACGGACATCTTTCTGCATTGTGGTACAGCGTATTAGCCCGATCAGGATATTTTGCCATTGAAGAACTTAAAACATTTAGAGTTCTTAACTCACGACTACAAGGACATCCAACAACAAAAGAAGGATTGCCAGGAATACGTATAGCTTCAGGATCGTTGGGTCAAGGTTTGTCTGTTGCATGTGGCGCTGCTTTAACAAAAAAGTTAAATAACGATCCAAAAATTGTTTATACCTTACATGGCGATGGCGAACTTCAGGAAGGACAGATTTGGGAAGCAGCTATGTTTGCTGCACACCACAAAATAGATAATATCATTTCAACAGTTGATTATAATGGCAAGCAAATAGATGGTCCTGTTGATGTAGTAATGTCTTTGGGTGATCTTAAGGCAAAATGGGAAAGCTTTGGTTGGCTTGTTCTTGAAATGAATGGAAATAATATGGATGATATTATTAAAACAATGAATCATGCAAAAATGTTAACAGGCAAGCAAAAACCAATTGTAATCTTAATGAAAACAGAAATGGGTATGGGTGTTGACTTTATGATGGGAACACATAAATGGCACGGATCTGCACCTAATGATGAGCAGCTTCAGAAAGCACTTAGTCAGTTACAGGAAACATTGGGAGATTTTTAAATCGTTTTAAATTAATTTAGGCTATGAAAAATATTGTAATTATTGCACACGACAGTAAGAAACCTGAAATGGTTCAGTTTCTTAACGACAGAAGAGAATGGATTTATGGGGTAAACTTAATTGCAACAGGACGAACCGCCGAATTTGTTGAATCACAAGGAATAAAAGTACATCATTTAAGTCCAGGAAAATCCGGTGGTTATCTCGAAATAACCGATATGATAACACGTAAAGAAGTAGATATCGTTATTTTCTTACGCGATCCATTCATAAAACAGGGTCATCACGAAGATATTCAGAAACTTCTCGAATCATGTAATTTCTACAACATACCTTTAGCAACAAATTATGCCACCGCTGAACTTGTAATTCTTGGTTTAATAAAAAAAGAAGATTACGAGCGAATGAAAACTAATTAGAGATTTTAGTTAATATCAATCTTTAACCATACAACTTTTTGAAAAAAACTAAATCCTTCATAATACTGATTCTTTTAAGTTTTGGAATCGTTTTTCAGGGATGGGCTCAAACAAAAGAAAAGCCTGCTCCTCCCGAAAACCATATTTTATTTATTTTTGACGCTTCACAAAGTATGTACGGCAACTGGGAAAGTGACAGAAAAATAAATATTGCCCGTAAATATCTTACGCAATTGATTGATAGTCTTGAAAAAATAGAAAATGTAAAACTGGCTCTTCGTGTTTATGGTCATCAGAAAGATGTTCCACCACAGGATTGCAACGATACAAAGCTCGAAGTACCTTTTAAGGACAATAATGCTGCCGAGATAAGACAAAAATTGCGATATCTGATTCCTCGCGGAACCACACCCATTGCCAATTCATTAACACAGGCCGAAAATGATTTTCCACCATGCGAAAATTGCAGAAACATTATTATTCTTATTACTGATGGTGTTGAAGCGTGCGATGGCGACCCATGTCAGGCCTCGTTGAGTCTTCAGAAAAAAGGTATAATCCTAAAACCATTCATTATAGGCATTGGGATTGATCCTAACTTCGAAAAAACATTCGAATGTGTTGGCCAGTTTTACAATACACCCAACGAACAAAAATTTAGTGAAGTACTAGAAGTGGTTATTACACGGGCGCTTAATGCTACTTCTGCTCAGGTAAATTTGCTCGACATATACGGTAAGCCTACCGAAACAGATGTTAACATGACATTTTTCGATAGTTTCTCGGGCAAGGTAAGATATAATTTTGTGCATAGTATTAATTACAAAGGCAATCCCGATACGTTATTTATTGATCCTCTTGTAACTTATAATATAGTAGTACAAACGCTACCTGCTGTAGTTAAAAATAACGTTTCTCTTACCGAAGGCAAACATAATATGATTGGCATTGACGCCCCACAAGGATCATTAAATATTTTCAGTCTTGGAAATAATCAATATAAAGATTTAAAAATACTTATAAAAGGATCAGGAAAATCAGAAATTCTAAATATTCAAACTTGTAGCCAAACGGAGAAATACCTTGTTGGTAATTATGATCTGGAAGTACTTACCTTGCCCCGATTAGTTTTAAAAGACGTTAAGATTGAACAAAGCACAACAACTAAAATAGAAATTCCAAAACCCGGCATTGCAAATTTCTCAATACCATCAGCAGGATTTGCAAGTTTGTATCACGAAACAAGTGATACGCTAAAATGGGTTTATAACTTCGAACAACAGAATACAAGACCATCGTTGGTATTACAACCTGGCGATTACCGAATCGTTTACAGGCCAAAAAATGTAAAAGAATCCATTTATACAATTAAAAAACGATTTACTATAAAATCAGGATCATCAAATACAATAATACTTTTATAATTATTACAATGAGAAAATTCGAATACACCGAGAAAAAAGATACACGATCAGGGTTTGGAGCAGGACTACTTGAGCTTGGAAGAAAAAACAACAATGTGGTTGCTCTTTGCGCAGACTTAATTGGATCGCTTAAAATGGACGCATTTATAAAAGAATTTCCCGATCGGTTTATTCAGTGTGGTATTGCCGAAGCAAATATGATTGGTGTTGCTGCAGGATTAACTATTGGTGGAAAAATTCCATTTGCAGGTACATTTGCCAATTTTGCCACAGGCCGTGTTTATGATCAGATAAGACAATCTGTAGCCTATTCAAATAAAAATGTAAAAATTTGTGCATCGCACGCAGGACTTACCCTTGGAGAAGATGGTGCAACTCATCAGATAATGGAAGATATTGGATTAATGAAAATGCTACCCGGGATGGTAGTTATTAATCCATGCGATTTTAATCAAACAAAAGCGGCAACAATAGCCATTGCAGATTATAATGGACCTGTATATTTGCGTTTTGGACGCCCTGCAGTACCTAACTTCACTCCCGCTGATCAAAAATTCGAAATAGGTAAAGCAATAATGCTAAATGAAGGTACTGATGTAACCATTATTGCAACAGGACATTTAGTTTGGAAATCTATTGAAGCAGCTCAAATACTTGAACAAAAAGGAATTTCTGCTGAGGTAATTAATATTCATACCATCAAACCGCTTGATGAAGAGGCCGTTCTTAAATCAGCAAAAAAAACGAAAGCAGTAGTCTCAGCCGAAGAACATCTTATGAATGGAGGATTAGGTGATTCAATAGCCCAATTGCTCGGAAGAAAACTACCAACACCTATCGAAATGGTTGCAGTTAACGATAAATTTGGCGAAAGTGGTAAACCTGAAGATTTGCTGGCTAAATATGGTATTGATACAAAGAATATTGTTGAAGCTGCTCAAAAAGTAATTACAAGAAAATAACCCATTTCTTTTATTGTTGATATCATAAATGTCAGAATACAGCGACAAAGAATTATTGATCCTCTTTAGAGATGTTGAAAGGAAAAACTTTGCTTTCAACCTGATAATTCGAAAATATCAGCAGAAATTATATTGGCATATTCGCAAAATTGTAATTAGGCACGACGATACAGATGATATTCTGCAAAATACATTTATAAAAGTATGGAAAGGTCTGGATGGTTTTCGTGAAGATTCTAAGTTATATACCTGGCTTTACCGGATCGCCACCAACGAATCGCTTACATTTTTAAAACAGCAAAAGACTAAATATTTATTACCAATTGCTGATTATGAAAATCAACTTAAAGAAACCTTAGAAAGTGATGTAAGCTTTAACGGAGATGAAATTCAGTTAAAATTACAAAAAGCAATTCTGGAGTTACCCGAAAAACAACGTATTGTTTTCAATATGAAATACTTCGACGAAATTAAATACGAAGAAATGGCAGAGATTTTAGGTACATCGGTTGGCGCATTAAAAGCATCGTATCATCACGCAGTAAAAAAAATTGAAAAATATTTTAACGAGAATTAAACTTTAGAATCATTTTTTCGTCAAAAACATGGGTAGAGATAAATATTAGGGAAGATTAGATTATGGATAAATTTTTAAAACAATTAGAAGAGTTAAAGGAGAAAAATTCAAATCCTTTTGAAGTTCCGGATGGTTATTTCGATTCATTACCATCCAGAATTCAGAATAAAATTATTGCCGACAGCGAGAAACAACCTGTTTTCAAAAAAATTCTGGTTGTATTAAAACCACAATTGGCATTTGCAGCTGCATTTATAGGTATTGCTTTATTATCAATAGTTACATTGGAGTATATATTTAAAGATAAAGCCACTTTACCAGTTACAAATGGCGTATATACAAGAATTATTGAAGTTGATGCATCAGAATTTAGTGAGCAGCATTTTATTGATGTGCTGCTTGATGAAAACAAACAAAACACTGAGGAGAAAAACAACTCGGATGAATATATAAACTTTCTTCTTGATGAAAATATCGACTATACTACATTAATTGACGAACTCTAAAACTGTGTCATGAATAAAATCTATAAAATAGTATTTGTATTATTTTTTCTTGTTTCAACCATGGGAAATCTGGTTGCTCAAGAAATAAAAACAGATAAAGAGCAACAAATAAAAGTTCAGAAAATTGCTTTTTTTACTGAGAAAATTGGACTTACACCTGCTGAGGCTGAAAAATTCTGGCCTGTGTATAACGATTATTGGGCAACCAAGTATAAAATTATTGCCGAACGCAAAGTTCAAATGACCTATTTTGCCGAAAACAGCGCAAAAATGTCGCAAACCGAATTAACCGAATATGCTGATAAATACATTAAGTATGAAAACCAGTTAGCAGAATTGCTTAGTGAGTATCATGTTAAATTTAAGGCAATTCTTCCGATCGAAAAAGTAATGAAGATCTATCAGGCAGATTATGAATTCAAAACCTATCTTCTGTTAAAAATAAAAGATAGTGGTAAAGACGAATAGATTATAATAACAATAATATTTTAAAGAAAAGTTTAATAAAAAAGCATCCAAATCAGGATGCTTTTTTATGATACAATTTTTTATTTTTAGGACAATTCCTGTTTAACAACTCTCAAATAATCAATTGATGAGGCAATATCATCATACATGGTTTTGTCATTCTGAATAAACTTTACCTTTTTGCGATAACCAGCAATAAAATTCTCGATGATTGGTGAGGATTTTGCAGGACGCTGAAATTCCAGTGCCTGTGCTGCATTAAAAAGCTCAATCGCCAAAATTCGCTCAAGATTAAACACTACCTGATATGCTTTTGTTGCTGCATTCGCACCCATACTAACATGATCCTCTTGCCCTTGCGATGATTCTATAGTATCAACCGAAGCAGGAGTACATAATTGTTTATTTCGGCTAACAATAGATGCTGCAGTATATTGTGGTATCATAAACCCGCTATTTAATCCCGGATTGGCAACCAAAAAATGTGGTAGTCCACGTTTGCCTGCCAATAACTGATATGTTCTTCGCTCTGATATGCTTCCCAATTCAGCCATAGCGATACATAGATAATCTAAAGCAAGTGCCAGAGGTTGTCCATGAAAATTACCAGCTGAAATAATTAAGTCTTCATCAGGAAAAATAGTCGGATTATCAGTTACTGCATTTATTTCGTTAAGAAAAACACCAACAACATATTCCAATGCATCTTTCGATGCGCCATGTACCTGTGGAATACAACGGAAAGAGTATGGATCCTGAACATGAACCTTTGGTCGTTTAATTAACTCACTACCGTTTAGCAAAAACCGCATTCTACGAGCTGTTTCAATCTGACCCAAATGATGTCGAATTTGATGCACCGAATCGTGAAATGGTTCTATCCGACCATCGAAAGCATCAAGAGAAACGGCGCTTATTACATCTGCAAGTTGTGAAAGTTTTCTGCTTTTTAAAATCAAAGTAACTCCATAAGCACTCATAAACTGAGTACCATTTAATAATGCAAGACCTTCTTTAGATTTTAGTTCAACTGGTTGCCAGTTTAGTTTTTTTAGCATCGTTTCACCCGACATTCTTTTACCATCGTAATAAACTTCGCCCATACCCAACATTGGTAAACACATGTGAGCCAATGGGGCTAAATCTCCGGATGCTCCAAGCGATCCGAACTGGTAAATAACCGGCAATACGTCATGATTAAAAAAATCAATAAGTCGTTCAACTGTGCTCAACTGCACACCTGAATGGCCATACGAAAGAGACTGTATTTTAAGAAGAATCATGATTTTAACAATCTCGTGTGGCACTTCATCGCCGGTTCCACATGCATGCGACATTACTAGGTTTCTCTGTAAATTACCAAGATCTTCTCGCGAAATCCGTTTATCGTATAATGCCCCAAAACCAGTATTTATTCCATAAATGGGTTCATCTTGATTTTTCATTTTATTATCGAGATAATTGCGGCATTTTGTGATATTGTTTTTTGATTGCTCCGATAATGCAAGCTTAATACCATGGGTTATTATTTGATCGATACGATCGAATGTTAATTGATCGTTTGATATATAATGAATCTTTTCCATAATCAAATTGGTTAAATTTAAAAAATATTATTGATGTGCTTTTCTGGTTTAAAGATAAGCACTTGAAGTTGAGGAATAATTAATTTTTTCAGGGAAAACGAATATCAGAACCAGCAACTAAAACAGGCCGATCGCGATAAATATAAAAAGTATTTAACTCGCAATATTTCATTTTAATTTTACTAGTTGATTTGCTAATTCATCAAATGTCATTTCAGCCTGATTGCCGGTTTTCATGTTTTTAACCGTAAAAACCCCTTTGTTTCTTTCATTTTCACCAACGATTACAACAAAAGGAATATTTTTATTATCAGCATACGACATTTGTTTCTTCATTTTTGCCGATTCGGGATAAATCTCGGTGGCAAAGCCTTTATCACGAAGTTTCTTAACAAATGGCAGAAGGTATTTTTCTTCGGTCTCGCCAAAATTTACAAACAGCACTTTGGTTGATGAAACAATTTCTTCAGGAAAATTATTGAGCTGCTGCATCACATCATAAATACGATCGGCGCCAAATGAAACACCTACACCCGAAACATCTTTTAACCCAAAAACCCCTGTAAGGTCATCATAACGACCACCACCACATATACTTCCGATTTCAACATCTTTAGCCTTAACTTCGATAATTGCTCCCGTATAATAATTTAAACCACGTGCAAGAGTTAAATCCAATTCAATTTCAGAATTTAAATTCAAATTGCTTAAATATGATAAAATAGTTTCAACCTCTGCAATTCCTTTTAAACCAATCTGTGAGTTTTTAAGGATATCTTTTAAACTAAAAAGTTTTGCAAAATTATCGCCTGTAAGTTCCAAAATTGGATCTAACATAGAAACTGATCCCGAGCTAACGCCTCTTCCTATCAACTCATCATAAACTCCTTTTTTGCCTATTTTTTCGAGTTTATCGATAGCAATGGTAATATCTACAATCTTATCAGGTTCGCCAATAATTTCTGCTATTCCTGCCAATATTTTGCGGTTATTGAGTTTAATAACCACGTTAATATTTAATTTCTGAAAAACATCATCAACAATCTGGATAAGTTCAACTTCGTTAAGTAATGAATTGCTTCCGATAACATCTACATCGCACTGATAAAACTCCCTGTATCGGCCTTTCTGTGGTCTGTCGGCACGCCAAACTGGTTGTATCTGGTATCGTTTAAACGGGAATATTATTTCATTCAGATGCTGAACCACAAAACGGGCAAATGGAACAGTAAGATCGTATCGAAGACCTTTTTCGCAAATCTGAGTGGCCATTTTCTTCGAATCGCTGTTTTTATCAACCCCATCAAGAAAATCGCCTGAATTAAGAATTTTAAAAATAAGCTTATCGCCTTCCTCTCCATATTTTCCTAATAAGGTAGAGAGATTTTCCATTGATGGAGTTTCAATTGGCAGATAACCATATCGTTTAAACACATCTTTTACCGTATCAAAAATAAAATTACGTTTCACCATCTCGGTTGGTGAAAAATCGCGTGTACCTTTCGGAACAGATGGTTTTTGTGCTGCCATTTTTGAACTCTAGATTATTTGTTTTTGCAAATATAGAACAAAAAATAAACCCTGCAGAGTTAAAAAATCTTGTAGGGTTTATTTTTAGAATTTTAATAGCTTATTATTTTTTCTTAGCCATTTTTTTAAAGTCTTTATCAAGTAAGCCATCTACTTTTTTATCTTTTTCAACCCAATGATAATCAAAGTAATAAAAATTTGCATCGGCAGCACCAACAATAATTTTGTAGCATCGTGCTTTTAGTCTGGTACCTTGCGGACCAACTTTGTGCAAGAAAACTACATTTGGATCACGATCGTAAATAGCTTTTTCAACCTCTTCTGAAGTAACAAACTTAACACTAAACGGATAAATCTTACTTAGCTTATCTTCGGTATTTAATGAAGGAGCAACTTCTTCTTTTATCAGATAAAGTGTTTTTTGCTTAATATCCTTCATGTTCTCATTATAATGCTGTAAAATGTTCTTTTTTATCATATCAGGATTATCACGCATATTGATAATGTGATTTTGCATAAAACGAACAAGAGCATCCATTTTATAAACCCAGAATTCTTCATCAACCTCGGTGTATGAAAGTGGAATTGCTGCAATATCATGTAACTCTCTAATTAGTTTTGCATCTTGTTTACCCAAAAACATACTTAAAAAATTATACCGCACTTTTGTTGGATCGTTTTCAAAAACAACCTGTGTCATCATTAAAAACGATTTACTGGGATCGGTAAACATTTTCTCAAAATCAGCTACAGATATAAACTCATAAGGGGTTAATGTCCATTCGTTTTTTATCGATTCCTGAATTTTAAAATTATACTCCGCAATCGGATTCGATTCTAAAACTACATATAGCTTTGAATTTAAAAACTGGTTTAAATCGGCTTCAGTAGGAACATAATTCTGACTGTAAATGTTTGTAAATGAACAAACAAAAGCTAAAATAATGAGTATTTTTTTCATGTGATTTGTTTTAAATTAATCATTAAAATTTGTACCTAAGATAATAAATACCTACTATAAAATTAAAATTACAACCAAGTAATTCATTTTGTAACTATTCATCTAATATGCCAATCAAAAATCAATCCATTTAAAAACCTCAAAAAATGGTATAATTTTTATCGTATATGAAAATAAAAAGGTTATATTTAGTAAATTTACAAAGTAAAATGGCTATTTTCCATTTTTATTCAATCAACTTAACCTTGAATAATTATGAATTTTATTGATAAAATAATTTCAATCTGCTCAATAAGCACAGAAAAAATAGAACTTAAAAACAAGTTCTATTCCAAAGCTATATTACTCAGTTTTCTGAGTGTTTTTTTTATGGCTGCTTTATTCATTTTCGCAATTTTTTTTATGTTAAAAGATCAACCCATTTATGGTGGTGTGCTTTTTATTCTATCAATATTAATCTTAATTAACTATTTGTTTTTAAGACATTCGGGCGATTTTAATAAATCATCACTTATTTTAAGTATTCTATTTTCCGTTTTTTTAGTTGTGCTTGTTCTTTTTGGATCAGTTGCCAATCAGGGAGTTTTAATTTATGCTGCTTACCCTGTTTTACTCATCCTTTTGATAGGACTTGAGAAAGGGAATATTGCAAGCATAGTATTCTTTTTTGTAACGGCTATTCCCCTGTTCTTTTTTGAGTTATTAGGTTTAAAAACTACTTTTAGCCTAACGGCGCAGTTATTATTTGTTATGTTTTACATTGGGTTCTATGTGTTTATGAATATTTTTGAGAAACTACGATATAACAAAATTGCAGTTTACGAAACCGAACTAAAACAAGCCGAAACAGAGATTCAGTCGAAAGAAGAATTTATTTCGAAAATTTCGCATCAGATAAGAACCCCACTAAATAACATTGTTGTAGTTACTAATATGATTAGCAACTCCCAACTCGATGAAAAACAAAAGGATTATGTTGACACCATTCAGGCATCGACCAATAATCTTGTTAATTTAGTAAATAATATCGCTGAATTATCGAAAGTTGATATTTTGCAAAGTCAGGTATTTAATCAGAATTTTAATTTAAGCTCCATAATCCGAAATACGCTTAACCTTTTTGCAGGCGAAGATGCTAATGACATTGCTTTTCCGGTTGATATTAAAGATGAATTAAATTATCAACTTTATGGTGATCCGGTTAAGGTTAAACAGGTTTTTTTAAACCTGATTGAGAATATTTTAAAAAACTCGAAAAGTGGAAAGAAAACCATTGCCATTGAGGTAAAAAAACATATCGAAAACATTGATGATGTTGATATTGCTTTTAAAGTAACCACTAAGGATTTTGTGCATATTCCTGAAGCTCAAAGAATAATTGGAATCGAGAAAAACAAAAAACTACGTAATATTGCCTTTATTAAATTATTGGATTTAAATATTGCCCACCGAATTATTGAATCTATTGGTGGCACAATTGATATTGATTTTACATCTGAGAAGTTTGAATTTATTTTTGTTCTCAATTTTAAAAAAGGCGACGAAATAATTGATTCTGCAACAATTAATGAATCAGATGCTATTGCACCTATTGTTGACTTTGGTAATAAAATAGACTTAAAAGATGCTAATGTTTTATTGGTTGAAGATAACTTAATAAATCAGAAGATTGTGCTTTTAAGCCTTAAAAAGTCGGTTAAAAGTGTTGATATTGCCAATAATGGTAAAGAAGCTCTGGATAAATTTGGTTTGGTAAAATACGACATGATTTTAATGGATATACAAATGCCAATAATGAACGGTATTGTTACTACAAAAAAGATCAGAAGTATTGAAAAAAGCACTAATACACACACCCCAATAATTGCTATTACAGCAAATGCTTTACTTGGAGATAAAGAAGAATGTCTTGCTGCAGGAATGGATGATTATATTAGTAAGCCTTTTCAGATTGATACATTAATTAAAAAGATGGAGCAGCAGCTATCGAAAGGAAATGTATAAATTGATTTTACTCTAAGCCGGGTCTTAATCCAACAATCAGAACATCATCAACTTGCTCAAAATTACCTCTCCATTCGTCGAAGCTTTTTTCGAGAATAGCTTTTTGTTGATCTAATGGTAATTTATGAATTGTTAAGAGGAGGTGTCGGAATCGACGATATTTAAACTTTTTGCCTTCGGGGCCGCCAAATTGATCAGCATATCCATCGGAAAAGAAATAAAAGATATCGTTTTTTTGAAGCTTAATAGTTGTTTTGGTAATTTCAATACCATCAGAATCAATTAATAACCCAACAGAAAATCTATCACCACGAATTTCTTCAATTTTATTATCTCTAACAAAATACATCGGCCTGAATGCCCCAGCAAACTCGAGTTCGTTTTTATCTTTATCAACTACACACATAGCTATATCCATTCCATCTTTAAGCCTTATATTACTATTGTCCTTTCCAAAGGTAAGCTCAATACCTTTATTCAGTTCATGCAAAATTTGGTCGGCATTCTCAATTCCCTGATCATCGGTAATTTTACGTAGTAATTCGAACCCAATAATCGACATAAATGCTCCAGGAACTCCGTGTCCTGTGCAGTCAACAATGGCTAAAAATGTTTTATTATTCTTCTCGTTTACCCAATAAAAATCACCACTTACAATATCCTTTGCTTTGTGAAGTAAAAATGAATCGGGCAACAACCTGCTAAATAAATTCATTGACGGCATTAATGCTTCCTGAATTCTTTTTGCGTAGATTATACTATCGGTTATATTTTTGTTTTTTAAGGTAAGCTCTTCTTTTTGAACAGCTATTTGCTCTGCAATAAGTTCTTTTTCTTTTAATTCAAAATTGGATTTTCGTAAACTTCTTGTTCTGTATTGAATAAGCAGAAAAACTGAAAAAATAGCTAATAAAACATAAAAAACATATGCAAGCGGATGTTTCCAAAAGGGAGTTTCTACAATTATTTGCAATTCAGCACCATCTTCATTCCAAACAAAATCACTATTAGATCCTTTAACCCTAAAAGTGTATTTACCTGACGGTAAGTTTGAGAAAGTAGCATACCTTCTATTACCAAGGCTAATCCACTCGTTTTCAATTCCTTCTAGTTTATAGGCATAATTATTTTTTTCGGGCATAGAAAAATCAAGAGCTGAAAATTCGATAGAAATGTGATTGTTATCATAAGGCACCTTAATTGTTTTTTCTTCTCCAATATTTACTGATTTGTTTGTTTCCTCGCTTAATAACTCAACAGAAGTAATTTCAACAAAGGGTACTACTTGTTTTTTCTTTACCGAATCGGGATAAAAACCATTTAATCCTGAAATACCCCCAAAGAACATTTCATCATCACCTGATTTAAAGTATGCTCCAATATTAAACTCATAGTTTTGTAACCCATCTGATATACCGAAATTATAAAACTCTTCTTTTACAGGATCAAATTTCGAGATTCCACGATTGGTGCTCATCCATAGATTACCTGATTTATCTTGCAGTATAGCATAAATAATATTATTGGGCAACCCATCTTTCTCTGTATAGGTTTTAAATGTTTCATCCTCAGGAAAAAATTTATTTAACCCATTTACTGTTCCAATCCACAAACAATCATTTTTTCTGTCTTCGAAAACAGCAATTATTTCATTGCTGCTTAGGCAATTTTCACAAGAATAATTACTTCTTAAATATCGTTTAATTGTTTCTGTCTTTGGATCAAGGCGGTTAAATCCAAATTCACAACCAATCCATATGATGCCGTTTTTATCTTCTATTAAACAATATACCAAGTTCGAACTAATGGAATTATTATCGTTTAAATTGCTATAATAACTCTTAATTGAATCGTCCGTAATTTTATGTAATCCATTTCTGCAAGCCACCCAAATATTATCTTTAGAATCCTGCAATATGTCATACACACGGTTTGTTCTAAAGGTATTAACCAGCTTTTTATTTTCGAATGTATAAAATGATTTTACTGTTTCGTTAAAAAAATAAATACCGTTTTGCGTTCCTATCCAAATTTTACCTGTTTTATCTTGAAAAATTTTATGTATATAATCATTTTTTAGATTACTGTTTGCTGTGTTAAATTTTTCGATCTGATTTGATTTTCTGTCAAAAATGTGCAATCCTGTTCCCCATGTTCCTACCCATAATCTTTTATTATCATCTTTCAGTATTGCCGAAACATAGTTATTTGAAAAAAGAGGAGTGTTCTCTTTTCCATTATCGTATAACTTGAAACTCTGCTTGCGTTGCTCCATCTTTATTAATCCCTGCAATGAACCAATCCAAATAATGCCTGAATTATCCTGAATAATTGAAGTGATGGATGTAATTAATTTATTTTGATTTTGGTAGGTTAATCCAGTAAATGATTCAAATCCATCGATACCTGAATTATATTTATTTAATCCATTATCCGTTCCGATCCACAAACCGCCAGATTTATCCTCAAAAACAACATTTATATTACTGTTTAATAAGCTATTGGGATTATCGGGATTACTATAGTATCTGGTAAAAATCTCCTTTTTTCTATCAAATTTATTTAATCCGTTTTCGGTACCGACCCAAAAGATTCCTTTTGAATCTAAAAAAATCATTTTTACCCGGTTATCGCTAAGGCTTTTGTCATCTGATGGATCGTGAGCATATCGCTTAAAGATTTCGAGTTTTTGATCAAAAAAATTAAGCCCATCTTTTGTACCAACCCATAAAATACCATCTTCATCCTCTAAAATTGTAAATCGTATATTTACCGAAACAAAATTAAATACATCGTTGTAATGATTATAATGTCTGAATTTTAGAGTTTTTGGATTAAGGCGTGTAAGATAATTAATAGTTTTTATCCATAAAATACCTTTTGAATCCTCAAAGATTGCATAAATTTCATTTTCCTTTAGCTTATCCGGGTCGTTGGGATCTGCCAAATAATGTGTAAAAGTATTGGAATATCTATCGTATTTATTTAGTCCAAAGTTTGTTCCCACCCAGATATTACCTTGCGAATCTTCGAGAAGGCAATGAATATAATTATTTGAGATACTTGTTGTATCGTTAGGTTCGTTTTTAAAAGTTTTAAACGAATACCCGTCATACTTATTTAACCCGTCCTGAGTACCAATCCAAAGAAATCCTTTACTATCCTGCAACACACTGTATATGCTTGTTTGCGACAATCCATCTTCGATTGTAAAAAGCTCCGCATTAATAATCTGTCCTTGCGCAAAAACATACCCATTAAAAAAAGTAATGATAGAAATTATAAAAAATAATATGTAGTTCTTGTATTTCATCTGATTAAGCTAATTTACTATTTCTAAGTCTTAATCCAAAGCAATTAAAAAAGTTTACGCAAATTAACCCATAAATTAACTATCGATTTTTGGTCCGCTCCCCTGAAACAATTTTTTATATTTTTTTGATGGCGAATTTATAAACTTACCTAGTTCAAGATTTGCCCAGCAGTTGTCTATTTTTTTAATAGTTTGATCATCAGAAATAATTATGTTTGGCCAGTCTCTTTCGAAATTATCTTTTCTTAATGATTTTCTTGTAGCATCAATAAACAAAATGGTTGTTTCATTTTCATTAATGAATGCTGTATCACGTTTTGGATCAATATTACCTAATGTAAGCCAGGCAACCATATCGTAATCATTAATATCTACCTCCTTATCAATAAGTATAACTATATGCTGTGAATTTTTGAATTGACTAAAAGTACTCATTGCTTTAATAAGCTCAGATTTATTATTAACCTTCGTTTTATCTAATGCGCATATCAACAAATTAATAGAATTACTTATCTTTTTTATTTCTACAATTTCAGGTAACTGCTTTTTGATTATGTCATAATTAACAAACTCAGAATTAATCAACTTGCTTATTTTACTTCCCGCGGTTTCATTTAACAGCTTGGTTGTAGCATCAACACCTAGTTTACTTCCATAGGCGTAATTGGTTGATGAATGATCGAGAATATCTAACGGTCCCATGCTAAAATGCAAATCAGTTAAAAGATCAACATGCTGAGCAATTGCTTGATTAACCTCTGTAAAATTTTGAACATTTACATCCTGATCAACAACAATTAAAACCTTATTAAACATCATTTGGCCAGCTCCCCAGAGAGAATTCATCACTTTTATGGCTTGCCCGGGATATGTTTTATTTATTTTAACAATAACCAGATTATGAGCAACACCAACAAATGGCAGGTGAAAATCAATAATCTCGGGAATCATCGAAATTTTTATTGGAGTTAAAAATATTCGTTCGGTAGCTTTACCAATCCAGGCATCTTCCATAGGTGGAATACCCACAATAGTTGCCGGATATATTGCGTTTTTCCGATGAGTAATGCATGTTATATGAAATCGTGGATACAAATCGGCTAATGAATAAAAACCAGTATGATCGCCAAACGGACCTTCAAGTATTAATTGTTCATCCGGGTCAACATAACCTTCAATAATTATGTCAGCATCAGCCGGAACTTCGATATCCTGAGTAATACATTTTACCATCTCAACTCTTTTTTTACGAAGAAATCCGGCAAATAAAAATTCATCGATATTATCAGGCAATGGAGCAGTAGCTGAATAAGTATATGCAGGATCACCACCTAAAGCAACTGCTACTGGCATTTTTTTACCAATGCTTTTATATGCTGAGTAATGTCTTGCGCCAACCTTATGTAAATGCCAATGCATACCTGTTAGTTCTTTATCGAAAATTTGCATTCGGTACATTCCTACATTCCTAATTCCTGTTTCAGGATCTTTTGTAATTACCATGGGAAGAGTAATAAATCGTCCTCCGTCTTCGGGCCAACATTTTAAAACAGGCAATTTATTAATATCAGGATTTTTATGAATTATCTCCTGGCACAATCCTTTACCTCTTATAGTTTTTGGCATCCATGATGCTACATTCGAGAGGGTGGGCAATAATCTTAGCTTGTCTATGATACTTTTTTTTGGCTCAGTCAAATCATTAAATAAATTGCTTATTCCCTCACCTATTTCTTCAAGATTATTCACGCCAAGAGCAATACACATTCTTTTTTCTGATCCAAAAGCATTTATTAATATCGGATAATCAGTCCCATTATTCTCGAACAGTAATGCTTTTCCTCCATTTTCACTTTTCGAAAATCGATCTATAATTTCAGTTATCTCCAGTTCCGGATTTACATAATCTTTTACTCTTATAAGCTCGTTATTTTCTTCGAGTGCTTTTATAAATTGGTTTAAAGAGCTATAGGGCATAATTGTTCAGTATTAAATCAGAATAAGTAAAAGTATTAAAAAGGCCGGCAAAAAGCCAGCCTTAAAGTATATATAGAAATTTATTCTATTTGATATATTTGAAATTACGGCCCAAATAGTTGGCTGCACTACCTAAGGTTCCTTCGATCCTAAGTAACTGATTGTATTTTGCAATCCTGTCGGAGCGGGATGCTGAGCCTGTTTTTATTAACCCAGTATTTAAAGCAACAGCCAAATCAGCGATTGTAGTATCTTCTGTTTCGCCAGAACGATGACTAATAATTGAAGTAAAGGCATTTTCAGAGGCCATTCGAACAGCATTAATTGTTTCGGTTAATGTACCAATCTGATTTACTTTAATTAAAATTGAATTAGCTGCTTTTTCTTTTATACCGCGTTCAAGTCGTTTTACATTGGTTACAAAAATATCATCACCCACAATCTGAATCTTGTCACCGATAGCTTTATTTAATTCTTTCCAGCCATCCCAATCATCTTCATCCATACCGTCTTCAATCGAAAGAATTGGATAATCTTTTACCCATTTCTTCCAATAATTTACCATTTCGGATGAGGTATAATCCCTATTGGTAGATTCAAAATGATATACTTTTTTCTTTTTATCATAAAAAGATGATGCTGCAGGATCCAAAGCAATATAAATATCTTTACCAGCTTTATAACCTGCTTTTTTTATGGCTTCGAGAACAACCTCAATAGCTTCTTCGTTTGATGCTAGGTTAGGCGCAAACCCACCTTCATCGCCAACATTTGTTGAGTGTCCTTTTGATTTTAATACTGATTTTAGGTTGTGAAAAACTTCAGCACCCATTCTAAGTGCATCGCTAAACTTTTCAGCACCAACAGGCATGATCATAAATTCCTGAATATCAATTTTATTATCGGCATGTTGTCCGCCATTAAGGATATTCATCATTGGAATTGGCAATGTATTCGCATTAACTCCACCGATGTATCTATAAAGAGACATACCATATTCAATTGATGCAGCACGCGCAGCAGCAAGCGAAACACCTAATATTGCATTTGCACCAAGATTTCCTTTGTTTTCCGTTCCATCAAGATCAATAAGTGTTTTATCTATTGTTCCTTGTTCATCAACGAATAGACCTTGTAATTCGTCATTTATTATAGTATTAACATTTTCAACTGCTTTAGTAACGCCTCTTCCTAAATACTGAGATTTATCACCATCTCGTAATTCAACTGCTTCGTGAACTCCTGTAGACGCACCTGATGGTACTGCAGCTCTTCCAATAACCCCTTCGCTGGTTACTACCTCAACCTCCACTGTAGGGTTTCCTCTAGAATCGAGGATCTGCCTTGCATGTACTCCTGCTATTTGTCCCATAATTTTCTGTTTTTAATTTATCAATAAAATTTAGCTATCAAAATTAACTAATTCTTAAAAGAAATAATAGTATCAGTTCAATTATAAACATAAAAAAAGCGAGTAAAAACTCGCTTTATATAACTATAAATAAAAATATTATTCTTCTTTTTTCTCTTCAGTGTTATCTACCTTTGCTTCTTCAACTTTGCTCTCGAAAACCTCAGCTGTTTCTGCAACAACTTCAGCTTCTTTAGTAGTTTTTTTGGTACTTGGTCTTCTACGACGAGTAGTTGTTTTTGCTTTTGCACCAGATTTTGCTGACAATAAGTTTTCGTTAAAGTCAACTAATTCGATAATACACATATCTGCATTATCTCCAAGACGAAATCCAGTTTTTAATATTCTGGTATATCCACCTGGTCTATCGGCAACTTTTACACTAACTTCTCTGAATAATTCAGTTACTGCCTCTTTACTCTGCAGATGACTGAATACTTCACGACGTGCATGAGTTGAATCTTCTTTAGCTTTTGTAATAAGCGGTTCAACGTATGTACGTAAAGCTTTTGCTTTTGCTAAAGTAGTTGATATCTTTTTGTGTAATATTAATGATGCAGCCATGTTCGCTAACATCGCTTTTCTATGCGCACTTTGTCTCCCTAAGTGATTAATTGATTTTCTATGTCTCATCCTTTTACTCCTTGTCTAATTTATACTTAGAAATATCCATTCCAAATGTTAAACTCATCTGGCTAAGTAAATCTTCTAATTCTGTTAACGATTTTTTACCAAAGTTTCTAAACTTCAATAAATCATTTTTATTATATCTTACTAAGTCTCCTAATGTATCTACTTCTGCAGCTTTTAAGCAGTTTAGAGCACGAACCGATAAATCAAGATCAACTAATCGGGTTTTTAAAAGCTGACGCATATGAAGAACTTCTTCGTCAAACTCTTCGTTTGCATATTTTTCATCAGAGTCAAGAGTGATCTTCTCATCTGAGAATAACATCAAGTGATAAATTAATATTTTAGCAGCTTCTTTTAGTGCATCTTTTGGATGTATTGAGCCATCAGATTCTATTTCGAAAATTAATTTCTCAAAGTCAGTTTTTTGTTCAACTCGATAATTTTCGATCGAATATTTTACATTCCTGATAGGAGTATAAATTGAATCGATAGCTATGACACCAAATTCAGAATCAATTGCTTTATTTTCTTCAGCAGGTACATAACCTCTACCTTTATTGATTGTAATCTCAAGATGTAACTTCGCATCAGGTTCCATTTCGCAGATTACTAATTCAGGGTTTAAAATTTTAAAGTTGGTTAAAAAATTATTTAAATCACCTGCTTTAAATTCTTTTTGGCCTGATAAAGTTACATTGATTTTTTCATCTTCAGTTCCCTCTACATGACATTTAAACCTCACTTGCTTTAGGTTCAGAATTATTTCGCTAACATCTTGAACCACGCCAGTAATTGTAGAAAACTCATGTTCTACACCATCAAATTTTACCGATGTAATGGCATAACCTTCCAATGATGATAATAAAATTCTTCTTAAAGAATTGCCAACAGTGATACCATATCCTGGTTCGAGTGGACGAAACTCAAACTTGCCATAAGTTTCGTTTGCTTCGACCATGATGACCTTGTCGGGCTTTTGAAATGCTAATATTGCCATAAATAATGAGTAATTATTATTATTTCGAGTACAATTCTACGATTAACTGTTCCTTTATATTTTCAGGAATCTCTGATCTTTCAGGTGTATTTAAAAATCTTCCTGCCATATTATCACCATCCCACTCTAACCATGAGTATTTATTGTGACGTGCAGATGTTAAACTATTAACTACAACTTCTAATGATTTTGATTTTTCTCTAACGCTGACAATATCTCCAGCTCTTAAAGAATATGAAGGTATATTTACTATCTGTCCGTTAACAGTAATATGTTTATGAGATACCAACTGACGAGCACCATTTCTGGTAGGCGCAATTCCTAATCTATAAACAACATTGTCCAATCTTGATTCGAGCAGTTTTAAAAGGTTTTCACCAGTAATACCATGTGATCTCGAAGCGCGTTCAAACAAATTGTAGAATTGTTTTTCCAACACACCATAGGTATATTTGGCTTTTTGTTTCTCCATTAATTGAACACCATATTCAGACTGTTTACGTCTTCTTTTATTTGCACCATGTTGGCCGGGAGGAAAATTCTTTTTCTCAAAATGTTTATCAGGCCCATAAATAGGTTCACCTAATTTCCTCGCAATTTTTGTTTTTGGTCCAGTATATCTTGCCATGAATCTTAATATTATTCTAAATTATCAATCTTTTTATATTATTATACTCTTCGACGAGCAGGTGGACGACAACCATTGTGTGGTAATGGAGTTACGTCAACGATTTCAGTTACTTCAATTCCTACATTATGAATAGTACGAATTGCCGATTCTCTTCCAGAACCCGGTCCTTTAACATATACTTTTACTTTTCTTAATCCAAGATCAAATGCCACTTTAGCACAGTCTTCGGCAGCCATTTGAGCTGCATAAGGTGTATTCTTTTTTGATCCTCTAAATCCTTTTTTACCTGATGATGACCAGGAAATAACTTGTCCACTATTGTTTGTCATCGAAACAATAATATTATTGAAAGAAGCATGGATGTGTGCCTGACCAGTAGCTTCAACCTTAACAACCCTCTTTTTAGATGTTCCAGTCTTTTTTGCCATTTTCTACCTATTTAGTTGCTTTCTTTTTATTTGCAATTGTTTTTCTCTTCCCTTTTCTAGTTCTTGCATTGTTTTTTGTACACTGACCGCGTAAAGGTAAACCAACTCTATGTCTTATACCTCTGTAGCATCCAATATCCATCAAACGCTTAATATTAAGCTGAAATTCTGAACGCAAAGCACCTTCTACTTTGTATGATTCGTTGATGATCTCACGAATTTTCGCAACTTGATCATCGTTCCAGTCTTTTACTTTAATACTCTGATCGATGCCTGCCTGATCTAAAATAGTAGCAGCTGCATTACGACCAATACCGTAGATATAGGTTAAACCTATAACCCCTCTTTTATTCTTTGGTAAATCTACTCCAACAATTCTTGCCATAAATCTCAATTAATTAAAGTGCAAATTTAATAATTTATCCCTGTCGCTGTTTAAACTTAGGATTTTTTTTGTTAATAACGTATAGTCTGCCTTTTCTTCTCACAATCTTACAGTCAGCGCTACGTTTTTTCACGGATGTTCTAACTTTCATATTCTTCAGTTTTATTTATACCTATAACTAATTCTTCCCTTTGTTAAGTCGTAAGGTGACATTTCAACCTTTACTTTATCACCTGGTAAAATTTTAATATAATGCATTCGCATTTTACCAGATATGTGTGCAGTTATAACATGGCCATTCTCAAGTTCAACTCTAAACATAGCATTTGATAATGCTTCTATAATCGTTCCATCTTGCTCAATAGATGCTTGTTTTGCCATAAATCGTCTCTAACTGTTTAAAACTTCTTCAATATATTTATATGTCGATAAAATTTCTGCTTTATCTTTTTTTATTGCAACTGCCAATTCATAATGTGCTGATGGTCTCCCATCAATTGTTCTGATTGTCCAGCCATCAGAATCTTGTTTTATGTATTTGCTGCCCATATTAATCATGGGTTCAATACATATTACCAGACCTTCTGAAAGTTTTATTCCTCGACCTCTTTTTCCATAATTTGGAACTTCAGGGGCTTCGTGCATATCTCTTCCTAAGCCATGACCAACCATTTCGCGAACAACAGAAAAACCATTTTTCTCGGCATGAAACTGAACAGCATATCCAATATCACCTATTCTATTTCCATCAATTGCTTTCTCTATTCCTTTAAAAAGTGATTCTTTTGTTATATTTAAAAGATTTACAATTTCGGGTTTTACATTGCCCACCTGAAAAGTATAGGCTGTATCACCGTAAAAACCTTCCAAATAAGTTCCGCAATCTACAGAAACGATATCACCATCTTTCAGAACTCTTTCTGAAGGTATTCCATGCACGACTTCGTCATTTACTGATGTACATAGTGTATTAGGATAACCTCCATAGCCCAAAAATCCAGGTATTGCTCCATGATCTCGAATAAACTCTTCTGCAATTTTATCAAGTTGCAGAGTAGTTACTCCTGGTTCTATTAATTTTGCTACCTCAGCAAGAGTTTTTGAAACAAGAAGGTTATTTCTTCTTAGAATCTCTATCTCCTCGTCTGTTTTATAAATTAGCATCAAAGAACGTTAATTTTTAATTACATTCCGGACACACTGCCGGTTCTACCTTTTATTCGACCTGATTTCATTAATCCATCATAATGTCTCATTAATAGGTGACTTTCTATTTGTTGTAATGTATCTAAAACTACACCAACTAAAATCAATAAGGATGTTCCACCATAAAATTGTGCCCATTGGCTATCCATGCCTGACATCTGAGCAAATGCTGGAAGTATTGCAATTATTGCTAAGAAAATAGATCCGGGCAAGGTAATTCTTGACATTATCGTATCTAAAAACTCAACTGTTTTTCTTCCAGGTTTAACTCCTGGTATAAATCCACCATTCTTTTTCATATCTTCTGCCATTTGCGATGGATTGATTGTAATAGCAGTATAAAAGTAGGTGAAAATAATAATTAATAATGCAAATGTTAAATTGTACCAGAAACCTGTAATATTAGAAAATGCTGCCGCAAATCCTGTCATTGTTTCAGAGTTTGAAAATCCTGCAAGAGTTAATGGTACAAACATTAATGCTTGAGCAAAGATAATAGGCATAACGCCAGCAGAGTTTACCTTTACAGGTATGTATTGGCGAACACCACCATATTGCTTATTACCAACAATACGTTTTGCATATTGTACTGGAATTTTTCTTGTGCCCTGAACTAATAATATGGTAAAAATAAATACAAAGAACAAAATCACCATTTCTATTAAGAATGCAACTAAACCACCTCCTTGAGTTTCTAATCTGTTTGCGAATTCAGCAAATAATGAAAACGGTAATCGTGCAATAATACCAATCATAATAATTAATGAAATACCATTTCCAATTCCTTTGTCAGTAATTCTTTCACCCAGCCACATAACAAACATAGTGCCTGATGTTAAAATTACTACAGATGAGAACCAGAAGAATGTACCTTGAAATACAAATGCTGATGCTGGTAATTGTACTTGTAAGTTTTTCAAGTAAGCTGGTGCTTGCAACAATAAAATTGCAACAGTTAAATATCTTGTTAATTGATTTATCTTACGTCTTCCACTTTCACCTTCGCGTTGTAACCGCTGAAAATAAGGAATTGCTATTCCAAGTAATTGAATAACAATAGATGCTGAAATATATGGCATAATCCCCAAAGCAAAAATTGATGCATTAGAAAATGCTCCTCCGGAAAACATATTCAGTAGACCTAATACGCCATCAGCTGTTTGGTTTTTTAATGCAGTAAGCTGACTTGGGTCGATTCCAGGTAGTACAATAAAACTACCTAAACGATAAATTAAAAGTATTAATAGCGTATATAAAATTCGATAACGAAGGTCTTCGATTTTTGCTATATTCTTAATGGTCTGTATTAGAGCTCTCATTCAATTATAATTTTACAACGGTTCCTTGAACTGATTCGATAGCGGTAATGGCTGTTTTAGAGAAAGCATGAGCTTTAACTTCAAGTTTTTTGGTTAATGTGCCATTGCCAAGTATTTTAACTAAACTATTCTTTTTAATAAGTCCAGCTTCAATTAAAACATCAATATCAATTGTGGTTAGTCCTTTTTTTTCTGCTAATTTTTCTAAGGTATCAATGTTAATTGCCTTAAATTCCTTTCTAGAAACGTTTGTAAAACCAAATTTAGGTAAACGTCTCTGTAAAGGCATTTGTCCGCCTTCAAAACCAATTTTCTTTTTGTAACCTGAACGTTGTTTTGCACCTTTGTGTCCTCTTGTAGATGTACCACCTTTACCGGAACCTTGACCACGGCCAACGCGTTTACTTTTTTTAACCGATTTTTCAGCTGGTTTTAAGTTACTTAAATCCATATCTATATAAATTCTTTAAATCGTTATTATTTATCTTCAACTTTAACTAAATGATTTACTTTCGTAATCATTCCCATTACTTGTGGGGTAGCTTCTAATTCAACGGGATTATGCATTTTTTTAATACCAAGAGCTTCTAATGTTCTTTTTTGGCGTTTGGTACATCCAATCTCGCTTCTAATTTGTATAACTTTTATCTTCGCCATAAAAATTCTATTTTAATGTCATTATCCGTTAAATACTTTATCCATTGTTACACCGCGCTGATCAGCTATAGATCTAGGATCTCTTAACTGAAGCAAAGCTTCGATAGTTGCTTTAACCAAGTTATGAGGGTTACTTGAACCTTTTGACTTAGCTAACACATCTGTAACACCAACGCTCTCTAGAACTGCACGCATAGCACCACCGGCTTTTACACCGGTACCATGTGAAGCGGGTTTTAAGAAAACTTCGGCGCCACCAAATCGTGATACTTGTTCGTGAGGAATTGTTCCTTTATAGATAGGTACTTTAACCAAATTTTTCTTGGCTGCTTCAACTCCTTTTGCTATAGCTGTAGTAACTTCTTTTGCTTTTCCTAAACCATAACCAACAATACCATCCTCGTTACCAACAACAACGATAGCTGTAAATCCAAAATTACGACCCCCTTTGGTTACTTTAGTTACTCGCTGAATACTAACAAGTTTATCTTTTAGTTCTAAATCGCTGGTTTTTACTTTTCTTATACTTGTTGACATAATTCTCTATTCTTAAAATTTAAGTCCACCTTCTCTGGCAGCTTCTGCTAATGATTTAACTCTACCATGATATAAAGCACCATTTCTATCGAAAATTACTTCGGTAATACCTTGTTCCAAAGCTTTTTTTGATGCTAATTGACCTACAAGTTTCGCTTGTTCAATTTTAGGCATATTTCCTTTTTCAGCAACATCTTTATTTCTAGAGCAAACTGAAAGGAGTGTTTTTCCTTCTAAATCATCAATAAATTGAACATATATCTGTTTGTTACTTCTAAAAACAGACATTCTTGGCTTTGTAGCAGTACCTTTTACCTGCTTTCTAATTCGCCTTTTTATTCTAATTCTTCTCTCTTGCTTAGTTAAAGCCATGACTATATTTTTTAAATATGTTATACACTAGCAGATTTACCGGCTTTTCTGCGTAATTCTTCGCCTACAAATTTAATACCTTTACCTTTATATGGTTCTGGTTTTCTTAAAGAACGAATTTTAGCAGCTACCTGACCAATGAGTTGTTTATCAACACTTGTTAAGGTAATAATAGGATTGCTTCTTCTTTCGGTTTTGGTTTCTACCTTTACTTCATTTGGAATAAGAAAATGAATATCATGTGAGTAACCTAAACTCATTTCCAAAACTTGTCCTTTTGCTTCAGCCCTATAACCAACACCAACTAATTCTTGTTGTAATGTAAATCCATCTGAAACACCAACCACCATGTTATGGATTAAAGATCTGTACAATCCATGCATTGCTTTATGCGCTTTTTCTTCGCTTGGTCGGCTAACCAGGATTTGGTTTTCTTTAATCTCAACTTTAATATCTTGATGAACTATTTGCGATATTTCACCTTTTGGTCCTTTTACTTTAACCTCGTTTTTATCGCTAATAGTCACACTCACGCCTTTTGGCAAATCTATCGGTAATATTCCTATTCGTGACATTTAGTTATCCTCCTTATTAATGTACATAACAAATTACTTCGCCACCAACGTTTAATGTACGAGCCTCTTTATCAGTAATTACACCTTTTGATGTAGATAAAATAGCTATACCTAAACCATTAAGTACACGTGGTATTTCGTCTGTACCAACATACTTACGTAAGCCCGGTTTACTAACGCGTCGAATTGAGCGTATAGCTGGAGCTTTAGTTTCAGGGTGATATTTTAAAGCAATTTTAATAATCCCCTGTTTATCATCGTCTTCGAATTTATAAGAAAGTATATATCCTTTATCGAAAAGTATTTTCGTAATATCCTTTTTTAAACTTGAAGCCGGAATTTCAACTACTCTATGTTTTGCCATTACAGCATTTCTTAAACGAGTAAGATAATCTGCTATCGGATCTGTAATCATATCTCTACTTTTTATAATTTCAATCTACCAACTTGCTTTCTTTACACCAGGGATTAAACCTTTCGAAGCCATTTCTCTGAAAGTAATCCTGCTAATTCCGAATTGACGGATATAACCTTTAGGTCTTCCAGTAAGCATACATCTGTTATGCAATCTTATTGGATTTGAGTTTTTAGGTAATCTGCTTAACCCAACAAAATCGCCTTCAGCTTTAAGTTCTGCTCTTTTAGCAGCATACTTTTCAACCAATCGTTGGCGTTTCCTTTCACGGGCTTTCATTGATTCTTTAGCCATACTATCTATTATTTCTTTTTAATATTTTTAAATGGAATCCCAAATTCGCGTAACAAAGCTATTCCTTCTTCATCGGTTTTAGCGGTAGTAACAAATGTTATTTCCATTCCTAATAACTTATTAATTTTATCAAGATCTATTTCTGGAAAAATAATTTGTTCTTGAATACCTAGTGTATAGTTTCCGCGTCCGTCAAATTTTGCATTCACCCCGTTAAAATCACGAATTCGAGGAAGCGAAACAGAAATTAATCGCTCCATAAATTCATACATTCTTTCTTTTCGTAAGGTTACTTTAATACCAATAGGCATTCCTTTACGAAGTTTAAAATTCGAAATGTCTTTTTTCGAATATGTTTTTATAGCTTTCTGTCCTGCTATAATTGTTAATTCATCTTGAGCAGCATCAATAAGCTTCTTATCTGCAACTGCCTGACCAACGCCTTGATTAATAACTATTTTTTCTAATCTTGGAACTTCCATTACAGAACTGTAACTGAACTCCTTTTTTAAGGCAGGGATAATTTCTTTTTTATACCTGGTCTCTAATGTTGGCGTGTATTCCATTATTTAATCTCCTCTCCTGATTTTTTTGAATAACGCACTAATTTGCTTTTATCATTTAACCGACGTCCAATTCGGGTTGGTTTTCCTGTTGATGGATCTACAACCATTAAGTTTGAAATATGAATTGGTGCTTCTTTTTTAATAATTCCACCTTGTGGACTTTTAGCATTCGGTTTTGTATGTTTCGAAACCATGTTTACGCCTTCAACAATAGCTTTTTCCTTTTCGTAAATAACTTCAAGTACTTTACCTTGTTGACCTTTAGACTCACCTGCATTTACGTAAACAGTATCGCCTTTCTTTATGTGTAATTTCCTTCGCATGCAGCTATAATTTTTTAATTATAATACTTCTGGAGCTAATGAAATAATTTTCATATACTTATCGCGCAATTCTCTAGGAATTGGGCCAAAAATACGTGTACCTCTTATTTCACCGGCATTATTTAACAATACTACGGCATTGTTATCGAAACGAATATACGAACCATCTTGTCTTCGAACTTCTTTTTTAGTTCTAACTACAACAGCTTTCGAAACTGTTCCTTTTTTAACTTCTCCAGATGGTAAAGCGCTTTTAACAGCAACAACGATTGTATCGCCTATACTTGCATATCTTTTGCCTGTACCACCAAGTACTCTTATACACAATACTTCTTTGGCTCCGCTATTATCAGCTACTGTTAATCTACTTTCTTGTTGTATCATGGCTATTTAACTCTTTCAATAATTTCAACTAATCTCCAACATTTATTTTTGCTCAAAGGTCTAGTTTCCATAATTCGTACTGTATCCCCTATATTGCAAGTGTTTTCTTCATCATGTGCAGTAAATCTTGTTCTGCGGTTGATGAATTTCCCGTATTTTGGATGTTTAACTTTTCTTTCGACAGTAATTATAATGGTTTTATCCATCTTATTACTAACAACAACCCCAACACGTTCTTTTCTCAGATTTCTTGCTGTTTCCATTTTTCACAATTAACTGTTTGAACTCTCGTTTAATTCTCTTTTACGCAACTCAGTTTTTAACCTGGCAATATTTTTGCGGGTTTGCTTAATTTTCAAAGGATTGTCTAAAGGAGACACAGCATGATTAAGCTTTAGACGAGTCAGATGGGAACTCTCTGTATCGATTCTTTCTTCTAACTCCTTTGTTGTTAACTCTTTAATTTCAGAACTTTTCATTTCGCACTAATTTGTTTTTTCAACATAATCACGTCTAACTACAAATTTTGTAGTAATAGGCAGTTTTTGAGCAGCCAATCGTAAAGCTTCTTGTGCTATTTCGAATGGAACTCCTTCGGCTTCAATTAGGATTCTTCCTGGTTTTACCGGAGCAACAAATCCTTCTGGAGCACCTCTACCTTTACCCATACGTACTTCGGCGGGTTTTTTAGTGATAGGTTTGTCCGGAAATATACGAATCCAGATTTGTCCTTCTCTTTTCATATATCTTGTCACAGCTTGTCTAGCTGCTTCAATTTGACGACCTGTGATCCAGCACTCTTCAAGAGCTTTGATTCCGAAAGAACCAAATGCTAATTGATTTCCGCGTTGGGCATTGCCTTTCATTTTGCCCTTCTGGACTCTTCTGTATTTAGTTTTCTTTGGCTGTAACATTTCAAATCCTCATTAATATTTCTTATTATCTCTTTTCTTTCTGCCAAAGTTTCCTTTTGCAGGTTTCTGATTACCAACTTGACCCTTAGGTGTTGCTGGTAAAGCAGATAAATTTGGTGCTAAATCTGGTTTTCCATAGATCTCACCTCTGCAAATCCAAACTTTAACTCCCATTAAGCCAACTTTTGTTAAAGCTTCGCTCAATGCGTAATCTATATCTGAACGGAACGTATGTAACGGAGTACGTCCTTCCTTATATACTTCAGTACGTGCCATTTCGGCACCACCTAATCGACCAGAGATCTGAACTTTAATACCTTCTGCACCCATTCTCATGGTTGAAGCGATTGCCATCTTGATTGCACGACGATAAGAAATCTTACCTTCGATTTGACGAGCAATACCACTACCAACGATAGTTGCATCCAGTTCAGGTCTTTTTACTTCAAAAATATTGATTTGAACTTCTTTTTTGGTAATTTTTTTCAATTCCTCTTTAAGTTTATCAACTTCCTGACCTCCTTTTCCGATAATAATTCCCGGACGAGCAGTATTAACAGTTACTGTGATAAGTTTTAATGTTCTTTCAATAATTATTTTCGAAATACTTGCTTTAGCTAATCGAGCTTCGAGATACTTTCTGATTTTTGTATCCTCAACCAGTTTATCGGCATATTTTCTTCCACCGTACCAATTAGAATCCCAACCTTTAATGATTCCCAATCGATTTGAAATCGGATTAACTTTTTGTCCCATCTATTATTCTGTTTGAGTATCGTTGTTACTTAAATTATCAAGCACTATGGTAACGTGATTTGATCTTTTTCTGATTCTATGAGCTCTACCTTGAGGAGCTGGCTGAACTCTTTTTAAGGTTCGTGCCTGATCAACAAAAATCTCTTTCACAATTAACTTGCTATCTTCTATTCGAACGCCTTCGTTTTTAATCTGCCAGTTTGAAATAGCTGACATTAGCAGTTTTTCCATTCGGCCTGAAGCTTCTTTCGAATTAAATTTCAACACATCAAGAGCTCTATTTACTTCCATCCCTCTAACCATGTCAGCTACTAATCTCATCTTTCGTGGTGATGTAGGGCAATTTCGTAAAACAGCAAAATACTTTTCTTTTTTGCTCTCTTTGATTTGATTTGCTCTTATTCTTTTTCTAGCACCCATTATAGTCTATATTTTTTTGTGTAAAACTATTGTTGGTTATTAACCTTTTTTATTTCCGGCATGACCTCTGAAAGTACGGGTTGGCGAAAATTCACCTAATTTATGACCAACCATATTTTCGGTAACATATACCGGGATAAATTTATTCCCATTATGAACAGCAATCGTATGCCCAACAAAATCTGGAGATATCATTGATCTGCGTGACCATGTTTTTACTACAGATTTTTTACCTGACTGGTTCAGATATTGAACTCTTTTTTCAAGTTTGAAATCAATAAATGGGCCTTTTTTAAGTGATCGACTCATAGCAAACTATTTTATTTCTTTCGTTTTTCTACAATATATTTATTAGAAGCTTTTTTAGGAGTTCTAGTTTTATATCCTTTAGCAGGAATACCTTTTCTAGATCTTGGATGACCTCCAGAAGCTCTACCTTCACCACCACCCATTGGGTGATCAACAGGGTTCATAACAACACCACGAACTCTTGGACGAATACCTAACCATCTGTGTCTTCCAGCTTTACCTGAAACCTCAAGACTATGATCAGAGTTAGAAACTGTTCCGATTGTTGCACGGCATGTTGTTAAAATCATTCTGGTTTCTCCTGATGGCATTTTAACTATTGCATATTTCCCATCGCGTGATGTTAATTGTGCATATGTACCAGCACTTCGTGCTAATGCACCACCTTTACCAGGATGAAGTTCGATATTATGAATTACTGTACCTAGTGGTATATCAGATAAGAAAAGTGTATTTCCAATTTCTGGAGCTACATTTTTACCTGAAACAATTGTTTGACCAACTTTTAATCCGGTTGGAGCAATTATGTATCTTTTTTCACCATCTTTATAGGTAATTAATGCAATACGAGCAGATCTGTTTGGATCGTATTCAATACCATTAACAGTTGCATCCATTCCATCTTTATTTCTAAGAAAATCGATTATACGATATCTCTTCTTATGACCACCCCCAATATATCTCATGGTCATTTTTCCACTATTATTTCTTCCACCGGTTCTTTTCATTGAAACCAACAAAGATTTTTCTGGTGTACTTTTGGTAATTGTATCAAAAGCACCAATAATTTTATGTCTTTGTCCTGGGGTAACAGGGTTTAATTTACGTACTGCCATGTTAATTAAATATTGCTATAAAAATCAATTTTTTCACCATCGGTTAAAGTAACCACTGCTTTCTTGTAAGAATTTGATCCACCTTCAATAACACCAGATTTAGTAAATCGAGATTTTTTCTTCCCAAGATAACGCATGGTATTGATCGCTTCTACTGAAACGCCATACATATCTTCAATGGCTTTCTTAATCTGAATCTTATTTGCCCTCTTATCTACTATAAAACCATATCTGTTATGGCTATCGCCTTGCATGGTCATTTTCTCGGTAACTATTGGCTTTATTAAAATATCCATTGTTTCTTTTTTTTCTTAGATTCTAAACAATTTATGTAATGGTTCAATTGAGTTTTCAACAAACAGAACAACTGAAGCATTCATTATGTCGTAAGTAGTTAAATCTGAAACAGTTACTACTTTAACATCCTGTAAATTTCTGGATGACAAATATATATTTTTATTTTGTTCAGATAAAACTAAAAGCATTTTTTTATCTGCAACATCCAAATTATTTCTGAGGTTAACAAATTCCTTTGTTTTAGGAAGTTCGAAGTTGAAGTTTTCTAGCACTTTAATATTATTGTCAACTGCTTTATAAGCTAATGCTGATTGACGTGCTAAACTTTTAACTTTCTTGTTTAACTTAAAAGAGTAATCTCTAGGTCTTGGGCCAAATACTCTGGCTCCACCTTTAAATAAAGGAGATTTAATACTACCAGATCTGGCGGTTCCTGTTCCTTTTTGTCTTTTAAGTTTTTTTGTACTACCGCTAAGTTCAGATTTCTCTTTTGCTTTATGCGTGCCTTGGCGTTTGTTAGCTAAATACTGCTTAACATCCAGATAAATAGCATGATCATTAGGTTCAATTTTAAATATTGAATCACTAAGGTTCACTTTCTTACCTGTATCTTTGCCTTCTATGTTAATTATTGCTAATTCCATTACTCATGAATAATTAAATATGAACCATTTGAACCAGGAACTGATCCTTTTACTACAAGCAGATTATTTTCAGGAACTACTTTCATAACTCTTAAGTTAATCATCATAACTCTTTTGTTCCCTGTTTGACCTGCCATTCTCATACCTTTAAAAACGCGTGATGGATCTGATGATGCACCCATTGAACCTGGCGCACGTAGTCTGTTGTGCTGACCATGTGTTTGGCCACCAACACCACTAAATCCATGACGTTTTACAACACCCTGAAATCCTTTTCCTTTAGACCATCCAATAATATCAACAAACATTCCTTCAGAAATGATGTGATCTACAGTAACTGTATCTCCTAATTTATACTCTTTTTCAAATACTTGAAATTCGTAAACTTTACTTTTAGGAGTTGTTCCTGCTTTCTTAAAGTGTCCTTTTAGAGGGTTTGGAGTGCTTTTTTCTCTCCTCTCATCAAAAGCCAATTGATATGATGCATAACCATCCTTTTCGACAGTTTTTACTTGCGTCACAACACATGGCCCAGCCTCGATAACAGTGCATGGAATATTTTTTCCCTCGGCACTGTAGACGGAAGTCATTCCGATCTTTTTTCCAATTAATCCTGGCATTTTTTTGTTGTTTTACTTAATTACACTTTTATTTCTACTTCTACACCACTTGGTAGTTCCAACTTCATTAACGCATCGATTGTTTTTGGAGTTGAACTGTAAATATCCAATAATCTTTTATAAGAAGATAACTGAAATTGTTCTCTTGATTTCTTGTTAACGAAAGGAGAACGTAATACAGTAAATATTCTCTTATGAGTTGGTAGTGGAATTGGACCACTTACAACTGCACCAGTGGACTTTACGGTTTTCACAATTTTCTCTGCAGATTTATCTACTAGATTGTGATCGTAAGATTTTAATTTAATTCTAATCTTCTGGCTCATTATTTTCTTTAATTAAACAAATTCACTTTTCCTTTTGCTTTCTCAACAATTCCTTTTGCAATTGCATCAGGTACCTGGTCGTAATGCGAAAACTCCATCGTAGAAGTTGCACGACCTGAGCTGATGGTACGTAAAACAGTTACATATCCAAACTGCTCTGATAAAGGCACTTTGGCTTTAATAACGCGTGCACCACCTTTATTTTCCATTCCTTCAACTTTTCCTCTTCGTCGGTTAAAGTCTCCAATAATATCACCCATATATTCTTCGGGTGTAACAACCTCAACTGACATAATTGGCTCCATCAATACTGGTTTTGCTTTAGCACAAGCATTTCTGAATGCCATTTTAGCACAAATTTCGAATGATAACGAATCAGAATCCACGTCGTGGTATGATCCGTCAGTAAGTGTTACTTTCAAGCTTTCTACTGGATAGCCTGCTAATACACCATTATATAATGCTTCTTTAAAACCTTTATTAATTGCTGGAATATATTCGCGTGGAATATTACCACCTTTTATTTTATCAATAAACTGAACCCCTTTTTCGTTTTCGTCTGCTGGTCCGACAGTAACAACAATATCTGCAAATTTTCCACGTCCACCACTTTGTTTTTTGAAAACTTCACGATGTTCCACTGAAGCTGTAATAGCTTCCTTATATGCTACCTGAGGTGCTCCCTGGTTACATTCTACCTTAAATTCACGTAATAAACGATCAATTAAAATCTCAAGATGTAATTCACCCATACCAGCGATAATAGTCTGACCTGAATCGGCATCAACTTTTACAGAAAAAGTAGGATCCTCTTCTGCTAGTTTCATAAGCGCCATATTCAGTTTATCTAAATCTTTCTGAGTTTTTGGTTCAACAGCAATACCGATAACAGGTTCTGGGAAATCCATTGATTCTAGAACTATAGGATGTTTTTCGTCACATAATGTATCGCCAGTTCTAAGATCTTTAAAACCAACAGCTGCACAAATATCGCCAGCTTCGATAACATCTTTAGGGTTTTGTTTATTTGCATGCATCTGATATAAACGAGAAATTCTTTCGCGTTTACCAGTTCTAACGTTCAACACATAAGAACCTGAATCAATTTTACCTGAATACACTCTTAAAAATGCAAGACGACCTACATAAGGATCGGTAGCTATTTTAAAAGCTAATGCAGCTAAAGGTTCTGATACATCAGATTTTCTTTCAATTTCTTCGTCGTTTTTAGGATTTATTCCTTTTGTATTTCCTTTATCTAAAGGACTAGGAAGAAATGCAACAACTGAATCGAGTAATCGTTGAATGCCTTTATTTTTAAATGATGCACCGCAAAGTACAGGAACTATAGTCATTCCGATAGTAGCTTTACGAATAACACCAATCATTTCGTCTTTTGTAATTGAATTTGGGTCTTCGAAAAATCTTTCTAATAAAGCATCATCATATTCAGCAACGGCTTCAATAAGTTTGCCTCTCCATTCTTCAGTCTCTGCAACAAACTCAGCAGGAACATCAACTAATTCGTAACGTGTACCAAGCTTTTCATCTTCGAACCAGATAACAGCTTTATTCTCGATAAGATCAATAACGCCTTTAAAAGTTTCTTCAGATCCGATTGGAATTTGAACAGGAACTGCATTTGCACCTAATTTTTCTTTCATTTGCGATACAACTGAGAAAAAATCGGCACCAGCACGATCCATTTTATTAATAAATGCGATTCTTGGAACGCCATATTTATCGGCCTGTCTCCAAACAGTTTCTGATTGTGGCTCAACACCACCAACAGCACAAAAAACAGCGATAGCTCCATCAAGAACACGCAAAGATCTTTCTACTTCAACAGTAAAATCAACGTGTCCAGGAGTATCTATAATATTAATTTTGTAATCTACATCACGGTATTTCCAGTAAGCTGTAGTAGCAGCCGAAGTAATTGTAATTCCTCTCTCTTGCTCCTGAACCATCCAGTCCATTGTAGCAGCTCCATCGTGAACCTCTCCAATTCTATGTGTTATACCAGTATAATACAGAATTCTCTCTGTTGTTGTAGTTTTACCGGCATCAATATGAGCCATGATTCCGATATTCCTGGTATACTGCAAGTCTTTACTCATTTCCTCTATTCCCGTCTCAAAAATTACTTCTTACTTCTAATTAAAATCTAAAATGAGCAAATGCCTTATTTGCATCGGCCATTCTATGAGTTTCTTCTTTTTTCTTAAATGCTCCACCTTCTTCGTTAAATGCGGCCATAATTTCTTGTGAAAGTTTTTCGGCCATATTTTTACCACTTCTTTGGCGTGCGTATTTAATCATATTTTTAATACTGATTGCTGTTTTTCTTCTTGGATTAACTTCCATAGGAACCTGGAATGTTGCACCACCAATTCTTCTACTTTTTACCTCCACCATTGGGGTAATATTTTCTAATGCTTTTTTCCAAACTTCGATTGCAGATTTTTCTTTGTCTTTAGCTTTTTCAGCAACGATATCCATTGCATCATAGAAAATTTTGAAAGCAGCATTCTTTTTACCATCTAACTGAAGATCGTTTACAAATCGGGTAACCAATTGATCTTTAAATTTTGGATCTGGTAATAAAATCCTTTGTTTTGGTTTTGATTTTCTCATCGCTTCTAAACTCTATTGAATTCGATTATTTTTTTGGTCTTTTAGCTCCGTATTTTGAGCGTCGTTGAGTTCTGCCTTCAACACCTGAAGTATCGAGAGCTCCTCTAATTAAGTGATAACGAACACCTGGAAGGTCTTTAACCCTACCACCTCTGATAAGAACAATTGAGTGTTCCTGCAAGTTATGTCCTTCACCTGGAATATAAGCATTCACTTCTTTACCATTAGTTAGCCTAACCCTTGCAACTTTACGCATTGCTGAGTTTGGTTTTTTTGGTGTTGTTGTATAAACACGAGTACAAACACCCCTCCTTTGAGGACATGCATCCAAAGCAGGAGCTTTTTTCTTCTCCACAATCTGAGTTCTTCCTTTTCTTACTAACTGCTGTATTGTAGGCATATAGACAATTATTTTAAATTATTTTTTTATAAAATCGGTTCGCAAAGGTATTCTTTTTTTTTAATAAACCACAATATTTTTAAAATTATTTCGTAAATTTTGATCTCTGAAAAAATAAAAAAATCACTTTTGTATATTTCAAAATAATTATTAAAACTATTGATTTTTAAATGATTTCCCTTCAATAATTATTTGCCGGAAAATGGTGCAAAATTAAACCCTTTTTTGAAACTATCAAAATACATAATTAATATAATGTACTTTTTTTGCTATTTAGAACCAATATCAATTATACTGTCTCTTTCATTTAAACAATACCTATTATATTATATTCTTTACTTTCTTGCGTGTTGATAAAAATTTACTATTTTTGAAACCCATTTTACTATTATAATTAAATAAGCAAAGTTTAAATCATTTATTAATAATTAATTAGATAAATAAAGTATGAAAACTTATCAAACGGATAAAATTAGAAATATTGCTTTAATTGGAAGCTCGGGTTCGGGTAAAACGTCATTAGCAGAAGCTTTGTTGCTTGAGGGCGGAGTAATTGAAAGAAAAGGTTCAATTGATGCAAAGAATACTGTTTCGGATTACAATGATATTGAGCATGAAGCAGGCAACTCAGTATTTTCGACTGTTTTATATACTGAATTTAACGATCATAAAATAAATATAATAGATACTCCAGGTGCTGATGATTATATAGGTAGCGTTAGTTCTGCTTTTCGTGTAACTGATACAGCATTTTTATTACTACATGCTGCTCATGGAATTGAAGTTGGTACAGAAATACTAAACAGATTTTGTGAAAAACATCACAAACCTGTTGTATATGTTATAAATCAAATGGATCATGAAAAAGCGAATTATGAAGCAACCTTGGAAGCTGCAAAAACAGCCTTCGGAAGCAAAGTAGTTGTTATTCAATACCCAATTGGTTCTGGCAGCGAATTTAAAGCCATTATCGATGTACTTAAAATGAAGATGTACAAATGGGATGCAACAGGAAAACGAGAAGAGCTAGAAATTCCTGCTGATCAAAAAGCTACAGCTGACGAATTACACAACACTCTTGTTGAAGCTGCTGCTGAGAATGATGAAAAATTAATGGAATTATTTTTCGAAAAAGGCTCTCTAAACGAAGACGAAATGCGCAAAGGTATTGCTGCTGGTCTTATTAACAGAGGTATGTTCCCTGTATTCTGTGCCTCAGGAGAAAAAAACATGGGTATTAAACGATTATTAGAGTTTGCAATAAATGCATTGCCATCACCTAATAAAATGCCAGAAGAGGTTACCACTGATGGAAAGAAAATTCAAACTAAAGAAGATGGTCCAACTGCACTTTTTGTTTTCAAATCAGCTACTGAATCGCATATTGGAGAGATAAACTACTTTAAAGTAATTTCGGGCAAAGTAACTGAAGGAATGGACTTAACGAACAACAATACAGGAGCAAAAGAAAGATTATCACAATTGTATGTTGTTGCAGGTAAAAATCGTCAGAAGGTTACTCAACTTTCGGCTGGAGATATTGGCGCTGCTGTAAAATTAAAGAATACTGGTACAAATCATACTCTTTCTGATGGAAAAACTGATATTAAATTTCCAGCTCTCTCTTTCCCAAATCCAAAATTCAGAACAGCAATTAAAGCTGTAAGTGAATCAGACGACGAAAAATTAGGCGAAGCACTTGGAAGAATCAATCAGGCCGATCCAACCATTGTAATCGAGTATTCAAAAGAGTTGAAACAAATTATTATTCATGGAATGGGTGAATACCATTTAAATAATATGGTAAAATGGCATTTGGATAAGATTTACAAAATTGAAACTGAATTTTTAGCACCAAGAATTCCATATAGAGAAACAATAACCAAGGTTGCTGAATCAAGCTACAGGCACAAAAAGCAATCTGGCGGTTCAGGACAATTTGGTGAAGTTCATATTGTTATTGAACCATATAAAGAAGGAGCACCAGAACCATCAAAATATAAAATTGCAGGTAAAGAAATTGCTGTTTCGGTTAGAAACAAGGAAGAACATGCTTTACCATGGGGAGGAAAGCTTGTTTATTACAATTGCATTGTAGGTGGAGCTATCGATGCGCGTTTCTTACCCGCTATTTTAAAAGGTATTATGGAAAAAATGGAAGAAGGTCCGCTTACAGGTTCATATGCTCGCGATATTCGTGTTTGCGTTTATGATGGTAAGATGCACCCGGTTGATTCAAACGAAATATCTTTCCGTCTTGCTGGCCGTAATGCATTTAAAGCAGCATTTAAAGAGGCTGGTCCAAAAATTATGGAACCAATTTATGATGTTGAAGTACTTGTACCATCAGACAGAATGGGTGACGTAATGAGTGATTTACAAGGTCGTAGAGCAATGATTGAAGGAATGAACAGTGAAAAAGGGTTTGAAAAAATCAATGCAAAGGTTCCTTTGGCTGAGATGAACAAGTATTCGACAGCACTTAGCTCAGTTACCGGTGGCCGTGCTACTTACACAATGAAATTTGCCAAGTATGAGCAAGTTCCAGGTGAGGTTCAGGATAAACTGATTAAAGCATTTGAGGCTGAAGAAGAAGAAGAATAGATTTATACCTATTATATATTATGCAAAAGAGGCTATTTCAATAGCCTCTTTTGTATTTTCCACACTATGACACTCTTCGACAGGCTTAGAGTGACACTTCTCAGTATGATATTTTGCTTATTAATAGGTTTTCATTTCGTTCAAAAAGCTTTCTGGAGTCGAAAAATGAATATCTATCATGTTTCTGATAAAATCTATTGAATTATTTATCGCGGTAAAGACTAACAAAACCAAAATACGAATCACCTTTACCATTTAATTTAGAGTTATTATAGGTTACATTATCCCAACCGGTAACTTCAACCACAAAAAAGTAGGTTCCTTCGGAGGCATCATTTCCACGAACTTTTCCATCCCATCCTGGCCAATCATGAATATCTCCTTCGTACTCATGCATTAACTGTCCTACCCTATTAAAAATAGTAATTTTAAATGATCTGATTGATTTATATTTTTCAGGATCGAGTTTAAAAACATCATTTGGACCATCATTATCAGGAGAAAAAACGTTTGGGAATTCAATTTCAGATGGATCGAGATTAATCGTTGCATAAACAGAGTCCTTACATCCATAAGAGCTAGTGCTGTTAAGTTTTACAGTATATTTTTTACCACCAGGATTCTCTGTATAATAATAGGTATGTTCGGGTTGTAGATTTACATCACTTGTATAAATATAATCAAGATCGTTTTTTACAATGGTATCACCAAAGAACCATACAAAATCAGCTCCTCGTTTTGATTTGTTTTGAAACCGAACGATCATTGGAGCCTCCCCTGTAAGTGTTGAATCGCTTGAAGATATTTCGTTTCCATCCTTATCGAGGTGAGTTAACTGCATTTCTGCCTTGGTAGCAATGGCGGTATAAGTAACTGAATCGGCAACAGAACAGCCAAAACGATCAATGAGTATTAGTTTGCATTTGGTATCTTCGAGAGGCAAACTACCTGTACTGGTATAAGAATAATCATATTCTGGAATATTAACCTCTCCATCTGACTCAAACTCCCATGAGTAGTTTTTCTTACTATTTGACAACATCTTATTTGTGCTGTCGGCCGGATTATAAATTAGCATACCTGTTTCGAAATTTGGTGTTCCAAACAACTCAAGAATTTCACAATCAAATGGATCGACAATCTGCAGATCAATTGACAAGTTTAAATTATTGTAAACCCATGCAATATACTCCTGAATGGTATCTGCATTTGTCAGTATTGCTTTGTAACCTCCAGACTCAAGATTTAAGATTGTTGTTTGTGTTGAATCATTATTGTAAGTAAATTCAGTTAATGGAATATCAAATAAACTGGTTGTTGAATTGTATTTTAACCATTGAAATGTATAGCCACCCAAGGATGTTGAATCAATAGCGTATAAACTTCCTCCTGATGAGTTGGTAGTACAAAATACATATATTGAATCGGTTGATGAATACCAAGTTTTTTCAGAAAAAACATTATCAGCACCAATCTGCGAATACCCATTAATACTATAGAAACCCAGTATTAATAACAAAACCACTATGTTGTGAATAAATCTCATACTCATTAAAAAGACGAATGAAAACTACAATAATAACAAATCTCTGCCAATAAAATTGTATTTACTATAAATTTATTCGATTATTGGGCATATCCGATTGGTTTGAATTTTTGTGTATAAATACTTTAGTTAGGTTTTGTTTACAAATATTTATGACAGTATTTTTACGGCTTAGTAAAACTTGAAAAAGGAAATACGTGCACGATTATTTAAAGGAATTAAATGAACCACAACTCGAAGCAGTTGTTAATTATAATGGAGCATCACTGGTTATAGCTGGTGCAGGATCTGGAAAAACAAGGGTATTAACATATAGAATAGCGCATTTACTTGCAAACAATGTACCTGCCTATAATATTTTAGCTTTAACATTTACCAATAAGGCAGCAGCTGAAATGAAACAGCGAATTGCCAAAATGGTTGGACCAGATATTGCCCGAAACCTCTGGATGGGAACGTTTCACTCAATTTTTGCACGGATTTTACGAATAGAATCGGCTCATCTTGGCTATACATCCGATTTTACCATTTACGATTCTATCGATTCAAAAAGTATGATTAAAAAAATCATTAAAGAGCTTAATCTTGATGATAAAATTTATAAGCCGAGTGAAATATACGGAAGGATTTCGAGCGCAAAAAACAATTTGGTAACCGCTAAAGCCTATAGCAGCAATAACCAGATATTAATTCAAGATCAAAAAAACAATAAAGCCCGAATCGCAGATATTTTTACCATGTATGCCAATCGATGTAAAAAGGCCAATGCAATGGATTTCGATGATCTGTTACTAAATACCAATATTTTATTTCGTGATTTCCCTGAAGTGCTTGCCAAATATCAAAACCTGTACAAGTATATTTTAGTTGATGAATATCAGGATACCAATTTTGCACAATATTTAATTGTAAATAAATTGGGAGCTAAATACCAAAATATTTGTGTTGTTGGAGATGATGCCCAGAGTATTTATGCTTTTCGCGGAGCAAAAATCGAGAATATCCTCAACTTTAAAAACGATTATAAAAATTATATCCTTTATAAGCTGGAACAAAACTACCGTTCGACACAAACGATTGTAAATGCTGCCAACAGCATTATTAAACAGAACAAAGAACAGATTCCAAAAAAAGTATTTTCGACCAAAGAGATTGGCGAAAAAATAGTAGTACTGGAAACTGAAACCGATAAAGATGAAGCTTTCAGAACTGCTAAAATAATTCAGGATACAATTTTAGAACGAAACCTTGAATACAAGGATTTTGCTGTGCTATACAGAACAAATGCTCAATCGAGGAGTTTCGAAGAAGCCTTTAGACGATTTAGCATTCCATATAAAGTGTATGGAAGTATTTCGTTTTATCAGCGCAAGGAAATAAAAGACATACTTGGTTATTTTAGGTTAGCCATAAATCATAATGATGAAGAATCACTCGACAGAATTATTAACTATCCGGCACGTGGTTTAGGCCAGACCACCTTAACCAAGTTAGCAGAGTTTGCCGAAGCAAACAACATCAGCATTTGGGTTATTCTCGAAAATCTTGATAAAGTAAATCTTGGATTTAATACAGGTACAAAAACAAAACTGGAACAATTCCGCAATCTTATTAAACACTTCTCACAACTCATCCAAGAAAACGATGCTTATGAAGCAGCTTTGACTATTGCAAAAGAATCGGGAATAATTAATGAGTTTAAAAATGCAGAAACACACGAAGATCAAACACGTTTCGAAAATCTCGAAGAATTGCTAAATGGTATTAAAGAATTTGTCGATGATTTTGGTGACCAGGAAGGAATGCCAACACTTAACCGATTTATGGAAAATGTAGCGCTGCTTACAAATCAGGATAATGACAAAGAGGATGATTTTAATAAGGTAACCATTATGACTATTCATTCGGCAAAAGGGCTGGAATTTAAATTTGTATTCATTGTTGGTCTTGAAGAAGAGCTTTTTCCCTCGAATATGTCATCGAGTACGCAAAAAGAACTTGAAGAGGAAAGGCGGTTATTTTATGTAGCTCTTACACGAGCTGAACAATCGGCTGTTTTAAGTTATGCAAAAGAAAGATACAAATGGGGAACGCCAACATCATGCAGACCAAGCCGATTTATAAAGGAGATTGATGAACAGTACCTCGAATTGCCCGATTCGTTTTTTGAGAAACCTATTTCATTTAGCAACAAAGATGATGATTTTGGATTTTCATCGAAACCAAGGTTTTTTAAACCGCGCCAAAATGAATCAAAAGGACCTACTCCACTGGCAAGTAAAAAATTATTGAATTTAAGTCAAGCACAAAAAAAACAACCCGAACAAAACGATAATTTTGTACCCGATGATCCATCACAAATAAAAGAAGGGATGATCGTTAGACACAGTAAATTTGGATTAGGAGAGATTGTAAAAATCGAAGGATCGTTGCCCAACTCAAAAGCAGTAGTACATTTTGAAATAGTAGGAGAAAAGCAGCTTTTACTTAAATTTGCTAAACTACAGATTGTTTCAGATTAATTACTCCTTTAAAATTAAGTATTACAAAAACCGATTCGTATAAAAGCTTTTAAAACTTTGATTGCTAAATCAAAATAGATTAATTTTGCAGCAAATGGAAATAAATATGGAATACAACACCAGCAGGCAGAAGCTTGTTTTGCCCGAATATGGCAGAAACATTCAGAAAATGGTCGAAATGACTATTGCCGAAACAGATCCTGAGAAAAAGAACCGAATGGCGCAAGCAATTATTGCTATAATGGGGAATATGAATCCTCATTTACGCGACATTGCTGATTTTAAGCATAAACTTTGGGATCATTTGGCTATTATTGCTGATTTTAAACTAGATATTGATACACCCTACGAAAAACCCCTTATTGAGAAATTAAAAGAAAAACCAGAGGTTGTACCATATAATAGACATAAAATCAAATATAAACATTACGGAAAAACTATTGAAAAGCTGATCAACGAAGCTATAAAAATGGAAGATCCTGAGAAAAAAGAAGTATTAATCCAGATGTTAGCCAATCACATGAAAAAAAGCTATTTAACCTGGAATAAAGAAGCTGTAAGCGACGAACAGATTTTTAGCGATCTGAATGAAATATCTGAGGGCAAAATCAGTCTCACTATTCAGGAGACAAGACTTGCAGAAACCAAAGACATTTTAGCTAAAAATAAACACAGGAGAACTCCTATCCCACGTAAAAAGCAATAACAAGTAACTATTGATTTATGAGTTCATTTGTAATTAAAGGTGGGAAAAAATTAAAAGGAGATATTTACCCACAAGGAGCAAAAAATGAAGCACTACAAATATTATGCGCTACTCTTTTAACTCCCGAAAAAGTTACCATACATAATATTCCAAATATTCTGGATGTAATTAAACTCATTGATCTACTAGAATCTACAGGAGTTATTGTTGAAAAAATTAACGAATCAACCTATTCATTTACAGCTAAAGATATTAAATTCGATTATTTTAAAACCGAAGAATATCATCATAAATCGACCTCATTGCGTGGATCAATCATGATGATTGGTCCATTATTAGCCCGATTTGGCAAAGGATATATTCCAAAACCAGGTGGCGATAAAATTGGACGAAGGAGAGTTGATACACATTTTATCGGATTTGAAAAACTGGGAGCAAAGTTTGAATTTAGCCATAAAGAAAACTCATTTAAAGTTAAAGGGAAAAATCTACAGGGAGCATATATGCTGCTTGACGAGGCATCGGTTACTGGTACAGCAAACATCATAATGGCTGCTGTATTAGCAAAAGGTACAACTACTATTTACAATGCTGCCTGCGAACCATATATCCAGCAACTATGTAAAATGCTTGTAAGCATGGGCGCAAAAATTTCGGGTATCGCTTCAAACCTTTTAACTATTGAGGGAGTTACTGAACTTAAAGGATGTGTGCATCATATTTTGCCAGACATGATTGAAGTTGGTAGTTTTATTGGACTTGCCGCAATGACAGGTTCTGAAATTACCATAAAAAATGTTTCGTACGAAAATCTTGGAATTATACCTGCTGCGTTTCGTAGATTAGGAATAAAATTCGAAAAAGTTGGCGATGATATTTATATCCCCGAAAATAAACATTACGAAATAGAAACATTTATCGATGGATCGATAATGACCATAGCCGATGCTCCCTGGCCAGGGCTTACACCCGACTTACTAAGTGTTATGCTGGTTGTTGCAACTCAGGCAAAAGGAAGTGTTTTAATTCATCAAAAAATGTTTGAAAGCCGATTATTTTTTGTTGATAAACTCATTGATATGGGTGCCCAGATTATTCTTTGCGATCCACATAGAGCGTCAGTAATAGGATTGGATAATCAGATACAATTGAGGGCTACCAAAATGACATCACCCGATATTCGTGCCGGAGTAGCGCTTTTAATCGCGGCCCTTTCGGCAGATGGAACTAGTACAATACACAATATCGACCAGATTGACAGAGGTTATCAGAATATTGATGTCCGTTTAAAAGCTTTGGGAGCAGATATTACCCGAATTAACTAAACCAGTATAACATAACTTTTGCTTACTGTGTCAAAATGGCCGAAAAATCGCTTTGGCAAAAATTTTGATTACATGTGTAAAGAAATATCAAAATAAACTTTATAAAAAAACTGAGATGACAAAGAAAGAGAAAAAAGCGGATCAGCACGAAGAAACAACTCAGCAAGAAAAAGGAAATACACAAGAAACAGATATACAGCAAGAAGCTGTGAAGACTGAGGAAAAAGCCGAAGAAAAAAAAGAAGACAAAAAGCCCGAAAAAACAGATAAGGAGAAGCTCGATGAAATGAACGACAAGTACCTTAGACTTGCCGCAGAATATGACAACTACCGTAAACGCACACTAAAAGAGAAGATGGAGCTTACTAAAACAGCCGGAGCAGATATTTTAGTTAATATTCTTCCTGTGATGGATGATTTTGAAAGAGCACTTAGTCATTTAGATCAAGCCAAAGATATGGTTGCTGTAAAAGATGGAATCACCTTGATTTACAATAAATTTACTGAGTTTTTAAAACAAAGAGGTATTAAAGAAATAGAATCAAAAGAAAAAGATTTTGATACTGATATTCATGAGGCTGTTACCAAAATACCAGCTCCTACTGAGGAGTTAAAGGGCAAGGTGGTTGATGTGATTGAAAAAGGATATTATATGTACGATAAAGTAATTCGCTTTTCGAAAGTTGTGGTGGGCGAATAACAAACAGAATAATTGATTTTATTAAAATAAAAAATGTCGAAAAGAGATTATTACGAAATATTAGATGTTTCGAAAAGCGCAAGCCAGGATGAGATAAAAAAAGCTTACAGGCAGCAAGCATTAAAGTTTCATCCGGATAAAAATCCAGGAGATAAAGATGCTGAAAACAAATTTAAGGAAGCAGCCGAAGCATATGAAGTTCTTAGTAATGCAGACAAACGTGCCCGCTATGACAGATATGGCCATGCAGGAGTTGGCGGTGCATCTGGAAATGGATTTAGTGGCGGCGGAATGACCATGGAAGATATTTTCGAAAATTTTGGAGACATTTTTGGTAGTGCTTTTGGTGGAAGTTTTGGCGGTTTTAGCGGATTTGGAGGTTTTGGAAACTCAAGACAACGATCAAGAAGAGTAAATAAAGGGTCGAACCTTCGGGTAAAAGTATCTCTTAATTTGAAAGAAATAGCTCACGGAGTTAATAAAAAAATAAAGGTAAATAAGTTTGTTGCTTGTAAACAGTGTGGCGGAACAGGAGCAGAAAACTCATCGGGATATACAACTTGTACTACTTGCAATGGCACCGGACAAGTTATAAAAGTAACCAGCACCTTTTTAGGACAGATGCAAACAGCATCGGTTTGCCACGCCTGTGGAGGTGAAGGTAAAATAATTACTAATAAATGTACAACCTGTCATGGCGAAGGTATTGTTAAGGACACTGAAGTTATTTCTATAGACATACCTGCTGGCGTTGCAGAAGGAATGCAGCTTTCAGTAAACGGCAAGGGTAATGCCCCGCGCAGAGGTGGTGTAAACGGAGATCTTATTGTATTAATCCAGGAGGAAAAAGATCCTGACCTTATGCGTGATGGCAATGATTTGATATATGGATTATATCTTACTTTTACCGAAGCTGCTCTGGGAGCACCTGTAGAAATACCAACAGTTGATGGAAAGGTGAAAATTAAAATTGATCCTGGAACACAACCCGGTAAAATTCTTCGATTAAGAGGTAAAGGATTACCAGAAGTAAATGGTTATGGTAAAGGTGATTTGTTGGTGAACATAAATGTTTGGGTTCCAAAAACACTTACTAAAGAAGAACAAAAAACAATCGAACAATTAGGGAAATCAACCAATTTTATTCCAAAGCCCGATGCCTCGGACAGAAGCTTTTTCGAAAAGATGAGGAACTTCTTTGAATAATTTTTTAGGTAATTAGTAAAATCCTTATATTTTAAGAATTTATAGATTCTTTTAAGCTAGAATGATTGGAGTATCGAACTCCTTCTGATTCATAATTTTACCTACAAGCCATATTTTCAATCTGGCATCAGTAATCTTTTTCATTATAAAAAATACAAAAAACTTCCAATTGTATCTTTTTTATAATTATTAACCATTTCATAGAAATTTTTTCTATAATCTATCTATTCGCATTGTTTTTAGAATGTTTTTTGCTGTAAATCAGAACGTGGATAACGTTTTATATGCCTGTATTGTTAATATCATAAGATATAAGGTAATAACTTTTTAACCATTTTTTTTCACCTAAGCAGATTATTTATGTACTTGCTTATCCTAAAACCTTAACACTCTAATTATGAAACACTATCTACTCCTATTGAGAGCAAGTATTTTATTTTTATTGCTCTTTGTTTTCTGTTATCAGGCTTTTAGCCAAGTACCACCATCAGAATTAAGCGGCCAAGATTTAAGAATCTGGTTAAAAGCAAACTACTATGATGGGAAACATCTAACTCTTGGTTACGACCAAGCGCGAGTTAAACTTTACAATTACATTGATAACGAAAATGGTAAAATTACTTGTGTCTATTCAGGTTATCAGGTAAGCAGTACTTATGGAGGTACAACCACATACCCTGCTCCTATTAATTGTGAGCACACCATACCTCAAAGTTTTTTTGATGAAGCAAATCCAATGGTTTCTGATCTGCATCATTTATTCCCCACACATGAAGACGTGAATAGTACCAGATCAAATTATCCATTTGCTGAAATACCCGATAATACAACTACAAAATGGATGTATTTGGCTACCACACAAACTACGATTCCCACATCAAATATTGATCTCTACAGCGAATATGCAAATTCAACTTTCGAGCCCCGCGAAGATGATAAAGGAAATGTAGCAAGAGCAATTTTCTATTTTTATACCATGTATCCAACCCAAGCTGGAACAATGAGTTTGGTTGGTGATATTAATACATTTTATCAATGGCACTTATCTGATCCTGTGGATGCTAAGGAAATTGAACGAAACGGACAGATTGAAACTTATCAGGGCGACAGAAATCCATACATTGATTATCCTGATATCGTAGCAAGAGCTTGGGGACTTACACCTGTTAATACAGCTCCAAATACTCCAACATTAGCTGCAACATCAACAACTAGCTCAATTAATCTTACATGGAATAATGTTACAAACGAAACTGGTTATAAAATCTACAAATCTACTACAGGATCAAACTTTACATTGCTAACCACACTAACCGCAGATATTGTAAGTTATTCTGATGCAGCTGTTGTCTCAGGTCAAAACTACTACTATTATATTACAGCTTACAATACCTATGGAACAAGTGCAGCAAGCAACACAGTTGTTAAACAGACTGAAACTGGCGGTGGAACAGGAATTATTAGCGACCTGATTTTCTCAGAATATATTGAAGGATCATCAAACAACAAAGGCCTTGAAATTGCCAACTTTACAGGAGCCTCAGTTGATTTATCGAATTATGCGATTCGTAAACAAATCAATGGTGCAGGAGATTGGAGTACTCAGTTAGCTTTAAGTGGGACATTAGCAAATGGCGATGTTTATGTAATTGTAAATACATCTGCTTCTGCTACTATGATTGCTGTTGCGGACCTTATAACTGGTGTTGATGCATTAACATTTAATGGCAATGATCCTGTTGGATTATTCAAGAATGGAACATTGATTGATATTATTGGCGTATTTAACAGCACAGCTGTTTTTGCTGCAGATGTAACACTAGTAAGAAAATCAACTGTTTATGCCCCAAGTGCAACCTATTCTGCAACTCAATGGACAAGTTACCCAATTGATACATATACCTATTTAGGAACACACACTGTTGATGGAGGAACAACAGATACTCAAGCACCAACTGCTCCAACTAATTTAGCTGCTGCCAGTATTACTCAAACAACCTTTACATTAAGCTGGACTGCTTCAACAGATAATGTTGGTGTTACAGGATATGAAATCTATCAAAACGGAACTTTAAAAGGTACTTCAACAACAACAAGTTACAGTGTAACTGGTTTAACTGCTGCAACTACTTATTCGTTTACAGTTAAAGCGAAAGATGCTGCTGGTAATGTTTCTGCTGCAAGTACTGCTAAAAGTGTTACCACATTGGCTGCAACTGACACACAAGCACCAACTGCTCCAACAAGTTTAGTTTCAGCAAGTATTACTCAAACAACCTTTACATTAAGCTGGACTGCTTCAACAGATAATGTTGGTGTTACAGGTTATGAAATCTATCAAAACGGAACATTAAAAGGTACATCAACTGCAACTAGTTACAATGTTACTGGTTTAACTGCTGCTACTACTTATTCGTTTACAGTTAAAGCGAAAGATGCTGCCGGTAATGTTTCTGCTGCAAGTACTGCAAAAAGCGTTACAACACTTTCTGAAACAGCAAGTTATTGTACATCACAAGGAAGCAATTATAGCTACGAATGGATTTCAAAAGTTGTAATAGGCTCTTTCTCAAATACATCTACTGCTGCCGGTTATACTGATTTTACAAGTAAAACGATTACCTTAACTCCTGGTAGCTCATACAGTGTATCATTAACTCCAGGCTTTGCAAGTTCGGCATACAATGAGTACTGGAAAATCTGGATCGATTACAACAACGATAAAGATTTTGATGATGCGAACGAATTGGCATTTGATGGTGGTGCTTTAATTAATACTGTTGAAACAGGAACATTAGTAGTTTCTTCTACTGCAACTGGAACAACCCGTATGAGAGTATCTATGAAATACAATGCTGCTCAAACTGCTTGTGAAACATTCAGTTATGGTGAGGTTGAAGATTATACCGTTACTTTTGGTGCTGCAGTTCCTGATACTCAAGCTCCAACAGCTCCAACTAGTTTAGTTTCTTCAAATATTACTTCTACATCAGCTACTATTTCATGGACAGCTTCAACTGACAATGTTGGTGTTACAGGTTATGAAATTTATAAAAATGGTACTTTACTTTCTACTTCTACAACAACAAGTTATAGTGCAATTGGCCTAACTGCTGCAACTACTTATTCGTTTACAGTGAAAGCCAAAGATGCTGCCGGTAATGTTTCGGCTGCAAGTACTGCAAAAAGTGTAACTACATTGGCAACATCAGTAACTTATTGTGCATCTAAAGGAAGCAATGTAACTTACGAATGGATTGATTATATTGCTTATGGTGGTATGACTAATACCACTGCTGCAAATGCAGGTTATGGAAACTTTACTGCGACTAAAATTGCAACCGTTACCCTTGGTGCTAGTACAACTATTAACGTAAGTTGCGGATTTAAAAGCAGTACCTATACAGAATACTGGAGAGTTTGGATTGACTGGAACCAAAATGGCACATTTGAAACTACTGAACAAATGGTAGCTGGTTCATCAAGTAGTAGTGCTACATTGTCATATACATTCACAGTTCCTTCGACTGCTTTACTTGGATCAACAAGAATGCGTGTAACCATGAAATATAATGCTGCACCAACTGCTTGCGAAACATTCAGTTATGGCGAAGTGGAAGATTATACAGTAAATGTTGTAAATGCAGCCATGATTAATTTATCTGAAGAAACTCCATTTGCTGAGGTACTAGGTAACGAGGACAATACCCAGATTATGATTTGGCCAAATCCAGCAATTGATTATGTCACTGTTGGAGTTAATAATGGAACGATGTATGGTAAAATCCGCATTTATAATTTGATTGGAATACTTATTAAATCTGTTGATATTGAAGGAAGTGACAAAGAAATTAATATTTCTGAGTTACCTGCAGGTTCATACATCATTTCGGTAGATGATGAAAAAGAACCATTAGTAAAACAATTTATTAAGAAATAATTTCTTTTTTTATTATCCCGACGAAGGTTTTTAACCCTCGTCGGGATTTTTTATTAATTAAACTGAGTTCGACGTAAGATATTATGAAATAGTTATATAAAAAAACAAAAATAGCCCTACGAGGGTTTGAAACCCTCGTAGGGCTATTCCTACAAAAGAAATCGGTAAGTTTATCTCAACGCAAACTCAACGGTTTTCTCAGCATGAATTTGTGTGGTATCGAAAACAGGAACAGAGCAATCCTCCTGTTGAATAAGCAAAGGTATTTCTGTACAGCCTAGAATTACTCCCTCCGCTCCTCTTTCGACAAGTTTTTGAATTACTAGTTTGTAAATTTCTTTTGAGGATTGTTTAATTTCACCCAATACCAACTCATTGTAAATGATATTGTGTACTTTTTCGAGATCATCTCCTTCAGGAATAACAACATCAATTCCATGATTTTCAATTAACCGACCTTTATAAAAATCCTGTTCCATAGTAAAACGGGTACCAAGCAAAGCCACTTTTTTAATTCCCTTTGTTTTTATTACTTCTGCCGTTGCATCAGCAATATGAACTATTGGAATCGAAATGTTTTTTTCAATATCGGAAACCATTTTATGCATTGTATTAGTGCAAATAGTAAGCATTTCAGCTCCACCACGTTCAATTTTTTTTGCTGCATCAATCATAATTCGCTTTAGCTCATCCCAGTTTCCTTCGAACTGAAGTTTCTTTATTATATCAAAGTCGACTGAGTACATAACACATTCGCACGAATGATGTCCACCAAGCTTTTCTTTTACTTTTTCATTTACAATTTTGTAATAAACAAGTGATGATTCCCAACTCATGCCTCCAAGCAAGCCAATAATTTTCATATTTTTCGTTTTTAAACAGAACAAATATCCAAAAAATCCCTGTAAAAAAATAGTTTTTACTATTTCTCAGATAAACAGGTTCTTACTAATTGGGTTACCTTTGTAAAATTCATTAAAACAGATCATTTTGAAAAAACAATTACTTTTTAGCATTTCAATAATAATTCTTGCTTTTATATTCATAAGCTGGGGCGGAACAGGACATTACAAAATAAACTATGCAGCATCTTTGTCTTTTAATCAAGAGATGAGCCAGTTTAACACATGGATAAATACCTTAGCCAATCATGCATCCGATGCCGATTACCGTAAAGATGATGATCCAAATGAAGCTCCAAAACATTATATCGACATTGATAACTATTCTGAATTTAATTCGAATGGAACAATACCGCAGACCTTAAGCGGAGCTATTGCAGCTCATAGTAGTTACTTTGTTTACGATAATGGGATTCTGCCCTGGGCCACTATTACAGCTTTTGATTCGTTAAAAAATTGTTTTCAGCGAAAAGACTGGAGTAAAGCTGTTTTGTTTGCTTCCGATTTGGGACATTATGTTGCCGATGGACATATGCCTTTGCATATTACTAGAAACTATAATGGTTATGATACTGATAATGATGGAATTCACAGCCGATACGAATCAACTATGATCAATTCGTATATTTCGCAAATAAACTACTCAGGAGAAAACATTGCTTTTGTAGAAGATGTAAACCAGTATGTGTTCAATTATATTTATTCAAATTATATTTATGTTGATTCGGTAATTGCAGCTGATGATTATGCAAAAAGCATTTCAAGTGATTATTACTCAGACCAATACAAAACAGCTCTTTGGAATTATTCTAAACATTTTACTATAAAACTATTTAAAGATGCATCACATGCATTGGCCGAATTAATTTATACAGCATGGGTTACGGCTGGAAGTCCATCGATGACAGCCACAGGAATTGAAACACCAATAGCTGAATCGGCCTTAATACTTGAACAAAACTATCCGAATCCATTTTCAGAATCAACAACAATACAATTTACGTTGAAAGAAAGTTCTCTGGTTATTTTGCAGATAAAAGATCTTCAAGGGCAAACCATTTCAACGCTTGTAAACGAAAATAATGCATCAGGAACTTATAAATTTGATATTACATCTGAAAATTTGTCGAATGGAATCTATTATATAACAATCGATACAGATAAAGAACATCAGGTTAAAACGATGATGGTGGTAAAATAAGCAAACTAAACTTACCCTGCGAGGGTTTAAAACCCTCGTAGGGTTATATTAGAGAAAATCAAACAAAATAAAGAATATAACCGGCCAAAACACCTACAATTACAACAAAGGCTGAATTTAATTTTTTAAAAACGATTATAGCACCAAAACTTAGCAATGCAATAGCAATGGTTCGCCAATCAGTAATTGTTTCTTTACTCATAACTATAGTAACAGATAAAATTACTGCCACTGATGCAATATTTATCGCATCCAAAAAGGCTGACATATACTTTGATTTGCGTAATTTCGGAATGATAGGATTAAGCAAGGCTACAAAAAGAAACGAAGGTATAAAAATACCGATAGTTGCCAGAATCGCTCCCAAAAAACCATTCAACTGCCAACCTACAAAAGTAGCTGTTGATAATACCGGACCAGGAGTAAACTGACCAACAGCAATGGCATCAATAAGTTCCTGCCTCGACAATAATCCTGTTGTTACTAATTCGGAATCTAAAAAAGCAAACAACACATATCCACTACCATAAAGTATTGAACCTACTTTTAAAAAAATCCAAAAAATGTTAAGGTTTAGTGATTGGAAAAATGAAAAACTCAAAAAGGGAACAAATCCATGTATATTTTTTGTACTCGATTTTATAAAGTAAAGCACCAAACCCAAAAATCCAGCAACAAATAAAGCTGCAATTTCATTTACTCCAAGGAGAGTAGCTAACAACGTGGCAGCACCAAGTATTCCAAGTTCTATATTTTTTAATGCTTTTTTCCCCAGATTATAAACAGCAAAAACAATAATTGAGATTACAGCAGGTTTGATCCCATATATAAATGGTTCCATCTCTGGTAACTTACCATATTTCTGATATAAAAACGCAAATACCATAGTAATAATTACAGCAGGCAATATGAACGAAACGCCAGCCACAACCAGACCTTTCCATCCTGCACGTTCATTTCCACAATGCATGGTCATTTCGGTGGAGTTTGGTCCTGGAATTAGATTTGTAGCACCCACCAAATCAAGAAAATGTTCATGACTCATCCACTTGCGCTTTTTAACAACCTCATCCTCCATCATGGCAATATGAGCCGCAGGACCACCAAAGGCTATACTTCCTAATTTAAGAAACAATAGCCCTATTTCTTTTAAGCTACTTTTTATTGGTTGATTTTTTTCTTCCATCACCTATAGCTTTTTCAATCTACTTATAAAACTATAAATTTATTGTTTTTGTTCAGCGATTTATCTCTCAACTAAAAAATGATTTCAATTGTTATACTACATTTTAAAAAAAAATCTTAGATTTAACCTTTGGTTTTTGTAAAAACAACTTCATGAAGATCAGATTATTTTTATTTCTAAGTATTTCGCTGGTTTTAAGTTCTCTTGTTGCCAATTCGGCAATCAATAAACCTATAAAAGAAGGTTTATTAGATTTAAGTGTTATTGATATTGAAAAATCTAAAAACATTAAGCTTCAAGGTGAATGTGAATTTTATTGGAAACAACTATTAGAACCTAAGGATTTTATTTCTGAAAAAGAAGCTGTTATTCCTACTTATGTTAAGATACCTAAATCATGGACCACATATACTATTAAAAACACCAAACTATCGAATAAAGGCTATGCTACTTACCGAATAATTATTAAAAAAATTCCCGATAGTAAAAAGAAAATTTACGGATTAAAAATATCATCTGTTTTTACAAACTATAAATTATGGGTAAATGGTGAATTATTAACAGAAGTTGGAGCTGTAAGTAATATCGAAAGTAACTCAAAACCTAAATTTAAATATCAGGATATACCATTTGTGTTAGATCCGGATAAAGGCCCCACAGAAAAAGTAGAGATTATAATGCAGGTTTCAAATTACTCGCATCAAAGAGCCGGGTTGCAAAAACCAATTTATTTTGGAACTTTTGATAATTTAAGAGCTTCGTCGAGATGGATGGATATTCTCAATCTTATTATTATTGGGATAATCCTCGTAATCGGAATAAATCACCTGAATATGTATTTATTCCGTCGAAACGATATTTCTAATTTATATTTTAGTATTGTTTGTATTGTAATGATTTTGAGAAACATATCGACAGAAGACCGCATAATAACGTATATCTTCCCAAATATTAACTGGGAGTTGCTGGTAAAACTTGATAATTTTTCAGGCTTCGGAACCATTCCATTATTTGCGTTATTTTTTTACAGCTTATTTAAAGACGATTTCCCTAAAATAATGAAGAATGCTTTAATCGCATTTGGTATTTTTGTGACACTTCTGGTTTTTATTACTCCTGCAAATTTTTATGGAAAATTTAGGACTTTATTCGAGATTTATATACTTATAGGAGGCTTGTATGTTACCTTTGGAGTACTTCTGCTGGCTGCTCTGCGCAAACGCGAAACAGCTTTGTTTACTTTTATTGGGATGTTTATTCTTTATGCAACAGCCATTAATGATGTATTAAGCAGTATGGGAATAATCCAGACAGCTTATGTTGCTCCATATGGCCTTGTAACTTTTATGGTAATCCAGTCAATAACTATTACATATAAATCTGCCAAAGCAATAAATCAAAACGAACATTTAAGTAACCAGCTAACTCATGAAAAAGAAAATCTGGAGAAAAACATTTTCGAACGTACAAAAGAATTACAATCGCAGCATGATCTTTTAATTCTTCATCAAAAGAAAGAACAACAGCAAAGCTGGATAAACAATGGTATTGCTCAGATTAACAATATACTGGCTGATAACAAAAACGATTTTACTGCGCTAAGCGATAAGGTTTTGTCGAAGTTAGTTAAGTATGTAGGTGCAAATTTTGGAGTATTATACATGCTTAATCAGTTCGAAAACACAGAGCCTTACCTGGAGTTAATCTCAGACTATGGATGCAGTAACGAAACAAGAGAGCAAAAAGCGAAAATTCATACCAATACCGGGATGATCGGAGCTGCATTTACAGAAAACAGAGTTATGGTAATAAATAACATTCCCGAAAATTATATTAAAATAAAATCAGGCTTGGGCGAATCAAAGCCAAATTCTTTAATTATTGTACCGCTAAGTATTGAAAACAATGTTTTTGGAATGATGGAAATAGCAAGTTTTAAACCACTTACAGAACTAGAAACAGAATTTATTAAACGTATAGCTCTAAATATAGCTGCACAGCTTAACAACACCCGAATGAATGAAAAAAACCTTCAGCTCATTGAAAAATACAAAGAACAAGAACAAATAATGAGCGAAAAAGAGGAAGAAATTCGCCAAAATTTCGAAGAGCTAAAGCTTATGCGCGAAGAATATGAAAAGCTAACCGGTACTGAAATGAATTAAATTTTTGTAGTTTTTTTTCGGTCAATCAACTTTTCTAAGCCATTTTTCTCTTACCTATTATATTCTATTACTAGAATTAAACTCTACAAAACCTGACATAAATCAGTTTTTAAATTGATGAAGGATTTCTTATATTTTATGCTAAAGAACATGTTTTAACATACTTTAGCATTTAAAAAAGAGGATGCCCCTAAAAATCGAGGATATTAAGAAGTATTCAATTCAGATTGCCGAAAAAGAAGATGTTTTCGTTTGGATTGGTCCTTGTGCTTCAAAAAAGGAAAGTTTTAAGCGAATACCAATTGATGGAAGAAAATATGAATGTGGGGGGAAAATTTTATTGGCAAACGGACAGGAGCTTAATGCAAGTTTCAGGTTGCAAAAAACAGAAGAGCCATTATTAATAAGTGATAGTATATATATAAAAATTGATGGCGTATGGTATAAACTGGGAGAACCTGATTTTTACGAAAAAACCGGACTTGAAGAATCAGACATTTTTCCATTTGAATGGATTCCGGATATTCCTTTAGACCACAAAAATAAAGGTCCGTACAAAATCAATTTTAAGGGAGATTAGGGTGGTAAAGAAAAAAGGAGGTTAAAACAACCTCCTTTTGAATTTTAAAACAACTTATCTATATTATGCAGGCTGTTTTAATTTATCAAAATACATTGCGAATGAACGGTACAAGAAATGTGTCCATTTACCAAAAGGAACAATAAGCACTGCCCACTGAACCAGTATAATTAAATGAAAAAGGTATAACCATAAGTTGGTTTCGATCAAATTCAAATCGATAAATATTCGAACTGCAAATGCTGTAAAAGCCATTAAGAACAGCCATATCACAAATAACCAATCGGATGGTTGCGAAAATTTATTTTGTTCCTGGTTCTTAATAATTCTACCTCTAACAAAAATAAATGTTAGTGTAAAAAGAACAATGCTTTCGACATAACCAAGAATGATAATAAACATATTCCTTGTTCCGAACCAATCGAGAACAACCGTTGTAAACAAGAGAAGTAAATACCCAAAAACAATAACCAGATGAATAAACCATCGTGACTGGCTGTCGTCACAGCCGAGTGTTCTTTTCTGAGTAAACATATGGATAAATAACTCACCCATAGTTTTTACATAGGTCATAAACGTAACCTTAATTTTTGGTTTAAGTATTACAAACCACCACATGCGGGCAAGGTTCGGAATTAAAATAATTGTAAAAACACCAATGATTGCCCACATTTCGAACTGATGACCAAAATGCATAATGGTTCCGACATCGAAGTTTTTAGCAGCAGCAAAAAATAGCACCGCTAGAGCAGTTATAATAAATGCAAAAATTGTAACAGGCAGATATCTATACAACAAACCCGAAAGTCCTGTCCAATCGTATTTAGCAGTTAACCATCGACGTAAGCTCATCATTAGCTCTCCAGGATTAGCTCCACGGGGACAGGTTGTTGAACATTCACCGCAATAATAACATAGCCAGGGATCTAATGAACTCTGAATGTTTTTTTCTAATCCTAAAACACTTGCTCTTACCATTTTTCGGGGAAAAGAATTATTTTCATCAGATAAACTACATACAGCTGTGCAATTACCACAATTATAACATGCTTGGAAATCAGTATTCCCATATTTAAAAATTTCTTTTGCAAAATCAGGATTTATCTTTGCCATGGTTCTTACTTTTTCAGTTTATAAAAATAGTATTCATCCTTATCATCTAATTTGCTTACTTCAATAAATCCAAATTTCTGCAGTGTCATTAAATGAAAAGTTATTACATCTAACGGAAGTTGAAGTTCTTCAGCTATTTGAGGGATAGATTTATGCTCAATTTCCATCGCAGCTAGAATTTTCTTTTTCATCGCATTAAAGTCTTTAATATTCTGCTTTACCGATTCGGAAACTTTTCTTTTTTGCTTAATTATATCAATTGTTTTTCCCATAATATTTGTTTTTAGCTTATTAAAGCTTCAATCATACATTCCATTTCTTTGTCGGTATAACCGATAAGATCAAGAGCATTTTCAGGGCAAACCGGCAAACACATTCCGCAACCTTTGCATAAAGCTTCAGTTATTTGGGCTATTTGTTTGCCATTATACTCTTTTATAGATATTGCATCATACGGACAAGCTTCTGAGCATTTGCCACACCAGGTACATTTATCGTTATAAACCATTGCCATGGTTGGCTCAAGTTCTATTTCGCCTTTGCTAATTAATGAGTTCGCTTTTGATGCTGCTGCCAAAGCTGATTTTACAGATTCGGTTATATTGAGTGGTGCCTGACAAGCTCCTGAAATCAATACTCCATCAATAACTGTTTCTACCGGGCGTAACTTAGGATGTATTTCGTTAAAGAATTTATCGCGACTAATTGGAACTTTAAGAAGGTTAACAATATCTGCATTTTCACGAGGAACCATACCGGTTACTAGAACTACCAAGTCGGCACTCATTTCGAGTTCTTCGTTTGCAGTTAATATATCTTTTATTTTAACAATGGTTTCGCTTCCAACTTTCTCAACCTGTGTTGGTGCATCTTCAAATGATTGAAGGAATATATCTCCCTGTTCAGATGCTTCATGGTACAATTTTTCCTGTTTCCCATAAGTTCTTATCCCACGATTGAAATGGAAATTCTGGATTCCCTTATATTTGTTTTTTACCAGTATTGCTGTGTGTATAACCGATGTACAGCAATAGCGCGAACAATACTTATTATCACCATCAACCTGTCTACTACCTACACAATAGATATAAGCAATATTTTTAATTTCTTTCCCTTTAAAAATTAATTTTTCGGGGCTAAGCTCAATTAATCGCTTAAATTGCTGTAAAGTAATAACATTATCTACTTCGCCATAACCGAATTCTCCAACATATGGTTCATAAGGATTAAATCCGGTACTTAATAATACCGCTCCCACATTTATTGTTGTTTCGTGTGGTTGCTGATTAAGATCAATATCATCGCAAAGCTTTGCACATTCGCCACATTTATTACACGCATCGTAATCAATAGCAGGTATTTCGGGAAATTCGCTATCGAAGTTTTTAAATATGGCTTTTCGTTTTGTTATGCCAAAATTGAACTCATCATTTACTTCGATTGGACATTTATCAATTGCAATCTGAAATTTTTTAAGATCAAGCTTACATTCTGGTTTTATGTATCTTGGTTTTGTTTTTAGTGTTAAGGTAAAATCACCTACGCTTCCTTTTTTCGAAATAATATTGGTAGCTGTATATAAAGTAATTTTTGGATGAACAATAATCTGATTATATAATCTTGATATAACCTGCTGACCTGTTTCATTTGTAGTATATAAAATATTCCACTGCGAAGTTCTTCCTCCTACAAAATATTCACGTTCTATTAAATGAACTATTGAACCCATTTCGGCTAGTTCGAGTGCAGCTCTCATTCCTGCCACACCAGCTCCAACTACAGCTACGGCATTCTCTGAGTGTATTTTTACCATTTCGAGTTCTTTCGAATGTTTTACTCTTGCTATACCACCTAAAACCAACTGAATTGCTTTTTCGGTTGCTTTAGGTTTATTGTTGGAGTGTGCCCACGAACACTGTTCACGAATATTTACCTGAACATAATTGTAGGGATTTAATCCCCCCTGTATAGCTACATTTCGAAAAGTAAACAAATGTAATTTGGGAGAGCATGATGCTACAACAATAGCATCGAGCTTTTGTTCTTTAATGTCGTTTGCGATTTCTTGTTGGGTTGAATCGGCACATGCAAACATGGTTGTTTTAGCCAAATGAACGCCATTTACTTTTAATGCAGCTTCTTTTACTTTTTCAACATCTACATAATCTGAAATGTTTGAACCACATTGACAAATATATACTCCAATTTTATTTTTCATAATTATCTTCTTAGTCTTAAATAACCTGCAATTTCTGCTGAAGCAGCTCCTGCTGATAAAATGGAATCAGGTATATCCATTGGGCCAGATGCTGTTCCTGCAACATAGACACCCCTTATGGTTGTTTTTGCAGGATTTGCTAATTCATCAGATTGTTTTATATAGTTAAACGGGTCAAGTTCAAGGTTGTCTTTGAACATGGTTGAGATTCCTTGATTTGCAAGAATACCTACCGATAAAACGACTAAATCATGTTTGGCTTCTTTTACAACACCTTCTTGGATATCTTCGTATCGTAAAAGCAAGTTCCCATTGTCGATTTCAGATATTTTACCAACTTTCCCTTTTACAAAATTTACCCCCATATCTTTAGCTTGCTGATAAAATTCGTTAAATCCTTTACCAAATGATCGAATGTGTAAATAATAAATAGTTATATCTGCTAATGGTAATGCTCCCATGAGTAATTGAGCTTGTTTTACTGAATACATGCAGCATACCTGAGAACAAATTGGATTACCCACTGTTTCGTCACGTGAGCCAGCACATAAAACATAGGCTATTTTATCGGGCATTTTACCATCTTTGGGTCTTAAAACATGATTAAATGGTCTTGTTGGAACTAATTGTCGTTCCATCTGCATTGCTGTTATAACATTTTTATATTTCCCAAATCCATATCGGGGAATCAATAGTGGATCAAAAAGTCTAAATCCTGTGGCAATAACAACCGATTTAACATTTATTTGAATTTCTATTTTTTCCTGACTAAAATCAATAGCTTCTGATGGGCAAGCTTTCTCGCAGGCACCACACAAGCTACAGTTTTCAATATCTATAGCTGCAACTCGTGGGTTGGCAATACTAAATGGTACATAAACTGCTTTACGTCCAACTAAATCATATTGATACTGGTCGTTAACAACTACCGGGCATTTCTCCTCGCATATCTGACATCCGGTGCAATCTTCTTCTTTAACATACCTTGGATATTTTGTAACAATTGCCTGAAAATTATGCTCAGATTTCTTTTCAATATCATTTACCTGGCTATTCGTATAAATGGTAATATTCGGGTGACGGGCAGTTTGTGAAATTTTAGGAGTAGTTATACAAGCTGAGCAATCAAGTGTAGGAAAAACTTTACTTAAATGAATCATTTTCCCTCCAACTGATAAATCCTTTTCGACAATCAGTATTTTATATCCCTGATTTGCCAGATTTATTGATGCTTCAGCTCCTGCTATTCCTCCACCAATTACAAGCACATCATATTCTTCTGATTTTATCATGTTAAGTCAGTTTAAAATTAATTTTCCTGTTTACCTGAAAGATAAGCATGGAAAGTTGACACGTGTTTAACAAAAGACTCGGCGCAAACAGAACATATAGCAGCCATTTTAAGGCGTGCAGGATCCATATTGCGTGCTTTCATTAGTTCGTGAGTTTGTTTTACTATTTCTGATGTTTTTTCAGAACATGTTTCGCTGTATGCGCAATCGGTTCCATCAGCAGCAATAAAAACTCCGGCAAACCCTTTCTCAAAAGCATATAAAATCCATTTGGGTTTTATACCACTTGAGCATGGTACATTCACAGTATAAACTGTTGCAGGGTAATGTTTTTTAAGGAGCCCCGCCATATCAATTGCGGGGTCCGAAATCTTCTCCGTTGAAAAAACCAGAATCTTTGGATTATCTGTGTTTTCCATGGTTCTTAGTTTTTCTTCATGTAAATTTTAAAGAATCCCGATTCTTCGATTGTCCCAAGATAATCGTGTCCTTGTTTAGCAGCCCATTTTGGAATATCATTTTTTGTACCTTCATCTGCTGATAATACCTCCATAACTTGTCCTGATTTAATCTCGCCAATAGCTTTTTTTGCTGCTAAAAGTGGTCCCGGACATGCTGTTCCACGTGCATCAACTGATTTGTCAATCTTTAATGCTTTTAATTCTTCTGTTGTCATTATCTTTTCTCCTATTTTTAAGTTAATTAAATAAATAAATTCACATCAGCTTCTTGTGCAGATGTAATGTATTCGCTAATACCACAAATATCATCTGCTAAATCGATGAAATCGTCTAGTTTTTCTCCGCCCCATATTTTACCGGCCAATCCGCAAATATGAATTTTTACATTTGTTATTTCTTTGGCTTCTTTAAAAAATTCATGCCATTCTTTTACATTTAAACGTTTTAAAGAATCTAAAAATTCTGTTCGTAATTCACTGTTTTCGGCCATAAAGAGCTTATCTGTATTAGTGGCTATCTCTTTTTTAAATGCTCTTGCAGCTTGTAAGAGGACAAAAATATCAACATCCATGTCATCAGCAGCAGCGCCACTTAAAATTACTCCTGCAGCTGTAAGTTTGTCAATACTCCCAGAATAAAGAGCCATTGTCATTTTTTTATTTTTCCCCATAATTATTGGTTTTAGTGTTAAATACTTATTTTCTGATGAAAATCCTATAATATGGCTTTTCATCATTGTAAAGATTGTTATTTAATTAACATAGAATAAGAAAATTAGGATGATATACTTTCGCTATAAATTATGAGATTGAATTGGACAAGAACTGATTTAGATCATTTTTTTTTCTGATTCGTTATAATATTTTTTAATTTTAGATGATCTTATTATATTCTTTATGGAAAACTTTTCTGCCTTAAATAGTTGTACTGTAAGTAATTCAAAGTGTATTTGCTTTGATATGCTTACACCTGAAGAATTAGCATTAATTAATAAGAACTCAATCGATGTTCGTTATAAAAAAGGCGAAGTAATATGTAAACATGGAACTTTTGCTCCACATGTTATTATTTTAAATCAGGGCTTAGCAAAAGTTTATCTTGAAGGCTTGAATGATTCATTAATTTTAAAAATTATCACTTCAGGCAATATTATTGGATTATCATCAATATTTGAAGGGAACAATGTGTTTCATTATTCAGCAATGGCATATATTGATTCGAATGCCAGCTTAATTGATATCCATATTTTTAGACAAGTATTAAAACAAAATGTGGTGTTTGCAAATTCCATAATAAATATTTTATGTGAAAATTCGCTTCAGACTTATGGTCGTTTCTTCTGTTTAACCCATAAACAACTTTACGGAAGAATGGCAGATATAATTTTGTGTTTATCAGAACGAATTTTTAAAAATCGTGATTTTGAAATGAATCTTTCAAGAAAAGAATTAGCTGAATTAACTGGAATGTCAACAGAGAGTGTTATTCGAATGCTTAAGAAATTTAAAGATGACGGTATTATTAAAATGACCGGGAAATCTGTAATTATTGCCAATTATGATTTGCTTCGAAAAATAAGTGAATACGGATAGCATTTAAGCTTACCCAAAAAATAATACCTGTTTCTACCATTGCTTTATAAAAATGATAAAAACAGGTTTTTTTATTTCTATATCTATTTACATATAATGTCGTTTATCTCAGAAATACATTTAATCATTTTGTCCTAAAAGTATCATAAAATCAAGCTTTCTGCAATATATGTTTTAAAACCTAAAAAAATAAAGGCCATAAATTTTGTGGAAAAATAAAAAGAAAATACTTTTGTAAGTGATTACTTACTTACATGAAGCAAAAAACCGAAATACGCAAAGAACAAATAAAAGAAGCTGTATTGCGTATCGTCTATAACGATGGCCTTAAAAAATGCACTACAAAACGAGTTGCCGAAGAAATCGGAATAACCGAAGCAGCCATCTTTCGTCATTATCCCTCAAAAAAAGAAATCTTTCTCGATATCATTCAGGATGTAGAAACCCAGCTACTTGGTGCTTTAAAAGAGATATTGGATGAATCTATACCATCGGACCAAAAATTGCAGAAATTGATTTGTCGTTCAATATCCTTTAATATTGAAAATAAAGGAATAAACATATTAATGTTGTCAGAAGCAGCCGTGAATAACGATATTGATATGAAAAGTAAGTTAAATGGAATATATCTTGAACAACGAAAAATAATTGAAAAAATAATACTCGATGGTATTAAAGAAGAAATTTTTAAAAAAGAAACGAATCCCAAAACATTCTCTTTTATATATATGGGTATTCCTGTTGCTATAAATATTGATTTTATCTTAAATCCTGCAAAAATTGAAATATCAACTATTTGTGACCAACTTTTAAATTTAATATGTATTAAAAAATAAAAATATTTACATAACTTGAATCGATAAAAAACTAATCCATGGAAAAAATAAAATCACGATTCGTACTCTTTCTTATACTGGGTTTGTTCTGGGTCCTCTGGAACAACACATTCGACCCACTAACACTAATTATCGGAGCAGTTGTAATCAGTATTACCATTCTGTTATTTGGTCCTTCGATTGATATTTTTAAAGGAGTAAAACTCACTCCATCGGGTTTAATCTATTCATTATGGTATATTTTGGTCTTTATTGCAGCGCTCATAAGGAGTAATATTGATGTAATATTCAGGGTTTTAAATCCCAAATTGCCAATTAAACCGGGAATTGTTCGTGTTGAAACCTCTTTGAAAAGTCCAATCGCAAGACTAATACTAGCCAACTCTATTACACTTACACCGGGAACATTTGTTGTGGATATTAAGCAGAACTACTTGTATATTCATTGGATAGAAGTATGCTGCGATGGTGATCCTGAAATGGCTGCGAAGAACATTTCTGAAAAATTCGAAAAAATATTATTAAAAATATATGAATAATCTAACGCAACTATTATTGCTAATTGCAGGCGGAATTATGCTTTTAGCACTAGCACTGGTTTTTATTCGATTTTTAATCGGACCAAACACCGTAAACCGTGTAATCTCCTTCGATGTACTAACAGTTGGTTCCCTTGGACTTATTGCATTAATAGCAGTTTTCGAAGAAAGACAGATGTACCTTGACGTAAATATTATTTATGCTTTACTAAGCTTTATTGCTGTTGTCGTTGTTGCAAAATACATTGAAAAAAACTTATAATTATGAATTACTTCGAAATAACAGGTGCTGCATTGGTTTTACTGGGAAGTCTGGTATTATTGATAGCAGCCATCGGTTTAAACCGAATGCCCGATGCATACAACCGAATACAGGTGGGCACCAAAGCATCAACGGCAAGTATCGCTTTAATAATGATTGGATTAATATTCATTGTACCTACATGGTTTGGCAAGCTCTTTACCATTTTATTATTTGTGATGATGACCAATCCAATCTCTTCAAATATGCTAATGAGAGCAGCACACAAAGTGGGTGAGCCTTTATCTCCTGTAACAGTAATCGATCGTTTAAAAGAAGACGAAGAAAAAGAAAATCAAGAATCAAATGGAAATAGTTAAAATTTCAGTAATCGCTTTTCTGTCGTTGGTAATGATAGCAAGCGCAATATTTGCCGTGGTTAGCAAAAAGATTTCCCTAGCCATTATTGCTTCAGGAATAATCAGTTTGTTTGCATCCATTATTTTCCTCTTGCTGGCATCACCCGACGTTGCCATGACCGAAGCTGCCATTGGAGCAGGATTAACCACCTTTGTCTTTTTTATTATTTTACGTAAAATAGAAAAACAACATGCTACGAAATAGTTTCATAATCATTGCTGTTGCTGTATTTGGTTGGTTTTTATATTCCACTTTCGCGAATTATCAAACCCAAACCGAACTGAATAAAACAGCATCGTACTACAATACAAACGAAGCTGCAGAAGTAGGAGCAGCAAACGTTGTAACAGCCATTGTAGTTACCTATCGTGGTCTCGATACGTTGGGTGAAGTTACTGTTCTGTTTTTAACTACATTGATTATTGGATTTATCCTGAAAAAAACACCCAGTAATTCAGTTAAAAATCAGTACAATCCATCATCGGAAATACTTGTAACCGCTTCGAAAATATTAATTCCGGAATCCATTATTTTAGGTGTTTATATTTTTATTAACGGACATTTAACTCCTGGTGGCGGTTTTCAGGGCGGAGCAGTAATCGGTTCGGCCATTGTGCTTATGGCACTTGCAGATCCATATAAAATAATGTCGAAAAAAGTAATGCACTTTGTTGAAGGAATCTCTGGATTTACCTATGTCATTATCGGATTGCTCGGACTTATTCTGGCAGCAGGATTTCTTGATAACAGAATTCTTCCACTTGGTACATTAGGAAACATCTTAAGTGCAGGCGTTATTCCAATAATTTACAGCCTTATCGGGCTAAAAGTGGGAGCCGAAATTTCGGGCATTGTAAATAATATTCACGAAACAGAAACAACACTATAACTATGGGAATCATTACCGTTGATAAAATATCCATAGGACTAGGCATTGTATTAATGCTTATCGGATTATGGGGCGTATTGGCTAAGAAGAACATTTTAAAAATGATTGTATCATTAGCCATTTTCGATACCGGATTAAACATTTTAATTGTTTCATTGGGTTACTTGCCGGGAAGAGCAGCTCCCATAATTGATGGAACAAAAGTTACTGCTCAGAATATTGCAACCACAGCCATAGATCCTGTTCCGCAAGCATTGGTTTTAACCGCCATTGTTATTGGGTTTGGAGTAACTGCATTAATGCTTGTATATGCACTTAAGTTGCATCAGTATAAAAAAACATTAGATATTAACGAATTCACTGATTTAAAATGGTAAGCCCTTTCTATTTACTAGCAGTCGGATTAGGTCTGGGTTTCTTACTCGGACTTACAGGTAAAAAACTGCAGAATATTACTGCTGTACTGGTAATGCTTGCATTTGCCTTTTTTACCTATTTCTCATTTACATGGATAAGTGCTTTCTTTTCCGGTGAATTATCAGATGTTCTTATTTACTCTGCAGGATTTCAGCCTCCTTTTTCTATAAGTTTATCCATTGGATATCACGAAGCCATTATCAGCTTGCTTATAAATATTTTGGGACTGCTTTCTGTGATTTATCTCTGGAAACGAATAAATTCTGATTCTTCAACGCTTGGTGGTGTTCTCATGATTCTGTTCATGTCGCTAAACATGATTGTTTTTGCCAGAGATATATTCAACATATTTGTATGGCTCGAGATAACTGCTATTGCAACATCCGGACTGATTCTTCTCGATAAAAATAACAATTCACATAGCGCAGGATTTAAATACCTGTTGGCCACGAGTTTAATCTCTTCAATTTACTTGCTTGGAGTTGTATTGATTTATTTTACAACCGGGACATTATTTCTTAATGACTTAGCCGGAGCTGAATTTGTTACCACCCCTATGGCCATGGCAGCTGTATTTATGATGCTTATGCCAATTGTTTTAGAATTAAAACCATTTCCGGCAAACGGATGGGCGTTGGATGTTTACGAAGGAGCCAATCCTGCCATTGGAGCTATAATCTCAGGTGGAGTGGCAACAGCAATGTTATTTTTATTAAACAAGTTTTTGGTTGTTGCCAATACGCAAATATTTACTATGCTAACCATAATCGGAGCATTAACATTTCTGTTCTCGAACTGGATGGGATTAATGCAAAAAAATCCGAATCGTTTGTTGGGATATTCATCCATTGGTCAAATAGGATTGGTAATTGCAATAATGGGTTTAAAACCGATAATTGGTGATTTTGCTATTACTATTGCTTTTGGAATTTTAATTACCCACTTTCTGGCCAAGATAGGATTGTTCTGGTTGTCGGGAATGATAAAAGGCAGTACGCTGGAAAGTTGGGCAATACTTCAAAAAAAGCCATTTCTATTGGTATTATTCGGTGTTTTTGTATTTGCATTATCGGCCTTCCCTCCATTCCCATCATTTTATGCTAAATGGGAATTGATGTTAGCTCTTGCAAAACATCAACAGTATTTCTGGATGGGCACAATACTTTTAGGTTCAATGCTCGAAGCAGTGTATCTGTTCAGATGGTTCGGTATTGCTGCCAAAACAGAAGTTTCCGAAGAAAAAGTTATTCCTGAGTTTAATTTGGGCAAAATAATCCCAACCACTTTATTAGGTATATCATTATTTGCTGTTGGATATTATGCTACCCAGTTTTTAAATTATCCGGTTTATATAAATTATATTCCATTGCTGGCAGTTGTAGCTTTTTATGCTATCGATTTCTTGCCGGTTTGGATTAAAAATACTTTACTGATTGCTGCGGTTATTGTTTATTCCTATTTTAAACTTCCATTACTGCAAGATTTTCAGTTAATCTTTGGTTTAATTTTTATGTCTGGAGCACTATTAACCTTGCTTTATGGCTATTCAGAAAAAGGAAAACGACCGGGATTCTATCCTTTAGCAACTATGATGTTTGCCGGTTTAATCATGCTTGTTGAAGCAAATACTCTTCTTGAATTCTTTATTGCCTGGGAAATAATGACTGCCGGTTCGTACTTCTTAATTTTAAGGGGAAAATATGCACAACCACATGCTTTAAGTTACATGTTATTTAGCGTTGGTGGAGCTTTGTTAATTCTTGCAGGTTTCGCAATGGCAAACGCAATAACAGGTTTATTTACGCTTGATGCCCTGATAATGACCTCTTCATTATCAGCACTAATTTTTATAATGCTCACCATTGGATTTTTAACCAAAACTGCCGCCATTGGATTGCATATCTGGTTACCCGGAGCACACAGCGAAGCCGAAGCTGATGTTTCGCCTATGGTATCAGGAATTTTGTTAAAAGCCGGAGTATACGGACTTATTATTCTATTTATGAGAATGGGTACTCAGTGTATTGGTGGAATCGACTTAATGTATGTTTTAAGCTGGATTGCTGTTGTTACTGCAATTGGTGGAAACCTGATGGCTTCGATGCAGGAAGATATTAAACGACTGCTAGCATACTCAAGTGTTGGACAACTTGGATTTATTCTTTTTGGATTATCACTTATGTCTCACCTGGGTTGGCTGCTTGCAATATCAGGATCAATCATGCACTTCTTATATAAAACCATGTTATTTCAGGCTGTGGGTGGTGTTTACTCGCGCACACACGACCGACGAATGTATCGCATGGGCGGACTTATTTTCCGAATGCCATATACATTTATTGTTGTTTTGATTGGTATTATTGCCATGTCAGGCGTTCCACCTTTATCAGGATTTTCAGGTAAGTGGATTTCATTTAATGCAGTTTTAGAAACAAAATATTATTTGCAAGGTGCAGCGATGGTATTGGCTGGAGCAATTTCTTTCCTTTATCTTTTCAGATTGATACATGCCCCATTCTTAGGTCAGTTAAAAGACCATTTGCGAAAAGTAAAAGAAGCATCATTCTGGATTTTACTACCTCAATTTATTATTATTTTATTTATTATGATTGTTTCAACCATACCAGGTATTTTACTCGAACGCATAGGTGTAATGCTTAGTAAAACATTTCCTGCAGGTGCCTTACAATGGGTTGATAGTGCATTATCCTTTGGAGCAAGAACAGCTATAAGCCCTTATGGTTATTGGAATGGAACGTATGTTATGATTATATCAATGGGGATTTTTGCAATCCTATTAGCAATTCAATTTTTAATACAACGCAAAAACAAAAGAGTTGGTCAGTTTAATATAGTTTATTCTGCAGAAAGACCTTCAACTCCAGAAACAACGCATCATGCGTATAATTTTTATGCACATTACAATAAGGCTCTCGGATTTTTAGTATATCCCTGGGCCACCAGATTCTGGAACTGGATTTCTGAATTATTTCACGATATTGCTCATCAAATCAGGTTGATATATAATGGTAACGGTCAAACTTACCTGTTACATATTTTATTGTTTTTCCTATTTTGTTTCTACATTTTATTTGGAGGATTTTAAGCTATGGGAGAGAAAATACTATTTGCCTTTATATCTGTATTTCTTACATTAAACTACGGATATTTGTTAAATGGACTAATACGAAAGATATATGCCCGTGTTGGCAGACGGCATGGAATTCCATTTTATCAAATGTATATAGACTTGTTTAAAGCCCTTGCTTTAAGAACCAATATTCGTCATGGAGTAATGTTTTATTTAGGCCCTGTATTTCGATTTACAGGTGGAATAGGCTTGTTTCTGTTTATGCCTTTACTTTTTGGTTCAGAAATGTTTAGCAACTTCTCCTTTTCGGGTGATTTATTGTTATTACTATCATTCCAATTTTTCGGAACGTTAGGAATGGCATTAGGAGCCGGCGAAAGCGGACATCCACATTCAGCTATTGGTGTTACTCGTGGATTAGCTCAAATGACTGCAGTTGAAGTACCTTTTATTCTTGCTCTAATGGCTGTTGCTATTCAGTACAATACTCTTTCGTTACATGAAATTGTTGCCGCTCAACAAGGGGGTATCTTAAGCTGGACATTATTTACAAATCCATTTGCAGTTATTGCAGCTATGTTAGCAGTTCTTGGTTCATTTATGCGTCCTCCATTTGATGTTGTTCTGGCACCACAGGAAATTCCAATTGGTCCGCCAACAGAATATCACTCCAATTATTTGGTTTTCTTGCAAAGTAACAGAGCTATCTTCCCATTGGCCAAAGCGGTTTTGTTTATGAACCTGTTTTTTGGTGGTGCTACAAACTTTGGTGAAATGATGCTTAAAACATTCTTAATTATTATGTGGTCTGTATTTGTTGGTGTTTCATTCCCAAGGTTTAAAGTAGAGCAATCCATTCGTTGGTTTCTAAGAGTTCCTCTTTTAATTGGATTATTAGCTATTGCATACGTACAATTTTTCTTATAATAACACGATATGAGTTTAGAAGATTTAAAGAAAAAAACAGTAATATCTCCTGATGGCGAAGAGTTCGAAGTTGATCCCATGCAGGATTATTTCTGTCAGGACAGGCCAGAAGATGTAAAACCCGTAAAAGGAATACTGGAAAAGTTTTACAACTGGGCTCGCTCAGAAAGCATCTGGATTCTTGGTTTCGGAACCGGTTGTGGGGCTATTGAGATGCGTCCGTTGATGACACCTCGCTTTGATGCATACCGCTTTGGTATTCAATGGCGACCAACTCCACGTCAGGCAAATCTGCTTATCGTTTCGGGATATTTATCAACCAAAACATTAAAACGGGTAATTCGTGTTTATGAACAAATGCAAAACCCCAAATATGTTATCGGATTAGGTAGTTGTACAATTAATGGTGGAATGTATTTCGATAGTTACAATACCATAAAACGATTAGACTATTATCTTCCTGTTGATGTTTATATTGCAGGATGTATGCCACGACCCGAAGCGCTGATTGCAGGATTTAACAAACTAAAAGAAGTAATTAAAGCCGGAAAAGCTGAAGGTGCAAACGATTATGCAAACCGGTTCGACTGGTACAAAGCAAATCAGAAAGCTGTTATTCGCGATTGGAATATGCCCGATTATAACTGGTAAAATAGTAAATTATGTTTCAAGAGATATTAGATAAATTAGAAGTTCAGTTTACGATAAGCGTGAAATCGCCTAAATCGGATAACCAGATGTTTATTACTGTAGACAAGAAACAAGCAGTAAATGTGGTTCATTGCCTGCATGACAATCTCGGATTTAAACATCTGGTATTGCTTACAGCGGTTGATTATATTGAAGATGGCAATTTTCAATTAACGTATCTGTTAAACAATCCAACACTGAAATGTGATATTGGTGTAAGAACACTTATTTCGCGCGAAAATGCGACAATGGATTCGGCTCATCATCTGTGGCCAACCATTGCTACCTACCAGCGCGAGCTAAAAGAGATGTTCGGAATAGATTTCCCGGGCAGTCCACGTGTTGATGAACCGTTTATTCTGGAAGGCTGGGAAGGAATTCCTCCTTACCGTCGCGATTTCGACACAAAAGCATATTCCGATTCGTTTTATCACCAACGCGGAGAGAGAACAACAAACGATCCCGCTGTACACATGAAAAATAAACTTTATCCCAATGAATAAAACAGGAAAATTCTCGTTTGACGGCGACCGTGACTTGTACCCTCAAACACTACCTGATGGCAGTTTAGATATTGATTTAACATCGCATAAGTATATAAAGCTTTGGCATGGCCCAAACCATCCCGGAATTACCGGAAACATGTCGGTTGAATTAACTGTTTGTGCCGACGAAGTGGTGGAAGCTAAAACACATGTTGGATATCTGCACCGTGGTTTTGAGAAATTGATGGAACGAAGAAAATATATTCAGAACTTCCCTTTGGTGTGCCGAATAGCTGTTCCCGAGCCTGATTATAACGAATTCAATTATGCTACTGCTATTGAAAATCTTACCGGAATTCAGGCACCTGAAAAAGCAATGTGGTTACGAACACTTGTTTTAGAAATGGCTCGTCTGCAGGGATATTTAATGTGGATTGGTGGTATGTCAGGAGCTTTAGGCTTTGGCACTGTTGGTCAGTGGTCGAATTACTTGCGTGATTTAATTTTGGATCGTTTCGAAGAACTTACAGGAGCTCGTATTTATCATATTTATATTTTGCAGGGCGGCGTTCGTAATGATCTTCCAGATGGTTTCGCTGACCGCATGGAAGCAAACCTAAAAGAGATTGAAGGATTTATGAAAGATATCCGTCGCGTATTATTTGATAATTATGTATTTAAAAAACGAACCAAAGGGATTGCAATAATTGATCCATCGTGGGTTTACCAATACGGAATTGTTGGTCCAAATGCACGAGCTGCTGGAGTACCATTAGATGTTCGGAAAGATTATCCCTATGGAAAATACGCCGAATTGGATTTTGATGTTAAAACGGCAACCGACAGCGATATTTATGCACGAGTTTATTTGCGTTACGAAGAACTGCTGACCGATGTTGATTTGATTCGTCAGATTCTCAATAAAATGCCTAAAAAAGGCGAGTTTATGGCATCAATACCCAATGTTTTTAATTTAGAAATACCTGCCGGCGAAACTTATGTACGTAGCGAATGTACACGTGGCGAATATGGATATTATCTGGTATCAGATGGTTCAGGGTATCCACGACGCGTAAATGTTCGAGGCCCGAGTTATACACATGCTGTAGCATTACTCGAGAAAATGCTAATCAATGCAAACATCTCTGATGTAGCACAAATTATGGTTTCACTACACACTTATCCACCTGAAATAGAAAGATAATTTATATGGGAACACTGAGAGATATATTGAGTCCGTTTACCGTTTGGAAACACTTTTTTAAGGAACCTGTAACTATAAAAGATCCGCTAAACCGTCCCGGAGCTGATCGATATAGAGGATTTCACCAAAATGATATTGAGAAATGCATCGGATGCGGTTCATGCGAAGCGATTTGCGAAAACGAAGCCATCGATTTAGTTCCGGTTGAAAATATAAAAACCAAAGATGGCGACAGCGGACTAAGACCTCGGGTTGATTATGGCCGTTGTTGCTGGTGTGCTTTATGTGTTGATGTATGCACAACCGGATCGCTCAAATTATCGAATGTTTACACCTGGGTTGATACAGATCCTGATGTATTCCGTTTTATTCCCGGTGTTGATATCAAACCCTGGGACAACGCAGAAAAAGGATACAAGAAAGCTGAAGGGTTAGAATTATATCCTTTGGAAAGAATTGATATGCAGCATCTTCATCCTGAACAGAGAGATAATTCGTTTATAGAAATTATGAAAGGATACTCAAGGGAAGAAGCCATGGCCGAAGCCGATCGTTGTGTATCATGCGGAATTTGTATTGCTACCTGCCCTGCTCACATGGGAATACCTGAATATATTAAAACTATTCGTCAGGATAACCTGGAAGAAGGACTTCGTATTATGTACGAAACCAATCCATTACCTGAGATTTGCGGACGTATATGTACTCATAAATGCGAAACTGTTTGTTCGCTTGGACATCGTGGAGAACCTATTTCTATTCGCTGGCTAAAACGATATATAGCCGATCAGATTCCGGAATCAGAATACCACAAAGTGTTACTGCAAGATGGAATCGAAAAGAACGGAAGAAAAGTTGCCATTATTGGTGCCGGACCAGCAGGTTTAAGTGCAGCTTACTATTTATCGCTTATGGGATATCAGGTTACCATATTTGAGAAACTTTCTGCTGCCGGTGGTATGATGCGTTATGGAATTCCTGAATACAGGCTGCCATACGATCAGTTGGATAAAGATATCAATTACATTTTGTCACTTGGTGTTGATATTAAATACAATACCGAAGTAGGAAAAGATATTACACTTGAAAAACTTCAATCGGAGTATAATGCAATATATGCAGCAACAGGTTTACACGAAGGACGCAGTACACGTGTCCCGGGAACCGAGCATAAGAGTGTTTATCAGGCTATTGAATTGTTGCGAAAAATTACCGATAATGAACCAATCGAAGTTGCTGAAAAGATTGTTGTTATTGGTGGTGGTAATGTTGCAATGGATATTACCCGCTCACTGGCTCGTATGCAAAAACAGAAATACGGAAAAGTACAGGTTATTGCAACATCATTGGAAACCGAAGATATTATGCCTGCTGATAGAGAAGAGATTGTTGAAGCACGTGAAGAGAATGCTATTATTCATCCTGGGTGGGGACCACGTGAAGTGATTCTTAAAGATGGCAAAATTACCGGATTGAAAGTGGTAAAATGCCTTTCTGTTTTTGATCAGTCGGGTCGTTTTAATCCTACATTCGATGAAAAACAGGAAAATTTCTTCGAAGCCGATATGATTGTTGAATCTATTGGGCAAGGAATGAACCTGAAATATATTACACCACAGTATGCAGAACAACTGGAAAAAGATCATCGTGGAAGAATATTGGTAGATACATTAACTTACCAATCGAGCATTCCTTGGTTATTTTTGGGCGGCGATATTATCGAAGGTCCGGATGTGATTCATGGTGTTGCAAATGGACATAAAGCAGCGAAAGGAATTGATCAGTATTTAAATTCAGTACAATAAAAAATAACTAACATGGCAGATATTTCAACAAAATACATGGGATTAACCCTGAAAAGTCCCATTATTGCTTCGAGCAGCGATTTTACATCGAATATCGACCAGATTGTAAAACTGGCAAATGCAGGTTGTGGTGCTATTGTTCTGAAATCGATTTTCGAAGAGCAAATACGCATGGAGATTGATTCTTTGCAGGTAAACAACATGTTTAATACCTACACCGATACCGAGAATTATATCTCATATTATACTAAAAAGCATGAGCTTGACAAGCATATTCAACTTATAAAGGAAGCTAAAAAGCAGGTTGACATTCCAATTATTGCATCAATCCATTGCTCAACAAGTGAAGGCTGGACAGAATATGTAAACGTTCTTGAAAAAGCTGGTGCCGATGCCATTGAACTGAATATTTTTATTTTGCCATCGGATAGTGCCAAATCAGCAGCCGACATAGAACAGGTTTATTTTTCGATTCTTGATAATGTAAGAAATCAAACCAAATTGCCGATTGCACTAAAGATGCACCACTACTTTACCGATATGGCACATATTGCTAAAAAGTTTGCAGACAAAGTTGATTCGCTTGTACTATTCAACAGATTCTTTAATCCCGATATTGATATTAACGAAGAGAAAGTAAAATCAGCAGGGTCGTTCAGTGAACCATCCGACAATTATTTTATTCAGCGATGGTTGGGCATTTTGCGCCCCATAATAAGTAAAAGCTTATCAGCCAGTGGCGGAATACATGATTCTGAAGCAGTAATTAAAAATCTGCTTGCAGGTGCCGATGTTGTTCAAATTGCAAGCGTTTTGTACAAAAACGATGTTTCTATGGTTGCTGAGATGAATAAAAATATTGAAGTCTGGATGCAACAAAAAAATTACAAAACCTTGAATGATTTTAAAGGTAAACTAAGCTACTGGAAAATTGGAAATGCAGCAAACTATGAACGCGCTCAGTTTATGAAATATTTTTCCAGCAATAGTTAAGGAAATAAAACGCTACAAAAGAGCCCTTTAGGGCGAATGAGGCCCGCTTTGATTAATTGTACTACTAATCTTTGAAATTATATGAGCGGTTGCTAAAAGGAAATAATAGATTGGACTAAAGTCCATTGTCACGTATTAATTATTACCCCGACCTTAAGGTCGGGGTAATAGAATCAAGTTTGATCGGGCTTCAGCCCATTCTTTTAAAGATTGCTCCTTCCAATATCTTTCTGAACACTCTTTCAGGGCTCTTCACAATTTCTAATTGTTTGGTTTGTCATATCTACATTTTACCCAAAAATTTGGGTAACCTCTCGTAATAAATAAAAGATACTCTAGGGAACTATAAAAAGCGTTGAGAAACCAATTCCTTCCAAACTGATATATATCATATTATTTATATATCTACATATATTGACTTTGGAGTTTTTATTCATTACATTTACCTCATGTTTTTATAATTAAACTAGGTAAACTATGAAGGCAAAAGAGATACTAAACAAAAAAGAAAAAATCGGAACTGAAAATGTAATCACCATTCAACAGGATGCAACTGCGTATGATACCATAGCGCGATTAGATAAGTTTAAAATTGGCTCATTGCTTGTTGTAAATGAAAAAAATGAGTTAATCGGAATTGTTTCAGAGAGAGACATCCTTTACAAATGTTACAACTCCGGAGTGCCTTTAAAAGAGCAAAAGATAAAAAACCTGATGACATCCAAGGATCAAATTATTATTGGAAAAGCTGATGATGACTCTCAATACCTAATGAATGTAATGACTGCAAAACGTATTCGGCATATACCTATAATCGAAGAACCCGAAAAGCTTGTTGGCATTGTTTCCATTGGCGATATAATAAAAGCAGAGCTTGAATCAACAGAAACAGAAGCAAGACTTCTACGCGAACACATTAAAAATCCTTTTGGTATTCATTTATACCAGCAGGAAGAATAAATAAATCTCCTTTTATTAGAAAAATCTCTGAAAACAATAAACTATTTTCAGGGATTTTTGATTTTACTTAATCATTGAAAACAGAATATTACTTATTACCTTTGATGTTTACTATTTACAAATTATAAACCTTATAAATATCCAATCGTGAAAAAAATTACATTAATGATGTTTGCAGCAGGTTTACTACTGGCATCATGTACTCAAAAATCAGAAAACATGGAAAACCCATTATTGGGCGAGTTTAATACTCCACATGGAGTTCCGCCTTTCGAGTTAATAAAAGTGGAGCATTTTGTTCCTGCTTACACCGAAGCAATTAAGCAAAATGCGCAAGAAATTGATGCAATTGTCGCAAACACCGAAGTTCCAACTTTCGAGAATACTATTGAAGCATTGGAACTTAGTGGTAAACTTTTAAATAAGGTACGTGCAACTTTTACAAACCTAAATCAGTCACTTACAAGCGATGAGATGCAAAAAGTAGCTCAGGAAGTTACCCCATTGCTGGCCAAACATTATGATGATATTGCAATGAATGCTGAACTCTTTAAGCGTTATAAAGCTGTTTATGAGCAAAAAGATCAGCTTGATTTAACTCCAGAACAAAACCGATTACTTGAAGTAAGCTATAAAAACTTCGAACGTGGAGGCGCAAACCTCGATTCGGCAAAACAAGCTAGACTAAGAGAAATTAACAGCGAACTTGCCACTTTAGAGTTAAAATTTGGCGAAAATGTACTTGCCGAGACCAATAGCTACAAGATGATTATCGATAATGAAGCTGATTTAGCCGGTCTTCCTGATGCAGTTAAACAAGCAGCAGCAGATGCAGCCAAAGCCGATAGCATGGAAGGTAAATGGATTTTTACAACACAAAAGCCAAGTCTGCTTCCATTTTTAACGTATGCTGAAAATCGTGAATTGCGTCAGAAATTGCATACCGCCTATATTATGCGTGGCGATAACAACAACGAATATGACAATAAAAAAATATTATCTCGTATAGCCGCTTTAAGTGCAGAAAAAGCTCAATTATTCGGGTTTAAAAATTATGCTGAGTATGTTCTTGATATTAACATGGCTAAAACACCAGAGGCCGTGTTTGAATTTTTAAATAAAGTATGGGTCGCTGCTTTACCAATAGCAAAGGAAGAAGCTGCCGAACTACAAAAGATGATTGACAAAGAAGGTGGCAAATTTAAACTGGCACATTGGGACTGGTGGTATTATTCAGAAAAACTTCGTAAAGAAAAATACGATCTCGACGAAGAAATGCTTCGCCCCTATTTCGAAAAGAATAATGTTCGTAATGGTGCTTTTGAAGTAGCAACCAAATTATGGGGAATAAAATTCGTTGAACGCACCGATGTTCCTAAATATCATCCCGATGTTGAAGTTTTCGAAGTTCAAAATCCAGATGGAACTTTCTTGGGAATACTTTATATGGATTGGTATCCACGCGCAAGCAAAGTGGGCGGAGCTTGGATGGATGAATACCGCAGACAATCAGAAGGTGTTGATCCGATTATCACAACTAACTTCAATTTCTCTGCTCCATCAGTTGATAAACCCGCATTATTTACTTTCGACGAAGTTTCTACTACATTCCACGAGTTTGGACATGCCTTGCATGGATTACTATCTAATTGCAAATACCATTCATTGGCTGCCACAAATGTTGCCCGCGACTTTGTTGAATTGCCATCGCAAATTATGGAAAACTGGGCCTCGGAACCCGAAGTGTTAAAAATGTTTGCAAAACATTACCAAACAGGAGAGGTTATTCCACAGGAACTTATCGATAAAATTCAAAATAGCGGATTATTCAATAAAGGATTTACCGTTTTGGAATATACATCTGCTGCATTATTAGATATGTATTGGTACACATTGAACGAGCCAGTTGAAAAAGATGCAACCCAATTTGAAAACGAAATAATGACAAAAATAGGAATGATTCCTGAAATCGTTGTTCGTTACCGCAGCCCTTATTTTGGTCATATTTTTGGTGGTGGTTATTCATCGGGATATTATAGTTACCAATGGGCGCAAGTACTGGATGCCGATGCTTTCAGCGTGTTCCAGGAAAAAGGATTGTTCGATCAGGAAACAGCAAAATCGTTGCGTGATAATATTTTCTCCAGAGGAAATACCGAACCTGCGATGGATCTTTATAAAAAATACCGAGGCAGCGAACCAAAGCTTGATGCTTTTTTAAAACGAAATGGATTGAAATAAAATAAAAAGAGGCCTTATGATCTGCACCCCAAATATTGTGTCCAATATTTGGGGTGCACTTCATTATAAAAAGCCTCTTTTTTCGTATGTTACACTTCAACAAGCTCAGTGTGACATATTGATATTTAGATTATTGTCATTTTGAACCTGTCGAACTTCTCTCTTGCGAAGCAAAAAAATAAACAACTTAATTACTTTATAGCTTCTTTTTTTATTCAAAAATCAATTTCAGTAACTTCAATTTCCATTCGTGGTAAGGTTTGTATTTTAAGAAAGGTTCAAACCATAATCCTTTATAAAGAATACTTTTTTTATGACTAAAGGTATCAAATCCGTCCTTCCCATGATAGTTTCCAATACCGCTTAGTCCTTTCCCCCCAAATGGAAGTTTTGAGTTTGATAGATGCAAAATAGTATCATTGATACAGCCTCCACCAAATGAAATTTCGTTAATTAGTTTTTCTTTTATTTTACGATTCTTAGTAAAAATATAAAGAGCCAGTGGTTCGGGACGGGTTTTAACTTTTTTCACCATTTCGTCTAAGTCGTTAAATACAATAACCGGAAGTATAGGCCCAAAAATCTCATCCTCCATAACTTTATCGTCAAACGAGATGTTATCAAGAATGGTAGGACCAATAAAAAGATTTTCAGGATCCGTTTCGCCACCATAATATATCTTATCGCGATGGATTAACTGAATCAGTCTGTCGTAATGTCGTTTATTAATTATCCTGACATATGTTTCTTTGCCTTTCGGCTCCAACCCATGTATTAATTCAATTTGGTATTTAAGTTCGGTCAGAAACTTTTCTTTAATTTCTGAGTGAACCAGCACATAATCAGGAGCAACACAAGTTTGGCCAGCATTTAAAAATTTACCCCAAACAATTCGCTTTGCAGTCATCTTAAGACTTGCATCGGGCAATACAAAAACAGGACTTTTACCTCCAAGTTCGAGTGTAACAGGAGTAAGATGATTTGCAGCGGCCAGCATTACTATTTTCCCAACAGCAGTGCTACCGGTGAAGAAGATCTTATCGAACCTTTCATTTAGTAATTCTGATGTTTCCTTAACCCCTCCTTCTCTTACAGAGAAAAATCCCGGATTAAAATTTTCATTCACTATTTTGGCCATTAGATTCGATGTATGCGAAGCAAGCTCACTGGGTTTTAGAACTACTGTATTACCAGCCGCAATTGCTGAAATCGCTGGCACCAGAGATAATTGATAAGGATAATTCCAAGCACCAATTACCAGTATATTTCCAAACGGTTCATAAATAATTCTGCTTTTCCCAGGAAAATTGGCCAAATTTGTCCAGACATATTTGGGTTTAGCCCAACGTTTGGAATTTTTTATGGCTAACTTTATTTCATGATAAATCAGTGAAAGCTCTGTAATATAAGTCTCATACTGCGATTTTCCAAAATCTTTGTCGATTTCTTTGTAGAGCAATTCCTCGTTTTCTTTTAGAAGAAAACGTAGCTTTTTCAATTGTTCAATCCTAAACTTTACAGATTTAGACTGATTGCTGTGAAAAAACTCACGCTGTTTTTCGAGTAATTCTATCGTTGTCATGTTTTATATTTTATTATCGTGGCCTGAAATCCATCAATGGTTTAAAACACCAAACCCTTTGCCTATTATAAAACCAAAACATCAACATGCCTAATTGAGCTTATTGGTTATGACTTTTACTATGTGATTAAGGTTCCAATTCAATTAAATCATAATAAAAAAAGCCATTTACATTTTTTAAATCACAATTTATCCAAAGATTAAGGCAACTAAATGATGGAAAAAAACATCTTATAAATATATACAAATTTCATAAAGGATGAAACCCGAAAAACTTATTGAAATCCTTTTGCGCTTAATAATTATAAGTTGTTTATGTGAGCAAAAATGCAACTCTGCCTCAGAGCTTGAATCAATTCCTTTACAGGAAAAAGAAAAATAGAAAGTTCAATATTCTTTTATCCTATTACCTCATTAATTATTATAGCTATTTATAAGTTTTACTACTTTCTGATCTATTTTCTCAAAAAAATCATAACCTTTATTTTTTATTTTGATATAAAGGTACGAATTAGTAATTAGGCATATAATTATAAAAAATTTAGAATCAATCAATTTAATTTTTTTTTGGATTTTTTTTTCTATTTCTTTGTCAAATTACAATTTCTAAATATATTTCGGACTTCAAAAAATAGTTAAAATTATATAAAAGTGGCAAAAAAACGAGTAGTTATAGATTACGATAAACTTCCTGAAGCAACGATTAACAGGATTAAAATGGAGTATCCTGATGGATATGAGGATAACTTAATAACTTTTACAAATGCTGAAGGACGATACATTTCGGCATTACCTTATGAAACAGAAGATATTTATTATTTAATCAGGATGACAGCTGGTGAAGCCCGTCAGATTGTTAAAGATGATGATGACTTTGATAGTGAAGGTAAGCTGAGAGGCGATTTTGCAGAAGAAGTTGAAGCTGATGAATCAGCGGACGATGACAATGAAGAATACCTCGACGACAACTATGATGAAGCCGAGAATGTAAAAGACGAACCATACGAAGAGTAAAAATATTAACCTAAAAAGAGATCCGATGGATCTCTTTTTTTATCTTAATCAAATTATTTAGAAAAAATCAAGATCGTTCTAATATATAAATAGAACTAAAATATAATTTTTATTTATATAGTTTGTCTAATTTTAAAGACTCATCCCTGTTTAATTATAAACCATGAACAAAAGTTTATTATTTGCCGATGTAATACTTCCTCTTCCACTAAATCAATTATTCACTTTTTCAATACCTGAAGATATGATTAAGGAGGTTGCAAAAGGTAAACGCGTTATTGTTCAGTTTGGAACCCGAAAAATTTATACAGCCATTGTTTTTAGGATCCACGATTCAAAGCCTGAAGATTTTGAAGTAAAGGAAATACTTGCTGTAATTGACCCTCAGCCTGTTATTAACGATTATCAGTTTAAAATCTGGAATTGGATAAGCAATTATTACATGTGTTCGCTGGGTAATGTTTATAAAGCTGCTTTGCCAGCCGGTTTTAAACCCGAAAGCGAAACTCAGCTGGTCTATAATCCAGACTATATTGAAACAGACAAACTTAGCAAAACAGAGCAGATTGTACTTGATTTTCTTTCAAAGGTAAATACCTCAACTGTTTATGAAATTACGAAGGCGATAAATCGTAAAAATGTGTTGTCAATAGCAGTTTCTCTGCTTCAGAAAAACGCTATAAGCATAAATGAGAACCTAGTTGAAACCTATAAACCAAAAACGGAATTATACATTAGATTACACCCCTCAATAAATAACGAAGAAAATCTTAATTCTGTTATCGAATCGCTTAAAAGAGCACCGAAACAAAACTCTATTATACTTACATTTATTGAGTTATCAGGAGTTTATATTTTACCAAATCCGGTTGAAGTTAAAAAGAAGGCATTGTTGCAACAATCAAATTCGACTCATCAAATTCTAAAAAGCCTAATCGAAAAAAATATACTAGAAGAATATGACATTCCTGTTAGCAGATTAGAGAATGGTTCGGAATTAACCAATGAGTTTAAAACACTCACCGAAATTCAACAATCAGCTTATTTGTCAATAAAAGAACAATTCAAGGTAAAACAAACTACTCTATTACATGGAGTTACATCAAGTGGCAAGACCGAAATCTATATTCGACTTATTGATGAGCAAATTAAACTTGGGAAACAGGTGTTATATCTTTTACCTGAGATTGCTTTAACAGCACAAATAATTAATAAGCTCAGGTTGGTTTTTGGCAATAAAGTAGGTATTTATCATTCAAAGTTCAGTGATGCCGAGCGAGTAGAAGTTTATCAGAATATATTAAAGGCAAACGATACATCTTCTTACAGCATTATTTTAGGTGTTCGCTCATCGTTGTTTTTGCCATTTTCGAATCTGGGATTAATTATTGTTGATGAAGAACATGAGAACTCTTATAAACAATATGATCCGGCTCCGCGATACAATGCCCGCGATGGTGCTATTGTTCTTGCACAAATACATAATGCAAACGTTCTGCTTGGTTCTGCAACACCATCAATAGAAACCTATTTTAATGCAAAATCGGGTAAATATGGCTTTGTTGAACTACAGACCCGGTTTTTAGATATTAAACTTCCTTCGGTACAGCTTGTTGATATGTTACGTGCCCGTAAGCGAAAAGAAGTTAAAACTTATTTCAGTAATCAGTTAATTGAGAGTATTAAATCTGCCCTTGAGATAAATGAAAAAGTTATTCTATTTCAGAATAGGCGAGGTTTTGCTCCATATCTCGAATGTGAATCATGCGGATGGATTCCATACTGTCCAAACTGCGATGTAAGCTTAACTTATCACCAGTATTCAAACGAGCTGGTATGCCACTATTGTGGATTTTCAGTACGAACCTACAAATCATGCTCAAAATGTGGCGATACTGCGCTTAGCACCAAAGGGTTTGGAACCGAAAAAATTGAAGAAGATATTAAAAGCATTTTCCCGCAAGCCAAAACTGTACGTATGGATTTAGACACAACCCGCTCAAAAATGTCATATCAAAAAATAATTTCGGAGTTTGAAGAGGGTAATATTGATATCCTTATCGGAACACAAATGATTTCCAAAGGACTTGATTTTGATAATGTGCAGCTTGTAGGAATTATGAATGCCGACAACATGCTCAATTACCCTGATTTCAGGTCGCATGAAAGAAGTTTTCAGCTTATGGCGCAAGTAAGCGGCAGAGCCGGTAGAAAACACAGGCAAGGTAAAGTACTTATTCAGACTAATAATCCGACACATCCAATTCTGCATTGGATTATGGATAATAATTATCAGGAATTTTACCAATCGCAGCTCATCGAAAGAAAAGAGTTTAATTATCCACCCTTTTGCAGGCTCATTAATATCCATTTAAAACATAAAAACCAGCAAATCGTAAGCGATGCAACTGAGCTCCTGGCTGAAAACCTAAGAAAAATCTTCGGGAAACGAATATTAGGTCCACATTCACCAATAATTGGGCGTATGCACAATCTTTATATTAAAAGCATTCTATTAAAAGTTGAGAGAAAAAGCTCATTTGCAAAAGCAAAAGAACTGCTAAAAACTGAAATTGAAAAGATTAAGACAGTTGAAAGTTTTAGATCAGTATCTGTTAATATCGATGTGGACCCTTTGTAGTAAAAATAATTTATTTAAGATTTGCCATTTTAAGCACCCTTATTAGATCCTCCTTTTTAAAAGGTTTAGTAATAATTGAATCGAAACATATTTTGTCCCCAACCTCTTGTGTAGTATAGTTTCCGGTAAGTGCAATAATCGGAATGTCTTTTCTATCGGATTTTATTAGTTGGGCTGCTTCAAATCCATTCATTACAGGCATTTTAATATCCATAAATATTAGCTTTATGGAATCATCAAGTTTGCAAAGCTTTACAGCTTCCTCTCCATTTTGGGCCCAGATGGTTTTTACTCCTGAGCTCACAAGTATTTCATTAAGCAATATATAATTAGTCTTTTCATCTTCAACAATTAAAATCGTATAAGTATGTTTCTTAGAAACTTTATTACTTCTGTTTTTAATATCATCTGTGTTTAGCTGAAGGTTTGGTAAATTAAAATAAAATGTTGTTCCTTTGCCAACCTCCGATTCAAAACGTATGGAACCTCCTAATAAATCAACATATGATTTTGTTATTGATAAACCAACTCCTAATCCTCCAAAATTACGTGTCATGGTCGAATCTTCCTGGTTAAAATATTTGAAAATATTATTATAATTTTCAGGTTTAATCCCAATACCTGTATCCATTACATAAAATAAATAAGTGCTTTCCTGATCGAAAAAACCCACTTCGATTGATCCTTTTTCTGTAAACTTAATAGCGTTATTTATTAGATACGAAAGCACCTGTTTAAACTTATCCTCATCGGTACGAATAAACTTATTTTTGTTATTCTCTGATATATTAAGAATCAGTTTTAACCCTTTTTCATTGATTGCTGGTTTGAATGAATCAACAACCTTTTGTATAGCATTATTAATTTCAAATTCCTTAATTATTCTTTCAACCTTACTAGATTGAATTTTTGATAATTCGATGATATTTGAAATAATTGAAAGCAACTGATTACTAGAATTATGAATTATATTTTTATATACAACGGCATGTTCATCATCCAGATCGCTATCAATAAGCAGTTCAGAAAATCCAAGTATTCCATTCAATGGTGTACGAATCTCATGTGAAATATTATTTAAAAATGCTGTTTTTAGCCGGTTGCTCTCTTCGGCCTTTCTTTTTGCTGTTAAAATTTCTTGCTCATACTTTTTTCTTTCATAAATATTAATTACCAAATATAACAGCAAGGAGAGTCCAACTATTAAAATTCCAAAAGCTATATATAATAATTGTTTTGATCGGGTAGTTGCTTCTTCGATTGGAATCTCAACCATCATGCTCCAAGGTTTAATATTTTCGCTTGATGATATTGGATAAAAATACCTGAATACCTTTTCTCCAGTAAACTCAGAAATTGTTTCCAAGGCTAATTCTTTACCTTGTTTAATTGCTTCATAGGTTTGTACTTCATTTTTGGATATTATATCAGAAATATTTTTCTTTATAAAAGATGTGTCGGCATGAGATACAATTACTCCGCTATTTGCAATTAAACAAAGATAACCCGATTTATAAAGTTTAACTGGTTTAAGGATCTTTAATAAACCATCAAGGTTTATGTCAACCCCAAAAACACCCGCAAAAGTTGTATCAATAATAATAGGAACAACAATTGATATTTCATAGAAAATATAAGAAAATCCTTCATATTGATAATAGTAAGGATCCATAAACAGCTCCGATTTTGTCCTTCTTGGTATTGTATAATAATCTTCTAAGTAATCATCTGGCTGAGTTTCTTCTAAAAGTATTGTGTCCTTGTACTTAAAAAAGGTTGTTGATATATTACCTTGAGAATCATTTCCAATTGTATTTTTATAATAATCATCCTTATTGTCAAAAGCATTATGTTCCCACATTGTCCAAACGGCAAGAAAATTAGGATTTGCGATCAATGCATCTTTTATTATTTCTGTAATAAATGATCTTTCAACATTGGCCTTTTTTAATAAGAGGGATTTATCTTTTAAGGTGCGAGCAACATTAATTGCATTATTAAGATAGATTTCGGTTTCGAGAACTGCTTTTCGCGACACTTCTGATGCAAGCTTTTTAGAATCATCATAAGCATATCTACGATTGTTAATACCAATGAATAAAAATAAAAACAGAAAAATTACAGCAGTAAAAATTGTTGCAACAATCGCTAACCTTATATTGGTTTGTTCTTTCATGATGCTTTTGATTTTACTAATAAGCTGATTCGCAATTATATAAATAGCATCGTCCTATTTAATCAAATATAACCAATTTTTATTGAAAAATAATTGTTTGGTAATTAAACTAAAATCATTTCGCGAAAATGATTTAGTGTATTCATTAAAATAATGGAATTAAGAAATTCGACAAACTATTTTCTAGAAATTGGAATTGTGAAAAAAAATGTTGTACCTACGTCCATAGTTGATTCAAACCATATTTTACCACCCAATAAATCGATATAGGATTTAGAGATTGATAATCCCATGCCAAGTCCTCCGTAATTTCTGTTCATCGAAGAATCTTCTTGGTTAAAGTAGTTGAAAATATTAATGTGATAATCGGGTTTTATGCCTATTCCGGTATCTTTTACATAAAACAGGTAATCGTTGCCATTATTGGAGAGTCCAACTTCAATAAATCCAGACTTGGTGAACTTTATTGCATTACTTAAAAGGTATTTCAAAACTTGTTTTAATTTATCTTCATCTGTACTTATTTTTAAAGGCTGTCCATTTTCGGGCAGCTTTTTAACCAATTGAAGTCCCTTGCTATTAATTTCTGGTAAAGAAATTTCTAAAACATTACCAATCATTTTATCCACTTCAAATTCACGAACATTTTTTTCTAACTGACTGGTTTGAATCTTTGCTAATTCAATAACATTTGTAATTATAGAAAGCAATTGGTTGCTCGAATTATGAATTATCTCTTTGTATTCTTTTACCAGTTTATCCCCCGGTTCACTATCAATAAGCAATTCGGTAAAACCGAGTATCCCATTGAGCGGAGTGCGTATTTCGTGAGAAATATTATTTAAAAATGCTGTTTTTAATCGGTTGCTTTCTTCAGATTTAGCCTTAGCTAACAGAATTTCCTTTTCGTACCTTTTTCTATCAATAATGTTAAATATTAGATATAAAATAAGTGACATCCCAACGATTAAAATTCCAATAGCAATATTAAATAACTGCTTCGATCTGGTAGTAGCTTCTTCAACAGGTATTTCAACCATCATGCTCCAATAATCATTTCTACTACTCACTTTAATTGGGTAAAAAAACCGAAAAACCCTTTTTCCAGTAAATTCTGAGATCGATTCCATTGTTAACTCTGCCCCATCATGTATTGTATTAGCAACTATCGAATCATCTCTATTTAACAACGAAAAGATATTTTTGGCAATAAATGCTGAATCGTTATGCGTAACAATTACTCCATTATTTGAAATTAGCGAAAGATAACCAGACGTGTACAACTTAATATTATTTAGTTTATCCTGAAGGTTTTTAAAATCAATATCAACCCCAATTACACCTAAAAATTGATCGTTATAAATTATAGGAACACAAACCGTGGTTCCAAAATAAAGCTTCTGGTATCCAGAATACCTGAATTTATATGGATTAACAATAATATCCGATTTTATTTCTTTTACTGGTAAATAGTATTGACTAGTATAATCAGCTTCGGTCATCGTTTCGATAAAAACAGAATTGTTATTTCTAAAAAACGCCAGTCCCATTGTACCTTGTCTATTATATAGCGAATCCATCTTAAATATGCTATCTTTACTATCGAATGCATTTGGCTCCCACAATGTCCAGGTAGCTAAAAAGTTTTCGTTTGATAATAATCCATCTTTTAAAATATCGATTATCTGCTCACGGGTACCTTTAATTTCCCTTATCAACAAAACCCTTTTTTCCATTGATCGGGCTGATTCTAATGCTACATTAAAGTACCTCTCAGTGTCATAGGCTGCTTTTCGCGAAATCTCTTTAGCCATTTTTTTTGAATCTAGATAAACATCTTTACGATGATTTATACCCAAAAACAAAAAAAGAAACAGAAATACCAGAGCAGTTACAATAGCAACGATTACTGCAACAGTGAGGCTCCTTGTATTTCTTGTTTTCATTATAATTAGGTCTAATTCTTTTAAATAAGGTAGATCAAGCCTTTATATCTCAAATTTAAATTAAAAAATTAAAGTTCTTAATTATTTTTATTAAATATTCTATTTTAATAACTCCCTTAAATCCGCAAACAATTAATTAAAAAAATAAGTTAAAGCACTGTTTAATATTATTTTAAACAGTGCTTTGTAAATAAAGTTTTATCACTTATTTTTATGATGTATAACAAAAAAACAAGATAA
>JBFXEQ010000009.1:0-91831 GCA_050179935.1 Bacteroidales bacterium | reverse complement strand
TTTTTAAGCCTGTCTGCTGACAGGCAGGTTAAACATTTTTTAACTTTATACTATGATAACAAAGCTAAACAAATATTGTTTAATTATTCAAAATCGAGATTAAACTCTTGTTTTAACCTACCAAGTTCTTCGTTTTTCGCAAGCAGGTGTTTAAACTTTTCTTCAGAGGTATATAGTTTGCTTTCCTGAACCGATTCATCCATTATTAACTTAAGTTCAATTTGTGAGTTATTAAGTTCAACTCTTAAAAAATCAAGTAATTCAGCACGTATGTCGTTTATTTTTTCTTCCTGCAGATTATTATCAATCTGAAATGTAACGGTATGCTCATCTTCAAGTTTAGGTTCCTTAGAAGTTAGGGTATTAAATATTCTGGGTTTATCACCTAATTTATCTGAGAATTGTTGCCATTTATCAATCAGTTCCAATTCTGAAAACGATTGATTCTCTATTGGGAATTCAGTTTTAGGTGATTCTAAAATTTTGTTATTAGAGATTTCTTCTGATTTGGTAGATTGTTGGCTAGCAAGTTTATCTTTTATCGAAAACGAAGGAATATGATTTGACTTTGCTATTGGAATATCTACTTTATTTATTCCGTTCGTGATTTTTTTAATAACTTTTTCGGTTCGCCAGCTTTGATCTGATAAATCATCTGTTTTTTTTTCAGGATTAATTTTCAGCTCCGGTTCAGATTCTAATGAATCAGAGTTTTTTTTTTCGCTGGTTACATTACATAACTCAATCAAGGCTAGCTCAACATGTAAGCGTTTATTCCGGCTAATCCTGTAATTCAGGTCGCATTTATTGGATATTTCGAGAGCTGAAAATAAAAAATCTATGGTAATTGATCGAGTTTGTTCTTTATATTTTTCGCGGATATTTGCACCAACTTCTAGTAGTTGAAGCGTAACTTCATCTTTTACAACCAATAAATTTCTAAAATGTTCGCTTAAACCCGAAATAAAATGATGAGCATCAAAGCCTTTCTCCAGAATCTCATTAAAAGTTAGTAATGTTATTGATAAATCATTTTTAACGAATGCATCAGTTAACTTAAAATAATACTCATAATCGAGAACATTCAGGTTTTCAATAACTTTCTGATAAGTAATCTGATTACCCGAAAAGCTAACTACCTGATCAAAAATAGAAAGAGCATCGCGCATGGCTCCATCAGCTTTTTGAGCAATAACATTTAATGCATCTACTTCGTATTCAATACCTTCTGCTTTTGCTATATGCTCAAGATACGAAACAGTATCATCAACTTTTATCCGGTTAAAATCGAAAATCTGACATCGGGATAAGATAGTTGGAATAATTTTATGTTTTTCGGTTGTAGCTAATATAAAAATAGCGTGTGATGGTGGTTCTTCAAGTGTTTTTAAAAAGGCATTAAATGCTGATGCAGATAACATATGAACCTCATCGATAATATAGATGCTGTATTTTCCGACTTGGGGCGGTATTCGTACCTGTTCAATCAGGTTTCGTATATCATCAACAGAGTTGTTTGAGGCTGCATCGAGCTCATGAATGTTAAATGAACGGTTTGTATCAAACGCTTTGCACGATTCGCATTCGTTGCAAGGTTCATCGTTTTCGGTAAGATTATTGCAATTTATTGTTTTTGCAAAAATACGTGCACAAGTTGTTTTTCCAACACCACGAGGTCCACAAAACAAATACGCATGAGCCAGTAATTTGTTTTTTATGGCATTTTTTAAGGTTGTGGTTATAGAGTGCTGACCAACAACAGACTTAAAGGTTGCCGGGCGGTATTTTCGCGCTGAAACAATGAAATTATCCATTGGGTTTAATTAATTTCTTTTAGAAATTACAAATTTATACTTTTTGGCCTAAAAATTATCTAATCAGTTAAATTGTGTTAAAAAGTTATTCACATTTGTTTAATCGATAATTTAACCCAGTATGCAATTGCATTTATTATCAGGCTGTGCCTGTCGAAGCCATATTTCGACCAAGTTCAATATGATCTTATATCAATCTTTTATGAATCTAATTGCATAGCAAGTTAATTTAATTAGTAGCTAATGTTTAAAAAGACTGTTTTTAAGTAACGAAACAGGATTAAATACAACAAATTAATTAATCAAATCTTTGTAAAAAATAAAAAATAGTCTAATTTTGCGGCTCATTAAATTAATTATTATTTATTTAAAAACAAAAGTGTTATGATGAATCATTACGAAACCGTTTTCATTACAACTCCCGTTTTGTCTGATCAACAGATGAAGGAGACGGTTGAAAAATTCAAGAACATTTTGGTTAATAATGGTGCCAAAATAGTTCACGAAGAAAATTGGGGTTTGAAAAAACTCGCTTATCCGATTCAAAAGAAATCGACTGGTTTCTATTATTTAGTTGAGTTTGCTTCTAATGGCGAACTAATTAACAAACTTGAAACTGAATACCGACGCGATGAACGAATTATCCGTTTTTTAACATTTAAAATGGATAAATATGCGGTTGAGTATAGTGAGAAGAAAAGGTCTAAAAAAGAAACTAAAGCGGAGGAATAGAAAATGTCACAGAATCAATCAGAAATCAGATACCTTACACCCCCAACCGTTGAGGTAAAAAAGAAAAAATACTGCCGTTTTAAGAAAAACAAGATTCGTTATATTGATTATAAAGATCCTGAATTCTTAAAGAAATTTGTTAACGAACAAGGTAAAATTCTGCCTCGTCGTTTAACCGGAACTTCTTTGAAATATCAAAGAAAAGTAGCCAAAGCCATTAAAAGAGCACGTCATCTTGCTTTGCTGCCATATGTAACCGATATGTTGAAATAACCAGTTGGAGGAAAAAAAATGGAAGTAATTTTAAAACAAGATATGCCTAATTTAGGTAATGCAAACGATATTGTAAAAGTAAAAGACGGATACGGAAGAAACTTTTTAATCCCTAAAGGCTTTGCAATTACTGCTACACCTTCTGCAAAGAAAATTCATGCAGAAAACCTAAAACAAAGAGCTCATAAAGAAGAAAAGATTAAAAACGAAGCTCTTGAAAACGCTAAGAAACTTGAAAAAGTATCATTAACAATTGGTGCTAAAACAAGTTCTACCGGTAAAATTTTCGGATCAGTAAATACAATTCAGATTGCTGAAGCTTTGAAAGAAAAAGGCTATGATATTGATCGTAAAAATATTACTATTGCTGAAGATCAGATTAAAGAAGTAGGTAAACACAAAGTTACCGTTAAACTTCACAGAGATGTTAAAGTTGAAGTAGCTATAGAAATTGTTGCTGAATAATCAGAAATAGATTTATAAAAAAAAGGCTGCCATTTGGCAGCCTTTTTTATGTTCGGTTATTTAACAGCGATTGTCTCAATTTCGATAAGTGCTCCGAGTGGTAATTTTACAACTCCATAAGCAGCCCTTGCTGGTGGATTTTCCTTATAGTACTTACCATATACTTCGTTCATAGCTTTAAAATTTTCCATATCGCTTAACAAACAGGTTGATTTTACGACATTAGCATATGAATATCCGGCAGCTTTGAGAATAGCTCCAATATTTTCCATAACCTGTTTGGTTTGTTCTTTAATTCCTTCGGGCATCTGGCCTGTAGCAGGAATAATTGGAATTTGACCTGAAATATAAAGCGTACCGTTTATTTCAATGGCTTGACTATATGGCCCAATTGCCTTTGGAGCCGATTCGGTAAATATTACTTTTTTCATATTTGAATGATTTTAATTAATTTTATAAGTACAACAAATTTAGCTTAATTTGCTAACCTAAAAAATAATTATGCGAGTTCTTCTGGTTGATAATTATGATTCATTTACCTATAACCTTGTTCATTATATTCAACAATTTGCCTCCGAAGTAATTGTTAAAAGAAACGATTGTATTGATTTGAGAGAAGTTGCAGGATTTGATAAAATTATTTTTTCACCAGGTCCAGGATTACCAAAGGATTCAGCAATTATGTTTTCAATTCTGGAAAATTATAAATCCTCAAAACCTATTTTAGGAGTTTGTTTGGGTCATCAGGCAATTGCAGAATATTTTGGTGCACAATTGGTTAATATGGCAGAGGTTCACCATGGTCGCAAAATAGAAACTCATATAATAATTGATGATTACATTTACAGAGGTATAAAGCAGAGTTTTCATTCTGGAAGATATCATTCATGGATGGTTAGCAAAGATGATTTTCCAGACGAGCTCGAAATTACTACAAATGACAACCAGGGAAATATTATGTCGTTACGGCATCGAAAATTTGATATAAGAGGAGTTCAATTTCACCCTGAATCGATAATGACCGAGTTTGGGTTAGAAATTATTAAGAACTGGGTTTTAGAGATTTAAGGGTTTATTGGTAGAATGGTAAACTGGTAAATTAGTAAATTTGGGAGCTGTGAATTATAAATCAGGTAATTAGTAAAATAGTAAAAACTGAAAGCTCAAAGCTAACATTTATAATTGGTGTTTGATAATTGATAATTGATTAAAGGTTCTCCTGCCAGGTTCGTTTTTTCGGCAGTTTTAAGAAATCCTTCAACGTTGATGATTTTACGTTAATTTGAAAATTATAGCTTTGCATTCTACCTACAGGAATCCATGTAAAACTCATTTCCCAGCAATGCAAATCTCTGTGTATACTCAAACTTGTTGATGATAGTTCTTTGTTGGTAATATCGTAATTGGTTCTAAAACTAATTTTCCAGTTTTTAGTAAGGCTAAAATCGCCAGACAAACGAATCGTTTGAGTAATCTTTTTTTCGAGTATTGGTTTGGAGTAGTTATAATTATACCCAACACTTAAGTTCCATGGTATATCAAAATCAACATAACCAATTACTTCGCGCTGATATTGTTGGTACGAAAGATCCTGCTCTGTTTCATCTGTTAAGGCTTCACCCATGTTTTTTCCAGTGTTCTGTCCTTCTTTTTCGCTATTCTTCGAATTCAAGCTAAAATCAACCGACATATTGAAACTCTCAAGACGGCCAATTCGTTCAAAAAAATTCCCATCGGTAACATTCCAGTGAAATTCGTTATAAACCCTACGGGTTGATTTATCTAGAGCATAAGGATCAACAGAAGCGTTAACATTAATATTAACCTTATCTTTAAATAAAGTTGTTCGGCCACTAATGCTAATTGCGCTCCAGTTTAACGAATCAGCAAAAATATTATAACCTGAAGAAACCCGCAACCCATCAATCAGTTTTATTTTTCGTGTACCCGTTACTGTGTCTTTATCAGAACGAACTTTCATTTCGAGATTATTATTTAATCCTAATGCAATAGTACCCGATTGACCCGGAGCAGCTGGTAATCTGTAAATTCCATTAGCAAAGATCGAATATTCGGTGGTTCGGTCAACACCTGTTACTGAATCGCGGTATGTATAGGTATCATAATAATTATCAACCATACTACCCAAATCAGGACGATAGGAAATACTAGCTGATGGCGTTATCACATGTCGAATAGCCTCAATTTTTGCATCAGGATTTTTAAATCTATACATACCATAAATATTAGGACCAACACCCAATGAAATCGATGGCGTTACCATTTGAGCATATTTAATTGTAGGGAGAGTATCTGTTGTTTCTTTGTAATTAATTGAATCCCAATCTTTTTTAATGTAATTTGGATATAAAATACCGGTGTATTCAACCTGAGGACTCAAATTAAAATATTTTAGAATTTTAATATTTGTATTAATAGGTATATTGTGTTGAAATCCATTGTCAAAATCGTTAATAGTTGTGCCATGAAACAACAATGAATCGGCTGTTGTAATTCTGTTTTCGAGTTTTGATTTGTATGAAACCTCAATGTTTTCGTACCATTTTAACTCCCCTGATGATTTTTCTTTTCTAAATGGATATTGACGATCCATATTAAAAGTTAATGTAGGTAAGGACAGATTTACAATTTTTGATTGAGAGTTCTGCGAATGGGTTAATTGTGCATTTAATCGAAAAGGTACTTTACCAGTCCATGATTTTGAATATGATATGCTTGAGCTTTTGGTATTGGTATTTAAATCATCGATAGTTCTACTGTTATATTGTTCGTAGGTATGTGTGCTATAATTAACTCTTGCACTAAATGTTGAGTTAGGATTTGCTTTGGCATCTTGGGTGTGATTCCAGTTAATGCTATAATCTTTTGATTTTAAATAATCGGGCAATCCTTTTTCACTTTTTTCGAACTCGTTGTATGAAAAATTAAAATTACTGTTAAATTTATATTTCTTAACAAAACGATATCTTAATTCTGTGCCCCACGAACCCTCCGAAAAAATATCTGCTGTTAATGCAAGATCCATTCTGTCGCTAATTCCAAAATAATAACCTCCATCCTGTAAATAAAAACCACGGTTACGTTGTTCACCATATTTAGGAACTATAATGCCCGATGATTGCTCTTTCTGGCTTGGAAAAAAACCGAAAGGAACAAAAATAAACTTAAGTGGTAAATCCTGAAGAACCAAATAGGAGTAACCCGAAATTATTTTTTCGCCAGGAATAACCTTTGCTTTTGACATGGATAGATAAAAGTGAGGATGATCTGGATTATCGCAAGTGGTGTATTTTCCGTTCTTCATCAGAAAGTTATTATTTTCGAGCTTTTTAGTGTATTGGCTGTGCAAAAATCCATCTTCTTCCTCAGTAAAAACCTCCTCAATGTAACCTTTACCAGTTTTAAAATTGTAACGAATAGTCTTTGCATCGTATTTACTTCCTTTTTCCGTAAATACTGGTTTCCCGATTAAATTACCCAAGCTATCTTCTTTGCCATGGGCAAAAACAATGTTATTCGCTTGGTCATATTCAATATAATCTGCTTCGAGAGTGATTTCACCATATTCAACTTTTGCCTTATTGTACAGGTAAACCATCTTTGAATCGCGAGACAGAACAATAGAATCAGTGGCTGAATATACAACCTTGGTTTCAATAAGGGTATTCGATTTCTTTCTAGAGGAACTTGTATCTTTAGGCTGGGTAAAAATGCTGTCTGGTATATTTATTGTATCGCTGGCATTTATGGGTACAATAGATTTATTCCCATCTGATTCATTTTGTGAATATGAATATAACGGGAATGCTGAAAATAAAAGGAACGAAAAAACAAGTACCCTTAATTTAAAAAACAATATTATTATGCTATTTTTGTGCAAGTAATTAATTTTAAAGCTTCAAAACTAACTAAAATATTATATACATTATAGATGAAGATGTATTTTGTCGATAAATTTTTTAAACAAAAAAAACACCAATTTTTTAAGTGTTTGTTTTTGATACTATTTATCTTTTTATTTTCAAACACTTACGGTCAAGAAGAGGAGTTGTATTCATTAAAAACAGTTGTTATCGATGCCGGTCATGGTGGTTTAGATGATGGTACTTCGGGTAAACTATCAAAAGAAAAAGACATTGCTTTGGCAATTTCTCTTAAAGTTGGCAATCTGATCAAAGAAAATATTCCGGGTATTAATATAATTTATACCAGAGATTCAGATGTTTTTATTCCGTTAAATGAGCGGGCCGATATTGCAAACAGAAACAATGCTGATCTGTTTATATCGATTCATTGCAATGGAAATAGTAATATAAATGCCTCGGGAACAGAAACATATGCAATGGGTTTACATAAATCAGAAGGAAATCTTGAAGTTGCCAAGAAGGAAAATGCAGCCATTTTGTACGAGGAAGATTATTCTACCAAATACGAGGGGTTTGATCCAAATTCGACTGAATCGTATATTATTTTTACTTTTTTACAAAATACCTTTTTACAGCAAAGCCTTAATTATGCTTCATTTGTTCAAGATCAGTTTGAAACCAGGGCTCAGCGAAAAAACAGAGGCGTTAAACAGGCAGGTTTTCTTGTACTTTGGAAAACAACCATGCCCAGTGTACTTATTGAAGTAGGGTTTTTAACGAATCCAAAAGAAGAGCTTTATCTTGTTAGCAATGAAGGGCAGGATTATATTGCATCAGCTATATACAGGGCATTTAAGGATTATAAGAAAGCAATCGAAGAGAAAAGTCATTTTGCTACTAAAAGAGATTTGCCAGTAGATATTGAAAAAGAAGAGATCATAAAAAATAGTACTGATGCTCCGGTACAATTTAAGGTTCAGGTCGCATCAGCCAGAAATCCTATTGATACAGCTTCTTCTTATTTTAAAGGAATAACAGGAATTGAAGAAAATAAATTTGATACTATATATAAATACACCATAGGAACATCATCAGATTACAATAAGATGGTTGAAATAAAAAAATCTATTAGTGATAAATTCCCTGATGCCTTTATAATTGCAATTGAGAAAAATGGCCAACAAATTTCCTTATCAGAGGCATTTAAATTATTGAACAATTAATCATAATCAATTCAAAAATATTTTCAGATGAAACTTACAAAAGAAACTAAAATTGGCATTATAGCAGTTGTCACTTTTGCTTTATTAATATGGGGATTTAATTTTTTAAAAGGTAAAAATATCATAGTAACCAGTAATTACTATTTTGCTGTTTACGATCATATTGACGGATTGGAAGAAGCAAGTCCTGTAATGCTTAGTGGGTTTAAAATTGGAGTGGTAGAAACGATTAAGTTTCATAAGCAACAACGAGATAAACTAGTGGTGCGATTTTCTGTTGATAAAGACATTAAATTGCCGGTTAACACTATTGCTATTATTGAACCTGCAACAATAATTGCAGGTAAATTAATTAACCTTAAATTTTCGGAGGCTTCTCAGTTTCATTCCAAAGGCGACACATTAATTGGTGAGGTGAAACCCGGATTAGAATCAGAGCTAATCCCAATTAAAAACAAAGCAGAACAATTAATATCATCGCTTGATTCTGTATTATCAATATTTGATGCAGAAAGAAGGCAAGGATTAAAAAACTCGCTTGACAATATTGAAAATATTACAGGTGATCTCTCTGGATTGGTTGCCGAAGAAAAACAGAAATTAGCTAAGATTCTTACCAATTTCGAATCAATATCAAATAATCTAAAAAACAACAACGAGAAGATTTCTACAGTTCTTGCAAATTTTTCGAGTATAAGTGATTCACTTGCACAGGCAAACATCAAAACCACCGTTTTAAATGCAAATAAAACACTTGCTGAACTTGGCGATATCGCTGGAAAAATTAACAACGGAGAAGGAACTGTTGGTTTATTAATCAACAACGATTCGTTGTATGTAAATTTAAATCAACTTGCAGCAGATCTAAATAAGCTGGTTATTGATCTGAATGAGAATCCAAAAAAATATGTTCATTTCTCATTATTCGGGAAAAAGGACAAGCAATAAAGCACTTGATTACCTGAATAGATTTAGCTTAGAATAATTCTAAATTTTTAAGTTTAATTTTTTTTTCGACTTAAAATTGGTTTTTTAAAATTTTTCTTTAGTTAAATTTTTCTAATAGGTTAGTTAACAATTTTTTAACATTGTAAATTCATAAAAGCCTGAATTGTCGCTGATTACAAAAAAACATTATTTTAAAAAAAATTAATTGCCTGATATAAAAAAGCATAACTTATTTTTAAAAAAAACAACTGGTTTTAAATTTTTTTTTCCTTTTTTTTTTCACAATTTTGTTTGAACCGTAAACAGAAATAATAATTTTTTAAACATCTAAGAGTTAAATGGATAATAATAAGCATCAGGAAATTTGGTGCAATTGCTTAAAAATTATCAGAGACAATGTCCCATCTCTTAGCTTCCGAACTTGGTTTGAACCAATTATTCCTTTAAAAGTTGAGGAAAATGTTTTAACTATTCAGGTTCCCAGCCCATTTTTTTATGAGTACCTCGAAGAGCAATATATTGATATTCTTCGAAAAACACTTCGTAAAGAACTTGGAAACGAGGCTAAGTTGGAATATAGCGTGGTAATGGAAAACAGTGTTTATTCTAACAACAAACCCTTTACAGTCAAATTTCCAACAAATTACAAAACAGAGCTTAAAAATAAACCCGTAACTGTACCCATGAGCTCTGAAGAAAAATCGATAAAAAATCCTTTTATCATTCCGGGTATAAAAAAACTACATGTTGATCCAAGGTTAAATCCTGACAATAGTTTTAGTAACTATGTTGAAGGCGAATGTAACCGATTAGCGCGATCAGCAGGAAATGCCGTAGCCGAAAATCCTGGCGGAACAGCATTTAATCCTTTGTTTATTTATGGCGATTCGGGTTTAGGTAAAACACATTTATCTCAGGCTATTGGTATTAAAGTAAAAGAGCAGTTTCCCGAGAAAACGGTGCTTTACGTAAATGCGAATAAATTCCAAACTCAATTTGTTGAAGCAGTTCGTAACAACAATAAAAATGATTTTTTGCATTTTTATCAGATGATAGATGTATTAATTATTGATGATGTGCAGGAATTTGCCGGTAAAGAAAAAACACAGGATATTTTCTTTCATATTTTTAATCATCTGCATCAATCTGGTAAGCAACTTATTTTAACATCAGACAAAGCTCCTGTTGAAATGCAAGGAATGGAGCAGCGATTATTATCAAGATTTAAATGGGGATTATCAGCTGACTTACAAACACCCGATTTTGAGACTAGAATAGCAATTCTTCGTCAAAAGATTTACCACGATGGTATTGTAATTTCTGATGAAGTTATTGATTATATTGCTTCGCATATAACAACAAACATAAGGGAACTCGAAGGAGCATTAATCTCATTATTAGCACAATCAACGCTAAACAAAAAAGAAATTACACTTGAGTTGGCAAAACAGATGATTGATCGATTGGTTAAGAATTCTAAAAAAGAATTATCAGTTGATTATATTCAAAAAGTAGTTTGCGATTACTTTAATCTATCACCCGATTCACTTCAGTCAAAAACTCGAAAAAGAGAAATTGTTCAGGCACGACAAATAGCGATGTATTTTTCCAAAACACTTACCAAATCATCCTTGGCATCAATTGGTGCACAAATAGGAGGTAAAGATCATGCTACTGTGCTGCATGCCTGCAAAACAGTTAATAACCTTATGGATACCGATAAACGGTTTAAAGGTCAGATAGAATCTATCGAAAAGAAATTAAAAGTTTAAGTTAAAAAGGTTCCTTCAGGAACCTTTTTGCTTGTGTAGGCTTGTAATTCAATCTCCATTTTTATACTAAACAAAGAAAATTTTATTTAAAATACTATTATTCTTGGTCATTTTGCCTAATTTATCTTCAATCCTTAATAACAATTAATTAGATTTATAGTTTTAGACTATAATTTTGTACATTTCCCAATCATATTGTGATTTATATTATTATCAATTATAAATTCATTATCGGATTAAAATTGATTAGAATCGACAAAAAGGATAAATTTTACTATTTTAACTAATAAGGATCATAAATATTTTACCATGATAAGTTTTATTTTAAACAATCAATTAATTGCAACCAACGAACCTGCTGGTAAAAGCTTACTCGATTTTATCAGGTACGAAGCAGATCTGCCAGGAACTAAAATTGGTTGTCGCGAAGGTGACTGTGGAGCTTGTACTGTGCTCGAAGGACAGCTTTACGAGAATGAAGTAATTTATAAAAGTATTGTTTCATGTCTTACTCCACTGGGAAATGTTCATAGAAAACATATTGTAACAATTGAAGGAATTAACTTGGAGTATCTTTCACCAATACAGAATGCAATGGTTGAAAATGCTGCAACCCAATGTGGATTTTGTACTCCGGGATTTATCATGTCGCTAACGGGACAAGCAATGGCAAAAGAAATTCCAGATAAAGCAAGGTTTATATCTGCTGTGAGTGGAAATATTTGCCGCTGTACCGGTTATAAGTCAATCGAAAAAGCAGTAAGCAATATAGCTAACATATATAAGAAAAAGGATATCAAAAATCCGGTTGAGTGGCTTGTAAAACAAAATCATCTGCCCAAATACTTTTTAACTATACCCGAAAGGCTTTCTAAAATTAATGAATCAATTGAAACTGGTGATAATAATAATAAATTAATTGGTGGCGGAACCGATTTAATGGTTCAAATGGCCGATAAAATTTATGAATCGGAACTTAACTTATTGTTCGATAGAAAAGATCTAAAATCAATAAAAGTAGCTAATAATAATTGCATAATCGGTTCTGCATGTACTGCAAATGACATAATGAATTCGAAGCTTATAATTGATATAATTCCTGAAATTAAAGATTATTTTAAGCTTGTTTCTTCGGAGCCAATACGAAATATGGGAACAATTGCGGGTAATATTATGAATGCTTCGCCAATTGCCGATCTTTCGATTTTTTTTCTAGCCTTAAATGCAAATATTCAATTGAATGATGGTAAAAATAAACGGGTTTTTCCGTTAAAAGATTTTTTTATTGGTTATAAAATATTGAATATTAATACAAATGAATTTGTTGAGAGCATTTTATTTGAAATACCTAAAAATGAATATAAAATCAATTTCGAAAAAGTTAGTAAGCGTACACACCTTGATATTGCAAGTGTTAATACAGCTATACTTCTGAAGTTAAATAATGAAAATATTATTGAATGTCATATATCAGCAGGTGGTGTTAGTCCTGTACCTTTATTTTTGAAAAATACATCAGAGTATTTAAGCGGGAAACAAATTACCAATAGTGTAGTTATTAAAGCTAATACCATAATGCAGGAAGAGATTGCTCCAATAAGTGATATCCGCGGAACTACAGAGTATAAGCGATTATTGCTAAGGCAGTTATTATTTGCCCATTTTATTAAGCTTTTTCCGGAAAAGATTTCTTTAAAAGAATTAATACACTAATAATTAAGTGGTTATGAAGAATGTAGATTCCATATCGCATGTAAAAGGAAAATCGGTTTATTTGGATGATATACCTGTTCAGAAAGGTACTTTATATGGGGCAATTTTTGCATCATCTATTGCCCATGGTAAAATAACACATCTCGATTATTCAAAAGCCGAAGCTTTTTCGGGAGTTGAAAAGATTTTTTCGTATAAAGATATTCCTGGCAGAAACCAGATTGGTGGAATTATCGAAGACGAAACCTTGTTTGCCGAAAACGAGGTTCATTTTCAAGGTCAACCGATTCTTTTGATTGTGGCCAAAAGTGAGTATATCGCGAGAAAAGCATTAGAGTTGATTGAAATAAGTTACGAAGAATATGAAGTAATTACCGATCCTAGAATAGCAAAGGAAAAAGGCCATTTACTTATTCCTCCTCGAACATTTAAAATGGGGAACGTTGATGAAACATGGAATAAGTGTGAGTATATTTTTGAAGGTAATGTAGAAAGTGGAGGTCAGGAACATTTATACATCGAAACTCAGGGTTCATATGCTTATCCAATTGATAATGGAAGCTTACGTATTCATTCATCCACTCAGGGAGCTACATTGGTGCAGAAGATGATTGCTGGGGTTCTTGGATTATCTATGAATAAAGTGGAAATTGATGTGGCACGATTAGGTGGAGCTTTTGGAGGGAAAGAAGATCAAGCAACAGCTTTTGCCTGTATGGTTTCTCTTGCAGCATATATACTTCAGAAACCAGTTAAAATAGCATTAAACAGACACTATGATATGCGTATGACTGGCAAACGGCATCCATACAGTTCTGATTTTAAAATAGGGTTGAGCAAAGACTTAAAAATACTGGCCTTTAAAACAATTATGTATCAAAATGGTGGAGCAGCATCAGATTTATCACCTGCCATTATGGAACGTACGTTATTTCACTCAACTAACACTTATTATATTCCAAATACCGAAGTAACGGTATATAGTTGCAAAACAAATTTACCACCAAATACAGCCTTTAGAGGTTTTGGGGGTCCTCAAGGAATGTTTGCTATTGAGTCTGCCATTGCGAAAGCAGCCTGTCAGCTAAAAATTTCGGCAACCGAGATTCAGCAAAAGAATTTCCTTAAAGAGAAGGATGTTTTCCAGTATGGTCAGATTGCTGAAAATGTGAATATTGGTAAATGCTATGAGCTTGCAAAAAAAACATACGATATTGATTCAATTGAGAAACAGATAGTTGATTTTAATGAGAAAAATCAAACCAGAAAAAAAGGAGTAGGGATTATGCCTATCTGTTTTGGAATTTCTTTTACCAATACATCAATGAATCAGGCCCGAGCATTGGTTCATATTTATCAGGATGGAAGCGTAGGAGTAAGCACCGGTGCTATTGAAATGGGACAGGCTGTAAATACAAAAATGATTCAGGTTGTGACATCCGTTTTTTCAGTAAATGCACAACGAATAAAACTCGAATCGACAAATACAAGTCGTGTAGCCAATACATCACCTACAGCAGCAAGCTCTGGAGCTGATTTAAATGGTAATGCATTACGAATAGCTTGTAATACATTACTTACCAGGCTTAAAGAAGTTGCTGCCAAGATGCTAAACTGCGATTTTGCAGAAATAGAAATTAAGAATGAATTTGTTTATAAAGAATCTCAAAAAACAGAAATTACATGGGAAAAACTTGTAACAAGTGCCTTCCTAAATCGTATTTCATTAACCGAAAATGGCCATTACGCTACGCCAATTATTCATTTTGATAAATCAAAAGAAAAAGGACATCCGTTTGCCTATCATGTTTATGGTGTGGCTGTTGTAATTGTCACTCTCGATTGTATAAGAGGTACTTATGAAATTGATGATGTTAAAATTGTGCATGATTTTGGTAAAAGCATGAATACAACTCTTGATCGCGGTCAAGTCGAAGGCGCAGTTGTTCAGGGTATTGGGTGGGTAACTATGGAAGAAATAGCCTACGATAAAAAAGGGAAATTACTATCTAATAGTTTATCAACCTATAAAGTACCAGACATTTACTCTGCAGCAAAAAATATTGAAATTGTAGCATTTGAAACAGATGGGCCCGAGGTAGCTATTCTTCGTTCAAAAGCAGTCGGAGAACCACCATTTATGTATGGAATAGGCGCGTTTTTTGCTATACAGAAAGCAATTAAAGCATTTAATCCGAAATACAAAATTGATTTTGATGCGCCCCTGACTCCCGAAAAAGTATTGATGAGGTTATATCAGAACTAATAAGAACCAAAAGCGAAGTCATTAAAACTTCGCTTTTTTGTTTAAGTTTTATACTTTTGGATTATAAAATTATCAATATGAAAACAATAAAAATCTTCCAAATTGATGCGTTTACTGATAAATTATTTTCAGGAAATCCTGCTGGAGTTTGTATTCTGGAGAACTGGATTAATGATGAATTAATGCAATCTATAGCTACAGAAAATAATTTGGCTGAAACTGCTTTTGTTGTGGCTAAGGGTGAAAAGTTTGAGATTAGATGGTTTACACCTGCTGTAGAGGTCGACTTGTGTGGTCATGCAACTTTGGCAACTGCCTTTGTTTTATATAATTATCTGAAATATAAAGCAAAAGAAATTGTATTTTATTCACCACGAAGTGGCGAACTAAAGGTTTACAAAAAAAATGACACGTTGTTTTTAGATTTCCCAACAGATATATTAAAACAAGTAAATAATATTCATGAAATCAAAAAATGCATTGGAATTGAACCATTAGAAGTTTTTAAGGGAAAGACAGATTATATTGCTATTATTAATAATGAAACTGAAATTAAAAATCTTAAACCAAACCTAATAGAAACAAATAAGCTAACTGCCAGAGGATTGATTGTAACAGCCAAGGGCAATTCGGTAGATTTTGTATCAAGATTTTTTGCTCCTCAGATTGGAATTAACGAAGATCCTGTAACAGGTTCGGCACATACATCATTGATTCCGTTATGGTCTAAAAAGCTTGGAAAAGATGAAATGCAAGCACTTCAGTTATCAAAGCGTGGTGGGAAACTAATCTGTATAAATAAAGGAGAAAGATGTTTGATTGGAGGACAAGCAAGATTATATTTAACAGGCGAAATAGTTGTTGACCAAAATGAAAGATTTAGATAAAACTCATTTTTTTAATAAAATTTATTTCAACAGACTTTAGTTTTTAGAATTATTTTACAAACCAATTGATTTCTCATTAAAATACACTAATTTGGTTATTTAACTTTAAAACTACCTTTTATGTTGTTAACTATTTCAGAATCATGGCAATCATTATTGCTAATCCAAAAAATTTATTGGTGTATTGCTATTCCTTTCTCAATTATTTTTATAATTCAGATTTTCCTCACCTTTTTTGGAGGAGTTGATGGCGTTGAAGCTCATGGAGACTCCGATGTTTCTGTTGATGGAGACGTAGGTATTGATTTCCAGTTTATTACACTCAAGAACTTGGTGGCATTTTTTACTATTTTTGGTTGGACTGGTATTGCTTGCATCGATGGAGGGTTGGGAGCTGGAACTACAATAATTATATCTGTTATTGCAGGATTGCTTATGATGGTAATAATGGCATCAATTATTTATTTTATGGGCAAACTTACCGATAGCGGGACACTAAACTTAAAAAATGCAGTTGGTAAAGTAGGAACTGTTTATTTACCAATACCAGCCAAAAGGTCTGGTTTAGGACAGGTACAGATTAAAGTGCAAGGTCTCCAAACATTAGACGCCATGACTGATAACGAAGAAGAAATTAAAACAGGCATGGTTATTAAAGTTACCGATGTTCTGAATAATGAAATTTTACTTGTAAATCTTACAAATCAATAATAATAAATTTAATTTAACTTAAGATTATGGGACAGTATATTGTTTTAATTGTTATTGCAGCTATTGTTTTTATATTTATTCTGATTGTTTCATTTTTCAGAAGATATAAAAGATGTCCATCCGACAGAATACTTGTAATATATGGTAAGGTAGGAAAAGGCGCTGAAGCCGAATCGCGTTCTGCTAAGTGTATTCATGGTGGTGCTGCTTTTATTTGGCCAATAATTCAGGATTATTCTTTTCTTGATCTAACACCGTTTTCTATCGAAATTAATTTAACTAGCGCATTAAGTAAGCAGAATATCCGTGTTGATGTACCTTCAAGATTTACCGTTGGTATTTCTACCGAACCAGGTATTATGATAAACGCTGCCGAACGTTTGTTAGGTTTGTCTCAGGTTGATATTAGCAATCTGGCTAAAGACATCATTTTTGGACAGTTACGTTTGGTGGTAGCAACTATGGAAATTGAAGAGATAAATAGTAACCGTGATAAATTTTTAGCTGCTGTTTCATCTAACGTAGAGGCAGAACTTAAAAAAATCGGTTTAAAACTAATAAACGTAAACGTAACCGATATTAATGATGAATCAGGTTATATCGAAGCTTTAGGTAAAGAAGCTGCTGCCAAAGCAATTAACGATGCCAAGAAAACAGTTGCTGAGAAAAACCGTGATGGTTCTATTGGTGAGGCAAATGCATTGCAGGATCAACGTGTACAGGTTGCTGCAGCCGATGCAACAGCTGTTGAGGGCGAAAATACAGCAAAAATAACGATTGCAAACTCTAATGCCAGTCGTCGTGAAAAAGAATCTGAAGCCGAAAGAAGAGCAATTGCTGCCGAGAAGGTAAATCAAGCTAAAGCTCTTGAAGAAGCTTATGCTGCTGAGAAAAAAGCGGAAGAAATAAGAGCAATGAGAGATAAAGCAACTCAAACTGCTAATATTGTGGTTCCTGCGCAGGTTGATAAAGAAAAAGTTGAGATTGCTGCCGAGGCTATTGCAGAACAAACTCGTCGTCATGCCAAAGGTGATGCAGACGCTATATTCATGAAAATGCAAGCCGAAGGTAAAGGTATATATGAGATTTTAAGCAAGCAAGCAGAAGGTTTTGAGAAAATTGTAAAAGCTACTAATAATAATCCTAATAGTGCAGTAATGCTTATGATTGCTGATAAACTTCCAGAGTTAGTTAAAACTCAGGTTGAAGCAATTAAGAATCTTAAAATTGATAAGATTACTGTTTGGGATACTATGGGAAGTGGTAAAGATGGTAAATCACCAACAACTGCAAATTTCCTATCAGGCATGCTTGGATCAATACCTCCATTTGAAGAGTTGTTTAAAATGGCTGGAATGGAATTGCCTGACTATCTGAAAGGTTCTCAGAAAAAAGAAGAGAAAATTTCTGAGGTTGAAATTATACCAGAGGAAAAGAAAAGCAAAAAAGAATCGGAGAAATAGATTTATAGTATTTCCCAAAATTTAAGGGCCACCAATTTTAAATTGGTGGCCCTTGTGATTACTCAATATTTTGATTAATTTAAGAATAGATTATACTTATAATTCTTATAGTAAACTTCCATTATTTAAGAATAACACCCCATTCAGTTACAACAAAACCATTTCTTTCGAAACTTTCAATTGTTGGCTCAATTAAATTATCAGGCATTTGAATATGTCCTTTAATGACATAGAATAATCTTAACATCGAATCAGGTTGTTTTGAGAAATCAAGATTAATTACATTCGTAATAGTTTTTTCTGTTTGTGGGTATATTGAATAAAATTCGTAATCATCAAGCTTAGGAATCCAGTAGTCAATAAAATCGTCAATTTCTCTACCTTCGAATCCAAAATCAGCCATATTCTGTCTAAAAAATGATTCTAACTCATCGTTTTTCGAAATCCATCCATAATTTACTTGCCAAATATCAGGCTGAATACTTTCATAAAATAGGTAAGAATAAGAATTATCAATTATTCCATTTGTATCAACTGTAATTTTCCATCCTTGTCCATATTCAGGAATTGAAGTTATTATATTTCCACCCATTGGGAAATTTATTTTTACCTCTAATTGTGTTTTTTCGGATGGATATAGATAGATATTGGGTTTGTAAACCACATTGCAGCTATCACAGTCATCATCATCCGGATCGCAACTCTGGAAGGGTAATGCAATTATTAAATAAATTAAGAATATTATTGGTATTGCTAAAAAACTACTTGTTTTCATATTTTACTTGTTTTAATTTATTTAATGATGGTTAAACGAATTGGGGGGTTGCGTTATTAAAGGTTCAAGCTTGTTACGATTAGCAAAAACAGACACTGATATATTCTAATTGGTAATTTTTTTTATTAAAAATTCTTCACCTAACCAAACGAGCTGTTGGGTTTCGCAATTAATCAATTCGACTTTTACCTTGTATTGAATGTTTTTTTCGCGTCTTTTAACTTCTTGAGTTGTGTAAACCGAAGAGTTTACAACAAAATCGGCTCCCATTCGTTTTGCCCATGATGTAATGGTAATTAATGTATCCGATTGTGGAAGTTCTGATTTTAAAGCAGCTCTTTTATTTCCCGATTGAACAAATCGAGCAAGATCACCTTTAATAATCGATCGCTCAATATCCTTTAAAAACAGACTGGTATCAATTTTTTCATTTCCGTGATTAACTACAATTCCTACAATTAAAATAGGCCGTGCATTTTTGTGTACATTTAAATATTCAGTACGCCAGCGATCGGCAAGCATCTTTTTAACAAGTTTTTCGGCTATAACCCTTGAATCTTCAGTATTCCAAAATCCTGTGGCAATTTGCTGTACTTTTTTTTCAGATGTGCTCTTTACTGGTTCCTTCGATTTACATGCTATCAAAGAAATACAAATTACAAATCCAATAAAAAAAAGAGCTTGCTTCATCAGAATTTACTAGAAATGAGTAACAATTATTAGATGTAATTATTTTAACCTTATGATTTAATTTTCGTAATCAGCAGATTAATTTTTTTATAGGTATTATCGCTAATAGGAACCAACGGCAACCTAAGATTGTTTTCCATAATTCCCAGTATAGCCAATGCAGCTTTTACACCCGAAGGATTACCTTCAATAAACATGTGATCTGTAAATTCGAGTAGTTTGTAATGGATACTCTTTGCATCGTTATAATTACTTGCCAAGGCCAGTCTTACCATATCTGAAAACTCTTTTGGCATGGCATTGGCAACAACAGAAATTACACCCGAAAAACCGAGCATAATTAGTGGGAGTGTTAGTGCATCTTCTCCAGAAATTACCTGAAAACCAGCAGGTTTGTCTTTTATAAGGTACATTGCTTGCGACATATCGCCTGCAGCTTCTTTAACGGCAATAACGTTTTTAAAGTCATAAGCCAACTTCAAAGTGGTATCGGCTTTCATATTAACGCTTGTTCTGCCCGGAACATTATACAAAATAATAGATTTGCTGGTTGATTGGGCAATGGCTTTATAATGTTCGTATAATCCTGTCTGCGAAGGTTTATTGTAATATGGGGTTACAGATAAAATAGCATCAATATTGGTTAAATCAGTTGTTTGAATTTTATTTATTACCGAAGCTGTATTATTTCCGCCAATTCCTAATACTAATGGGATTCGTTTATTTACTTTTTGAATTACGAACGATGTTAATAGATTTTTCTCTTCATCAGAGAGCGTGGCCGATTCGCCTGTTGTTCCTAAAACGACGAGATAATCAACTCCATTTTTTATAAGATATTCAATATGTTTTTCGAGAGCAGAAAAGTCAATGCTTTTATCTTCCTTAAATGGGGTTACAATAGCAACTCCTGTTCCTGTAAAGTTTGCAGGTTTCATATATTTAAATTTATGATTTGTTAATTAATGACAGGTAATGTTTTATTTGCTCAATTAAATAGCTCACTGTTTTAGTTTTATCTATATTAATCATTAAATCTTTATCGGTATTTTCTTTTTTCTCCATACCTACTTTAAAACTTGCATTCGAGAGTGAACTAATAAATAGGGCAGGGAAGTACTCATTTATATTTAAATCAAAAAACAAATCAAATCGTTTATCAATAAACTGATTAATAGTTTCATTTTTAGGTTTGTAATACCAGTTTAAATCTTCATCCGAAAAAAACTCCAGGTTATTATGAAACAGAAATTTATCTGGAATTTTCTTTCCCGGGTAATAACATAAGGCCTTTACATCGATATTTTTCACCTTAAGAAATGACATAAACTCTTTTATAGCTTCATAAGAAGCATCATCAGGGCAACAAAATAAAATACCAGCTGTTTTAGCATTCTCGAAATTATAAAATGTTGATTTTCTTTTAAATGCTTTTAATCTCGATTTTAAATGGTTTTTACCCAACGAAATTTTAAATTGTTCAATCTTGCTCACAATATAAGTGTATTTGGTAAATTTTGTTAAAGTTAAAAATTAATCTTTAATCATATTCAAAAAATCATCTTCAGTTATTATTTTAATATTTAATTCATTTACTTTTTCAAGTTTCGATGGGCCAATATTTTCTCCTGCCAATAAAAAACTTGTGTTTTTAGAGATAGATCCTGAATTTTTACCGCCATATTTTTCAATCAGTTCTTTTAATTCTTCGCGTGAATGTTTCTCAAACGTGCCCGAAATAACAATTGTTTTACCATTCAGTTTATTATTTATCTGGTTTTCTTTAGATTGATAAATTTGCAATTGAACTCCTGCTTTCTTTAGTTTATCAATTATAGCGATATTATTTTTATCAGAAAAATATTCAACGATGCTTGAAGCAATGCGTTCTCCAATCTCATTAACCTGGGTAAGTTGTTCAATATTCGCATTTTTTATGTTTTCAATTGATTTAAAATTATTTGCAAGTGTTTTTGCAACCGTTTCCCCAACAAATCTAATTCCTAGTGCAAACATAACCCGCTGAAAAGGAACTGTCTTTGAATTATTAATGCTATCAATCAGATTTGTTGCAGATTTTTCAGCAAACCGCTCCATAGTAAGAACCTGATCTTTTGTTAAGTAATAAAGATCGGCAATATTATGTATTAATCCATTTTCGAAAAGAGCATCAACTGTTGCTTCAGCTCCCGCAATATTCATTGCTTTGCGACTTACAAAATGCTCAATGCGGCCCTTTATTTGAGGCGGACAACCGTAAAAATTCGGACAATAATGCTTTGCTTCGCCTTCAACACGAATTAGTTCTGTTTTACATTCCGGACAATGTGTAATAAACTCAATGGGTTTTGTATTAATGGCTCTTGCATTCTGATCAACACCAACAATTTTTGGAATAATTTCACCTCCTTTTTCAACAAAAACATAATCATTTTCATGGAGACCGAGCATTTTTATCTGATCAGAATTATGCAGTGATGCTCTTTTAACTGTTGTTCCGGCAAGCAATACAGGATCGAGATTTGCCACCGGCGTAACTGCTCCAGTTCTTCCTACCTGATAATCAACACTTAATAATTTTGTTCGAGCTTGTTCAGCCTTAAACTTATAAGCAATAGCCCATCGCGGTGTTTTGGCTGTAAATCCTAATTCTTCTTGCTGTTGGTATGAGTTAACCTTTATTACAACCCCATCAATATCAAAAGGCAAATTGTGTCTTTCTTTATCCCACTTATTGATAAATTTGAAAATATCCTCAATACTATGGCATTTTGTAATATGTTCAGGAATTTTAAATCCCCATGATTTTGCAGCCATTAAGTTCTCATAATGAGAGTTATACGGTAACTTATTACCTAAAACAAAATATAAAAAACAATCTAACGGTCGTTTGGCAACTATCGATGATTTTTGAAGTTTTATGGTTCCTGCTGCTGCATTTCGGGGGTTTGCAAATAATTGTTCACCTGCGGCTGCTTTTTCAGCGTTCATTCTTTCAAAACTGCTGTGAGGTAGAAAAATTTCACCTCTGATCTCAAATTCATCGGGAAAATTGTTTCCTTGCAAGGTTAAAGGAATTGATTTAATGGTTTTTACATTGTTAGTAACATCGTCTCCCTGGGTTCCATCTCCACGAGTTACAGCCTGAATTAATATTCCATTTTTGTAAGTTAATCCAATGGCTACACCATCGTATTTTAACTCACAGATAAACTCAATGGGTTCATTCGGAAGAGCTTTTTTGATTCTGTTTTCAAAATCAGTAACCTCTTCGAAATTATAAGTATTGCCAAGCGATAACATGGGGTATTTATGCTTAACCTGAATAAATTCTTTATTAATATCACTTCCAACACGTTGCGATGGTGAGTTTGGATCGAAAAATTCTGGGTTGTTGTTTTCAAGAGTTAAAAGCTCCTGTAATAAAATATCATATTCATAATCAGAGATTACTGGCTGAGCAAGCACATAATAATTATAATTGTGATGATGAAGCTGTTCTCGTAATTGCTTAATCTTTTCTCCGATTTGTTCTTTATTCATCTTTAAAGAATTTAACTAAAACAAAAATACAATTGTTATTCGATAAATTTTATAGATGTATTCTCCAGATTAAATTTTTTACAAAGATTTATTGTGGATAAAATTAATTTGAAAATTGTAAAAAGCTTATTTTTGTTTAGTTAATCAAAAAAACAAAAATCATTATGATAAAATCAGTTCAAAGATGTGTTTTTTTCCTCTTTGTTATTTCAGTATTGTTTTCATGTGATGATGAGGATAATTTCAAAACTGATATGGCTGATTTTGAAGATTTTAAACTTGTTAAAAATTATTACTGGAATGGTGTTGATGGTTCTGGAGAGTTTACTTATAGAAACAAAATATTTTCAAATACTTACTATTCAGATTTAGGAACTTTTAGCGGTTTTGCCTATTCAAATCTAATTAATGATATTTTATTTACCGATTCGTCTGTTTATGCTTCATATCCTAGCGGAGGAGCAAATGAATCAAAAAACTATGCTGTTGCGCATCAACACGGTAAAATTTTTGTTACGTTTAGTGATACAATAAAAGGTGAAGAGCCTGTTTATGTTATGCTTGCAAATACCACATATACCGCGATGGCCATAAAATACGGGTTAAGTAATGTTAAAAAATTTGGTGGATACAGCGGTGATGATCCCGATTGGTTAAAAGTTTCAATTTATGGTTATCCAATATGGGGCGGAATTACCGGACCGGTAGAGTTTTATCTAGCCGATTACCGATCTACTGATAACTCATCGGATTATATTGCAAAAGCATGGAATTATATTGATTTATCAAGCCTTGGAAATGTTAAAAGATTAGAGTTTCAAATTACCTCTTCAGATGCGAGCACTCCGCTTTATTTTTGCCTCGATGATCTTAAAGGAAGAATTCACAATTAATAATTTGATTTATTCTTTCATTTCGCAACTAACCTGATTTAGATTTGCATCTTAGGTTAAAAAATAGCGACTACTATATAATTAAAAACCTGTTAATGGCTAATTAAAGGTTTTTTCGAATGTGAATAAATTATCTAATATTCTTAATAACTTGTAAATTAAATCAGATACAGTAATTTTAAAAAGAGGTAATTTCATGGTTGAGAATTTGTTGAAAACATCAATAAATTAAAAGCATTAATATTTGATTAAAACTAGATTCTTTACGAAGAAAACATTAGTTTTGCAGCCGTATTATTTTGAAACAGATGAAAGAGGAATTTGAAGATATTTTTCAGAACGATGAGTATGATGAGTTGTTGAACCGATGGGAAGATATGCTCAAAAATAAAAAGAAATATTTTTTTGATGTTTTTGAGTTCGAAAATATTATTGATTATTATATTGATACCGATAAAGCAAATAATGCATTAAAAGCAATAACACTTGCAGCAGAGCAACATCCTACATCAATTATAATTCAGTTAAAAAAAGCACAGGTTTTTATCGATAAAGGCCAGTCGGTACATGCATTAAAAATTATCGAACAGCTGGAGCTTATTGAGTCATCAAATGTTGATGTTTATCTGGTTAAAGGAGCTGCATTGAATGCCCTTAACAGATACAGCGAAGCCGAAAGGGCTTTTGATTTGGCAATAAGTTTGTCTTTCGACGAAAAAGCGGAAGTTATACAAAACGTTGCAAATGCTTTTGAGCAAATAGGTAAATATCAGGTTTCACTAAAATACCTGCTTGAAGCATATAAACTTGAGCCTACCAATTTGTTAATTCTTTTTGATATAGGATATTGTTACGAAAAACTAGGACAAATAAAGAAAAGCATCGATTATTACCTTCGATATCTTGATCGAGAGCCTTTCTCGGAAAACGCTTGGTATAACCTGGGTATTCTTTATACAAAAGCCGAGATGTTTGATAAAGCTGTGGAAGCATATGAGTTTGCTTTGGCCATCAATCCTGAATTTTCTTTGGCTTATTTTAACCTGGCAAATGCATACTCCAACAACGAAGATTTTCTAAAAGCTGTTGAGAATTATCAGGAATATCTTAATTACGATGGCAATAGTGTTGAAGTTCTTTCTTATATGGGCGATTGCTATGAGAGTTTGAAGGATTATGATCGCGCTTTTGAGTATTACGACAACGCCATTAAAGAGGATGAGTTCTTTGCTGATGCCTATTTTGGAAAAGCAAATATTTTATATCAGCAGAATAAATATAACGAATCGCTTGAGTATGTTAGTAAAGCATTAACAATTGATGATTTAAATGCTGAATATCATTATCTTTTAGGAAGTATTTATAACGAATTAAAGGATAATAAGGCTGCTGCTTTATCTTATAAAAAAGCATACGAAATTGATCCAACAGAATCTGATTTTGTGCTTGCACTCAACGAATCGTTTGTTAAAATTAATAATTTGATAGAGGCGAAAGATATTCTTATTGGTTTTTTAAAGGAAAACAGAAAAAATGCATCTGTATTTTACAGATTAGCAGGTTGTTTCCTGCTTTTAGAGGATAAAAACCAGGCAATCGATGCATTCGAAAATGGGTTAAGGATTGATCCAACCGAGCATAACGAAGTTTTAACCATTTATCCTGATGCTTTTATTAAAAACGAAGAGTTTCTAAAGCTTATTGAAAGCTATTTGCTTAAAGATTTAAACTAAGTTGTAAATAAAAAATCCTAACAAAACGAAAACTATTCGGGTTTTCGTTTCTTTTTTAATCAAAATGAAAAACAAATTTAAAGAAATGATGCTCGTTGTCCTTAAAGGGATCGGAATGGGAGCCGCTAATGTAATTCCTGGAGTTTCAGGTGGTACTATTGCATTAATTACCGGTATATTCGAACGAATAATAAATGCACTAAAATCAATTGATGCAACTGCTGTTAGGCTTTTATTTAAAGGAAAAATAAAAGAGCTGTTTGCACATATCGATTTCTATTTTTTGGTGGCTGTATTCACTGGAATGTTAATTAGTATCTTTTCACTGGCAAGATTATTTGAATACTTATTTGCAAATTACCCAGTTTATATTTGGTCTTATTTCTTTGGACTAATACTGGCATCTGTTTATTTCGTTGGAATAACCATTGAAAAGTGGGAAACAAGTGTGATAATTGCTTTTATCGTTGGTACAGCAATCGCAGTAGCACTTTCATTATTAAATCCAGCAGTTGAGAATGATTCTTTTTTATATCTAATTATTTGCGGTGTAGTTGCAATTTGCAGTATGATACTCCCCGGATTATCCGGATCTTTTGTATTGGTATTGATGGGTAATTATGAATTGGTTATGATTCATGCAATAAATGATTTAAATCTTAAAATTATTATTCCTGTTGGAATAGGTGCTATTACTGGATTAATTGCTTTTTCTCATTTCTTATCGTGGATATTAAAAAAGTATAAAGACCAGACTATTGCTGTGCTTACAGGTTTTATTTTAGGCTCATTAAGCATTATTTGGCCATGGAAGAATACAATATACAAGACAAATGAGGCTGGCGAATTCGTTTTAAAAGGTACAGAGAAAATTGTTCAAGGATATAAATTGGTTATTCCCGATACATTAAATACTCAGGTATTTTACGCAGCTCTTTTTGTGGTTATTGGTATTATAACCATCATTATAGTCGAAAAGCTGGCAACTCATAAAAACATAGATAAATAATTTTGTGAAAACCTTTGGTCTTATTGGTAAAAGCTTACAACATTCATTTTCTCCTGGTTATTTTAAAATGAAATTTGACAAGGAGAAAATAACTGATTGTGTTTATAATCTTTTTGAGATTGATTCTATCGATAAGTTTCCTCAGATTATTCCCGATAATAAAAACCTTAAAGGGCTGAATGTAACAATCCCATATAAGCAATTAATAATTCCTTATTTGAATAATTTGGATGAGCATGCAGAAAATATAGGAGCTGTAAATACTATCAAATTTACTTTTACCAAAAACAATACTATCTTAACTGGTTATAATACTGATTTTTTGGGATTTACAGATAGTATAAAACCTTTGATTCCAAATTGTAATATAAAAGCTTTGATTTTAGGAACAGGTGGTAGTTCTTTAGCGGTAGCTTATTCGCTTGATTTAATGGGCATCAAATACAAGTTTGTTTCGAGAAATCAAATAAACAAGGAAATTCTTTCTTATACTGATTTAACTGAAGAAATAATTAAATCACATCAGTTAATAATCAATACCACTCCTTTAGGAATGTTTCCAAATCTCGAAAATCAACCTGAAATTCCTTATCAGCATATTAATTCAAGCCATATTCTATTCGATCTAATTTATAATCCATCCGAAACTAATTTTCTAAAATATGGTCGAAATTCAGGAGCCCAAACTAAAAATGGATTAGAAATGCTGGGTTTTCAGGCTGAGTATTCGTGGAAAATATGGAATAATCTGTAATAATTCCAAAAAAATTCTTACCTTATCATTCTTACTGTTTTAAAAACTTGTTGTGAAACACATTTTTAAAGATCAAATTCACATTGATTTTTAAAGCAAAATCTGCAATTTTGTGTGAGAAAAAATTAATAATTCCATAACCAAATAACCATAAAAAACGATGAATTTACTTGATCAAATCAAAGAAAAGGCCAAGAAAAACAAAAAAAGAATTGTTTTGCCCGAAGGCACATCAGAGAGAACTATAAAAGCTGCTGATATTATTCTAAAAGAAGGTATTGCAGATTTAATCCTTTTAGGCAATTTAAAAGAGATTGCTGATCTGGAGAAAAAATTTGGATTAGATCTTTCAAAAGCAGAGATTATTGATCCTGTAAATTCGCCCAAGAAACAGTTATATATCGATAGACTTGTTGAGCTTAGAAAATCGAAAGGACTTACTCCACAGCAAGCTGAAGATCTTTTAAACCAAGATATTTATTATGGTCCAATGATGATTTTTATGGGTGATGCTGATGGTGAAGTTAGTGGAGCAGAGCATACAACAGCCGATACTGTTCGTCCTGCTTTACAAATTGTAAAAACAGCACCCGGAATTTCGGTTGTTTCTGGCGCGATGGTGCTTGTTACTAAAAAAACTGAATTAGGACATCACGGAGTTTTTATTTGTGCTGATGTGGCTATTACTCCAAATCCAACTGCACAACAGTTAGCAGAAATCGCAATTTGTAGTGCCGAAACAGCAAAATCAATTGCAGGGATTGATAAACCAAAAGTGGCAATGTTGTCATTCTCAACCAAAGGATCAGCTGATCATGAATTGGCTTCAAAGGTAATTGAAGCAACAAAAATAGCTAAAGCCACAAGACCTGATCTTGAAATTGATGGCGAATTACAGGCAGATGCTGCTCTTATTGCCAGTGTTGGTCAGAAAAAATCTCCAGGATCTACTGTAGCTGGCTTTGCCAATGTTTTAGTTTTTCCCGATCTGCAAGCTGGTAATATTGGTTATAAATTAGTTGAACGGTTGGGTGATGCAGAAGCTATCGGCCCTGTTTTACAAGGACTTGGCGCACCAATCAACGACCTGTCAAGAGGTTGTTCAGTTAGCGATATCGTTAATCTTGTTGCTATAACTGCAAACCAAGCTGCTGGTGTTAAAAAATAGAACTATTATAAGACATACAATAAAATGAAAATACTTGTTTTAAATTGCGGAAGTTCATCAATAAAATACCAGTTATTAAGTATGAATAATTCCGATAATGCCGAAATCCTTGCAAAAGGGATTATCGAAAGAATTGGTATTAAAAACGGCGAACTAACTCATAAAACAATTGATGATAAAAAATATAGTTTTGTTACCGATATTCCTGATCATACAAAAGGAATTGACCTGATACTTGCTGCATTATTATCATCCGATCACGGAGTAATAAAAAACATTGACGAAATTGCTGCTGTTGGACATCGTGTTGCTCATGGCGGACAGTACTTCGCCGAAAGTGCATTTATTACAAAAGATGTTATTGATAAGATTGAAGAATGTATTGAACTTGCTCCATTGCATAATCCAGCTAACCTCAAAGGTATTCTGGCAATGGAAAAACTTATTCCATCAGTTCCTCAAGTAGCTGTATTTGACACTTCTTTTCATCAAACCATGGAACCTAAAGTGTTTTTATATGGATTACCATACGAATATTATCAAAAATATAAGGTTCGACGTTATGGATTTCATGGAACAAGCCATAAATATGTAGCTGAAAAAGCTTGTAAATTAGTTGGCTGGGACTGGAATGATAAAAAAGTTATTTCTTGTCACTTGGGTAATGGTGCATCAGTGGCTGCAATAAAAAATGGCAAGTCAGTTGATACATCTATGGGATTTACACCTGTTGAAGGCCTAATGATGGGAACACGTGCAGGTGATCTTGATCTTGGAGCGCTATTATTTATAGCCGAAAAAGAAGATCTTACTATTAAAGATACAAATGATACTATAAATAAACGTAGCGGCTTAGTGGGTGTTTCAGGTATTTCATCCGATATGCGTGACATTGAAAAAGCATCTGCTGAAGGGAATGAAAGAGCAAAAATTGCCTTTGAAATGTTTGCTTATCGCGTTAAAAAATACATTGGAGCATATTCAGCCGCAATGGGTGGGGTTGACCTGATATTATTTACAGGTGGAATAGGTGAAAATGGTTGTGATATGAGAAAATTGGTATGTTCCGACCTTGAGTATTTGGGCGTTGATTTTGATGCAGAAAAAAATAAAGGAAAACGTGGAGTTGACCTCGAATTGACAAAACCAAACTCAAAAACAAAAGTGGTTGTAGTTACTACAAACGAAGAGCTGGTAATTGCAAGAGACACTCAGCGAATTGTAAGTAAATTGTAATTTAAAGCGATTTTTTAAATCGCTTTTTTAATTATATATTCGCAAAAAAAATGATATTTATTTAAATTTTAAATACTTAAACATGGTTTTAAAATCACTAAATGATATAGTTGATCTAGCAAAAGGCAAAGAAAAGAGACGTCTAGCTGTTGCTGCTGCTGCCGATCGCCCTGTTCTTGAAGCAGTTAAGAACGCTTACGAAGCAGGTATTATTATTCCAATTTTGGTTGGTAACAAAAACGAAATTATTAAAATTAGTAATGATATTAAATTCGATTTAAAAAATATTGAAATTTACGAAGAGGATGATGCTGCAAAAGCTTCTGTAATGGCTGTATCAATTATTAAGGAAGGTAAAGCAGATATCTTAATGAAAGGATTAGTTAGTACTGCACCCTTGCTAAAAGCTGTACTCGATAAAGACAATGGATTGCGCAAAGGTGCTACATTGAGCCATTTTGCACTTATCGAGTCTCCGTATTATCATAAACTTATCGGTGTTACTGATGCTGCAATGAATATAGCTCCTGAGTTTACAGAGAAAGTTGATATTGTTAATAATGCAGTCGAAGTTTTTCATCGGTTAGGAAATAAAAATCCAAAAGTAGCAATAATAGGCCCATTAGAGATTGTTAATCCTAAAATCGAATCAACCAGCCATGCTGCAATGCTTACAGTTATGAATAACCGAGGGCAAATAAAAGGTTGTGTTATCGATGGGCCCTTTGCAATAGACAATGCTGTATCAAAAGAGGCAGCCGATCATAAAGGCATTCATAGCGAGGTGGCTGGCGATGCAGATATTTTGGTTACTCCCGAATTAAACAGTGGTAATATTTTATATAAAACACTTATGTTTTTGGGCGGATGTACATCAGCCGCTGTTATAATGGGAGCAAGAGTTCCTATCGTTTTAACATCGCGAGCCGATACCGATAAAAGCAAAATGATGTCAATTGCACTTGCTGCCGCAATGTAGAATTATATAAACAATTAAATATTTTATGGAAGAATCAAGAATTTTAGCTATTAATCCTGGATCAACATCAACAAAAATTGCTGTTTATCAAGGATCTAAATCAATTTTTTTAAAAAACATTAAGCACACCGCTGAAGAGCTGCAACCTTTTAAGAAAATTGTTGATCAGTTTCATTTCCGAAAGGAAATCATTTTAAAAGAATTAAAAGAAGCCGATATCGATGTAAATCAGATTGTTGCAATTGTTGGAAGAGGTGGGTTAGTTAAACCAATAGAATCAGGCGTTTACGAGGTAAACGATCAGTTAATGGCTGATTTACATGAAAGTAAATTAGGTGAGCATGCCAGTAATTTGGGTGGTTTGATTGCTCATGATATGATTAAATCAATCAATGGTGCACGTGCATTTATTGCTGATCCGGTGGTTGTTGATGAATTAGAGGATGTTGCTCGTTATACTGGTCATCCGAAATTTGTTCGACATTCAATTTTTCATGCACTTAACCAAAAAGCAATTGCAAGAAAACATGTAAAAGCGGTTGATAAGCCTTATGAAGAATTAAACCTGATTATTGCACACTTGGGTGGAGGAATTTCAGTTGGAGCGCATCGTAAAGGTAGAATTATTGATGTAAACAATGCTCTTGATGGTGACGGACCATTTTCTCCTGAAAGAACTGGTACATTACCATGTGGTCAAGTTGCTACTCTGTGTTTCAGTGGCGAATATACTCATGATCAGATTAAAAAGATGATTAAAGGCGAAGGCGGCTTTGTAGCTTATTTAGGAACTAACGATGCTTACGAAGTTGAAAAAAGAGTAAAAGCAGGTGATAAAGAAGCTAAGAAAATACATGATGCAATTGGTTATCAATTAGGAAAAGAAATTGGATCACTAAGCACAGTTCTTAAAGGCGAGGTTGATGCAATTATTTTAACCGGAGGAATGGCTTACGATCAGATTTTAGTTGAATATATCAAACAAATGGTTTCGTTTATTGCTCCCGTTTATGTTTATCCAGGTGAGGATGAGATGGAAGCTTTAGCTATGAATGGCTATATGGTTTTAAAAGGTGAAATTCAACCTAAAATATACAAATAGATAATTTACTTTATACTAAATCTAAATGAAGCAGGCATATTTAAGCCTGCTTTTTTTATGGAGTTGTTAAACTTACTGGGATAATTTTTCCATTAAAATATCGATGTCCGTTTAGGGCAAAATCATAAATAAATTCAGCCATTTCTAAAGGATTTACTGGGGCTTTATAATCAGGAAAAGCTTTTTGGAGCATTTCTGTATTAACCGATCCCAAAGCCAGGCAATTAAATTTTATTTCTGATTCTTTATATTCTTCGGCCAAACATTCGGTTAAATTAGCTAAAGCAGCTTTGCTTGCACTGTAATAGGATAAACCAGAAAATTTAGCACTTCCCTGAAATCCTCCCATACTTGAGATGCTTATTACATGTTTTGGATTACCGATTTTTATATATGGCATTAGTTCTTTTATAAGTGCAGCCTGACTAAAAAAATTAATATCAAAAATTTGCTCAATTTCGCTAATTTCGAACAGTTCAAAATCCTTATTAATTAGAACTCCAGCATTATTAACCAATATATCAACCGTTTCTATATGTTTTAAAATTTCAGGAATTAAACCTGATTTGATTTCAGTTGTTTTTTCAAGATCAAAAGGAATTGTTTTTAGTTTATTTCTAAGATCTTGCCTAATACAAGCATTCTTAAGCTCTTTTAGCAAATCTTCGCTTCGGGCAATCGCAACAACTGTGTTATTTTCGTTCTTTGCAAATAACTTTGCTAATTCAAATCCAATACCTTTGCTAGCACCAGTAATTATAATGTTCATTATTTTTAGCTTTTATTTCTAAATAATCGTTAAATTGATTTATCGAACCATAAATTTATTAGATTTAACCCTAAATTTCTAATTAATTTTGAGTTATGAACTGGTTAACTTTAAAAAATCTTTTATTTACATCAATTTTATTACTATCTACAATATACTCAATGGGTCAAAAAAACGATAGTACCCAGGTTAAACAGAATCTCAAAAAGGAGTTTAATCCACCTTTTGTTTATGTTGGTTTATCGGTTGGAGCCTCAGCATATCTTGATATGAGTCTTTTAGCCGGAGTTCAGATTACAGAGCGAATAAATATTGGTTTTTCAGGAAAATATCAGTATTATTCATCTGGCGGCAATCCTGAAATTGGATTTAGCACTCATATTTATGGTGGAAGTGCGTTTGTGCAAACAGCTATCATAAAAGATTTTAGAAATTTAATAAAAAAGCTTAAAACGCATAACGGAATTTATATACATGCCGAATACGAATTATTAAACATGGACGAATCGTATTTTAATTCAGATTTAACCGAAACAAATCTGGAAAATAGATTTTGGCTTAAGAATATTGTGGTTGGTCCTGGTTATATAAACCGTTTTAATAATTCAAGTATCTTTGCAATGATTTTGTGGAATGTCGAAAAAGCCCGAGCAAATCCTTATGAATACCCACAATTCAAGGTTGGATTTACTTATGGTTTTTAGTTGTCAAGAAATTTTGACATGATAGTAAGTAAATTGTCAGGTCTTATGGGTTTAGAAATATAATCATCGCAGCCTGCTTTTATGCTGGCTTCTTCATCTTCCTCCATAACATAAGCCGTTTGTGCAATTATTGGTATTTTTGGATTTAATTTTTTAATTTCTATGGTTGCTTCCAATCCATTCAAATCAGGCATTTTTATGTCCATCAGTACAATATCAATTTTTTCTGAGATGCAATAGTTAATTGTTTCTCTGCCTGTTTTTGCCCAGATTAATTGAGCTTTTGTAGGTTTTAATACTGCTTTTAAAAACAAATAATTTATTTGTTCATCTTCGGCAATAAGTACAATTTTATTTTCCCAATTTTTACTCATCCTTCAAAAGAAAAATCTGGCCAATATTAATAATGTAAATTCATTATTGCAAATATATGATAACTATTGATAAAAATAGTTGTTAACCGAATAAATCAAAAAACGTCCAAAAGATTATTCTCATTGGAAGTTTAATGATTTGAAATAAGATCATTAATGATCTTAAAGTTTGTTATTTTTTTAGTACATCAAACATCTTTTTACCTAATTCTGCGGGAGAATCTACAACATGAATACCACATTCATTCATGATTTTCATCTTTGCGGCAGCTGTATCGTCAGCTCCACCTATTATAGCTCCGGCATGACCCATTCGTCTGCCTTTGGGAGCTGTTTTGCCAGCAATAAAACCAACTACCGGTTTGGTACCATGTTCTTTTATCCAATAGGCGGCTTCAGCTTCCATGCTTCCACCAATTTCTCCAATAAGAATAATTCCTTTTGTTTCATTATCAGCCATTAATAATTTAATAGCTTCGAGTGTAGTTGTTCCGATAATTGGGTCGCCGCCAATGCCAATACAAGTTGACTGTCCGAGACCAATTTTTGTAACCTGATCAACTGCTTCGTAAGTTAAAGTGCCCGAACGCGATACAATGCCAATCGATCCTTTTTTATGAATAAATCCAGGCATGATACCAACCTTAGCTTCACCTGGTGTAATTATTCCAGGGCAGTTTGGACCAATCATCCTGCAGTCTTTATCTTTTAAATACTCTTTAACCTTTACCATATCTGATGTAGGAATCCCTTCGGTAATGGTAACGATAACTTTTATTCCAGCTTCTGCGGCTTCCATAATTGCATCTGCAGCAAAGTTATGAGGAACAAATATTACAGATACATCTGCTTTAGTTTCGTTTACTGCATCTTTAACTGTATTAAATACAGGCTTACCCAAATGAGTTTGTCCTCCTTTTCCAGGGGTTATACCTCCTACAACATTTGTTCCATACTCAATCATCTGTTGTGCATGAAATGTTCCTTCGCTACCTGTAAATCCCTGTACAATTACTTTTGAGTTTTTATTTACCAGCACGCTCATAGTTTATAATTTTGGTTGAATCAAAAATACATTAAATCTTTTTTATCGCAAATACACTTAGCTATTTCTGTTATTTTTTTTGAGATATAATCTATGAATACCAATTATGTTTTATTTTTACACTTTAATTATGGGAAATGTTAAATAACTTAAATAACTTAAAATCTGAGTTAAAGGGAGATCTTTTTACAGATTATAAAACAAGGGTTTTATATGCTACGGATGCTTCGGCTTATCGGGAAATACCTATTGCAGTAGCAAGACCAAAAGATAAATCAGATTTAATTAAATTAATTCAATTTGCTAATCGTTTTAAAACAGCTATAATACCAAGAGCAGCAGGCACCTCGCTTGCTGGACAGGTTGTTGGTAATGGAATTATTGTTGATATATCAAAATATTTTTCCGAAATTATTGAACTTAATGTTCAGGAAAGATGGGTACGTGTTCAACCTGGAGTAATTCTTGACGAACTGAACATGTTTCTAAATCCGTATGGTTTATTTTTTGGACCCGAAACTTCTACATCAAACCGATGTATGATCGGAGGAATGGTGGGCAATAATGCTTGTGGTTCGCATTCAATTATTTATGGTACAACAAGAGATCATACTATTTCAACAAAAGTATTGCTCAGCTCTGGTGATGAAGTAGAGTTTAAACCATTAAACAATGATGAATTTTTGAAAAAATGTTTAGGAGAGAACCTTGAGAATAAAATATATCAACAAATAAACCAATTATTATCGAATAAAGAAAATCAGAAGGAGATAAAAGAGCAATTTCCTGATCCTACTATTTATAGAAGGAATACAGGGTATGCCATCGATTTACTATTAGAAACAGAACCATTTACTTATGGTAAAGAACAATTTAATTTTTCAAAACTTATTTGTGGCTCAGAAGGTACTCTCGGAATTGTTACTGAAATAAAGCTAAACCTTGTCGATATTCCACCAAAACATGTTGGAGTTGTTGCTATCCATCTTAAAACCAAAGAAGAAGCTTTTAAAGCTAATCTCGTAGCATTAAAACATAATCCTGGTGCAGTTGAGATGATGGATGATACTATTCTTGAACTTACTAAAGGGAACAGGGATCAATTAAAAAATAGGTTTTTTATTTCAGGTGATCCAGGAGCATTATTAATTATTGAGTTTGCCAGAAATACTATTGAAGAAATAGATTACAGTTGTAATGCCTTGATTAATGATTTTAAGAACGCTGGATTTGGATATCATTTTCCAATAATTTACGATAATGATACCAAAAAAGTTTGGTCATTGCGTAAGGCTGGGTTAGGTGTTTTATCTAATATGGAAGGCGATGCAAAACCTGTTTCTGTAATCGAAGATACTTCCGTAAATGTTGAGTTATTGCCCGATTATATGAATGATGTTAAAAAGTTACTTGATAAACATAGTCTTGAATGTGTTTATCATGCTCATATTGGTTCGGGGGAGCTGCATTTACGTCCGGTTTTAAATCTTAAAGATTCGAAAGATGTGGCTATGTTCAGAACAATTGGTCTTGAAATAGCTCATCTGGTTAAGAAATATCGGGGTTCACTAAGTGGCGAACATGGTGATGGTAGAGTTCGAGGTGAGTTTATTCCAATTATTCTAGGCGAAAAAAACTATAAGCTCTTACAAGATATAAAATTTGTTTGGGATCCAAATCATATTTTTAATCCCGGCAAAATTACTAATGTACCTTCTATGATTTCGTCGCTGCGCTATGAATCAGATCGAGAAGAACCAAAGATAGAAACAGTTTTTGATTTTTCGGAAGTTGGCGGAATACTGAGAGCAGCAGAGAAATGCAATGGGAGTGGAGATTGTCGTAAAACAGAGAAAACGGGAGGAACTATGTGCCCCAGTTATATGGCAACACGCAATGAAAACGATGTAACCCGTGCCAGAGCAAATATTTTACGCGAGTTTTTAACTAATTCTCCTAAAAAAAATCCATTTGATCATCCTGAAATAAAGGAAGTAATGGATATGTGTTTATCTTGCAAAGCATGTAAATCAGAATGTCCATCGAGTGTTGATGTGGCGAAACTGAAAGCCGAATTCCTACAGCATTATTACGATTCGCATGGTATTCCAATACGAACCAGACTTATAGCTTATATTACCGAGATAAATAAAATTGCTTCTATTTGGCCATGGTTTTATAATCTGATTATGAGTAATAAATTCATCTCATCATTAATTATGAAAACTATTGGTTTTGCTCCGCAACGAAGCATGCCATTACTTTCACATCAGACAATGAATCAATGGATGAATAAGTACATTGCTGAGTTGGGTTTAAATAAGGAAAAAAAGGGCAGAGTTTATATGTTTAATGATGAGTTTACCAATTTTAACGATTCGCATATTGGAATTAAGGCTGTTCAACTGTTAACGCGATTAGGATATGAAGTAATTATTCCAAAACACATTGATAGTGGCCGAACTTATTTATCAAAAGGATTGCTTCGAAGAGCAAAGAGAATAGCTATAAAGAATGTAAACTATTTAAAAGATGTAATTACTGAGAACAATCCATTAATAGGTATTGAACCATCAGCAATTTTAACTTTCCGTGATGAGTATCCTGATTTGGTTGGAAAGGAACTAAAACCAACTGCAAAAACCTTGGCAAAAAATATATTAATGATCGATGAATTCCTTAAACGAGAGATGGAAAAAGGAAACATATCGAAAAATCAATTTACATACGATTCAAAGAAAATTAAACTACATGGTCATTGCCAGCAAAAGGCTGTAGCATCAACCGATCCAACAAAATATATTTTATCATTTCCCAAAAACTTTAAAGTAGAAGAAATTCCTTCAGGTTGTTGCGGAATGGCAGGCTCTTTTGGATATGAAAAGGAGCATTACGAAGTATCTATGAAAATAGGAGAGATGGTGTTGTTTCCAGCAGTTCGAAATGCTGATTCTGAAACTATAATTGCTGCCCCAGGAACCAGTTGTCGTCACCAGATAAAAGATGGTACAGGACGCAGTGCTTTTCATCCAGTGGAAATTTTATATGATGCACTTAAATATTATACTGGTATATTGGATGAGTAGTGGCAGATTGCGGGCTTCTTTTCTATCAAACCATTACGCTGTTTGAGCAGAATGTAAACCTTGATATTTAGCACTTTACCTGCCATTACTTATACAAAATGTTGTGCGGTCGTACTTTATTTTCGTCCGTCTGCTAGCTTAGGCAAGACATACTCTTTTCGATTTTTCATCGGGATGTGCATGGCTTATGCGCTGGTTTTATTTCCACTTAATGCGATAACCAATATTCCATTCTACAAAGTCTGAAACATGAAAATCATAATCTCGCAGTGTTATCCCAACAAAAAAGTTTTCCGTAAAGTGATATTTTAGTCCGATTCTTTGATGAAATACTGGTGTTTGATTTACTAATTTCTTGCGGTATAGGTAGAATGCCGGTTGTAAAATTAAGGAAAAACGGTTCACTACAAACTCATAGGATGGAAAAATACTGATTTGAATTTTATCGGTAAATAAGCCATCCGTAACTTCTAGCTCGTTATTGTCAGCAGCGACTTGTGCATTTACAGAACCATTATAATTAAACGCCATCCCGATACCAATTTTAGACATTCGCCATATATGCCAATTTAATGTAGTAGTTATCCCGACAACAGCAAAGGTTACCCCTTCATATATTTCTTGAATGTCCACATTTACAGAATCAAATATTACGTTTGTACCACCAATAAATGTAGAAATAAGCCATTCTTTTTCCGGTTGAAATTCCGGGATTTTGTGTTTCAACAAATCATGTCTTTCATCAAAATTGTATTTTATACTAATTTTGGGAGCAACAGTATTCAGTCCAAAATTTGGTTTTTTTAGAGCACCATTTGAAAAATGAGTTAATGAGAAGCCTGTTTCAATATCCAAATGTTCAGTTAATTCGTATTGTAAATTTAAACCTGCATCAATGTAAAAAGATTCTCCTGCACCAATTGCAATATTGCTGCTGTTTGAAACGGGGTCGAAATGTTTCCAATTAAAAGTTGCCCCGAAACCAATTTCATAATTAAAAGCTAACCTATCCCATCTCTTGAAGGGAGCATCAAAGAATCCATATAAAGCAATTGGATTTCCTATTTCTTCGGGGTTGTAGAAATCGTAAACAGACAAACCTATGCCCCAATGTGGATAATTATAAATTTGCTCCCAAGCTTTTTTGCCATATGATTGATGTGAGAATCGGATTGAAAATGTTTGAAAGGCATTTATTAATTCATTTTCCGCATTAGCACCTCTTACAAAATCATTTGTTGGAAACACGTACCCGTTTTGATACAAGCTACTGATTAAGTAATTATTCGCTGGTTTAATCAAACTTGTATCCACTGATTGAGCTAACGAAATAAAGGGAGAGATACACAAGAACATAAAAATACACTTCTTCATTCCTTATTCATATTTGGTGCAATTTTCACAAACTTATAAATGAGTGTTGGAAGCACAATTAGCAATAAAGGCAAACCGACAATAAAGCCACCAATCACGGAAATAGCCAAAGGTTGGTGCATTTGTGCCCCGGTGCCTATTCCTAATGCCAAGGGTGTTAATGCAACAATTGCACTAATAGCGGTCATTAATTTGGGACGCAATCTTGCCGAAATGGAATGAATAATTGCCACTTCGGTCGCCATTTTTTTCGCATCGTCCAAAAACAAATAGATGGTGAAAATGGAGGCTTCCCCAAGAATTCCGATAATCATAATTATTCCGGTATAACTGCCAACATTTAAGGGTGTTTGAGTTAGGTATAATGCCAAAACGCTACCTGAAATTCCTAAAACACTTGTAAAGATGACAATTATCGAAAGCAGCAAATTACGAAACATAAAAAGTACCACCGTAAAAATGAGCATACCACCAAGAATGAGTATCATCAAAAGCTCATTGAATGATTTTTGCTGTTCAGCATACGAACCCCCATATTCAATCTGATAAGATGGTGGAAGGTTTATTTTTGACAATTCACTTTTAATATCTTTCATTACGCTCCCTAAGTCCCTATTGTTGAGGCGGGCTGTAACAACCCCCATTGTTTGGAGATTTTCTCTTTCAATTTCGGCTACTCCATTTAATATGGTAAAATCTGCAAAAGTGCTCAATGGAAAATAATCACCCGACGAGGTGCATATTTTCAAGTCTTTAATATTTTCAATAGGAGTCTTGAAATTTTCAGGAAACAACACATTGACATCGGTTAATTGTTCTTTTTCAAGAATAGAGCCAGCAATAGTTCCTTGTAAATAGGTTTGTATTTGGTTTTGCAAATCACTGTCCGACAAACCAAATTGTTTTAAAATGGCTTCTTTGGGCTGAATGCTAAACATAGGACCTGCAATCACAATCCCATCAAACACATCGGCTGTGCCTTGTATTTGCTCAACTTTTTTTGCAATTTGCCGTGATATTTCCTTTAGTTTTTCGTGATTTGTACCAAATATTTTAATTTCTATGGGCTGTACACTGCTCATTAAATCGCCCAACATATCGCCAATTACTTGTCCAAAATCTACTGTTAACGAAGGGATAGACGATTCTACCTTTTTTCGGATAATATCGGATACTTGTTCGGTAGTGAGCTTCCTGTTATTTTTTAGTTCAATTAAATAATCGCCTCTGTTAGGCTCGGTAATAAAAAAGCCCATTTGTGTACCTGTTCTGCGCGAATACGTTTTTACTTCCGGAATTTCGTCCAAAATTTTATCCACTTCATTGAGCATTCTGTCAGTTTCTTCCAGAGAAGTTCCGGGCGGACTATTGTAATCCAAGACAATGGAGCCTTCGTCCATTTGCGGTAAAAACCCTGTTTCTAATTTTGGAAGAATTAGATAGGTGCTCAATCCGATAAGCCCAATAAAAACATAGCTGATAAAAGGCTTTTCGATAAAAAAACGTACCCATTTTCGTTCCTGTACTGTGTGTACCTCTATGGTCTTATTTTGCTTTCCTGAAAACAATAAGTATATGACCGGCAGACCTATCCACGTAACAAAAAATGAAACGGTAAGGGTAATAATCATTGTTTCGGTCAATATTTTGAAATAGGCACCTGCTACGCCTGTCATTAACACAAAAGGAAGAAAGATAACGATTGTGCTTAATGATGAACTAACCATGGCCGGAAATAAAAACTTAATCGCTTTACCTACTAACTCATTCGGTGCTTCCTTTGGATTTTCTTCGTGTGTTCTGTGAATCTGTTCTATTACAATCACGGCATCATCTATTATTAATCCTATGGCTGCGGCAATAGCCCCGATTGTCATAATATTCAAATCGTACCCAACTGCTTTAATCAAAATAAATGTAAGTCCCAGCGTTACAGGAATGGTTACAAATAAAACGCTGCTGGCTTTAAAGGATTTCAGGAAAATAATTACCACAATAATGGCAAGTAAAAGTCCAATCCAAAGCACATCAATAATACTTTTTAAACTATTCCCCACAAAATCTGCCTGATTGTAATATTGCTTTAATTCAACTCCCTTTGGTAGTGTTTTATTGAGTTCTGTAATTTGTTGGGTAACTTGGTTGGCTACGTCAATTAAATTGCTGTTGGGTTGTTTTAAAATGGCGATAAGCGGCACATTTTTTCCGTCAGCTTTAATTTTAATAAATTCAATTTTTTCTGCAATTTGAACTGTGGCAATATCCTGAATGGTAATTTTTCTTTTTGCATCGTTAAATACGACCAAATTTTCAAGCTCTTCTTTGTTTTTGATTGAAGCGTCGGTTACCGTTAGGTAAAGCCTTCTGTAATCAATTACATAGCCGTTGGATTCAATAAAACCAGCTTGTTGAATGGCGTTGATAATTTCCTGTGGGCTTAATTTTAGGAGACTTAGCTTTTTTTGGTCTAACAGGATTTGATATTCTTTTGTTTTCCCGCCAATAACTTCTACTGCCGCAACCCCTTCAATTTTTGATAAGTAAGGCTTCACAATATACTCGCCTATCATTTTTAGTTCTACCTGATTTTTGGTGTCGGATTGCAACGAATACCCCATAACAGGCAGGATGGAGGGATTCATTTTCTCTACCGTAATATTTACATTGGGTGGTAAATTGTTTTTAATTTGTGCTATTCTCGATTCTATTTGCTGCTTGTCAATATCAATATCGGAGCCCCAATCCATAAAAGCCGAAATTTCACAACTTCCCATGCTTGTAATACTTCGAATCAGCTTTAGGTTTTCTACCCGCTTTATGGTATTTTCCAATGGCTTGGTAACAGTTACCATCATTTTATCAACGGGTTGTTGCCCGTTTTCGGCAATAATTTTGATTTTCGGAAACGTTACATTTGGAAAAAGAGAAGTTCCCAGATTTTTGTATGTGTAAGCGCCAATAAAAAAAATAAGCAGCAAAATAACCGCTATCGGACTCTTATATTTAAAAAATAGTTTATTCATCCTTAGTTCATTTTAACCTTTGTACTGTCAGGAAGTTCGTATCCGCCGGAAATTATTATTTTATCCGAAATACTCAGTGTGGGTTTTAATATTTCAATTTTATCTCCACTCTCAATTCCTTTTATAATCGGCACTTTTATGGCTAAAGAATCTGAGGTAACTTTCATTACCCAAAATTCATCTTGTGTTTCATTGGTCATTATAGCCTCTTTAGGCAGCAATATACTTTCCTTTTTTTCTACACTAAAAAATGTTACCAACACATTTAGATTTTCGGGCAATGAGGTTTGTTTTTTTAGTTTGAATAAGATTTGTTGTGTCTGTGAAACAGGGTCAACTATTGGGATTGCCTTATAAAAAAACGCTTCAAACAATGCTTTATCGGGCAATTCAATTTCAATATTTTTTCTATTGCTTAGGAGTTTTGAATACTCAAAAGGCGCATTTGCCTGAATGAACAAATCGATGTTTTTTACGATGGTTGCCATCGCATTTCCTTCAGTTATAAAAACATGCGCATCGGTTACATTTAGCGTATTTATATAACCCGAAGCGCTTGCAAAAACCGGAACAACACCAAACTGATTAGGCACTGACAAGTCAGAATTTTGCAGCGCCATGCTCTCTTTTGTTTGTATTTTAAATAAGAGTTCACCTTTTTCAACCCGGTTGCCAACTTTGGTATTGACTTCAGTAATATAACCAGAAATGGGAGCCGTAATGGTGGTTTTGTTCAGGTAAATAACCTGCCCATTCAATTGTTTATTTTCCTGAATATTTCCGCGAACAGGATGAATAGTGCTCACAGAAGGTAGTGGAGGCGTATCGTTTTTGGTTTCTTTTTGATTGCACGAAATCAGAAATACCAGAGTAACAAATAGAATGGTTGGTTTAAATATTTTTATCATTTTAATATTTTTAAAGATTCCAATAATTGTAGGAGTTAATTAAAATTTCTTTACCCATCAGCGTATTTGTTTTTAATTGCTGTTTCATTGATATTTCCTTAATGAGTGTTTTTAGTTCCAAGACCGAAATCAAACTTTTATTAATTTCAATTTTATACAATTCAAGAAGATTGTTGTATTCTGATAGTTGCTTGTCGATTAAACGAAGTTGATTGTCGAAATTGGTTATTTGGCTTAGAATGTTCTTTTTTCTTATATCGTTTTGGGTTTCAAAGTATTTTAGGTCTGTTTCAATATTTGCTAATTGAATGATTGTTTTTTCATCATTCGTTTTTCGTTGATGCCCGTCAAACAAATACAACGTTAAAAATACGCCAACACTAAACCCCAAACGATTTAAAGAAGGCTGGTAAGTGGCATTTAGCCCGGCATCTCCAAAAACCCCGAACTGTGGCAAATATTTAAGGTTGAAGAGTTTTTGTTCAGCTTCCAGTGTTAAACTGTCTAATTTGAACTGTGAAGCCAACAACGAAGGTGTTTGAGTTGGAGCATTTAAAACCAACTTTACTTCGTCCAATCGAACTAAAGTTGAATCGTTGATGCCACAAAGTAATTTAAGGGAATTAAAATTATCGAGGTATGAGCCGTTAAGACTTTCCTCTTCAATCTGATTGTTTTCCAATTCAATTTCCAATAATTTTAAGTCAATCAGTTTATAAATTCCCGCATTTACAAGCACTTTCATTTGCTGTATTTGCTCTGCTAAAACCTGAGTCGTATTCCGGATATTTTCGATTTGCTTTTGAGACTGCACACAGAGTATATATTGATGCGTAACTACCTGTTTTAATTCCGCTTTGGTGAGTTGCGTGAAATTCAAATTTCGTTCCTGTAAAATAGCTGCGTTATTTTGCTGTGCAGCAATATACTTATGCGTAAATAAGGGTTGATTCACCGAAATCATTGCCTGAAACTGACCGCCATTACTTGCGCCTAAATCATAACCCATATAGTTAGTGCTCCCCGGTGAAGTTAATTGAAATTTGTTTGTCGTTCCATCCTTTGAAATGATAGGAGCAAATAGAACATTACTGTTTAAGCTGAGTTTTGGTGATTTATAAATAGCATTGAATTGCTTTAAATCTAAATCAATTATTTTTTTATTGTTTTCCTGTTTTTGCAGTAGTGGACTGTTTTGCTCTGCAAACTCAATATAGTTTTGCAGGCTGTTTTGAGAAAATGCCACTTTGCAAAAACAACCGGCTACTGCAATTAGGATGATGATTCTTCTCATTGTAGATAGGTAAAGTTTGTAAAAAAGGAGACTTGTATCCAAGTCTCCTTCTGGACTTTAAAACTTAAAATTAGTCATTCTCTTCTTTGGCTTTTTCTTTTTTTACTTCTTTTTTTACCACTTTCCCATCAGGCGAAATAGCCACTTCCATTACAGAATCTCCTTTCTCAATAGCAAATTCATAAACTCTTCCATCAGTTGTTTCTGATATCTCGGCTTCTTCAATGTCGTAACCTGCAAACTCAGTATCCAAAGTTTGTTTTACTGCCTGAGGAATTGCAGATTTCTCTATCTCATATTCTGTTTCCATCCATTTTCCATCGGTGGTATAATTGGCTGAATATTCTTCGCCATTCATTTTAAACTCTGCTTCCCACTCAGTTTCGTTTTCTTTGTCCCATTTAACTTTTTGGGCCGTAGGAAATTTTTGTTCAAAAGCAGTTTTTACTTTTGCGGGAACCTCTTTATTTTGTCCGCACGCCGATAAACTGAAAACAGCCAAAATCATTGAAACAAGCATTAAATTTTTCATCGTATTAAATATTAAATGAATATAAATTTCACGACAAAGGTGCTGTATGATTTTGAATAAATTTTGAATTTTTCAGGAGTGGATAATTTTTAAAAAGTATAGGCAAAATATAAACCGTAATTGTCACTGCCTATTTGTGGCACGAAAGTGAAATTTTTCGTTTTCTTGAAAGGGTTGAAATTTTTGAGTGGTTCAAAATAATAAACCAATTCTGCTGAAAGAATTCCGATACCTGCACCAATAAGTACATCGGACATCCAGTGTGCATTATTAATCATTCGAAAAGAACCTGTCGTTGCAGCAAAAGCATAACCACTATAAGCTAAAACTGGTGCAGTTTCGTGGAACTCGTTATACAAAACACAAGCATTTGTAAATGCTAATGTGGTGTGTCCAGATGGAAAAGATTGAATTCCGCCGTTTGGGCGTTCTTTTTGTGTAATTATTTTTAGACTATGGGTTATCGTTGATGAAATCAGGTTGGCAATTAGCAAATATTTAGTTTGGTCGAACCAATGATTCCTCGCTTTTATACCTAAAAAATCTGCGGTGTACATTTCTACAATGGGAGCATATTGAAAATAATCGTCAATGGGGAATTGAAAATCGTTGCCAACTTTGTTGCGCAAGTTGGTTTGAAAACTCTTCTCAAAAATGCTGTTATTTACGATTATGCCAAGTCCTATAAGGGAAGCTGGAACTATACTTTTTTTGAGCAATGAAACCGATTTAATGCTATCGTTATTTGAAGCATTTAATGTTTGTCCTTTAGCATTGAAAATAGAGAGCAGAAGGGTTAATACAATGAACAGGTTTATGAAAATCCTCATTTTGTCTTTTTTAAAAGACAAAAGAATTACTCAATTTTGAAGAAATTTTGAATTACTTGAATTGCACAGAGAAAGTGTGTTTGCTTTCTGCAAAAGAATAAGTGATGCCCCAATGATTTAAATCTGCTATTTTCTTTACTATTGCCAACCCTAATCCATTGCCTTGCTTAGAGTCATTCGATTTTGAAAAGCGATTAAATAATTTTTCGGGTAACAGTTTCTCAGGTTTTCCGGTGTTTGAAATGATTAATTTTGTTTCGGCAAGAGAAATGATTATCTCTCCATTATGAATATTATGACTGATGGAATTGAGCAGCAAGTTGTTGAACATTATTTCGGTTAAGCCTTTGTTGGAGTTCAAGTTAAAATTATTTTCAAAATCAGTTCTAATTTTTATAGATTTTTGTTTTGCCTGTTCTATAAAAAAATCTAACTGTTTTTCAATTAGTTCCTTCATTGAGAAGCTTTCGGTTTCACTAAAATAATGCTTATCAATTTTTGAAAGCAAAAGCAAGTTTTTGTTTAATTTGTGCAACCGTGAAGTAGTTTCGTTAAGCGAACCAAGTATTTCTGATTGTCCTTCGGTAATATCATCTCGTTGAATAAGTGTGTCAATTTTTGCTTTAAAAACAGCAATAGGGGTTTGTAGTTCGTGGGCTGCATTTTCAACAAATTCTCGCTGGTTATTGTAGATAATTAAGTTTCTTTCAATCAATTTTTCAATACTTTTATTCAGCCGGTCGAATTCCTCAATATCAGCACTAAGTAAATTAGGTTTACTGTGTTTATCAATTTCAAAATGTTCGATTTGTTGCAGCGTTTGATAAAAAGGTTTCCATAGGCGGGTTGAGAGGAATTTGTTTATGAGCAAAATCCCCAAAAATAAAAGAAAGAGTATCACTACAAAAAGAAGTACAATGGTGAAAATCATATCTTCTGATTCCAATAAACTCGCTTTAATCGAAAGAGTATAAGGTTTTCCTTCGATGTGGATGGGCGAGTTTAAAACTCTAAACAGCTCGTTTTCATTTTCTAAAAAATTGAAAAATAATTTATTAAACAATGTGTCCGTTTTTAACCCGTTTGAATTTTGTATCTCAATGTTATTATTAAACCGATTCCAAACCGGAATATCATTTAGCTCTAATTTCGAAATTGAATTATTTAAAAACTCTGATTTAGTAAGTAGTAAGCTCTCGTCAATTTCGTGTAAATAAAGCTTATTGGCAATAAAATAAAATAGCGGTGCTACAATTGCAAAAAGCAGGATTAAAAAATAGAGGTATGTCCGCTGTGTTTTGTAGAGTAATTTTTTATTCATCTTGCCATTTGTAACCTAAACCATAGACTGTTTTAATATAATTTTTACTTTGTGCACTTTTTAGTTTTGCTTTAAGGTTTTTAATGTGGGCATAAACAAAATCGTGGTTATCCAGCATGTCTGCCATATCGCCCGAAAGATGCTCAGCAATAGCGCCTTTTGATAGCACTCTGTTTTTATTTCCAACAAGAAACAGTAATAAATCAATTTCCTTTTTGGTAATTTCGATTTCTCTATTATTTACTTTTACAACTTTTGAAAGCGTGTCAATTTCTATTTCTTTAAAGGTGATTTTATTACTTCCATTGAATTGTTTTCGTCTGATTAAAGCTTGTATTCTAACCAGCAATTCCGACAAATGAAACGGCTTTGTCAGGTAGTCATCTGCTCCCAGATTAAATCCTTCGATTCGGGTTTCCAGGGTTTCTTTAGCAGATATAATGATAACTCCATCTGTTTTATCCATTTTCTTTAGTTCCGTAAGCAGGTCAAATCCATCACCATCGGGCAACATTAAGTCAAGTAAAATGCAATCGTAATTATAGCTGGAAATTTTATCTACGGCTGATGAAAAGTTTTCAACCCATTCGCACACAAAGTCATTGCTGTTTAAATAGTCTTGAGTGCTTTTGGCTAATTCTACTTCGTCTTCAATTAATAACAGTTTCATCTGTTTATAATTTGTTTTTAAGATCAGATTGAACTCACAAAACAAAATTTAAACATTGCCCTGTGGGTCAAAATTGTTTAAATTTTGTCATGTTCTTTTCATGGTGCAAATTTACTTTTCAATTTTGAATAAATTTTGAATAAATTTTGAACTTGGCGTTGGCAAAAAATAGTTCTTTTAGTTTTTCTGCGTTAGCTTTTGTGTCGAAAAAAAACAAATGTGCTATTTACTTACACGTTATTATATTTATTTTGTGTTCGGGATTCGCTACGCTTGATTGTGCATGGGCTTTTTCAGTATGCCGCACAAAATAAAATTAAAAAACATCTTTAATGGTAAACTTGTTTCCATTAAAAACAAACGATTCGCCAGCTTTTTTGTCTTTCATTGCCTGATAAACAGGAACCTGGTTTGAGATTGCATAATATACATCATCTTTAATCTGTAGTTTACCAAGCGCAATAGCAATAAACATTTTTTGCTTATCTGTAATAACAACAGATCCGAATCCTATTTGATCGGTAATTTTAGTTTTATCAACCTTATTAAGTAACGCAAGCTCATCACTATACTTTTTTAATAGATCAACCTGCATATCCTTTTTCTTCATCATTTCTTCTTTAAAAGGATCAAACATATCATGATCGCCTTCATACTCACTTGCTGTTTCAAGTATTTCATCAATGGCATTACGAACTGTTTTAATGCTATTTTCCAGCGAATCAGCACAGATTTTAATAATTTCTTTTTTCAGTTTTAGTTTGTCCATAACAATAGCTTATTCTCAAAAATACAAAATTAATGGATGAAACAATAGTTTTTATATTTTATAAGCAATTTTTTTGTTAAACCATTCCTTTAAAGAATAATCAAACCAATAATTCAATAATTTTAGTAAATTAGTCCACTAATCAAAATCATGATACTATGAAAATTCTTCGCCTTTTAAGTATGATCTTTTCTGTACTACTGTTTTTTTGTAATCCATTTATTGGCTATTCGCAGGATAAAAGCGATTGGGAGGCTGGTTTTCCTGATGGTTGCACATCAATTACTGTTGGTAAATTAGCATCAGCAGATGGTTCGGTAATGACTTCTCACACCGATGATAGTCATCGCACGCGATCTGAAATTGATATAAAACTAGCCATGGATCATAAAGCTGGATCAACTACTCCGATGTTTCGTCGCGAAGCAGATAATAGCCTTGCTATGCCTGCTTATAAAAATATCAAAATTGGAGAAATACCTCAGGTTGCTCATACTTATAAATTTGTCAATTCAGCATATCCTTGTATGAATGAAAAACAACTGGGAATTGGAGAATCAACCTTTGGAGGTCGCTATGAATTGCAGTCTGATTTGGGATTAATAGATTGCCAAAGGCTTTGTCAATTGATGGTTGAACGATCCACCACTGCCCGCGATGCTATAAAACTAGCTGACGAATTAACAAAAAAATATGGGTGGAATGATTTTGGCGAGTGTTTAACTATTGCAGATACTAAAGAGGTTTGGCATTTCGAAATTGTTGGGCCCGGAAAAGGTAAAGTAGGTGCTGTATGGGTAGCACAGCGTGTTCCTGATGATCATATTTCGGTTAATGCAAATGCTAGTACAATAAAAGAAATTGATTTAAATAACCCTGATTATTTCATGGCTTCGGAAAATATTTTTTCAGTAGCGAAAGAAAATGGATGGTGGAATGAGAAGGAAACATTTAGTTTTTGCTATGTCTATGCTCCCGAAAGCCGTCAGGCAATTGGTTCGCGCAGACGAGAATGGCGTATATTCGATTTGTTGGCTCCGTCGTTAAACCTCGATCCTAACGCTGAGAACTATCCATTTTCAGTAAAACCTGACAAAAAAGTTACCCTGAATGATATGGTAATGGCATTTAAGGATTATTATGAAGGTACTCCTTACGATATGGCCCGAAACATAAAATCAACAGACAAAGATGGAAAAACAATAATCTCGCCTTTAGCAAATCCTTTTATGCCTTATGATCAGCTTGATATTTCAAATGTGAGTGGTGGTTGGTATGATGTCGATAAAAAAACAGGAAAAATCAGTTTTCTTGGCGAACGCACAATAGCACGTTGGTACACAATGTATGCTACTATTATTCAGTGTCGCGATTGGTTACCTGATGAAATTGGCGGTGTTGTTTGGTTGGCTATGGATAATGTAGCTACATCAATTTATATTCCAGTATACTGCAGTGTAACTGATTTACCTAAACCATATAAAACTCCAGGTAGACCAAAAGGTTATACAACAGAATCGGCATGGTGGGCATTTAACCGATTAGGAACATTAACCGCTCAGCGATGGGGTGAAATGCGTCACGATGTGGATGCAGTTTGGATTCCATGGCAAAATGAAATGTTCATGAATCAACAATCCATAGAAGAACAGGCAATGAAACTTTATAATCCCAAAAAAACAGAAAAAACAATCGAATTTGTTACAAAATATACCAACGATTGGGGTACCAAAGTAGTTTCCAAAGCATGGGAACTAGGCGATTTCCTCTGGACAAAGTACGATGAAAAATTTTAATTTTATAATCCCTACGAGGGTTTTAAACCCTCGTAGGGATTACTTCAACTTCAACTTCAAATAATATATGAATAAACAAGGTTTTGCAAGTGACAACAATTCAGGTGTTCATCCTGAAATAATGAAAGCTATAGCTGAAGCAAATATAGGGCATACAATTGCCTATGGAGATGATATATACACCCAACGAGCAAAGGCTAAATTTTATGAGTATTTTGGACATGATATTGAAATATATTTTGTTTTTATTGGTACAGCAGCAAATGTATTAGGATTAAATGCAGCTACTCAATCGTGGAATTCAGTAATTTGTGCAGATACAGCACACATTAATACCGATGAATGTGGTGCTCCGGAACGATTTAATGGATTTAAATTACTAACCATCGAAACGACGAATGGAAAAATAACAGTAGGTCAGGTTAAGAAACACATGCATGGGTTTGATTTTGAACATCATTCGCAACCCAAAATTATTTCAATAACTCAGGCAACTGAGTTAGGAACAGTTTATACGGTTGATGAAATTAAATCTCTTGCTGATTTTGCACATACAAATAATATGTATCTGCACATGGATGGTGCACGTATAGCTAATGCCGCAGTAACATTGAGTAAAAGCTTTAAAGAATTTACTAAAGATGCTGGTGTGGATATTCTTTCGTTTGGTGGCACCAAAAACGGTATGATGTATGGCGAAGCAATTTTGTTCTTTAATAAAGAGTTAGGCCAAAATTTTAAATATATTCGAAAGCAGGGAATGCAATTAGCCTCTAAAATGCGTTTTATTTCTGCTCAATTTGATAGGTATCTTTCTGAAAATCTATGGTATAATAACGCTTTGCATTCAAATAAAATGGCACAACTGTTAGCCTCAAAAATTAAAGAAATACCACAAATTAAAATTACCCAGAAAGTTGAAGCTAATGGCGTTTTTGCTATTATACCCAAAAAGATACTTGAACCATTGCAAAAAGAGTATTTCTTTTATGAGTGGGATGAATTTAAATCAGAAGTACGCTGGATGGCATCATTTGATACAACCGAAGAAGATATTTTAAATTTCGTGGATCTTATTAAAAAATTACTTTAGTGATTATTGAGGTATTGAAAAGATAATTAATGTTTTAGCAAACAATATTCACAAATAATAATTACATAATTACTTGCGAATAGATTTATTTCATCAACAACTAATTAGTATTTGCAAGTAAGTCAACTTTTTTTATGCTTTTTATTGTCTTGTTGAGGGAGTGTTTTTCCGAAAAGCTGATCAATAAGCTCTGTTTTCCCAACTTTTTTTAAATCGGCTACAATTTCTTTCTTAAACTCCTGTTTATACCAGAAAAAGAATTTCCGTTGCGAAAGCTTTTCGTCTTTAGTTTTTGCTACAAATACTTTTTTCATGGTATAAGGATTAATACCAGAATAGTACATAACTGTAGCAAGAGTCATTGGTGTTGGGGTGAAATCCTGAACCTGCTCGAGCTTAAAATCAAGTTTTTTAGTTTCAATAGCAAGGTTTACCATATCCAAATCTATACAGCCCGGATGACTAGAGATAAAATAAGGTATTAGTTGCTGATTTAGTCCATATTTTTTATTAATTCGCTCATAGAGTAGTTTAAACTCATTAAAAAGCTTAAAGTCAGGTTTTCTCATTGTTTTTAAAACATTTTCTGAAGTATGCTCTGGTGCTACCTTTAAACGTCCCGAAATATGATTTTTAATTAGTTCATCAACATACTCCTGATAATCTCTATCTGCTATCTTATTAAGAAACAAATCGTAACGGATGCCGCTCCCTATAAATGATTTTTTAACTCGAGGAAAAGCGTTTGCTTTTTTATAAATCGATGTTAGTTTTTTGGGATTAGTATTTAAATTATTGCAGATCGTAGGGAAAATGCAAGATGGTCGTTTACACTTTTTACATATCTCAAGATCAACTCCTTGCATGTTAAACATGTTTGCCGAAGGGCCTCCCAAATCAGAAATGTAACCCTTAAAATCAGGCATCTGGGTAACTTTTTCAACCTCCTTTAATATTGATTTTTCGGATCGACTACTAATAAATTTACCCTGATGAGCTGAAATGGTACAAAATGAACATCCACCAAAACATCCACGATGTAATGTAATTGAATGCCTTATCATGTCATAGGCCGGAATACTTTCTTTATTATTATATTTTGGATGTGGCAATCTGGTAAATGGTAAATCATAAACTAAATCCATTTCATGCTCAGATATTTGAGGGTGCGATGGATTAATAATTACTGTTTTATCGCCATTTAGTTGAATTAACCTTTCATTACTTTCTAATTTGTTCGATTCCTCCTCAATTATTTTAAAATTTAGAGCGTAATTAACTTTATCAGCAATACATTCCTTATGAGATTTTAATACTTTATCTTCAAACTGATTAACTAATGGAATTTTATTTTTATCAGCAATAAAAGCTGTTTGTCGTATGTTTTTTAAAGAGCTTAATGGTGCTCCTTTATCGAGAAGGGTAACTATTTCTTTTAACGACTTTTCTGCCATTCCATAGAGAAGCATGTCGGCTTTACTCTCAATTAAAATGGATGGTTTAAGTTGATCCGACCAGTAGTCGTAATGCGTTACACGGCGCAGAGATGCTTCAACTCCTCCTAAAATAATGGGCACTTCAGGAAAAAGATTTTTGAGAATATTACTATAAACAATCGATGCATAGTCGGGTCTGAATCCTGATTTGCCTCCGGGAGAATAAGCATCATCTGAACGTAATCGTTTATTAGCTGTATAATGGTTAACCATCGAATCCATATTTCCGGCGGTTACTCCAAAGAACAATCTAGGTTGTCCAAGTTTTTTAAAATCACGCAAATCATCACGCCAGTTAGGTTGTGGGATAATAGCTACTTTAAGGTTCATTGATTCCAGCAATCGCCCAATAACAGCTGTACCAAATGATGGATGATCAACATAGGCATCTCCACTAAAGATAATTACATCGAGCTCATCCCAACCTCTGGCAACAACCTCTTTTTTAGTAGTAGGCAGCCAATTACTTAAATTATATTTAGCGCTAGTTGGGTTCATAGTCTATTTTCGGTATAAAAATAAGCTATTTATAAGTTCAATTATAATGCGTTGATCATAAAGTAGATTTTATTCGAGTTATTTGTACCAAATTTTTATATTAAAAAAGAAACGATTGTTCGCTTTTATTCATAATTGTTGTTAATGATTTTCTTCATTTGCCCCGTCCCTAAAGGGTGTGAAGAAAATCAATTTGCACCCTTTAGGGGTTTGGGGCAAACAAATTGATTTTCAATTTATTTACATAATATTTATGACATAAAACGGACATTCAAAAAAAAGATTTTGTTAATTCCATCTAACAAAATAAGTTTTTAAAATTAAATGATGAAAATCTTACAAAAAATTGCCCTAATTGTTTTTCTGCTCGTTTTCTTTAATCAAACTATGATTGCGCAAAACGAAAGATTTAAAGCGCTTTTATATATAATTTTACCAAATATCTAGAATGGCCAGAAAGCGAAAGATAAAACGATTTTATTATTGCAGTTTTAGCTGAATCTGCATTAATTGGTGAGCTTAAAATCATTGCAGAAAAGAAAAAAGTAAGATTTTAACCTATTGTAGTACAAAATGTTTCATCACTAGAGCAACTTGCTAAATGCCATATAGTTTATATTCCTGAATCAAAAACAAATCAGCTTAATGCTATAAAAAGTAAGTTAGGATCTTCAAGTACATTAATAATAGCCGATAATCCTGGAGCAATTACAAAAGGAGCAGGTATTAATTATATTGTAAAAAATGGCAAACAGATTTTTGAAATAAGTAAAACCAATCTTGAAAAACAAAATATAAAAGTGGGAGCCGATTTACTTACACTTGGAATTCAGAAATAATAATATTTATAACAAAACAATGAAAGCAGGAATTCTTAATTTTTTTATGGTATTAATATAGAACTATCTCCATAACTTAAAAAGCGAAAATCATTTTTCATAGCAAAATCATATACTTTTTTCCAATTATCTCCAATAAATGCAGCAATAAGCAATAAAAGAGTACTGCGTGGTTGGTGAAAATTGGTTATCAATAGATCAACTAATCTGAATTTATAACCGGGAACGATCATAATTTGGGTTGATGCATAAATCTTCGTTTGCTTATGCAGGGTTAAGTAATCAAATAATGCTTGCAGCGCTTCTTTACGTGACTCATGGTTATTTTCGCGATAAGCGTCCCATTGCGCGATATGCGTATTGAGATTTGAATTACCAATTAATTTTTTTGCCCGAATACCTAATAAATAAAGACTCTCAATTGTTCTAACTGATGTTGTACCTACTGCGATTATTTTTTCAGCAGTTAAAAGCTGTTTAATAGTACTTTTTTTAACTATAAAATGCTCTGTATGCATCTCGTGGTCAGCAACTGATTCTGATTTTACTGGTTTAAAAGTTCCTGCACCCACATGGAGTGTAATTTCTTCGAATAATATTCCATTTTTAGCAAGCTTGTTAATAACATCATCGGTAAAATGCAATCCAGCTGTAGGAGCAGCAACCGATCCTTTCAGCTTTGAGTATATGGTTTGATATCGTTCCTTATCTATTTCTTCGGAGTTGCGATTTAAATATGGTGGAATAGGAGTAAGGCCAACGTTTTCGAGAATATTGCTAAAACATACTGAATTATCATTCCATGTAAACTCGATAAAATGGGCATTTTCTTCGGATTTAATTTTTGTAGCTTTTATAATTACAGTCTTTTCATGTATGATGGTTTCCAACGATAACTCCTTATCTTTCCACTTTTTTAAATTACCAATAATACATTTCCAGATTACTCTTTCTGTCTGCTGAAAAGCTAAAACATAATCAGCAGGATCAACCGGTTCTAGACAAAAGATCTCAATTAAAGCACCTGTATCTTTTTTAAACAATAAACGGGCTTGAATGACTTTTGTGTTATTAAAGACCAATGTGCTATTTGTTGGAATATGGTCAGGTAAATTGAAAAATTGATCTTTGTTGATTGATCCGGAATTATAAATTAATAGATTTGAATTATCCCGCTTCTCAAGAGGATATTTGGGTATCCGATCTGCAGGTAAAGTATAATCGTACTCATCAATTTTAATATTTCTGTACTTATTAAGCATGTATTAATCGTTTAGAAGGGCAAAAATAGTTAATTTTACAGAGTTTAAACTAATTTATTTGATATGGCATTAAAGAAAGGTGACAGAGTAAAATTCCTCAATGATATTGGACAAGGAGAAATTATAGGATTTAAAGATTCTAAATTTGCGATTGTTATAAATGACGATGGATTTGAAATGCCTGTATTAATTACAGAGTTGATAAAAATCGATTCGAAATACGATATGGCTGATTCGGGTTCTTCAGATATCAATCCGAATGATGATGACGATTTTGTTAGTAACAAGAAAAAGAAATCTGATAAAGATGAAATTATAGCAGAGGATTTTTCATCTGACGGATTATTGACTGATAAAAAAGCTGATATTTTTTTTGCATTAGTTCCTAAAAATCAAAAAGATATAACAAACTCTGATATTGATTTATTCCTGATTAATGATAGTAATTTCAGAATTTTATACTCCATTTCGAATAAGGAAAGTGAGTTGCAATCGCTAATAGCATATGGAAATCTTGAACCAAATACAAAAACTATTATTGGTGAGATTAAACGCGATAATCTGGCTAACTTTGAGGAAATTTTATTTCAGATAATTTTCTTCAATAAAGGTAATTACTATAATATACAACCAGTTAATAAAAAATTTCAGGTAAGGCCAAGTCGGTTTTTTAAATCAACCATTTTTGTTCAGAATGATTTTTTTAATGAGTTGGCTTTTGTTTATGAACTTACCAAAGAAGAGATTGATATGGCGAAACATATTACTGATGAATCCATCAATAAAGCCATAAAAGAGAAAGAAATAAATCAACCAAAAAAAATATTTCAAAGTCCTAAAAAATCGGAAAATCAGGTTATAGAAGAAGTTGATTTGCATATTCAGGTGCTGGTTGATAGTCACCAAAATCTTTCGAATTCCGAAATTGTTGAAATCCAAATGGCCAGATTTACAACTGCACTCGAAGGAGGAATAATTGCCGGAACCCGAAAGATGGTATTTATTCATGGTGTTGGCAATGGAAAATTAAAACAGGAAATTCGCAAAACAATCGAAAGAAAATACCCAAAACTACGCTACCAGGATGCTTCGTTTAAGGAATATGGGTATGGAGCTACCATGGTTATCTTAAAATAATAATAGTAATTGAAAGGATTTCTAATTTCTAATTTCTAATTTCTAATATCAAATTACAAATCACAAATAATTGCATTACCTTTGTAGCGCAGTAGGTTGTTCCATCGCTGTTCGCAAATGCGAATAGAGGAAAGTCCGGGCAACAAAGAGCACCAAACTCCGGAAAGCGGAGATATCCGCGAGGGTATAGGTTGCAAAGAAGAAAATAACTGCTTTGCCTTGTGCAGAGTGATGGTGAGAAGGTGAGGTAAGAGCTTACCAGTATTGGTAGCGATGCCAATAGCTGTTTGTCTTTTGGGTTGCAAGACCATGTATACCGGCAATTAAGGACTGCTCGTTCGATGCCGGGGGGTAGGTCGCTTAGATAAATGATGGAAACTTCGATTCGTCGAGGCACAGAACCCGGCTTACAGACCTACTGCTTTTTTTTGATTAATAGTATCAAGTATCAAGTATCAAGATATGAGTAGTTTGATAATGTAACTATAGTCTTTCCAAAGGAGGAAGGTTTTTTTACACACCTAATGAAACAGTGTCTAAAAAGTAATTGCCCATTTTCATTTCTGCACGTGTATTTACTTAAAAAGCTTATTGTTTTTTGATCTTGGAAACCACAATATGATATGAAACATAATCGGAGGAAAGTTAAAACCATGTGTAGGTGAGCATATTCCTATAATTGTATCATTTTCAATTTCAATTATTCTTCTGCTTTTGAGATTACCTATATCAACTATTTTTGAATTATACTCATAATTACCTGATACATTTGCAATCCAGGTCGATAATTTTTTTGCATTTCCAATACCAGAAAAGTAGTAAATAATTAACTTTTTCGGCGTTAGGTTGTTTAATCCTTGCATGTTTCGAAAATAGTAAATAATAAATTTAGCAATTTGCAATCTAATAATATGATGTTGAGGTATGTTTAAAAGTATTAAAGAATATATTTTTTGTTAATATCGCAAATAAAGACTTTCTTTGTAACCTTAAATTTTAAAACAAATTATATGACAATTTCAAATGAAAAAGTAGTTTCTTTAGTATATCAGCTTCGTGTTGATGATAAACAAGGAGACATTGTAGAAACAGTTCAGGAAGACAGACCTTTTGTATTTTTATATGGTGCAGGCAATATGATTCCTATGTTCGAATCTAATTTGAATGGATTAAAAGCAGGAGATAAATTTGAGTTTAAAATTGCATGCGATGATGCTTACGGACAAGCTAGTGAAGAAGCAGTTGTTGAACTTCCAAAAAATATTTTCGAAGTTGACGGATCAGTAGATGATGGTTTACTAGAACCCGGAAATGTTATTCCTATGCAAAGTCAGGATGGCCAAAAATTAAATGGTGTAGTTATTGAGGTAAAAGATGATGTTGTGGTAATGGATTTTAATCATCCTTTAGCAGGTGATAATTTATTCTTCGAGGGACATATTGTAGAAGTTCGTGAAGCAACAGCTCAGGAATTAAAACAAGGATACCCTGAAAACGAACAAGATGAGCATAACCATGATTATGATCATGATCATGATGACGACCATGGATGTGGTTGTGGATGCAGTCACTAATATTAAAAAAAAAGTATTTTAAGGAGGTGTATCGTTATTGAAAAATAAGGTACACTTTTTTATTTTCTTGGATTTAATAGTATTTTTGAATTTTGGAATAATATTTGAAAAAACACAACTATTAACTTAAAAATAAAAATCATGAAACGAATTATCTTAGCTGCATTATTATTAGTAAGCTTTGGTGCAATAACTAATGCACAAATTAAATTTGGTATTAAAGCTGGTGTTACTTCTACAAGTATTAAAACTGATGAGGTTTATACTGATATCCAAAATGCAGATTTTGATGAGCTTGCAGTAAAAGGAATGAATTCTAAAATAGGTTTTCAAGGTGGTGTATTTGCACGCATTTCTATATTAAAACTCTATGTTCAACCTGAACTTTTATTCACATCAACTAGTGGAGAAGTTGAAGTAACTACCTTGTCAAATGGAACTGAATTAGGATCAACAATCGAAGAACAATCTTTCCGTCAAATAGATTTCCCAATTATGATAGGTTACAAGTTTGGCCCTGCTAGAATTCAGGCTGGACCAGTTGGAACTATTATGCTAAGCAGTGAACCAGCATTGGATAATTTTGACAATTTTGAAGTAAAAGAAGAGTTTAATGGTGCAACATGGGGATATCAGGTTGGTGCAGGTTTAGATATTCTTAAAAAACTTACTATTGATCTTAAATACGAAGGTAGCTTTAGCAATTTAGGCGATGGTATTCAGCTTGGGGATCAAAATTATAATTTTGATTCTCGTAACAGCAAAATAATCTTAACATTAGGCTGGATTTTCTAATCTTACCAAAAGTTATTAACAACCACTGTTTTTTTCAAAGCAGTGGTTTTTTTATGATATTCCACATTTATTCTTCATTTTTGTTAATAACTTAATCTTCATTGCATTACATTTTGAAGCAATTTTCTTTGTACTTAAAACAAATTGCTTACTTTTGACGCTTTTTTAATTTGTTATTTAAGCTAATCTGAACATTTATAGTTAATTAAGTGTTTTTGTTGGTATTATTGAGGATAAAAAATGAATGCAAGAAAATTTGTTATAAGTTCTTTCTTATTTCTACTGATTTTTTTCGGAGAAATAGCTTTATCATTTTCTGATAAATCATCAGGAGAAAAAATCGTTCCTACCAATGAAAATATTCCTCTTTCGCACAAAATAACCAATAATCTCTCTGCATATGAGTCAATGCAGGATTTCGATGTTCAGATAAATGAGTTTATGAAATCATGGAAAATAGTTGGAGCATCGGTAGCTGTTATTAAAGATGAGAAGCTAATTTATTCGAAAGGTTTTGGGTATGCTGATAAAGAAAATAAAATATCCACAGAACCAAAACATATCTTTCGTGTTGCGAGCGTATCGAAATTAATTACTGCTATTGCCATTATGAAACTAGTTGAAGAAGGCAAACTGTCATTAACCGATACTGTTTTTGGTGAAAATGGAATTCTTAAACAGCCTCAATATCTGCAAATTAAAGATAAAAGGGTTAAAAGCATTACCGTAAAAAATCTGTTGAATCATTCAGCTGGGTGGTTGAGTAAGAAACCAGATCCTATGTTTAAAACACTTGAGATAGCTCGTTCTATGAAAAAGGATTTACCTTTAAATCCAGAATCAATTATTGAATATGTTCTTAAAAACAATAAACTGGATTTTAATCCAGGTAAGAAGTCGAGCTATTCGAATCTGGGTTATGTAATCTTAGGAGAGATTATTGAGCTAAAATCAGGGATTCCCTACGAAAATTATGTAAAAGTGAATATACTTAATCCAATTGGTATTTACGATATGCATTTGGGTAAATCTGAAATGGATGATTTGTTTAAAAATGAAGTAAAATATTACGGTTTACCGGGCGAAAGAAAAGTTCAATCAAGTATTAATCCTAAAAATAAGGTTGAAAAATATTATGGAGGAAACCCGCTCGAAACATTAGGTGCTGCTGGTGCATGGGTTGCTTCTTCTACCGAACTAGCGATTCTTATGGTTTATATTGATGGATACTTTCGGCAAAATGATATTTTAACTCCTGAATCAGTTATTGCTATGACTCAAGTAAAAAAAGGCATGAAACCAATTGGTTGGTCTGGAACTGATGGTAAAGGCAATTGGTGGAGAAGCGGAACTCTTTCTGGAACATCAGCTCTTTTAAAAAGACAGAATAATGGAATTTCATGGGTTTTTATTATGAATACCACTCCAAAATATGGATCACGGTTTACCTATCGAATAAATAAGGCAATGACAGACGGACTTGAGAAAATCGAAAAATGGCCATCTTATGATTTGTTCGATTATTATGAGCCTTCATTGTTTCACGAAAACCTGTTGTCAACTTATTAGCACACACAACCCAAGCTGAATTATTTTATCATTTATTGCAATATCTTTTATTCGGGTTAAAATAGTATATTTGTTGTTCAAAAAAATAGGGCTCTGAATAAAAAAAGAGTGTATATTTTTTTGTTTTGATTATAGGTGTTTGTGCAACATCATTTAATTATAATCGTAAGAGTATTTGTTTAAACCTCACTTAATGGCTATAAAAATAAAAGATATTCGAAGTAAAATAATGAAAAATCCACGATTAGAAATTCTTAAAAATGTTGTTATTTTCTCCGAATCAAGCAATGCAATTCTTAAACGCATAGCAGAATCTTTAACAGATGTTCATGTTGAAAAAGGGCAAGAAGTATTTCATAAAGGCGATAAGCTTGACTCAATGTATATTATTGTTAAAGGAAAGGTTATTGTTCACGATAGTGAACATATTTTTACGCAATTCTCTGATAACGATTTCTTTGGCGAATATTCATTGATCGATTCATCTGAAAGATCAGCCAGCGTTACTGCAATCGAAGAAACTCATTTATTACGTTTAGATCAGCGTGATTTTAATAATATAATTAATGAAAATATTGATGTTGCAAAAAGTATATTAAAAGCACTTATAAATAGATTAAGAAACTACAATATCCTCGAAGAACAACTTACCCAGAATAGTACCCAGATTCAAAATCAGAGAGATGAATTAGAAAAGCAACGAAAAGAACTTGAAGAACTAAACAATACAAAAGATAAGTTTTTTACTATTATAGCGCACGATTTAAAAAATCCCTTTAATACAGTTATTGGATTATCTGAACTGTTAGTCGAAAGATATGATACTTATGACAGTAAAAAAATAAAGGATTTTATTCTGCAGATAAATAAGTTCTCAAATAATGCGTTTAATTTGTTGGAAAACCTGCTTCAATGGGCTAAATCCCAAACTGGTCGCATAAAAGTAGATCCTCAGAAAATCGATCTTTATGAACTTGCAAATGAAAACATCAATCTTTTCAAAGCTGGAGCAGTTAAGAAAGGAATTAATCTTGTGTCAACCGTAAACGAAGGAATGTATGCATTTGCTGATCGAAATATGATTACAGCCATTATACGAAATCTGGTTTCTAATGCCATAAAATTTACCAATAAAGGAGATCGGATAACTCTTAATGCAAATCGGAAGGATGGTTTTATTTATTTTACAGTAACCGATACCGGTATAGGTATTCCTGTAGAAAATCTAAAGAAACTATTTGTTATTGAAGAAAACGTATCGACACAAGGTACCGAAGATGAAGAAGGTACAGGACTAGGATTAATTATTTGCAAAGAATTTGTCGAGAAAAATGGCGGTTCAATTTGGGTCGAAAGCTCATTAAATACAGGAACAAAATTCACTTTTAGTATTCCTGCAATAAGTAAATGATTTTTGAGTTTGTTAAAATAATTGTAAGTTTATAATCGAATTATATAAAAGTGTAAACCTAAGAATGAATATTATCAGCAAATACATAAAAGTTTTATTCCTGTTTGTTTTTATTGTGATTTTTTCCTTACCAGGGTATTCGCAAATGACCATGGATATTAGTGCTAAATTTGTGGTAAAAGATGGAACACCTAAAGATGGAACAATAAAGCTTTTTGAAAATGGTAATTTAATTGAGAATTATACATCCGACCGTTCAGGTAAATTTTCAGTCAGCCTTGACCTAAATAAAGATTATATCATTGAATTTGCTAAAACAGGATATGTTACCAAGAAAATCAATATAGATACACACGTACCTGAAGGTTATGCACAGCAAGTAACTAATTTATTCTCGTTTGCTGTTGAGCTTTTTCAGCAATACGACGAAGTAAATACAGTAGTTTTTAAACAGCCTGTAGCAAAAATTAAATTTTATGCTGATAAAAATGATTTTAGTTACGATACAGATTATTCTAAAGAGGTTTTAACGAAAATTCAGGATACAGAAAAAGAACTAACTGCTGCTCATGAGAAAAAAATGCAGGAAAGTAAGGTAGCCCAGCAACCGTCTGCAGCAGCCAAAAAAGCTCAGGAAGAAGCCGATAAAGCAAGAATTATGGCTGAACAAAAAGCAGCTGCCGAAGCAAGAAAAAAAGCAGATGAGGAAGCTAAACGTAAAGCTGAAATAGAAAAGATAAAACAACTTGAGCAACAGAAAATTGAGGCTGAAAAGCGCAAAGCCGATGAGGAAGCTCGTAAGCAAGCCGAGCTTATAGCAAAACAAAAAGAAGCAGAGCGTCAACGACTCGAATTAGAAGCCAAAGCAAAATTAAAAGCAGAGGAAGATGCCAGAAAAAAAGCTGAGCTCGAAGCTAAAATTAAAGCTGAAGAAGATGCTCGTAAAAAAGCTGCTGAAGAGGCTTTAAGGATTGAGAATGAAAAGAAAGTACAACTTTTAGCACAGCAGCAAGCCGAAGCAGAGAAAAAAAGAAAAGAGGATGAAGCCAAAAGGCAAGCCGAATTAATTGCAAAAGAACAATTAACTGCCAAACAAAAAGCTGAAGCTGAAGAAAGAGCAAAACTGCAAGCTGAAGAAGAAGCTAAAAAGAAAGCTGCAATAGAAGCTCAAATAAAGATAAAAGAAGAAGCCCGATTGAAAGCTGCTGAAGAATCAGCTCGACTATTAGCTGAAGAAAAAGCTAAAAAATTTGCTGAGGAAAAAGCCATGGCCGAACAACGAAGAAAGGATGAAGAGGCAAGAATTGCTTTAGAAGAAGCCCAAAAACAAGCTAAATCAGCAGAGGAGAAAAAGCTTGCTGAAGAACGTAAAAGACTTGAAGAAGAAGCATTAGCAAAGAAACAACTCGAGGAGCAAGAGAAACTGCAAAAAGATATTGAAGCACGCAAAGCAAAAGCCATTGCCGAAAAAATAAAAGAACAGGAAAAAGCTATTAAAGTTGCCCAATCTGTTGTTGATGAGGTAGATAAAAAATCATTTAACAAAGGCAAAACTGAGGAGATAATTGAAAAAGATAATATGAAAATAACACGTACTGTTTTTGTCGATGCTTCATCAATACTTATCTATTTAAAAGTTGAACATCAATGGGGTGGAGTTTATTTTTTCCGAAATGATCAGTGTATTTCAGAATATCTCTATGAAACCGAATTAAAAAATATCTAACTGCTTGGTAATTTGAAAGATTTTAAAAACTCCTATATTATTCCATCTACACCCGATGAGGTTTTTATTGCTTTAACTAACCCTTTAACCATTGAATTATGGTCAGGTTATCCAGCTGTTATGAGTGTTGAGCCTGGCTCAGAGTTTTCGTTATGGGATGGAGATATTACAGGTAAAAACATTGAAATTGAAGTAAATAAAAAACTTATCCAGGAATGGTATTTTGGCGATACTGAAATACCCTCTATTGCTACTATTAATCTTTTGGAACATAAAAAAGGAACGATTGTAGAGCTTTTTCATAGTAATATTCCTGATGAGGACTTCGAAAATATTACTACAGGATGGAATGAGTATTATTTTGATGCTATAATCGATTTTTTTACCGACGATGGTGAATAACCATTATCAGACAAATTTCCTTTTCCAATGAAAAAATACTAAAATCAGCAGTATTTTTTTTACATTTATAACCATTCAATTAAACAAATTCTATGTATAAACATTTACATATTGCATTAACTATATTTATTGGTATTATATCCTTAAGTACCAATGCCCAAAATGATTCATCGTATAATGAAATTAATGATCTTAAAACTAAACTTAAAGCAGCAAGTGAAAATGGTATTAAGTCATCAATACTTAAAGAGATTATAATTAAAAGCTTCCCAAACCAACCTGATGATGTTTTTTATTACTCTACAGATTTACTTGATTTAGGCGAGCAAATTAAAGATAATCAGCTTGTTGCATTTGCTAAGTTTTACATGGGCGAATATTATTATACCGAAGATGAGTTTGATGATGCATTAAAATATTATAACGAATCGCTTGATGTATATCGACTTTTAAATGATAAAGATCAAATGGCAAGGTTGTACCTTAACCTGGGACTTACAAACCAGTATTTAAACAATTATGATCTTGCATTGGAGTCGTATCAAAAGGCAATCGATATTTTTCTCGAATTAGGTAATAAAGAACAAGTTGGAATTTGTTACCAGGATATTGGTACCCTCTATAATGATCTTACTAAATATTCGCTTGCATTAATTTATTACGAAAAAGCCCTGGATATTTTTAAAGAGGTCAATAATAAATCAAGATCAGCTGCATCGTATCAAAATATTGGTGTACTGCATTATAACTGGAAAAATTACGATCAGGCATTGGATTATTATAAAAAATCATTAAAGATTTACGAAGAACTTAACAATCTGAATGGTATAGGAACATCGTTAAGTAACATTGGTTTAGTTCACGAAGAAAATAAACAATACATCAAAGCACTTGAGTATTATCAAAAGGCATTATTAATTTTTGAAGAGCTCAATTATAAACCCGCTATTGTTTATATTTATTATAATCTGGGATCAATAAACAGAAATTTAAAAAACAATAAAAAATCGATAGAATACTTCGAAAAAGGATTAAAATTGGCTTCTCAGTATTCGTTAAGAGATTATATTTCATATAATTATGAGGCTTTATCGGATATTTATGAAACACAGGGTGATTTTAAAAAATCATTGTTGTATTATAAAAACTATATACAAGTAAAGGATTCGATTATAAATGAAGAGAAATTTAAACAAATCGAAGAAATTGAAGCCAAGTATCAAAACTCAAAACACATTAGAGAAATTGAAAATTTAAAATTAGATCAGCGATTAAAAGAAACTAATTTAAAACGAAAAGATGCATATAATCTCATACTCTTATTTTCAGTTCTATTTATTCTGATAATCGCAATAATACTATACATTTTTTATCGATCGCAGAAAAAACTCGCTGAAAAACTAAATGTCGAAACAAATAAACATAAAATCACCTCAGAAAAATTAAAGGAGATTAAAGACGAGCTTGATATTCGTGTTGCTGACCGTACCAATGATCTAAATAGAATTAATAAAAGTCTTTTAGAAGAGATTGAGCAACACAAACAAACGATGGAGAACTTGCAGATTGCAAAAAACAAAGCAGAAGAATCAGACAGGCTCAAATCGAATTTTTTAGCCAATATGTCTCATGAGATAAGAACTCCAATGAACTCAATTACAGGTTTTTCGCAAATGCTCGAATACGAAAATCTGCCTAAAGAAAAAAGAAAAGAATACATAAAGCTTATTGGACAAGGTTGTACCAGTTTAACAAACCTAATCGACGATATAATTGATTTTGCTAAAATTGAGTCGGGTAATGTTAAAATTGAGAAGAAAGATTTTAATCCACATCCAATGCTCGAATATTTGTACGATTATTATACAAATGAGTTGATAAAGAGAGGTAAAGAAAATATCATTATAACGTATACCAACGAAAACAAAGAGTCTGATATTAAAATATATACCGATCAGGAAAAGTTAAAACAGATCCTTTCAAGCTTACTGGATAATGCCATAAAATTTACCGATAAAGGTCGCATAGATTTTGGATTTCTTACGACTGCTAAAAAAGAAATAGAGTTTTTTGTTAAGGATACTGGTATTGGAATAGAAGACAGTAAGCAGAGTATAATTTTTGATCGATTTAGACAAGTTGATGAAGGTTCAACACGCAAATATGGAGGAGCTGGAATTGGATTGGCTATCTCAAAAAGTTTGGTCGAAATGCTTGATGGTAAAATATGGGTTGAATCAACTGCCGGAAAAGGAGCTACATTTTTTGTTCACATTCCTTTTAAAAATAAAGTACAAAATATAGAATTTATACAACCTGATCAGTTTAAGTGGGATGGAAAAGTAATTCTTGTTGCCGAAGATAAAAAAATCAATTTTGAAATTATTAAAGAGAGCGTAGATGGCACTAAGGCAACTGTTTTATGGGCTAGAAATGGCAAAGAAGCTTTTGATTTAATAAAAAGTGAAGAGAAAATTGACTTAATTCTTATGGATATTCAGATGCCTGTTATGGACGGACTTGAAGCAACACGTAAGATTAAGGAGATTAGAAACAATTTACCTATTATTGCTCAAACGGCTTATGCTTTACCACAGGATAGTTATCGATGCATTGATGCTGGTTGCGATGACTATATATCAAAACCCATTGCTTTGGGTGATTTTCTTTTCAAAATAAATAAGTATATCTCATAAAAAAAGTCCCAAAATCTTGGGACTTTTTTTAGAATCTTTTAATGGTAGTTCTGATTTGTGTAAGTTTTGTCAGTAAATCTTCTAAGTAGTTTAAATGCAGCATATTAGCACCATCTGATTTAGCATTTGCAGGATCAGGATGGGTTTCAATAAAAATACCATCAACACCTACTGCAATACCAGCTTTTGCAACTGTTTCAATCAGATCTGGCCTTCCTCCAGTAACTCCTGATGTTTGATTTGGTTGCTGCAAACTATGAGTGATGTCTAAAATTACCGGATAACCAAATGTCTGCATTTCAGGAATACCTCTGTAATCAATAATCATATCCTGATAACCAAACATACTGCCTCTCTCAGTTACCATGATGTTTTTATTCCCTGTTTCGGCAACTTTATCAACTGCAAATCTCATAGAGCCTGGTGACAGGAACTGACCCTTTTTTATATTTACAAACTTGCCAGTTTTCGCAGCTGCAATTAACAAATCTGTTTGCCTGCAAAGAAAGGCTGGTATCTGAAGTACATCAACATACTGTGCCGCTATTTGTGCTTCTTCTGCAGTATGAATATCAGTAACAATAGGTACTTTAAACTCATTACGTACTTTAGCAAGCAGTTTTAATGCTTCCTCATTACCAATACCTGTAAAAGAATCTATTCTCGATCGGTTTGCTTTTTTATAGGAAGATTTAAAAATGTATGGAATTTTTAGTTTTTCGGTTATACCTACAACTTTTTCAGCAATCTGAAAAAGATTTTTCTCGCTTTCTACAACGCATGGACCAGCCAGCAAAAAGAAGTTGTCAGAATCTGCGAACTTTATATTCGGAATTTTACTTATCATCTGTTTATAATTATTTTGCGAAAATAAACTAAAAAATCTAATACTTGTATTTACCATTCCACAGATTTTGCAATCGTTTTAAAACCTCTTGTTCTTTAGCGTTTATCTGTGGTTTATAAAAAATTTTATCTTTTATAGTATCCGGAAGAAAATTATCCTGAACAAAATTACCATCATAACTGTGTGCATATTTATAGTTTTCGCTATAACCCAACTCTTTCATAAGTTTTGTTGGGGCATTGCGCAAATGCAAAGGAACTGGTAAATCGCCGCTCTGTCTTATGTATTGCTGGGCTTCGTTTATGGCTTGGTAAGCAGAATTGCTTTTGGGCGAAGTAGCAAGGTATATGGTTGTTTCAGAAAGTATTATTCTTGATTCAGGCCATCCGATAAGGTTAATTGCCTGAAAACAACTTGTAGCCATTAGCAATGCATTCGGATTTGCTAGCCCAATATCTTCTGAAGCAAGTATTACCAATCTGCGGGCAATAAACTTTGGATCTTCGCCACCTTCGACCATCCGGGCCAACCAATATACTGCTGCATTTGGATCGCTCCCTCGCACTGATTTAATAAATGCTGAGATTATATCGTAATGCTGTTCTCCGTTTTTATCATAAAAGGCTATATTTTGCTGTAAAATATCTGTTACTTTGATATTATCGATACTAATTTTTTTTGAATCAGCTCTACTCGATTCGGTATTAATTACAAGTTCCAGAATATTATATAATTTACGTGCATCGCCACCAGAAAATCTCAGTAAAGCATCATGTTCATCAATTGTAACATCAAACTCTTTTAAATAGATATCTTCTTTAAGCGCTCTGTGAACTAATTCAAGCAGGTCATCTTTTTCTAGCGATTTTAAAACATAAACCTGGCATCGCGATAAAAGTGGAGATATCACCTCAAAAGATGGATTCTCGGTTGTAGCTCCGATTAAAATTATTGTACCTTGTTCTACTGCAGAAAGGAGTGAATCCTGCTGAGATTTATTAAATCGATGAATTTCATCGATAAATAAAATTGGATTAGGAGAATCGAAAAAATGTTGTTTTTTCGATTTCTCAATTGTTTCGCGCACATCTTTTACACCCGAATGAACAGCACTGAGTGTAAAGAATGGTCTGTTTTGCTGATTTGCAATAATTTTGGCTAATGTAGTTTTTCCAACACCTGGAGGGCCCCACAAAATAAAAGACGGAATATTACCCGATTCAATAGCCTTACGTAAAATAGCAGTTTCGCCTACAAGGTGCTTTTGCCCAATGTATTCATCTAAGGTTTGGGGCCTCATGCGATCGGCTAATGGTTGATTTTTAGACATATATAAAACATTAAAACCAAAATCCTGTTATATGCATATAAAACGTGAACAAATTGATAATTAATTACGTAAAAATTACCAGTTATTTTGTTGTTAAAAATACTGCATTATTAAAGATTTTCTAAATAAATGTATCAAAAACATTAAAGAATGAAACCATATGATTGCTTTACTCATCTTATCTTAATAAAAGAAAAATTGTAAATCTAAAACCCTATAAAACTAAAATCTATGAAAAAAAGTAATTTAATTTTTAAGATAAGTACCATGTTTGTTATGGTATTATTATCTGCATCACTTTATGGTCAGTTTTCGCAACTAGGGCCGTTTATGGCAGGCAGTGCAAAAGATGCTGAAAAGATTTTTGGTGCCTATATTTCACCTTATGCCAATGGAATTGGCGCAGGATTAAGTAGTGGATGGTATAACACTGCTAAACCACATAGCACCCTTGGATTTGATCTTACATTAACTCTAAATGTGGCTATAATTCCAACAGCTGATAAAACATTTAATCCGCAAACTTTAGGGTTAGGTGAAAATGATATTGTTAAAAGAGTAGATTTTAGTGGAACCTCGTCGCCAACTGCGGCAGGTAAAAAATCTGCCGGACCCGAAGCTGTATATTATACTGAAGTAAATGGTACGGAATATGAATTGGCCAGGTTCAATTTGCCTAAAGGTTCTGGTTTTGGATATACATTAAATCCTATGATTCAGGCTGGATTAGGTATTTATAAAGAAACTGAAATAATGGTTCGTTATTCGCCCGAATTATCGCTTGGCGATGGAGGGAAGGTTGGTTTGTGGGGTGTTGGACTAAAGCACGGCTTAAAACAATGGATTCCATTTTTAAAACGATTACCTGTATTCGAAATGTCTATAATGGGTGGATATACAAAACTTTACTCAACAAGTGATATTAGTTTTCAACCCTCATTTTATGAGGGACAACCTGGAATTGATGTTTGGCCTTCAATTAATCCTGACTTGTATTCAGACCAGGAGATGTATCTTGGAATTCAAAATATTACGGCAAACCTTTTATTATCGGCTAATTTGCCTGTTATTTGTTTTTATGGAGGAGTAGGAATAAGTTCTACTACAACAGATATGCAGCTTAATGGTTTTTATCCTTTTCCTCAAATACAAGGCACTCAGATTGTTGTTAGTGATGATACTGCAATAAAAAACCCTATTGATATTACGATTAAAAACAGTGATGGTAGCGTAACAAAACCAAGATATAATGTTGGATTTAGATTAAAAATGGCCGTAATAACCATTCATTTTGATTATACATATGCTAATTACTCAATCGCAACAGCAGGTTTAGGTGTTAGCTTAAGGTAAAAATAACCTATTCCAAAAAGAATCCTGTAGATGCTCTACAGGATTTTTTATGTTATGATTTTTTGCTTTTTTTATCTTTGTGATATAAATCAGTAATATCGGTCGCAATTTTTAACACTTTTACCGGAGTATCATATTCATCAAAGATAGGAGTATAGGTTGCTACAAAAACATACTCCCTGCCATTAAATAAAACATGATCTGTTTCTTTTTTAGCCATACCATTGCGTAAATCGCTCCAAAATTTTTTATTTTCTTGTAATTGCTCTTTTGTAAAATTCATGTTGTCAGCATGGTGCGAACCAATCATTTTTTCTTTTGAAACACCTATTAATTCAAGATAGTTTTTATTTACAGATATTATATAGCCTTCAAGATCATATTCAATCACAAGGTTTGCAGTATTTAAGGCATTTAGCAACCCTTGCATTTCGGCACTTCTACGTGATGATTCTTCTTGTGTTGCTTGCAATTCTTCCATATTTTGGCGCATTTCTTCTTCTTGTGCGGCCATTTCTTCACTTTGCTGTTGCGATTGTTCAAGTAATTGATTGGTTCTAATATTTATTTTTGTTGCCGAAATAGTAGCAGCAATACTTTCACCAACTTCTTCCACAAATTTAATAACATGATTTTCAAAACTGTTAAAACCAGCGAGTTCAACAACCCCATAAATTTCGTCGTTTACTTTCAACGGAACAACCAGTAATGCATTCGGTACAGCTTGTCCCAAGCCAGAAGTAATATTGATGTAATCTTTTGGCAGATCGGTCATATAAATTGATCTTTGTTCCTTAATGCTACGTCCAATTACTCCAACGCCCATATCAACTCGCTTTTCGATGTATTTACGTCGCTCGTATGCATAACATGCAAGTAATTCAATGAACTTATCGTTTTTATCATCATCATTAATAATAAACAAAGCTCCTTGATTGGCATTGATGTATTTTACCAGATTGCTTATAATATGATAAGCAAACTCTTTCATATCATCATTATTTTGTCGAAGTATTTCAGCAAACCTAGCGAGACCTTGAGTTGTCCAATTTTGTTTCTGATCTTCCAGTTTTCTTAACTCTTCTTGCTCTTTTGCTAGTTTAAGGCTTTTACGCATTTCTAATAAAGAGTTTCCAAGAACATCCTTATCACTAAGTAATTCAAACTCCTGATCCAGATTTCCTTTACCAATTTCTTTAGCAAAATTGGCAGTTTTGTTTAATCCATCAATTAATGTATTAACCGACTGGCTCATATTACCGATTTCATCTTGTGATTTAATTGGCAGTTTTTTTGATTCGTCAATATCTCCTTTTGCTAAATCACTTAAAATAGATGTTGTAATGGTTACAGGCCCGGCAATATTTACAGCTATCAACCATATTATACCAGCAGTTAATAAAAGTCCTATCAGCCCAACAAGAATTGAATTTCGTAATGTAGCTCTCTCTTTTGCCATTATAACATCAACAGGAACTGCAATCCCAAATGACCAAGGGGTTACTGCATTTCCAATATAAACCGGAGCATATGAAACCCAGTAGTTTTCACCTTTCTGGTTTTTAATGGATAAAAAGTTCTCTTTACCAGATTGAATATCAGTAAGTATCTGAGGATTAAAATCTGAAGATTCACTAAGCATTTTGCCAATGTTTTCTTCATGGTAATGTGCAACATACTGGCCATTATAAGCAATTAAAAAAGCATAACTTCCTTCAATTGGTTGAATCGTTTTAATTAAATCCTGAAACCGCTGTAGGGGTAAATCAATACCTGCGCAACCAACTGCAACGCCTCCATCCATTATTGGTGTTGCAACAGAGGTTTCAAGAACCTCATCTTCTCCTTCAGCATAGGAAAAATAGTAAGGATCCATTACATAATCTCTTTTTTGAGCTAGTATATCGTAATATGCACCTTTAGTAAAACCTGGAATGGTATCAATTATTTCTTCTTTCAAAATAATTTCTCCTCCATGTCGGTAATAGGTAAGTCTTAATCGGCCATCCTCTTTTTTGTAATTTGGCCAGATATATTTCAATTGCCAGTTAAACCATGTTGATAAAAAATTCGGATTTTCTTCGATTAAATGCTTAATCATATCCAGGTGGATATCTTTTCTATCTTTGGAATTAATGTTTTTATATCCCATAGCTGCCTGAGCTAATGCACGAGCAGTATTCATATCAACATTTAAATCAGCTTTTGTATAATTTGCATATTCCCGTGCATAGGTCTGAGTCAGTTTTTTTGCATTATCAAATGCTAAATCGTTTAATTTTAAACTTACATATCCTAATGCCAATGCATAAATTATTGATGTTGCTGTTAGAATATAAACAAGCATCTTGGTTTTTAAATTCATCTTAACTTTCATAAGCTGAATATTTTGTGATTTAGGTAAATAGTTACAGAATAATGTGAAATTTATTAAAAATACCCATAAATTCACGTACACAATGTATAAAAAAATATTGATTTTTGTACTTTTTAAAAGCATGAAGTTGTTATACTACTCTATTGATTTAATTATCAATATTTTAATATCTAACTTGATTTAGTTCTTTTATAAAATCTTGTTTTAATACAATTACTTTCTTTATTTTGTTGTTTCTATTAAAACAATAAAAAGTAATTTATGAAACTATTACAAGGTAAAACAGCTTTGATTACAGGTGCTGCAAGAGGTATTGGTAAATCGATAGCTCTAAAACTTGCTGAACAAGGAGCCAATATTGCATTTACTGATTTGCAATACAATGATGCTGCCATAGAAGTTGAAAAACAAATTCAGTCTTTGGGTGTTAAAGCAAAAGGATATGCATCTGATGCAAGTAAATTTGAAGAAACCCAAGCATTAGTTGATGAAATTCAAAAAGAATTTGGCACTATTGATATTCTTGTTAATAATGCAGGAATAACTCAAGATACTTTATTAATGCGTATGACAGAACAACAGTGGGATTTGGTTATAAATATCAACCTTAAATCTGTATTCAATTTTACGAAAGCTGTTCAGAAATACATGCTGAAACAAAAATCGGGTTCTATTATTAATATGAGCTCTGTTGTTGGTGTTAGCGGTAACGCTGGTCAATCAAATTACTCAGCGTCAAAAGCTGGTATTATTGGTTTTACAAAATCAATAGCTAAAGAGCTTGGATCAAGAAACATTCGTTGTAATGCAATTGCACCCGGTTTTATTATTACTGAAATGACTGCTAAGTTACCTGAGGATGTTCGTAAGTCTTGGGAAGAACAAATTCCATTACGCCGGGGAGGAACACCTGATGATGTTGCCAACGTAACGCTGTTTCTGGCTTCTGATTTATCAGCCTATGTTAGTGGTCAGGTTGTGAATGTTTGCGGTGCTATGAATACCTAATTATCCTTTATAGTTTAAATAAACTTAAAAACACCTGGAATAATTCAGGTGTTTTTTATTAACTTGGTATTGTTTTTGCTGGATTTTTGTTCTTTTTTATAGAACAATATTTAATTTTGATGTCTCCCAAAAATGTGATTTAGATATGAAAAATTCTATTATAAGGAACTTAATAATTTTGTTTTTGCTGGTTTTTATAAGTTGTCAGCCATTATCTACTTTTCAAATTGAAACATTAAAACCTGCTCCGGTAAATTTTCCCAGTAACTTTAGTAAAATATTATTTGTTAATCTTGATAATGATATAAATAACGATAATGTGATAGATACATTAGTTTATAAAATCATTACAAAGGAAATGTACCTTGGGTTAATGGATGGAGCATTGAATTCACCAAATATTGATTCATCAAGCTTTGTATTTACCGATACATTTTATAATATAGATAAATTTTATATCGATTCAGTAATTAATTGGAATTACTTAACTGACTTTATGAATAAGTACGAATCAGATCTTCTAATTGTTCTCGATTCAGTTGTAATGTTGATGAATGATATGTCAGAAGCTAACTACGATGTTTATCCTGTTGAATTTTACAAATACAGGGATTTTTCTGTTACTGCCTATTGGAAATTTATAGATCTTTATGAGAAAACTGTTCTTGACACATTTGTTTATTCAGATTCTTTGTATTGGGATCTTATGAAGTTAAACAAAAAGGAGCTGGAAAATGAATTTCCAACTACTGTTGAGTGTTTAAAAGAACTAAGCTACTATACAGCTCTCGATTATTCTAAAAGAATATTTCCAGTTTGGAAAACCGAAACACGTTTTTACTATATCGATGGAAATAAGCAATTTAGATTGGCTGCAACCATGGTAAATGATGGTAAATGGAATGAGGCTTCAGAAATATGGAAACAGTATGTTAAGAATAACGATAAAGAATTGGCAAGCAGAGCTTGTTTTAATTTAGCTGTAGCTAGTGAAATGGATGGCAATATCGAAAAAGCAGTTCAATGGGCTCAAATTTCATTCGATATTAAGGAAAAGAAAAGAACCCGATATTATATATTAAAGCTAAAAAACAGATTATCTGATATCGAAAAACTTAAAAACCAGGTCTGATCTTCTTAATTTTACCCATTTATTTGCTGTTTTTTACTAATTTTGCAACCTATCATAAAAGGAAATGCACCAAACCGTTTTTTATATAATAATTGGAATTTTAATTTTCGATTATTTATTTGAACAATTTTTAAGTTTTCTAAATTCTTCAAAAAGAAAGCCTACGCTTCCAGATGAGCTAATTGGTATTTACGATACCGAAAAATATAGTAAATCGATTGAATATGAAAAGGTTAATTATCATTTTTCAATACTTACCAGCAGTTTTAATCTATTGCTGATTTTGGTTTTTCTTTATTTTTCGGGATTTGCAATTGTTGATCAATTTGCCAGAAGTTATTCAGCTAATCCTATAATTATTGCATTTATTTTCTTTGGAACTATAATGATCACCCTTGACATTATTGAAACTCCATTTAGCTTGTACGATACTTTCAGAATTGAAGAGAAGTTTGGATTTAATAAAACAAATCCCTGGACCTTTTTTACTGATAAAATTAAAGGATGGCTTATTGGGGCGATTATTGGGGGTCCTCTTTTGGTTACTGTTATTTGGTTTTATATTAGAACAGATAGCCTTTTTTGGGTCTATAGTTGGATTATAATAAGTTTTTTTATGGTTTTTATTACTATGTTTTATACTACATTAATAGTACCTATTTTTAATAAATTAAAACCGCTCGAAGATGGCGAGTTAAAAACTGAAATATTTACATTTTGTGAAAAAAATAAATTTAGGTTAGACAATGTTTTTATAATGGACGGTTCAAAAAGAAGTACAAAAGGAAATGCATACTTCAGTGGTTTAGGCAAAAGAAAGAAAATAGTACTTTTCGATACCCTTATTGAAAAATTATCAAAAGAGGAAATTGTAGCTGTCCTTGCACACGAAGTTGGTCATTATAAAAAGAAACACACTTTAGCAGCTATTATTACATCAATTATTCAAACTGGCCTTACTTTATATATCCTTTCTTTATTTATCGGAAATTCAAATTTATCTAAAGCACTTGGTTCTGATCAACCTAGTTTTCATCTTGGACTCATAACCTTTGGGTTTTTATATAGCCCAATTTCTATGGTTTTAGGGTTGTTTTCAAATATAATTTCTAGAAAAAATGAGTATGCTGCCGACCGCTTTTCTGCACAAGTTTACGACGGAAAATACCTTCAGAGTGCTTTAAAAAAGCTATCAGTTGATAGTTTATCAAATCTTACTCCACATCCATTGTATGTTTTTTTTAATTATTCACATCCTACATTGTTACAACGGTTAAAATTTATAGAAAAAATCAAGCAAAATGAAAGCTGAAATTATTACTATTGGTGATGAAATATTAATTGGGCAGATTGTGGATACAAATTCTGCCTGGATGGCTCATGAATTAAATTCGTTCGAAATAGATATTCATAGAATTACCTCTATATCAGATAATAAAAATGAAATATTTAAAGCTATAGATGAAGCAAAAAGAAATGTTGATTTGATTATTTTAACAGGTGGATTAGGACCAACAGATGATGATTATACAAAAGATGCCTTAGCAGAGTATTTTAATTGCAGACAAATACTAAATAATGAAGTTCTCGAGCACATTACAAGGCTTGTTTTAAAAAAAGGAGGCGAATTAAATACCAGAAATAAAAATCAAGCCTTGGTTCCGGAAACATGCAAAGTGATTCCAAACGACATTGGTACAGCACCTGGGATGTGGTTTGAGTTCGAAGAGAAAATATTAATTTCAATGCCAGGAGTTCCTTTCGAAATGAAAGAAATGATGTCAAAATATATTATTCCCAAATTAAAAGAATTAATTACAAACGATCATGTAATTCATAAATTAATATTAACACAAGGTATTGCTGAATCAAAACTTGCCGAAATACTTGAAGAATGGGAGTCCAAACTGCCTTCCGTTTTGAAATTAGCTTATTTACCATCACCAGGTATAATCAAACTTAGGCTTTCTGCAAAAGGACCAAACAAATCATTGCTTGAAAATATTATTGATGAGAGCATTAAAACTCTTACTATAACAATTCCTGAATATATTTGTGGATTTGATGCTGAGTCGATTGAAGAAGTTTTGGCAAAAACATTATCTAATAAATCATACACCATTTCTGTGGCTGAAAGCTGCACAGGGGGTAATATCTCACACTTAATTACCAGTATTCCAGGTTCATCGAATTATTTTAAAGGATCAGTAATCGCTTATTCTAACGAAATTAAAGAGAAATTACTAGGTGTAAATGATAGTATATTAAAAACTCATGGAGCAGTAAGCAAACAAACTGTCGAAGCTATGGCAATAGGAGTTAGGCAATTACTTAAAACCGATTATTCAATCGCTACAACAGGCATAGCTGGTCCTACAGGCGGTACAGATGAAAAACCTATTGGAACAACTTGGATTGCTATTTCGAATGCAACAGGAGTTTTTTCTAAAAAATTTTTATTTAGTGATGACCGAAACAGAAATATTCAAAGAGCCTCATTAACAGCAATTAACATGTTGCTTAAACTGATAAATAACAAAGAATTATAAAAAACCATAAAAATTTTTTACAATATATTTGATTAATTGAATAAAAATCACGTATTTTGCGATCTATTTGAGAAATAAGATAAAAAATCGTAATAAGTATGTCACGAATCTGTCAAATTACAGGAAAGAAAGTATTAGTTGGAAACAATGTTTCACACTCGAAAAGGAGAACTAAAAGGAGATTTTATCCAAACCTGTTAAATAAAAGATTTTTCTTGGAAGAAGAAAATCGTTGGATAACATTAAAAGTATCTGCTTCTGGTATTAGAACCATTAACAAAAAGGGTTTAAAAGTTGCTTTGAATGAAGCTAAGCAGAATGGCTTTTTAACTAACTATTAAAATTAGGAGAAGTAGGAAATGGCAAAGAAAGGTAATAGAATTCAGGTAATCTTAGAATGCACTGAGCATAAAACATCAGGAATGCCAGGCACATCTAGATATATTACAACAAAAAACAAGAAAAATACACCTGACCGAATTGAAAAGAAAAAATACAATCCAATTCTTAAAAAGGTAACAGTTCATAAAGAAATTAAATAATTAGATTATGGCAAAGAAAGTAGTTGCTTCATTGCAAACAGGTGCTGGTAAAACTAGTACCAAATGCATAAAAATGGTAAAAAGCGAAAAGGGAAATTATTCTTTTATCGAAGAAATGGTTGGTAACGAGAAAATAAAAGATTTTTTTGCAAAAAAATAAATTTATAATTCTCTTATTATATATAAAGCTTTCTTAATTAAGAAAGCTTTTTTATTGGTTAAAATTAATTTTGAGTACATTAGCACCAAAAATCAAACATATTGTAATGGCAAATTTTGGATTATTTTCAAAAAATAAAAACGAAATACTTACCAAAGGATTGGAGAAAACCAAAGAAAGTGTTTTTAAAAAATTATCAAGGGCCGTAATAGGGAAAGCAAAAGTAGATGATGAAGTACTTGATAATTTAGAGGAAGTATTAATCTCTTCTGATGTTGGTGTTAATACAACACTTAAAATTATTGATCGCATTGAGAATAGAATAGCCAAAGATAAATTTCTGGGAACGAATGAATTAAACCTTATCTTAAAGGAAGAAATAGCAACTCTGTTAGAAGAAAATAATCAGGAAGCAAGTTTTTCATTATCTAACATTTCTAAACCATATGTTATAATGGTTGTGGGTGTAAATGGTGTTGGAAAAACAACCACAATTGGGAAATTGGCTCATCAATTTAAACTATTAGGTAATTCGGTAATTCTCGGAGCTGCCGATACTTTCAGAGCTGCAGCTGTTGATCAGCTTACAATTTGGGCCGAAAGGGTTAATGTGCCAATAATAAAACAAAAAATGGGTGCCGATCCAGCCTCCGTTGCATTTGATACTTTATCATCAGCGAAGGCTACTAATGCTGATGTTGTAATTATTGATACCGCCGGACGATTGCATAATAAAATAAACTTAATGACAGAATTGTCTAAAATAAAAAAGGTTATGCAAAAAGTTGTTCCTGATGCTCCTCATGAGGTCTTACTTGTACTCGACGGTTCTACCGGCCAAAATGCATTTGAACAAGCTAAGGAGTTTACTAAAGTTACTGATGTTACTGCGTTAGCCCTTACAAAACTTGACGGAACAGCTAAAGGTGGGGTTGTGATTGGTATTTCAGATCAGTTTAAAATTCCAGTAAAATATATTGGTGTGGGTGAGGGAATAAATGATTTACAACTATTTAATAAAAAAGAATTTGTTGATTCACTCTTTTCATAAATCAAAGTATTAATTGAAAACAAAAGTTTCCAATAAAGTAAATGTAATTACATTAGGTTGTTCTAAAAACCTGGTTGATTCAGAGTATCTTTTAAAACAACTCGCTGCAAGCGGCTTTAAAGTTGTGCATGATTCTAATACTACAAATTCGGATATTGTTGTAATAAATACTTGTGGATTTATTACTGATGCAAAACAAGAATCAATAGAGACAATTCTTCAGTTTGAAGAACTAAAAAAACAAAAAAAAATTAAGAAATTATTTGTTTTTGGTTGTTTATCAGAACGATACAAGAAAGAACTAGAAAAAGAAATTCCAAATGTTGATCAGTTTTATGGAGTTTATAACTTAAAAGAGCTTGTAGAATCTATTGGGGCAAATTATAAATCAGAGCTATTGGGTGAACGAATTGTAACTACTCCTAAACATTATGCCTATTTAAAAATATCTGAAGGTTGCGATCGTAGTTGTTCTTTTTGTGCTATTCCTCTTATAAAAGGAAATCATATTTCAAAAGCTATTCCAGAGTTAGTAGATGAAGCAGAACTTTTGGTTCGTAATGGAGCGAAGGAAATAATTCTTATTGCTCAGGATTTATCGTATTATGGGTATGATATCTATAAAAAGCCAAAACTAGCTGAACTTTTAGATCAGCTTTCAGATATTAAAGGTCTCAAATGGCTTCGATTACATTATGCCTATCCGGCAAAATTTCCATTAGATGTGCTGGAAGTAATGAAAAATAAACCCAATATTTGTCATTACCTCGATATTCCTGTTCAACACATTAGTGATAAAATGCTAAAGCTCATGAAACGAGGTAATAATGCAAAGCAAACTTATGATTTGATCGATACGATTAAATCAAAAATACCCGATATAGCTTTACGAACAACAATGCTAGTTGGTCATCCAGGCGAAACTGATGAAGATTTTAATGAACTACTTGATTTTGTGAAATATGCAAAATTTGATCGATTAGGTGTGTTTACCTATTCAGAGGAAGAAAATACCTATTCAGCTAAAACCTATAAAGATACTATTCCATATTCCATTAAACAGTCGCGAATGGATGAATTGATGGAAGTTCAGCGGCAGGTTTCTAATGAATTAAATAGCCATAAAACCGGTAAAATTTTTAAAACGATAATCGATAGGCATGAAGGAGATTATTATATTGGTAGAACTGAGTATGATTCGCCTGAGGTTGATAACGAGGTTCTTGTTGCTTCGGAGAAAAAACTAAGAATTGGAAGTTTTTACAATGTAAGAATTGTAAAGGCTGATGATTTTGATTTATATGGTAAAATTGAATAAAAAACCGGGAAAAGTTTTCCCGGTTTTTTTATAGACAACTTTTCGCAATAGTTAGCGCTGTTTTATAGTCTGGTTCAGTACCTATTTCGGGTACATATTCAACGTGTTTTACCACATCGTTTTTATCAATAACAACTACACCGCGGGCTAATAACCTTAGCTCTTCGATTAAAAAACCATATTTCATCGAAAAATCTAGATCTTTATGGTCGGATAAAGTAATTAGATTGTTTATTCCCTCTGCACCGCAAAATCTGGTTAAGGCAAAAGGTAAATCATTTGAAATAGCCAGTATTACAATATCTTTCTCTAATTTACTTGCTTCCTGATTAAAAGTATGGTTTTGTTTTGAGCAAACTCCGGTATCAACAGAAGGAAAGATGGAAAGTATTTTAATCTTTCCCTTGTAATCTGAGAGTTTAACATGGTTTAAGCTTGTATTTAACACTGTAAAATCAGGTGCTTTGTCACCAAGTTTTATCTCTTTTCCAACAAGTGTAACCGGATTGTTCTTAAATGTCACTTTGTTTTTATTTTTATCCATATTATTTGATTTTTAATTAATTAAAAAAGCCTTATATTAAACATCAATATAAGGCTTTGGTTCATTTATGTTTTTTCTTTTTTACCTTTTTTTGTTGGCTTGATTTGTATTTCGTCCTTTTCCTTGTCATATTCAACCAACAGCACATCACCTTGTTTTAGTGATGATTTTATAATGGCTTCGGCCATTGGATCTTCCAAGTATTTCTGAATAGCACGTTTTAATGGTCTTGCTCCAAAATCAGCATCATATCCTTTTTCAGTAACATAATCCTTAGCTTCTTTGGTAATTTCAATACTATATCCCAAGGCTTTAACACGGTCAAATAACCCTTTAAGCTCAATATCGATAATTTCGTAAATATGTTCTTTATTTAATGAATTAAAAATTACCACATCATCTAAACGATTCAAAAATTCAGGAGCAAAAGATCTTTTTAGAGCATTCTGAATTACACTTTTTGCATGTTGACTTGATGAATCTTGTTTTGCTTGGGTGGAAAATCCAACACCTTGTCCGAAATCTTTTAATTGTCGGCTTCCAATATTGGATGTCATAATGATAATTGTGTTTCTAAAATCAATTCTTCTTCCTAAACTGTCAGTTAACTGTCCTTCATCTAAAACCTGCAATAACAAGTGGAAAATATCAGGATGAGCTTTTTCGATCTCATCTAATAATACCACCGAATAGGGTTTCCTTCGAACTTTTTCAGTTAATTGTCCACCTTCCTCATATCCAATATATCCTGGAGGAGCTCCAACTAATCGTGAAACGGAAAATTTCTCCATATATTCGCTCATATCCATACGGATAAGATTATCAACACTATCGAATAGATATAAGGCTAGAATTTTGGCTAATTGAGTCTTTCCAACACCAGTTGGGCCTAGGAAAATAAATGATCCTATCGGTTTGTTTGGATCTTTAAGTCCTGCACGGTTGCGCTGAATTGATTTTACAATTTTTTCAATTGCTTCTTCCTGACCGATAACGCTTTTCTTTAATTCTTCACCCATTCCCATAAGTCTTAATCCTTCGGCTTGGGCAATACGTTTTACCGGAACTCCTGTCATCATCGCTACCACCTCTGCAACCTGCTCTTCACCAACAGTTTCGCGATTTTTTATTAACTCTTTTTCCCACTCTTCCTTTTCATTATCAAGTGCATCAATTAGTTTCTTTTCATTATCTCTGAAATTTGCAGCTGATTCAAAATTCTGATTTTTTACTGCATTAACTTTCTCATTTCTAACAATTTCAATTTGTTTTTCGAGTTCAATGATCCGTTTAGGAACCACAATATTCGAAATATGCACTCTCGATCCTGATTCATCTAATGCATCAATAGCTTTATCGGGTAAATGACGATCACTTATATAGCGCATAGTAAGTTTAACGCACGCATCTAATGCTTCTTCAGTATAATTTACATTGTGATGTTCTTCATAACGCGATTTGATATTGTGTAATATCTCCAACGTTTCTTCAGGTGATGTAGGATCAACCATTATTTTTTGAAATCTTCTCTCAAGAGCTCCATCTTTTTCTATATGCTGCCTGTACTCATCTAAAGTTGTAGCACCAATACATTGAATTTCGCCTCTTGCAAGCGCCGGTTTAAGCATATTTGCAGCATCTAACGAGCCTGTTGCTCCACCAGCACCAACAATAGTATGAATTTCATCAATAAACAGAATAACATTAGTTGATTTTGACAGTTCGTTTAAAATAGCTTTCATCCTTTCTTCAAACTGACCTCTGTATTTTGTTCCAGCTACAATTGAGGCAAGATCAAGGGTAATTACTCTTTTATCAAACAAAACTCTCGAAACTTTTCGGTGAATGATTCTTAATGCAAGCCCTTCAACAATTGCAGACTTACCAACACCGGGTTCTCCAATTAATACTGGATTGTTTTTTTTCCTGCGACTTAAAATCTGTGCTAATCGTTCAATTTCTTTTTCTCTTCCAACAATTGGATCAAGTGCATTTTCTTCAGCAGCTTTAGTAAGATCTATTCCAAAATTATCTAAAACAGGTGTATCTGATTTTGGTTTTTGACTGCTTTGAGATGAAGGATTTTTGCTACTTCCAAATGGAATATCATTTTCTTCGTCTTCAAAATCTGCTTTGGCTTCAGGTTTATGTATTTCCATTTCAGCTCTTATGGCATGATAATCAATATGTTGTTCCTCCAAAAATTGAGTAACTAAACTATTCTCATCTTTTAAAATAGCCAATAATAAATGGCCAGTATTAATAGTAAGACTATTAAACGATTTAGCTTCGAGGTAAACTAATTTTAGGGCTCTTTCTGCTGTTTTAAATAACGGAATATTTTCAGTATCAGTCATTTTAAAGTTTTCAGTAGAACGTATTCTTTGTTCTATTGCTTTTTTAAGTTCAATAAGGTTGATGTTTAAACCCTCGAGTATATTAATAGCTAAACCTTCACCTTCGCGCAGTATACCAAGAAACAGATGTTCGGTTCCAATGTATGCGTTGCCAAGCCGAACCGCTTCTTCTTTACTGTAGGATAACACATCTTTAATTCTTTGTGAAAATTTTGCATCCATAAATTCTGATTAATTATTTGTTTTATTGATTTTATCTGATAAATAAGTGTATAAAAGTATAAAATAAAAATTAACTAACTGAGGTTTTACTCAATACAAGTTAACTTAATTTTTTCACAACTTAAAACAAATAAAAAAACATTTGGTTCAGAGTTGTTAATATCGTACTGTATATATAATAAAATTAGCCCTTTGATTATAAACAATAACTTGTTAATAAATCCTAATTCTTGATTGGTTTTTATTCGTTTTTGTTACCCTATTTTATTAATTTTGTAGGGCTTTATAAAATACACGAAATTTTTTTAATATATAAGATATGGTTGAAGGAGAAAAAATTATAAAAATCAACATTGAAGAGGAAATGAAAACAGCTTACATTGATTATTCAATGTCAGTTATTGTTTCGAGAGCATTACCCGATGTTAGAGATGGATTAAAACCTGTTCACCGCAGAGTTCTTTTTGGAATGTCAGAACTTGGTGTTTTATCAAACCGACCTCATAAAAAATCAGCTAGAATTGTAGGAGAGGTGTTAGGTAAGTTTCACCCACATGGCGATTCATCTGTTTATGATGCAATGGTTCGAATGGCTCAACCCTGGTCGCTACGTTATCCTTTAGTTGATGGGCAAGGTAACTTTGGTTCTGTTGATGGAGATAGTCCTGCAGCTATGCGTTATACCGAAGCCAGACTTCAAAAAATAGCTGAAGAAACGTTGCGCGATTTGGATAAGAATACGGTTGATTTTCAATTGAACTTTGATGATTCTATTGAAGAACCAACTGTTTTACCAACCCGAATACCTATTTTATTAGTAAACGGAACCTCGGGTATTGCAGTTGGTATGGCTACAAATATGGCTCCTCATAATCTAAAAGATACTATTAATGCAATTGTTGCATATATCGACGATAACAATATTGATATTCAGAATCTTATAACAATTATAAAAGCTCCTGACTTCCCAACCGGAGGTATTATTTATGGAATGCAAGGTTTTAAGGAGGCTTATGAAACAGGTCGTGGTAGAATAGTTATTCGTTCAAAAACAGAAATAGAAACCGAATCAAATGGCAGGGAAAGAATAATTGTTACAGAAATTCCATACATGGTTAACAAAGCTGAGCTAATCAGAAAAACTGCTGAGTTGGTTAATGATAAAAAAATAGATGGAATTACCAATATTAATGATGAATCTGACCGCGATGGAATGCGAATTGTTTATGATATAAGACGTGATACGCTAGCCAGTGTTGTTTTAAATAAATTATTTAAATATACACAGCTTCAAACTAGCTTTAATGTTAATAGTATTGCACTTGTAAAAGGTCGTCCCAAGACGCTTAATTTAAAGCAGTTAATTGAAAATTTTGTAAATCACAGACATGATGTTGTAATAAGAAGAACTCGTTATGAACTGGACCAGGCACAGAAAAAAGCTCATATTCTCGAAGGATTATTAATTGCATTAGATCATCTGGATGAGGTTATCAGCCTGATAAGAGCTTCAAAAACACCCGAAGAGGCAAAAGATGGACTAATGCTTAAGTTTAGCCTTTCAGAAATTCAGGCCAAAGCTATTCTGGATATGCGTTTACAAAAATTAACCGGCCTTGAACGTGATAAAATTAAAGAAGAATATGCTGAAATACAAAAGCTCATTGAGTATCTAAATAGCTTACTTGATAATGAAGCTTTAAGAATGCAAGTAATTAAAGATGAGTTGCTTGAAATTAGAGACGCATTTGGAGATGAAAGAAGAACGGAGATAGTTCCTGATGAAGGCGAATTTAATCCTGAAGATTTCTATGTTGATGAAGATATGGTAGTTACAATATCACATCTTGGATATATTAAAAGAACACCTGTTACAGAATTTAGAACACAAAACAGGGGCGGTGTTGGTGCAAAAGGAAGCACAACCAGAGATGAAGATTTTCTGGAGCATATGTTTATTGCTTCAATGCATAACACTATGTTATTCTTTACAGAAAATGGTAAATGTTTTTGGTTAAAAGTTTACGAAATTCCTGAAGGAAATAGAAGTTCTAAAGGAAGAGCTATTCAAAATATTATAAATATTGCTCCCGATGATAAAGTTAAGGCTTATATTAATGTTCAGAACCTTACAGACGAAGAATATATAAAGAATAAATATATATTAATGAGTACCAAAAAGGGAATAGTTAAAAAAACAAGCCTTGTTGAATATTCAAGACCACGACAGAACGGAGTTAATGCAATTACAATTAAGGAAGGAGATCAGTTATTACAGGCAAAACTCACAGATGGTAAAAGCGACATTATATTAGCTACACGCGAAGGTAAAGCAGTGAGATTTAACGAAAGCAAGGTACGTTCAATAGGAAGAACAGGAGCAGGAGTGAGAGGAATAACTCTTAGCAAGAAAGATGATGAAGTTGTTGGTATGGTTTTAGTCGAAGCTATTGACAATGAGATTCTTGTTGTTTCTGAGAATGGGTATGGAAAACGATCAAATATTGATGATTATAGAATTACTAATCGTGGTGGAAAAGGAGTTAAAACAATAAATATCACTGAAAAAACAGGTAAATTAATTACCATAAAAGGAGTTGATGATACCATTGATCTTATGATAATAAATAAATCAGGTTTAATTATTCGTCTTGCCATTGGCGATCTTAGAGTTACAGGAAGAGCAACTCAGGGAGTTAAGCTTATTAACCTTCGAAATAATGATTCAATAGCTGCAGTTGCGCAGGTTGAGAAAGAAGAAGATGTTCCGGTTATTCAGAATGAAAATAATGGTCCGGATTTTGATAAGGTTGATGAAGAAGCTTAAAAAAAGCAATATATTTTTGACAGAATAGTTTATTATATTAATTTTGACAAAATTTTAATAACAAAAAAAAGTAAAAAAATGAAAAAGCACTATTTTTTATCGATATTTATTGTAATTGTTGCTATTCTTTTTTCGGGTAATTCATTTGCTCAAAAGAAATTAGTTAATAAAGCATTTACCTGGGCAAAACAAGGAACAAATTTAGATACCGCCTTAAAAGCTTTGGATGCAGCAGCAAATGATCCAACAACTAAAGATTGGGCAAAAACATATTATGCTTATGCTTTAGTTTATCAGGCAATAGGTAATACTCAAGTTCCAGAATTTAAAAGTTTAGAACAGTACCCATTTATTAAAGCATTCGACAATTTTAAGAAAACTTATTATATGAAGGGTGGTTCAGCGTTTAAAACCGATATAGATTTTGCACTTACATCAATGCCTAATATATTGGCAAATGCTGGAGTAGAAGCATATTCAGCTGAAAACTTTAGTGATGCATTTAAATATTTCGAGAAATCATATGAAGTTACTCAAATGCCTGTTTTTGGAGGGAGTATTGATACTATACTTATTTTCAATACAGCTTTAATGGCATTTAGAAGCAATGATTATGATAATGCAATAAAGTATTATACTAAAGCTGCTGAGTTAGGTTATGGTGAAGGCGATACTTACGCAATACTTGCAGAATCTTATAAAGGGAAAAGCGATAATGAAGGTTATGTAAGAACTTTAAAAGAAGGTTTTGACAAATATCCATCAAATGAAAATCTAATTGGAGGTATAATAAATTATTATATTCTTGAGGTAGAAAATACAGATGAAGCATTCAAATATATTGATATGGCTTTACAAAAAGATCCTTCAAATGCATATTTCCATTCAGCAAAAGGTCATTTATATGATAAAACAGGACAGGTTGATGCTGCTAAAGCTAGTTATAATAAAGCAATTGAGTTAAAACCTGATTTATTTGAAGCATATTACAATATTGGTGTAATTTATTACAATGAAGGTGTAAATTTAACTGAAGAAGCTAATACAATAAAAGATAATAAGCTTTATGAAGAAGCAAAGTTAGTTGCTGATAAAAAATTTGAAGAATCATTACCATATATTGAAAAAGCATATGAATTACATCCAGAAGATAGAAGCATAGGTGGAACGTTAAGTAATTTATATTACAGATTAAAAATGATTGACAAGTATGATGAAATCATGAAAAAATTAGAATAATAAATAAGGGGGATTGTTTAAAAACATCCCCTTATTTTTGTATTTTATATTTAACATAATATTAATTATAAGACTTATATATTAAAACGTTTTTGCAATGAAATCAACTAATAGGCATATATATTAGAAGGCCATAAATCTGGAAATCAATGATCCAAATTATGTAAAAAAGTTATATAATCAGTTTATAAAAGATTTATAAAATACTTGACAAATTGTTTTTTGTATTTTATTTTTATTTCATATTAGAATATCTTATAGCTAGTATTAATTTAAAACCATCGATTATGTCGCACGAAAAAACTATTAACGACGGTAAAAAGAAAAAAGCTCCAGCAAAAAGTTTAAAAGAACGACGAGCTGAAAAAAAAGCAAAACATGAAGATTCACCACATGCAAGAAAACCCAGGCTTCATCAAAGTTAAAATGAAATAGTTAACCCGGTGTAACCGGGTTTTTTATGTATTTATGTTTCTTTTATCTTTTGCCTTACAATTTTTCTACATAATTTATCAACCTCACGATTATAATTTATTAATTCCGATGTCTTTTGATGTGCTTTAACCTTAATAAATTCAATATTTAATTTCTCTGTAAACTGAATCAACTTTATAACTAACTCGTTATTCTGAATGAGTTTTCCACTATATGTAGTAAATTTTTTGGAAACTAATTTACTTGTTCTTCTTGGAATGTCAGCAACATATTGACTATCAGTGTGTATAATAATAGAAAATGAATTTGTAAATTCATTTGTTACATATTCCAGGGAGTTTATTACCGCAATTAATTCCATTCTGTTATGCGTGGTATCATTAAAACTCCCTTGCAAGACAATCTTTTGATTGTTATAAAGAATTATAGAAGCCCACCCTCCTATCTTATATTCAGGATTACAGCTTCCATCGGTATAAATTTCGATTTTTTGTGATTTCAACCTGTAAAATTAAATAACTTTTATTTGATTCAATTTACAGAAAAACTCTAAAATATCTTTGAAATTACCAGGAAGAACCAGATGATGATTTCCTAACGGCTTCTCTTTCAATAAATTCAAATCCTTTTCTGAAAGTTTGATTTCAATCTGAGTTCTGCAAGCATCATTTTTACAAGGAGTATTAATTACTGTGCCGGTAGAAATAAAAACTTGATCCAGTCGATTATCAAATCGAAAAATTGTAACTTCTTTTGAATTAAAATGGCCTTGAATTGCTGTTCCTGAATTGGTTTCGAAATGTGTTGTAATATTAAAATCATTTACCAGGTTCGTGGATATTGTACAATGTGCCATCGATACAGTTTCTTTTGTAATTGATATTAAATTGGCCATCCATGGTATATGACCGGTTAATTCTTTTGAAATAATCATTCCGACTATACTTGTTAAATCACCCTCGCATCCTGCCGGAAACAAATTGTTATTTAATTTTGATAATGCGAGACATGCAGTTACTGCATGCTCTCGAACCATTGGAAAACACTCAACAGTAATTGCCTTTAATCTTTGAGTTTTTATTATATCAATTAGTAGATTATAAACTTTTGATGAGTCCTTTAAATCAATACTCGAATTTTTAAAATGATTAATAAAATCATCATTAACAGCATATTCTGAAAAACTTTTATAACTTTCCCAATCAATCTTTACGAGATTTATTCCAAATTTTGATTTTAAAATATCATTCTGAACATCTGATGCAATAAGCCAATTTGAAACATTGCCAATTAACCCAAGGTTATAGTTTCTGATAGAGGAAATTGCTCTAATCGAAGAAATATAGCTATTGATTATATTCCCTGCATCTTTTTCAGAATCAAGGTTGATTAAAACTGTTTTAATGTTTTTTTGATTACAATATGCTTTAATTTCGGTTGCTGCAGCAAAACTATTGTTTTCGTTCATAGCAAGAATCAAAACATGGTGCATTTTATCAACTATGTTTTTAGCTTGATATTCAGAACCTCCTGTTAGTATAAATAGTATTTCAGGATCCGAATCGATTTGGTTAAATGAAAAATCGGGTAAATAGCGATTTAACAAATCCAATCCTCTTTGATAAACATCAGGTTGAGCTCCTTGAAAGGCAATTAAATGAATTGAAGGTTTTAACATTAGGTAGAAGTATTAATTGTTAAAGATAAAAAAACAGCTTCAAAAAAATTGAAGCTGTTAAGGATAATTGTGTTAAAATAATGTATAAAACTATTTTCGTTTAACATTTACTGCCATTAATCCTTTTTTGCCTTCTTGCAAATCAAAGGTAACTTCATCATTTTCTTTGATTTTATCAACTAGGCCAGAAACATGAACAAAATACTCGTTGTTTGTTTCATTTTCTTTAATAAATCCGAAACCTTTAGTTTCGTTAAAAAATTTTACTATACCTTCTTTCATGATTTTTGATTAAAATATTTTAACAAAGTTAATTATTTAGAATTAATATTCATAATTAAGTACAAAATAATCGCTTTAATGATTTTTAACCTACTCTACTTATTTTAATTTTTCCTTAAAAATCTTTTTAAACTTGTCTAGTTTTGGTGTAATTGTAAATGAACAATACGGCTGAAATTTATTATTATTATAATAATCCTGGTGGTAATCCTCGGCTTTATAAAATGAAGTAAAAGGACTTATCTCTGTAACTATTGGTTTTGAATATATTTTGGCTTCATCAAGTTTTTTCTTATACTTTTCGGCCAGTTCCTTTTGTTTTGGGGTATGAAAAAATATTACAGATCTGTATTGAGGTCCAACATCTGCTCCTTGCCTGTTCAAGGTTGTTGGATCGTGTGTTTGCCAGAAAATTTCGAGTAAATCTGTATAACTTATTAAGGTCGGATTAAATGTTATTTGTATAACTTCAGCATGACCCGTTTCGCCAGTACATACTTCTTTATAGGTTGGATTTTCGGTTTTCCCTCAGGAGTAACCCGATAAAACTGATTCTACACCTTTTAATTGTTCAAAAATGGCCTCGCTGCACCAAAAGCATCCTGATCCGAATGTAGCGATTTCGTAGGTTGATTTATTTTGCGAATTTGTCATATAACTAATTAATAACGTAATGATTAATAATATGAGTTTGTGATTTCTAATCATTTTTTATTATATAAACAGATTTATTCAAACAATGTTTAAAATTTTAAGATCTACTATCGTTTTTTAGTAGTTATTTAATTCACTTTTGTATTTTTATTGAATAAAACTCCTTACATGAATTTTAAAGATCAACTTAGAGCAGAACTTTCGAAACAAAATACAGACTATATGGCATCGGTTATTGGATGCAATGAAGATCTTTTTAATGAAATTATGAATATTGCCTTATCTAATGACCCTCATGTCTCGGGTCGTGCTTTTTGGGTTGTTGAAACAGTTTGGTTAAAATATCCTTATTTAATTAATCCTTTTATTAATGATTTGATTGACTTTTTACCAAATACAAAAAAGGATAATCAGCGTAGGCATAGCTTAAAGATACTTTCAACCATTGATCTGAAAAAAATTGATGAAGATCGGCTTGGTTTATTAATTGACCGGTGTTTTAACTGGCTCGAAGATGCTATTAATCCAACAGCTGTAAAAATGTTTGCAATGGAAATTATTTATAATTATGTTAAAATTGAACCAATTCTGGCAAAGGAATTAATTGCAGTAATTGAAAATCAATACGAAGACAGTACTCCGGGATTTAAGAATAGAGCCAGTAAACTTTTAAAAATATTATATAAATATAATTAGAACTTAATAATATACATATCTATATATTGTACTATTAAAAAATTCGATTAATTTTGCACCGAATTTTAAATTTATTAGTAGTTATTTAGCTGGTTAAAAGTAACAAATTTAGTGGTTGTTAACAATTCTCATGCTGTGCTGTGAATAAGTTTTGATTTTATAGGGCTTCAGGCTCTGTGAGGTTGAGAAATTTGGATTTGG
>JBFXEQ010000008.1:0-96023 GCA_050179935.1 Bacteroidales bacterium | reverse complement strand
TGTTTGAGAAAATCATCATTTAATAATTCTTCTTTTTTCATAAATGTGTAAATTTTAAAATTAAACAAAAAAATATCGGGGGTTGCAACCCCCGATATTTTTATTTACACAGTTTATGAGATAGTGCTTATAAATCTTTTAATACAATCTCTGCAACGATCTATTCGTATTACCCTGAAATACTGAATTTCTTTGAGAATAGAAGTACCAATGCTTCTGCTGAATCTTTTAATGCTAAACTAAAAGCATTCCGAGCTGTATTAAGAGGTGTTAGTGATACAAGTTTTTTTCTATATAGAGTAGCTAAGATTTATGCATAAACACCCGAATCTTCTTATGATCCCTCATCACTTCCTTTTTTTGTTTAAATTCTTTTATTAATTATTTCTTCTATCAATAAAAACAATTGGTTTGCGTTTTATCTCGTTAAATTTTATCTTATTAATCTGTTCACTGGTTTCGAAACTTATTGTTGGAGCAACTCTTAGTTTTGCTCTAAAATGGTCTTTAATAATTTTTTCGAAATCTGCGGGTCTGTTGTATCCATTTGTCGCGATACGAATTAATATATCATCTGTACCTATTGCATTGGTAGTAACCTCAATTACATAATTCTCAACAAATTCCATCTCATTTAAAATATCGTATAATGCAGGTGGATATAAAGATGTTCCCTTGTATTTGATCATTTCCTTTTTACGACCAATTACTGGTCCTAATCGCACTGTATTACGACCGCATTCGCACTTACCATTAAAATGCTGAACCACATCACCAGTTTTAAAACGAACCAATGGCATTCCTTCAACACCGAGTGTTGTAATTACCAATTCGCCTGCTTCGCCTTCGTGAACAGGATTGTTGTTTTCGTCAATAAATTCAATAATTAATAATTCAGGATGATGATGGCCTCCTTTTTCGAAATTGCAGTCGGCAAATGCAGCTCCCATTTCGGTCGATGCATAGGTTGAATACAACTTAATATCCCATTTATCTTTTATTCGCTGACCGAGGGTATTAAGCGAAAAATCAGGATTTCGCAATGCTTCACCTATACAGATAGCTTTTTTAATGCTCGAATTTTTATAATCGATATCGTTTGCTTCGGCGTATTCAATCAGTTTAAGAATAAACGATGGAACAGCAACGAGTGCGTTTGGCTTTATACGTTTAATAGTATCCCATTGCAGTTCTATCATTCCGTTTCCAACACGAACCATGCCTGCTCCAAGTTTTTTAATTCCTAGAAAATAAGCTAACCCAGCCATAAACCTACGATCAAGTGTAACCATAAGCTGGTAAATATCTTCAGGTTTGCCATCCGATATTTTAAATGATTTACATTCATTATAAGCTAATCGTTCAAGATCAGAATCGGTCATCGCAAAAGTAACCGGATCACCTAATGTACCTGAGGTTGTAATATAGTCAACGATCTTGTTGCGACTAACACACAAAAAATCATCGTTTCTTAAATATAAATCATCTTTTGAGGTAAAGGGTAGCTTACGAAGATCGTTAAGTGTTTTAATTTCAGGTACTTTAATGTCGTTCTTTTTAAAAAGTTCGGAATAAAATGCTGAGTTGTTATTTACATATTCGAGTAGTTCCTGTAGTTTTTCTTCCTGGTACTTTTTAATTTCTTCTGTTGACTTAAAGTCAATTTCTTCGGGAAAAGATTTCATGTGTTGTTTTTTAACAAGCTTCAAATTTACTATCTAAAACTTAAAAGCGGGTACAAACTGAAAATATTTTTGCTGTGAACTGGAATTTAGTTTCGTGTTTCGTATTTCGTGTTTCGCATTTCGCATTTCGTGTTTTGAAGAACTTATTCAACAGTTTACTTGTTTATTAGTTTGTTAGTTTATTAGTTTAATGTTAACAAGATTACAATTAAACTAATTTACCAGTTCACCTTTTTACAAATTCACCAGTTAACCAAGCTTAAATTACTTCGCTTTTTTGTAATAATATTCGGCCTTCGTTTTATCATCTAATCGGGTAAAAATATTGCCTAAAAAATTTGCATATTCCTTTTTAGGGTCTATTTTATATAGTTTTAAATAATAATCGCGCGATTTTCTAAAATCAGGATAAACCTGTTCCAACGCTTTAAGTAATCTGCTGTATTGGCTATTTGTTCTTTTTGCTTTGTAGGCTTTCATCTCTGAGAGATACAAATTTTCAGCTTTCCAGTAATATTTTTCTGCGTACCATTCAAGTGCAGTAATATTTGAAGCATCTAATTTTAATACCTGCTGAGCCAATTTATCGCAGCCAGCATTGTTTTCGAGTTTCTTGTTTACCAGAAGATATCCACTTAATAGCTTAACTTCATTTTGAGCTTGCGGCTCAATCTCAGGCCATAATTTATTTGCTAGCTCCCAATTTTCACTTTCAATATAAGTTTCAAATAGACGAATGTTTATAGTCGTCGTTTTTTCTCCTTGTGGATAAAACTTTTTATAATTTTCGAGAGCAGTTATTTCTTTTGAAAGATTATCAATGCTTTGGTAAACCTGGGCAAGTGACTCATACATATCAGGTGATGAGTAACTTAAGCTTCTGGCTGTTTCGAGGTATTTTCGTGCTTTATCTATTTGATTTAATTCGAGTGAGGCTTTGCCAGCTCCAACATACACAGGACCTATTGCCCTTTTGCCCTTGGCTTCTTTTTCGGTTATTTCTTTTTCACAAACAGCAAGGGCTTTCTCATAATCACCTGCTTTATAAGCTATTTCGGCTTCTTCTGAAATTTTTGAAACAAATGAACTGCTTTTACACGATTGTAGCAATATGGCAAAAATTAGTACCTGAATTAAAAGTCTGATTTTCATAGTTATGTGTTTTGAATGCTTGCAAAAGTAAGCTATTTATAATGAAAAAATAATGACAACTTAAGCAAAAAACTATTTGGTTAAGTTGTTGAGTTTTGATTTTATATTTTCAGCCTGATAAATATTCGGGATTTCTTTTGTAAGCGATTTTTTATAGGCCAGAGCAGCTTTGTCAGTTATGCTAAAATGGGAGAAATAATCGCCCAAATAAACATAGGTCTCGAAAAACTCTGGATTAAGTTCAATAATCTCATTAAAAAGATAATCTTCGTCGATAATCTTTTGGTTTGATTTTATGGCAGCCTGAATTTGATTTCGTATCTCTTTAAATCGGTTAAATTTTTGATAATCATTTGAAAATAAAAACGAATCGGCCGGTATGGTTAAATTCTCTTCGTTTATAACTTGAATGGATTTTATTGATTCTGCATTTTCAAATACCTTTTTCAGATCGTAACATACAAACTCACCCAGTTGAAATGGCGATGTTGAAACCCAAACTTTTAGCTCTTCAGGTTTAAATATAACAGCATGGTGTGCAATTAGTTGGTTAACAGCCTTTTCGTTTCCCATCCCGATATTTTTATTGTTTAAACCATTTTGATTTCTCAAGATTTGAACAACTTTATGAATATTCAGTTTTGGGTTTTGTTCGAATAACTCATTTACACGCTTAAATCGGTAAAGTGTGGCATAATCAGATGTGTCAGCATTTAATAATTCAGGATGAGTCATATCTTTGTTCTGAAAATGATTACTGCAAATTATAAAATCAGTATTTGTTTCGAATAGAGCTTGTTTATCGGGTGATTTCTCAATTATAGCTGTTTTTTCATCTTTTGCCGATCCAATAAATAACGATTCGGACACAAATGTTTTTCGTTTTTTAGCTATCTCATATGCTTCATCAATAGTTGAGGCGTACTGTAAAATTTCTCGGGCAACTAAAGAAATTGGTGTTGCTGCTCCAAATGGGATGGATGATTTTGAAGCATTTAATGTTACTGTTAACCCTTGATCGTTCATTCCTGATGTGGCTCCAATCATTCCGCCCCAGGTTATGATCATAAACTTGTAGCCATTTTCCGGATTGCAAAACATAATTATTTTATCCTCGGCAAACTCATCACCCACATAAAAATCGAAATTGCGTCCAATAATTAGCGAACTATCCTCGGAATTTGAATCCCATCCTGCAAAAGCGGTACATGCAACAAGATTCATGTTTTGCAAAGCATGACCAATATCGTGCGCAGCATGATAATTTAAAATTCGATGGTAATTAGATCCAATAAAATTGAATTGTTCCGATGCTGATTGCGAGATTCCATAAATCTCATTTAAATATTCTGGAATAACATGCTTATCAATATTGCGATTAAAGAATGCAAGGAAGTTTTTTAAAAATTTAAGATACGACTCTGAAGGAATCATAACTTTAATTTGGTTTATAAATGCATTCTCCTGCTTTTCAATCAGTTTTTTAGTTAGTTTTCCATTGATAATGCCTCTTTCGTAAGCTTCACCCTCGATATACATCTCCCATAAACCATGATCGTTTTTCTGTAGCCAGTTATTCTTTATAAAATAAAATGATGAATCGATTTGCGTTACCTGTAAGTTCTCGATTTCGTTATTGGTTATTTCTGGTGTATTAAGCCTTGTTATTAACTTAAAAGCAACCATTAGTATAATTATTACCAAAGCTAAAATAGCTAAGGATTTTATCAGGATTTTACCTATTCTTTTTAGTTTATGCATTATTGATTTTTTGTAATAAATAATCTGTACCAAGTATTTCGGAGCAAGTCATAACCGATCCAACAGTTACTCCTAACGCACCGTGCAGGTTAATATTCTGTCCGGTTAATAATAAATTAGGTATCTTGGTTCGCACCAGAATTGATGTTTTTAATGCATTGCGGCAGTCATGCTCAATTCCATACAACGAACCAAATCGTGTTCCCGTGTAGTCGCGATAGCTTAGGGGCGTGGAAGTGTAATAGTTTTGAATACTGTTTTTAAAACCAGGGAACTTTTTATCAATTTCGAGGATTAGTTTTTCTGCTTTTTGTTGTTTAAAATCATCATAATCTGCACCACGGCGTCCTGTTTTTGTGCTCTCCCATGCATTTAGTTCATCAAATTTCATGTAAGTTAGGGCTGTAGCTGTTTGAGCGTATTCTTCTGAAACAGCAGATGGGGGAGTTAAAAACAAATAGTTCTGAGGCCATTTATCAGCATCATATTCATTGATTGTCCAAACCGAATTTTGATTATGGTGATAATAATTATAGTTTAAAAAGTTAAATGTATCTGGTTTAAATGATACATATAAAATAAACGCAGAAATGGTTTCTTTCAAGCCATTTATTCGGTCACGATATGGTTTTCGGATTAAATCTGAATCAATCATATTAAGAGTTGAATAGGGCGAAATTGCTGATATAAATTTTTGTCCTTCAATTTGTTCTCCATTTTTAAGCTGAGCAGAACAGAGTTGATCATTTTTATTTGTAAAATTGATCACTTCGCTATTCCTTTTTAAAACCCCTCCATTTTTTTTTATTATATTTACCAGATGATCAGTTATTTGTGAACTTCCATCAATAAAACGATACGCCCCTCCATCGATAAAAGAGTTCTCGATTAGCGCGTGGATTCCAAGTGATGTTTTTTCTGGTGATCCGGCATACAACATATTGTTTCCGGCAAGTACATGTTGTAAAGTTTTATTGGTGGTTATCGATGCCAAAAAATCACCAATACTGGTTTCCAGGTATTGCTGTTCTGAGCTTATATTATTGGGCTGCTGAAGATTGTAAAGTGGAAAATGATTACAAACTTCCTTTATTTTAGATTTGTAAATGGTTAATGCATTTTTTTCTGAAGGAAATTTAAATAATAAATTTTCGATAAAGTTGTCAAATCCTTGTGCAAAGCAATATTCCTGAGTATTAAACCCAATTCTGTCAAAGCAATCAGTGTCTAATCGTTTGAGCTTAAGTTTATCAATAATTCCAATATAATCCCAATACTGATAAAGGTTTTGTCCTTTGTTTAACCCGCCGATATAATGAAATCCGGTATCGAATATTTTACCATCACGCTTAAAAGTTTGCAGGTTACCGCCAAACTGATGATGCTTTTCGAGAATGCATACAGATTTGCCTTCTTTGCTAAGTATTGCTCCGCAAAGTAATCCTCCTAATCCGCTTCCTATAATTACAACATCGTATTTGGGCATATTTTGTTATTTCAATATTTCTTTTTTCACCCTCTACCCTTCGGGTATCTCCCTCAAGGGAGAATAAAATTTGTTCAAAGTTATGTGTCCTATTGAGGGAACCATAGGGGTAAAGGGAAGAACAATTATATTTTTCTAATTACATACAAAACATTCGAAGTATGCTTTGTTTCATCAATTACTTCTACATTTAGGTTGTACTTGCTGAATATACTCCTGATTCTATCTTCTGAAACAAAATACAACTGTTTCGATTCATCGGCTGTTTTATTAAAACCTAGAATTTTTGTTGAGAAAATCTCCGTAAATTTTGTTCCCTTATGTCGTTTTTTAAGATTTGTGTTTGCGTCTCGAATAATGATCATTCCATTATCATTCAAATTATTTACCATTCTATCGATAAGCTCCTCTTGCTTTTGTTTGGGGATGTAATGCAACACATCACTTAACAGAAAAACATCCGCTGGCTCGAATTGGTATTTCGTAATATCAGCACTTTCGAAGTTTATCTTTTCATTTTTTGAGGGGCAATTGTTAGCAACTAAAACTTTTTCTTCGTCGTAATCAATACCTTTAATAATTCTCTCTTCTGAAACAAAATGAAGAATATACGACATATATCCATAACCACAACCAATGTCATAAATTTTACCTTTTCGGGGTATTAGCTTATTAAACAGCTCATAATTGTTCTCGAGTTTCAGCTTAACTTTTAAATACCACTCAAGAACAGGTCCTTTATATATGTAGTTTTTTATCAGTTTATCGCGATAATACCCTGTATCTTCAATTTCAGAACGCATCTGATTGTAAACGTTTTTCATGTATTTACTAATCTGTTTGGCTCTTTCAGAATAGGTTGATCCGTAATCTTTATTCTCGGGAGTAATTCTATCAAGGTATCGAACATATATAGTTCCGTTTTTAACCAGTAAATCATCTCCTTTGGTCATGCAATAACCAGTTCCGTGGAATATTATTGGTACAATATCGAGATTCAGCATTTCTGCCAAATAAAAAGCTCCTTTATGGAAACGTTTCATCTTTAAATCTGCAGACCTTGTTCCTTCAGGATATACCAGGATTGAATATCCTTCGTTCACCTTTTCGCGAAGTCTGGGTAAAAGATTTTCATATCCTTCAGAAACTGGGTAAAAATCGGCCATCTGAACAATCTTGCCATATATTTTGCTATTCTGAACCCAATCATTAGTTAAAACAATAAGCTTTGACGAAATCTGCAGGTTATATACCAAATCGATATGCGATTGATGGTTGCAAATGACAATGGCTGGTTTCTTAAGTTTTTCTTTTGTTGGATTTATTATTTTTTTACGAATATTGAACATTCCATAAAACAAAAAGGCAGAAGAAGCAACAATCGATTTATTGAATATTATTTTTGCCCAATTATTTTTTAACCGCAATACTTTAAATAGTATAAACCCAAAAATTGTAACAAGAATGGACGTTCCGATAAAAATTGTCCAGGCAATACTCGAATTTATTACTTCTTGTAACGAGTAGGCTACTTTAGCCTTATTTTTTCGTGTAAGCAAAAAGTGATTTACAATAAATGGAATTAAAGTGTAAGAAATTACAATTACTGAAACAATTCCTATAATTGAAAGCAATGCTATTGATCTTAGTGCCGGATGTTTAGCAAAAATTAGCACTCCAATTCCGACCAATGTTGTAATAACCGATAATAAAATAGATGTTTTAAATGATTCAACGTTCTTCTCGCCATATTTATACTCTTGCAAGAGGCCACGCATAATGAAAATACTGTAATCATCGCCTAACCCGAAGATAAATGTGGAAATTACAATGTTAAAGATGGTAAAATGAATATTAAACATCCCCATTATTCCCAAAGTCCAGATCCAGCTTATTATCATTGGGATTATTGTAATTATGGCAAGTTCAATTCGACCGAATGATAATAAAAGGATAGCAAAAACAACTAACAATGAAAGGTTTACAAGTAAGCTTAAATCGTCTTTTAGTGCTTTTACTAAACTGTTTGTCATGTATTTTTTATCGAAGACAATGTTATTCTCCTGATTTTCGAACGAGCTATAAACTGTAGGTTTTAGGTTTTCTTCGGTCTTAAGAATATTTACAACGGTAGTAATGCTGTCATGTATCGTAACGTAATCTTTGACAAATAAAGGATATAAATTACCCAACTGATCTATTTGAATAGGCTGAAAATCTTTATCCAACAGTTCGAAAAAAGAGTTAAAAGCATCTTGTTTAAATTTAACCTCTAATCCTGACTTAATAATGTTGTTTCTGATTTCGTTCTTCTTCTCTTGTGTCCAAAAATTATTCCATCGATCAATTCTTTCTTTTTGAAGAGATTCTGAAATAAGAATGGAGCTAACAGAGGTATATTGATTGATGATTTTTTGTTGTTTAAGCGAGTCGAGCGTTGGTAGCGTTTTTTCTGAGTTTTCGAGTGCTTCCTGTAGATTCGTGCCATACGAAACCAGGTACACAGATTTTAAAGTTACTTGCGATGTTTTGTTTAAGTTTTTTTCAGCTTGTTTTAGCTTATCGGACATGTAATTCATATTGTCTAATTCATTTTCGAAAGTAGGTTTACTTGTAAAAAATAATGAGACAACAGTAAATGCAACGATAAAAAACAACACATATTTGTTTTTCTCAAATTGATAGGAGGTAAACCTTTCGATATAGTTTTTGGGAGGTCGCTCGTAATTGTCATTTGGATTGTATCTGATAAGTTGGGGCAATACAGTAATTGAAAAAAGTGCTGCAAGAAAAACTGCAATAGCTGCAAATAAACCCATATCTTGCAATGCACGCGAACTAACAAAAAGCAAACAGAGAAATGCAAATGCAGTTGTCGAACTACTTACCATTACCGGAAGGGCAATATCTTTTATTACTTTTCTGATCGATCCAATACTTTTTAAATGAGCAAACAGATGTAAGGAGAAATCAACCGTAATACCTAATAACACAGAACCAAAAGCCAGCGAAATTACTGATACTTTCCCTTTTATTAAAAACATTGCTGCAACAGCTACAGTGCCACCGAGTAGGGCAGGAAGAAAGATTAAAAAGAAAATACTCTTTTTTCTGAAAAACAAACTTAAAAATATAATTAATCCAATGATAGCAATAGAAAGGGTTACCGAAATATCTGTTTTTATTCTGTTTGCATTACCTACTGCAACAGCAGCTGCTCCATAGTATTGAATTTTATATTCATTCTGATAACTAACATTCAAACTGTCAATTATTTGATCCAGCTTTTGAATTAGAACCCCGTTTTTATTTGTTTCGGATGATGGATAAGTAGTGGTTAAAAATAATGTCAGGTTTTTATGATCTTTTGTAAATACTTTTCCTTGGTAAATAGTATGGTTTTCATCAACTTGAAATGAACTCAGTCGGTTTAATGCAATAGGTGTTAAATGAAGTGGATCCTTAACTACAAACTGTTTCATTACCATGCTGGCAGGTGAAATAAGCGTTTTGTAATTGTTTTTTATAGCATTATCAATTGCAGATTGGCTAAGCAAACTATCAATTTTGATGTAATCATCCTTATCGAGAAAAACAGGAAGGTTGTTTAGGTAAATATCGTACAAATCGGAGATAACATTTTCTGAAACAGAATAAGTGATTTCAGAAACATAATCTGGTTGAAGCGCTGTTAATCCGTTATATAACTGATCAGCAATGTTAATTAGTTTTTCGGGAGCAGCTAATGAATTAGTATCAGATAATGATAGACTTACAATTAGTTTGTCGGCAAAATTAAGATTCTGAGAAACCAAGTTTATTTTGGCAATTTGCTTATCCGAAGGCAACATTTTTGTTATATCTTCCTCAAACCGGATTTTCGAAGCAAAAAAAACCGAAAGTCCTAAAATGCCTAGCATTAAAAGGATAAATATAATTCTTGATTTTTGGATCCTGTCGAAAAGGGATGTTATAATTTCGGACATAATTATAGGGCTATTGTTTAACCAATTCTTCCTGCAATTGGTTTTTCTTTCTGAATAAAGATAACAAAATGTAAGATATTAATCCCATCGTGATAGCTAAAATTACTCCAAAGGCAAGACTTCCAATAAGATACTGGAGTAAATTATCTTTAATCATTTCAAGATTAATTCCCGATGAGTATTGTAAGGTTAATTTATTTGCATCCATAAAAAGACCACCGGTTTTAAAACTTGCGAACAATATGATTGGGATCATTGGCGGAATACTTATGTTTGAAGCTACAATAACCAAAACTTTATTCAGTTTTAGAAGGTGTGCCAGTCCAAAAGCGATTATCATTTGGTAACCCCAAACAGGCGCAACACCCATAAATAATCCAAGCATAAGAGCAAAGGTAATCTTGTGATTTGGTTCTTCGTTTTGTAAGACCTGTTTTTGGTAAAATTCCTGAATGTTCTTTTTGTTAATGCTTCGAACAAATTTAAAAGGCTTAACAATTAGCAATGCATAAAACACAAGTATGGTATTAAGAATACTAACTCTTGTAAAATCTCTGAATGGTCTAAAATGCGAAACCCTGGTTTCTTTGGGAGCATAATATACCTGAATTGGAACTGATGTTACCTCAACACCTTTCCATGCAGCACGCACTATTACTTCAATCTCAAACTCATATTTTCGGGTAAAAAAGATCATTTTGCTAAGAGACTCAAGTGGGTAAAGCCTGAATCCAGATTGGGTGTCAGGGGCATCAATTCCAGTTTCAAACCGAAACCAAAAATTCGAGAATTTATGCCCAAAACTGCTTTTTCCCGGAACACTCGACTGATCCATATTTCGACTACCAATAATTATTGCATTTGGCGATTCATCGAGTTTTTCAATAAATTTTGGAAGATCGGTTACATCATGCTGACCATCGGAATCAATAGTTATTGCATACTTAAATCCTTTTTCCCAGGCAAATCGGAGTCCTTTGCGAAGAGCATAACCTTTTCCTTTGTTTTTAGGGTAACTTACAATATCTAAATTAGTAAAGGATGACAGAATATTTGATGTAGAATCAGTAGAACCATCATTTACAACAATAACCTGATTTGTGTAGTTTAAAACTCCATTAATAACTGCAGCAAGTGTTTTTTCGTTATTATACGTAGGAATAATTACACAACACTTTTTTTGTTCAAATATTTCCTTATATTTCCCCGCAGTATCAACCATACAATTCTTTATTTTGCTTTAAAATCGCCTTTAAATTTGTAAAAAACAGTTCCATTAAAATGGGTTTCGCTGGTAACTTGTTTGATGTTATCTTCTTTTACTTTTATCTTGAGATCAATATAAAGTTTATTGTTTATCTCGGGATTAACGATTGCCATAAACTTAATATAATCGGCATATACGAGCATTAGATTTTTTTTTTCGATAGCCTCCATCGATTCTTTAATCAATTGAGTAAGACAAACGCCTGGTACTACAGCATTCCCAGGAAAATGACCTTTGTAAACCTCGTGATTTTTATTTAACTCAACTAAAACGGTTATGTTTTCGTTATCTTTTGTAGTTATTTCAAGTATCTTATAAAAATCTTTTAATAGCATTTATTGTAAAAGTTTTAAATTCATTTTCAGTTTTATATTGCGATGCTCCAGGTTTATTTCTCCCGGCAAATCGTTATTATATTTATGCAAACCTACTGATATTTTTTCAGAATTTCGCTTTCTTTTGCTTATGTTGTCAATGGATGTTGATTCGTTGTTCTGAATATAATAAGTACTCATTTTGCCTGATTTCAGCTCCCAAATTTTTTGCTTTGTTTCAGGGTTGTTAAGTTCAATTAGTTTTTCAAAATCATGTTGCAAAAGTAACAAGCTAAAATCCTCTTCAAATGTTTTAATTATTAACTCTTTATTAAGTTGATCGATACAGAAAACAACGGTTAGTTTGCCTTGGTTCAGTTCAAAATCAAAAATTTTTAGTCCAAACTGAGTGGTTAGAGCTAATCTATAATTTTTATCGGCAATTTTTTTGATAACCAGCAAACCACCAAAGTTATTTTTATAGAAATTGATGTCTGCTTTGTAAATTATTGTTTTTTCTGAATGAGGTAAAGCAAAAGGAATTATTTTAATATTATTAGCTGGGTATTCGGTTTTTACAAGATTTTTATATGGATTTGTGCAGGAGCTAATAAAAAAAAGTACGAATAATAGTATAAAAAATCTGTACTTAGCAGGATTTATTTCGGGTTGAGATTTAATCGCAAGTATTAGAGATTTATTACACATGTTTTCTAGTACCGTTTTTATTAATTTTTGCGCTAAATTAAATAAAAGTAACGGACTATTCAAAACCATAAAAATATTACTAAAGCAAAGTCTGAATCTTTTACTAATTATTGGAAGTTTATAATAAATCGAATTATTTGAAAGATATAAAATGGTTGATTCATAGTTTTTTATCAAGTAAAAATTTGTCTTTTTCAATCCAATCTATTTTGTTTATATTGACGATTGCGCGCAGATGATATTTTATCAACTCGTTAAAACGATTGTCGAAATCTTCATTTAACCAATCACTATAAATTTCGATACCTCTTTGATCAAATAAGTAAATGTAAAATGCCTGAATATGATCAGAACTTAGGGTTGGCTTATAAATACCTTGTTTTATGCCTAGTTCAAAATTGTTTTTTAAAAATTAATAATAAAAGCTTTCCGCTTGCTTCTTACTTCTTCTAAAATCAAAGGATAGTATTTGTTTAAACTATAAAGCACTGAGGAATTTATTCTACAGCTTTTCTTGACTAATTGATTACTTATGGCAATAAGTTGTTCAAGTGCATTTTCATAACTATTTTGCAGGTTATTAATTTCTTCAAATTCCAGTTCAGTTTCAAATTGAGCCGTTTTGTTTACCAGATCTGTTTTATTCTTAAAATATTGGTACAATGTTTTTTTCGATATACCAAGGTTATTAGCAATATCATCCATGGTAATGCTTTTTACACCATATTTTCTGAACAGATTGGAGATTCTGATTAATAACTCATTCATAGTTTTGTAAATTGCTTAATCACGATCAATTTGTGGGATCGTGATTAAGCTGATTGGTGTTGATTAAAACCTATAAAATTTATTTATGAATTTGTTATACCGTTTTTTCGACATTCCAAACGAATGCTCTTAAGCCATGCTTTTCGACTTCTTTATTCAGATTCTCAAGACTTTCGAGCAATGGTGATACTTTTGCGTCATCAACAATTGTTAAATGAGCATTATTTAGTTCGGGCCAGGTATGTGAGCCTTCATGAGGCTCACCTTTTACTGATCCGGTACCTTTAATATCTGTCCATTGGGTATAACCTTTAATTCCGTGCTTATTCAATACTAACTGAACCATTTCGGTTAGCGATTGATTATATGATATAAATACTGCTTTCATTCGAATTGTTTTATTGGTTTGCTATTGCTTTTTTTCGCGTTCTGTTAATTTTTCCTACTCCAAAAATGGTGTAAATTGTAGGTATTAGAATCAGAGTGATAAGTGTAGAGAATGTTAATCCCCCAAATATGGCAATACCCATTGGTTTCCACATTTCAGATCCACTACCTGTACTTGCTATCATTGGTATCATTGCCAATATGGTTGTTAATGATGTCATAAGTACGGGTCGCAATCGTGATCGGCCTGCAGCAATAACCGCTTGTCTCAAGGAGTAGCCTTTGTCAACCAAAAGATTAGTATAATCAACCAAAACAATACCATTTTTTACTACAATACCTATAAGCATTACAATACCTATTAATGAGATGATATTTATGGTTGAACTAAAAATGTACAAGGTTATTAATACGCCAGATAACGCAAAGGGAATAGAAAACATAATTATAAACGGTTCTGAAAGCGATTCGAATTGCGATGCCATAACAATATAAACTAAAACAAGCGATAATAAGATTAGTAAAATTAGATCACTAAATGATTCCTGCATGTCTTCAACGCTTCCACCAAATTCGATTGAAACATCACTTGGAACCTCCATTTTTGATACTGCTGCTTCAATAGCTGTTTTTACTGTTCCCAAATCTGAACCTGATATAGCAGATGATACTGTTACAACTCTAACCTTATTTTCCCTTTCGATATTTGGTGGCGAGTAAAAGCTTTTAAGTTTAGTTATTTCGCCTAGTTTTATCATCTTTCCATAAGGTGTTGCAATACTAATGTTTTCAATATCTTCTGTCGATTGTCTGAATTGTTCATCATACCGAACAATAACATCATATTCGTTACCGTCTTCCTTGTATTTAGTTGCTGTTACCCCAGTAATACGGTTACGAATAGCAGTAGCTACTGAAGCAGTATTTAAACCAAATGAGGTCATTTTCTCGTTATCAAGGATCAACTGAAGTTCAGTTTTTTCCTTATCGCGACTAACAAGAACGTCTTTGGCTCCATCAATTTTATTTAATGCTTGTGAAATTTGTTCTGCAAGAATGTTAGTCTTGTCGAAATCATTTCCGAAAACCTTTACCTCCAGCACGCTTCCGCCTCCCATACCCATTCCACCAGAGCTACGTGAGCTTCCTGCATCAACATAGTATTTCTCAATTTCGGGTCGTTTTTCAATATCGCCTCGCATCTCATTGGCAATCTGAAAGATATCTTTTTCGCGTTTATCGCGTGGTTTCATTTTAAAAGTGTAATTAATAATGTAATTACCTGTTTCTGAAAAGATAGCGGCCATACTGTTTTCATCACCCGAACCTGCACTTGTCGAAATAATTTCAATTTCAGGGTATTTTGCCATAAAAACAGAATCGAGGTATTGAGCAGTCAAAATAGTTTCATCCAGGTTAGTTCCTTGGGCCAGTTTTACCTGAGCTGAAATTCGATCATTATCAGATGATGGCATAAATTCAGTACCAATAACATTTATAAGAAAAAGGGAAGAAATAAAAATAACCGTAGCAATTATAATAGTTGTCCATCGATTACTAACGGACCATGCAAGAGATTTTTCATAGATATTATCCATTTTCTCGAGCTGATCTTGTGAGAACCAGTATATTTTTCCTCCAATTGTATTTCTAGCAGGGTTTTTAGTTCGTAAAATCTTTGATGATAGCATAGGAACAAGAGTTAACGCAACAATCACTGATGTTGCAATTGTGATAGTAACTACCCATCCAAGTGGTTTAAAAAGAATACCTGTCATTCCGCCTAACATAGTTAATGGAAGAAAAACGGCTATAATAGTAAGAGTTGAAGCAATTACAGCCAAACTAACTTCGTTGGTTCCATAAATTGACGATTCGCGCGCAAAGCCTCCTCGTTCAAACTTTTTAGTTATATTTTCGAGTACAACGATAGAGTCATCTACAACCATCCCAATTGCAATTGATAAGGACGAAAGGGTAATCAGATTTATGGTTCCGCCCGATAAATACATGTAAATAAAACCTACAATAAGAGATATTGGAATTGAAAGTGAAACTATAAAAGTGGCTCTCCATCTACCTAAGAAAAAAAGTACTACGATAACCACAAATAGCAGGGCATACAATAATGTCTCTGAAAGATTGTTTATCGAATCGACCGTATTTAAAGATGAATCGAAAAGTACTTCAACCTTAATATCGGATGGCAAGTTTTTTTCAATCTCTGCGAGTTTTTCTTTAATACTATTTGCAACGGTAACCGTATTGGCATCCGATTGTTTTTGAATCATTACACGAACACTTTTTCCTCCATTCGATCGTTCATACGATTTAACATCTTTTAGGCCATCCTGAACCGTTGCGATATCTTTAAGATATACAGTTTTACCGTTTATATTACTTATAATGATATTTCTAACAACATCGCTATTTATAAATTCTCCCTGTAACCTTAGAGCTAAATCAGATTTACCCATTTCAAGGTTACCTGAAGGTACATTAAGATTATTGGCTGCCAGAATTCCTGAAATCTGCTCAACGGTTAAGTTATATGCATCTAATTTTCGGGGATCAACATCAACCATAATAGCTCTTATGGGAGCTCCCATTTGAATAATGTTTCCAACTCCTTCAATACGGTTTAATGGTTGAATAAGCTTATCATCTAAAATATCCTTAATACCTGCATAACTTTCTTCAGATGTGATTGAGAACATCAAAACCGGAATCATACTGGTACTTATTTTAAATATTGTCGGACTCTCAACCTCTTCGGGTAAGCTTCGTTCTGCCAATCCAACGGCATCTCTAACTTCATTGGTAGCTTCATCGAGGTTTGCTCCCCACTCAAATTCTAACATCACAACTGAAATATTATCTTTCGATGTGGAGGTCATATTTTTTAAGTTGGTTAACGATCCGAAACTATCTTCAAGTTTACGGGTTATATTTTGCTCAACATCAGCAGCGTTGGCTCCAGAGTAGAATGTTATTACAGAGATGTATGGCGGATCCATTTTTGGGAAAAAATCCACCGGTAATTGAAAATATGAAAAAATTCCGAAAATGATCACTCCAATAAAAATCATGATCGTACTTACGGGTTTTTTTACTGCGGTGCTATATAAACTCATAATATTGGTTTTTTATCAATTAATTTTGTTTAATAAAGACTGAATTACTGATGTATTGTTATTGGAGTTTGATTTTCGAGTTTATTTTGCCCTACAATAACAATCTCATCACCTTCGTTTAATCCTTCCAAAATTTCAGTATTATCATCAATAATTCGACCCATTTTAATAGGTTGTTTTATTGCTGTATTATTTTTATTAACAAAAACATACATGTCGTTTGTTCCTGTTTGTTTAATTAATGCAATAGTTGGAACAAGGATTGCTTCTCCTTTACCCAATTTAAGTTTTATTTTCGAAAACATTCCTGGTCGAAGTTTTAGGTTGTCATTCTGAACCCGAACTTCTACAGTAAAAGTTTTTGTTGTATTATCAATAGTTGGATAAATCCTATAAATTTCGCCTATAAACGATTGGTCTGGATAAATTTCGGATACAATATCAGCTTTCATTCCTAAAGAAACATATGGAAAGTAACTAGCAGAAATACCTATTAAGGCTTTTAGTTGGTTAATCTGTACAATGGATACTAATGCGGCTTTACCTACTGCTGTATTAGGAGCACCTGAATATATTTCACCATCTTCGAAATATTTTCCAGAAATAACTCCTGAGAATGGTGCTTTTAGCTGGGTATTTTCAAGTAAAAACTGGTAACTGTTTCGTGCCAATTCGTATGCTGATTTTATCTGATCATACTGTTGTTCGGCTATACTCTTGGTTTTCATTAATGTATCTAACCGTTTATAATCTGTTTCTAGTTTCATTAGGTTTATTCTGGCTTGTTCCAGATTTGTTCTGTCCATTAATGCAATTACTTGTCCTTTGCTAACATGGTCGCTTATTTCAACATTTATCTTTTCAATTCTTCCGGGTGTTGACGGAGCCAAATGTACTTCCTCGAACGGTGCTAATGAGGCTGTATAATCAATGGCGCGATCAATTGTTGTATGTTTTACAATCATCGTTTTTACCGGAACAGATTGTTTTATTTCGGTTTGTTGAACTGTTTCAGCTTTGTCATTCTTTTTTGTGCACGATGATGCAATGATTAATAATCCTGCACTTATCGATAATATTAAATTTCTTTTTGTGTTCATATATGTTTGTATTAAATGGTACTGTTAATTTTTCGTAATGATAATTCGGCATTAAGTAACTGAAGCATGGTGCTGGTATAATTTGTTTCTGCTGTTAAATAATCGTTGTTTGCACTTGTTAATTCGAGGCTCGACACTAATCCCTGCTCATATTTTAAGTTCATATGATTTAGCACTTCCCTGGCAATTTCAACATTTGCTTTTTGTGTTTCAAATTGCTCCAGCAAGTTTTTATAGTTAAAACGAAGCTGTTGTTCCTGAATAGTTAGTTGTTCCGTTACTAAATCTTTGGTATTCTCTACCATTTGTAAATCTATTTTTGCTTGATTCAATTGAGTGTATCGCTGGCCACTCGAAAAAATAGGGATGTTTAAGGTTAATCCAAGTACATTTTTAGGAGTCATATCAAACAATGGCTCTTTAATTTTTTTTGTATAAGAATAAAAGGCTACTAATGAAGGCAGATTGCTGGCTTTTTTTAAAGTTACCTGTTTTTTAGCCATTTCTCCTTGTAAGGATAATAGTTTAAAATCCAAATTGTTTTCAATCGCAAAAGTATTGTTCAATATGCTGTTTCCGATAAACCGCTGAGCTAATTCATCAAGATTTGACGAAAGACGAATTGTTTGATTGGCTTCAAGCCCTAATTGCATTCGTAGCAGATTATAACCCAGCTGAACTTGTCTCTCAGTTGACCTTATTGCATTATCAACATTTGCAACCATTAACGAAAGTTTCTTTTCATCTGTTTGTTCAATTATTCCTGCATTAGCGAGGTTTTTTGTTTTTTCATATATTGTGGTAGCATTTGTTTTATTGTCTTTAACTATGTTTAATATCCGCTCACTAGCCAATACCATATAGTAGGCCTGAATTACCTGTTCCTTTACGGTCATTTCGTCTTTAATATAGCTTTGTTCAGCCATTGTTTTAGCCAGGTTCGATAATTGAATACCAATATAATAGCTTCCATTAAATATTAACTGGCTGACACTCGCCTTAAAATTGCTGGTAGGATTAAATTCAATGGTAATGGGTGGTGCCTGCTCACTCATTTGCAAAGAAGCTTCTGCTCCTAAAAAGTTGGTGTAATCAATAGATGCGCTTACTTGTGGTAAGCCCTGAGCTATTGTTTCGAGCTTTTTTTGTTTCGACTTATCTATCGTAAACTTAGAGTTTATAAGCGTTTTGTTGTGTTCTATTGCATAGTTAATTGCACTATCAAGCGATAGCACTATTGGTTCCTGTGCTTTCGATGTTATTATGCATAGACAGGAAATACCAACTAAAACTGTTTTAAAATGATTTTTCATTTGTGGTAATTTGATTTTTATATTTAATTTTGAATTGTAATGTATTTATGGACATATTTTTTTTAGAATAGTTTAAAGTATCAATAGTTGAAAATATCAACTATAAACACAAAAAAAATTAAAGATTCTCAGCGTTGCTCATAACCTTTGTTAAAACCATCTTATAGGTTATTATTTCAGATTCAGAGATTCCTGCTCGCAGCTCATCCATTATTTGGTAAACGATATCAAGGTAGTTTTTTAAAACCCGCTCTCCGTGTTTAGTTATCATTAGATAGTTTTTACGTCTGTCATTTTTATCAACCACTCTTCGTATTAACTCTTTTTCTTCTAATGAATCAATTAGCCTTAATATGGCTGATTTATCCTTACACATAATTTCAGCCATGTCTTTCTGAATTACATCCTCGTCTTTGATACTTATTGCATGTAACAAGCCAATTTGTTCGGTTGTGATTTTTAAATCTTCCTGATTAGTTTCGCTAATACGTTTTTTTATTACTCTGAAAACATCACGCATAAGCTTACTAAACTGCATCATCGATATATATTTATCATCCATAGGAATATAATTTAATTTAGTCTGCAAATATAAATTGAATTAGTTGACATCTGCAACTAATATTGAATTTATTTTTTAATATTTTCTATTGAGTTGTTTTTTAGGTTGTTAGATAAGGGTTTGGGTTTTATAAGCTATATATTATTTCTATAACTTAAATTTTTCATCAATTATTGGTAGGTTTAGTTTTCGGTTTACAAAATCAATTTTTGTATAATCATCTGATGTTTCAATCATTTTAATACTTGAAACAGAATTGTCGGTTTTATCAATAAATATCTTTATAGTTTTTAGCATGCCTTTCATTTCAGCCATTTTGGGTTCCAACTCAAGCAAATACTGTTTTTCCGATTCAAAGTATTTTACATTAAAACGCTCCGAATCATTAAATAAACTCCCCTGAATGGTTCCCACCATCATATTATTAATCTCGCTAAACATTCGATTCGATTGGGCATCAAACGAACTTATTTTACCATCGTCACTTATTAAAATGCTTGTATTATTAAAAACGATAATATAATTAATCGGTTCGGCATATTCCCAACGAAGTAAATTTGGAGTTTTAAACGCGAACTTTCCTTTCGATATAATGTTTTCAGATAAAAAACTTAGATGTTTCTCCTGTGTAAAATCACTTTGAATAGTTGTTGTATTTTCAGTTAATTTATTAAGTTTTTCCTTAAAAATTGCAGCATTTTCGATTGGTTTAAACCCTTTTTCCTGAGCTATGGAGATAAGTATTGTAATCTGAAAAGCTAGTAAAAAGATGATATGTTTATTCATATGCTTCGATATTTAAAAGTTCGTCAACACGAACCATGCCATAGTTCTCTTTCTGTAAAAAATCGAGTATTTCCTTAAGTATTTCGATAGTATTTAATCGATTATCATGAAACAAAATTATATCGCCGGGTTTAACATTATTTTTAACTTTTTTAATTACTTGACTGGGTTCATGAATAGTATCGAAAGATCGCAAGCTCCATCCAATGATATGGAAATTAAATTTTCTTAATGCGTTGGCTATTGGAGGATTAGTAACTCCAAAAGGTGGTCTGAAAAGCCTTGCTTTTTTACCTGTGATTTCAAAAATCAAATCCTGGTTTTTCTGAATATCATCGATGAGTTTCTTCGATGAGTACATATTTTTACCATACGAATGGCTATAGGTATGATTCCCAATAACATGACCTCGATTAATAATTTCGTTCAGCAAATCTTTGTTTTTTTCAATGCTTTCTCCTTTACAAAAAAAAGTTGCTTGGGCTTTATATAATTCAAGTAGGTTAAGTATTTCAGGAGTTATTTCCCCATGAGGACCATCATCAAAGGTTATTGCAACTTTTTTTTCTGATGAATCTCCTTTGCAAAATGCTTGTACGTATAGGTTAGAACAGATTGAAAATGATCCATAACCTAAAATAAAAAGAAAAATTAGGGTTAATAAAAAAAGAAATGCTCCTTTCCATGGAAGAAAGAGATAAACCAGGACTAAAACAATGACATAAAGAACGATTGTAGTTCTTAGTCTAATCATTGATTTAATAAATAAAATGAGTGATTTATGTTTTTAAAATGATTATAAACCAATATATTTTTTATTGGTTTTTTTGTAAAGTTTTGCTTATTGAAGATCGCAATTTCGGGAACTGTCTGATGTTTAATACATTTTGCCCCAAACCATAATGCAAATGCTCCAACAGTATGATATTCGCCGCAAAGATGCTTAAAATAAGCATAATTGGTATTAAAATAATTTTCTGTTAAATGATAATAAATGCCATCGGTATCCGTATTTCCGTTTAAACCAAGAACAACCAGATCAAGATCCTTTTTCGAAACTCCATTATCTGCAAGAAATTTCTCAATATGATCCTCGATTTCTTTATAATCTTTTGGTTTATATAATGTGGATATGTTTTTTATCTGAGCGTAAGTTCCTTCTTCTCTTTTATTTGTAAGCGCGAAGAACGAAACACCTTCACCATCAACAGTGCCTGGAGTTTTATAATTCAATAAGTCAAGATGTTTTACTTGTTCCTTTTTTACCCATTTGGTTTTTTTAAGGATACTATGATGTTGTTCGGTGATCTCATCAAATCCTCCTACAAGGGCATTTTCAGCATCTTTATCATTAATAAGAAGCATGGCATCCAGCAAAGCACTTTCGAAAGAAAAGCCACGGTGCGAGTAAGTATTATTGTAATTAAAACATTGTAAAGCAATAGCAACTTGTCCGCTTATTGTGTTGTGAGTAGATTGTATAAATGAAGTAGGAGTGAGGAATTGTTCTTTATAGTCTAACACAGAATTTAAAAATTTCTCAGTATCTTCAACCAATCCTAAACCAGTTCCAGAAATTATTGCTCCTGGATTTTCAATACCGGCTTCTTTTAAACAAATCTTTGATGCGCTAATGCTCATTTTTATTAAACGACTCATTCTGCGCAACTGAATAGGATTTATATATTCTTTATAAAATGGTTCAACGCAGTTTAGTGTATCTTTCTCGTGTACTACAATATCGTTTAAAAAATCGCTGTTATCAGTCGTTTTTTGAGGAGAAATAATTCCAGTTCCTTTAATAAATACTTCCATAATTAAACTCTCGAAAAAATTAATGCCGAATTATTACCTCCAAAACCAAACGAATTCGACAAAACATGATCAACTTTTACATTTTCCATCAGATGAGTTACAGGTTTATAGCTAAGTTCTTTCATCTGTTGATGAAAATTCATGTTTGGATATATTATGTTATGTTGTATAGCCAAAACTGAAAGTACAGCTTCAATACCACCTGCAGCACTAGTAGTATGACCAGTAAATGATTTTGTTGAGCTTACTCTAGGTGGATTTTCTCCAAATAAATTTTGAATTGCACGACCTTCGGAAATATCGTTATTTTCGGTTCCTGTGCCATGTGCGTTAATGTAATCGATTTGTTCAGGTTTTAATCCGCTACGGTCTAATGCTTTTTTCATTGCCAGGTAAGCACCTTTACCTTCGGGTGTTGATGCTGTCTGATGAAATGCTTCGCATGCATTACCATAACCTGTGAGTTCGCAGAATACTTTTTTTCCTGTTTCCCGAACTATATCTTCTGATTCGAGCACAACAAAAGCAGCTCCTTCGCCTAAGTTTAACCCTTTTCTATTCTCATCAAATGGTTTACAAAGCTCACGATCAAGAATCATTAATGTATTAAAACCATTTAAATGGTATTTTGTCAAGGATTCAGTCCCTCCAGCTATAACTCTGTCAAGTCGGTTGTTTTTTATTAATCGTGCTCCAAACATAATTGAGTTTGCTGCGCTTGAACATGCTGTACTTGTTGTCGATACAAAATCTTTTACCTTGATATAATCGGCAATACGTTCGGTACTATCACCACAATCGTGCGATTCGATATATTTAATATGTTTTCCTTCGGTTAAGAAATCGTGATAAAACTGCTCACTCTTGTCCATTCCGCCAACAGTAGTACCCGAAATTACTCCTGTTCTTTTATCGCTCATATTCGTAATACCTGCACTTTTTACTGCTTCCGCAGCAGCCATAATTCCCATTAATGTAGCACGTGTATAGGGCTCACTATTATTCAATCCTAATAGCGTGATTAATTCTTCATTGGTGTATTTTACTTCCGAAACAGGAATTGTATCTTTATGAAAGGTTTCAAGATGGGTAATTTTACCCACGCCCGATTTACCAATTCGAATAGATTCTAGGGTTTCTTCAACATTATTACCAATACCAGAAATTATTCCTATACCGGTAATAAAAATTCTTTTGGACATGTAACAGGTTCCTTTTAAACGTTATTTTTTATGTGATTCGATATATTCTGCAATGGTACGAATTGAAAAGAATATTTTTTTTCCGTCTTTTGGATCTTCAATTTTAATACCATACTGTTTTTCGAGCAATACGATTAATTCTAATGCATCGATTGAATCGAGACCTAAACCATCTCCAAAAAGGGGAGCATCGGTATCAATATCTTGTGGTGTTACTTCTTCTAAATTTAATACTTCGATTACTTGTTCTTTAATTTTCTGAATTAATGATTCCATTTTTTATCCCTCTTTTATTTTATTTTTTAAATTTTCCGGCCTAAAACTAATATTATCTTTTTGATTTTCCTTAATTTTTTCTACTAAAAATAGCTTTGTAATGTAATTGTTTTCAACATAATCAGCCCATCCTGTAAGACAAATATCAACTTTGCCTGAATCGAGTAAATTATTTACATATTCGGTAATAAATTCTGCATCAAACTCCTTTGCAATAAAGCAGGTGCTTTCACCTTGAAACTTATTTTTAATACAAATCTCTCCAATCATTACATTTGGCAATGTATATACAAAAATTGCTGGGCTAGGATAATAGTTTGATTTATCTTTTATGGTATTTAGGTAACTTATGTCGGTATCAATAGTAGAATGCGAATTCTGAAGTATAACGCCAATACGTGTAGGATCTATTTGTTTTATAGCTGAATTATCTTTTAGAATTATTTCAGAAGCCATGAATGCTATTTTGCATAAATTATCCATTTTAAAATACTTAGGGTATTTTATATCATATTGTTTGTAAATGGATTTCATAAATTCTACAAATGGCTCATTTGCTGAATTTTCGAATTCAACTTTTCCATCAACAATAACCTGGCTTGAATCGATTTGGCAATATTTAGTAATTACATTTTCCATTTGGTTGCTTTTAATCTGCATTTTCTTCTGAAAAATAAATAGCAGCATTGCTACCTCCAAACCCAGATGCAGTTTTCAAGAAATTTTTAATCACTTTTGTTTCAAATTTTGTAATGATTTTTAAAGGGATGCTTACACCTAATTCATTAAATCCCAATGATTTTATTAGGCAATTTTCTTTTATTGAGTGGATACCTGCTATACATTCAATTATACCTGCAGCACCCAATGTATGACCCCAATATCCTTTTAAGCTATTAACTGCAATGTTTTCCAGTCCGGCAAGGGCGATTGCTTTTGACTCCATCTCATCGTTATAAAGAGTAGCAGTACCATGTGCTGAGATATAATCAATGTTTTTATTTGTTTTATTAGAGTCGGTTAATGCATTGCGAATAGCAAAATACAATCCATCACCGGTTCTTGAAGGACCTGAAATATGATTAGCATCGTTACTATTTGCTCCACCTCTAAATATTACTGGGTTTGATTCTTTTACAAGATTTTTCTGAGTTGTTAGAACTATTGTTCCAACTCCTTCGCCAAGAGTAATTCCATCGCGGGTTGCATCAAAAGGTCTGCATGGATTTGAACTAATTGCTTTAAAAGATTGAAACCCTGATGGCGTAAACTCTGAAATAATGTCGCCTCCACATACAATAGCATTTTTATATTTGCCCGATTGCAGAAGGTGTGCAGCAGTTGTAATTGCTGTAACGCCCGAAACGCATGCATTTGAAATAAAAATGGGGTTGTTTTTATTGCCAAAAAATTTGGTAATAACCTCACTCAAAGCCCAAAGATTTACTCTATCGTGTTCAAACTCCTGACGACGATTTTCTAATAGGTCTATATTTCCTTTGGTTGAAGAAAATACAAAAATAGTGTCATTCCGTTTTGGGTTAATGGATGATCCTTTTAATGCTTTTTCGATCGACAAGATCATTAACTGCTCTAGGCGAGTAAAATCTGATGTATCACCAAACTGAGTAAACTCATTTTTTAACATCTCCGAATCCACAATTGATGTGTACATAGGGATTTGAGTAATTTTAGGATCGTTTGTTTGTGCAATACCTGAGATTCCTTCTTTTAATGCACTAAAATTTGCTTTGGTAGTAAATCCTAAAGACGTAATGATGTTATCGCTAAGAGTGTAAACCTTGTTCATCTTTTATTCTATTAATCCCATTTTCTTTTTCCAATCAACGAAAAAAGCAGGAGGAGTAAGCATTAGTTCACGGTTAAAATCAATAAACACTTGAATGCTCTCACCTGTGGCGCAAATTTTATTCGTTTTTTTATTGAAAATAGTATATTCAAAATGAATTTTTGCAGCATCATGATCGATATAACGAGTTTCGATTATTGCTGTATCTCCATATTCGAGTGGCATTTTGTAATCGAAAGTTAATTTTACCAATGGAGTCATATGTTTATTTTCATAAACATTTAAATAGCTTATTCCATAGGTCTTTCCGAAATCCTCTCTTCCATCTTCAAAGAACTTGGCATAGTTTCCGTGCCACACTATTCCCATTGAATCCACCTCACTAAATCTTATAGTAGTTTCGGTCCTATGTATCAATTCTTTTTTATTCAATTTGTATTTTTTTAGTAAAGTGCAAAATTAGCTTTAACGATTGTCCGCTTTTATTCATAATTGTTGTTAATGATTTTCTTCATTTGCCCCGTCCCTAAAGGGTGTGAAGAAAATCAATTTGCACCCTTTAGGGGTTTGGGGCAAACAAATTGATTTTCAATTTATTTACATAATATTTATGACATAAAACGGACATTCAAATTAGCTTTTAATTATTTTTTTATAATGATATTTCTAAGGTTTTTAGTAATGAATGTTGTTTTGTTATTTTGATCGATGAATTCTATTATAACCTACTGCGATTAAAAGCATTACGGCAAAGAAGAATAATAGCTTTAACATTTCTGGCAAAATATTGATTATATCACCATTTCGTAGAAAAATATCATAAAATCCGCTCAATCCCCAGTTTAATGGCGAAAACTGACTCATTATTCTCATATAATGAGGCATAACATAAATTGGAACCCAGATTCCACCTAGTGCCGCAAAAATAATTATAGTTACAGCTCCAAAGGTTGATGATTGCTCGTGGGTAGTAGCTATTGTTCCTATCGCAACACCCAATCCTGTTGCAGCTAATCCCGATGAAAGAGCCAACAATACAAGTGCAAGTTTATGTGAGCCAATTTCTAATTGGGGTAATCCCATGGCTGGCATAAGGTATTTTCCAACCATTAACATAAGCATAAACTGCAGAAACGAAACGCATAAAAAAATCAGAATCTTACTAAACATAACCGTAATATACGACCCAGGCATTGTTTTTAATCTAAAAGCACTTCCTTCGTCACGTTCCTTAATTATATTGCCAGCTAATGGCAGAATAATAAAAAACATGGCAAACATTGTCCATGCAGGAACATTGTGTTGCACCGAATTTGGTAGTATTTCACTATTTGTAGTTGAAGCATAAACCTCTTTATACTTTATCGTCTGAAAACTTTCAAATTCAACTGCTTTTTGATCGGGAAACATCTCAGCTAAAGCAACAGAGAAATTTTGAAAAAATAATTTGATTTCTAGTTGTGATGTAAATTCTTTTAGCGAGCTCATTACAGAATTTTTAAACGAATGACTGGTAGCTGGATCGATATAGATGGTTATATCAATTGAACTTTTTTTAGTTCGTTTTTTAACCCCGGGTATTGAATACGTTTTAAACGATTTATTAATAAGCGCATCCACATTTCCGCGAATAGTCTCGGTGGCTCGTTCCGGAATAATTATACCGATTTTATATTTTCCCTGGGCTACAGCATCTATTGCTTCTTGCTCTGTTATCTTCTTACCATCAATCTCTTCAACAATCTGAAAGAACTTTGATTCTATTAATCCTTCTCTTATGGCTTCGCCTAAACTATCACGGTCGTTATTTACCAGTATCATTGATATGTTGGCATCTTTTACAGTTTTAAAAGTGGCATCCTGTATCAGTGTCATAATAATTATGAGTATAAGCGGCATAAGAAATAATATTGCCAATCCTGCACGGTCTCTTATTAATACAAGAAACTCTTTATATATTGATGAAAATAGTCGTAACATAGTTTTAATTTTATTCGTCGCGAAGGGCTTTACCTGTTAAATGCAAGAACATACTTTCCAGATCTTTAAATTCTTTATTATTCTTAATTAATTCTTTTGGTCTACCTTCTGTAATTATTTTTCCTTCATCTATAATAGCAACACGTGTGCAGAAATTCTCTGCTTCCTCCATGTAATGAGAAGTATAAATTAAAGTTGTTCCATCTTTATTTATATTTCTAAGGTGATTTAGAATAACATTTCTCGACTGTACATCAACACCAACAGTAGGCTCATCTAAAAAGATTACTTTAGGTTTATGAAGAATCCCTGCAATCAGGTTTATTCTTCGTTTCATTCCGCCCGAGTAGGTTTTTATTTTTCTATTCATCGAATTTTCTAACCCAAATAATTCGAGACATTCGTTTATTCTTTCTCTAAGCTGTTTTCCTTTTAATCCGTACAGATGACCAAAAAAGATCAGATTTTCTTTTGCAGTTAATGATGGGTACAAGGCTATATCCTGAGGAACAACGCCGATAACACTTTTAATTTTTTCGGCCGAATGGGCATATTCCATTCCATCAATAAAAACATTTCCGGCAGTTGGATAGAACAGTCCACAGAGAATTGAAATAGTAGTTGTTTTTCCTGCTCCATTTGGGCCAAGCAGTCCGTATATTTCGCCAGCTTCAATCTCTAGATTAAGATTATCAATTGCTGGTTCATGAGAGCCTTTATAGATCTTGGTCAGATGTTTTAATTCAATTATGGGTTGATTTTTTTGCATTAGTTAATCGTTTTCCTTAGTTCTTTAAATAATTTCTCTTCAGCATCTGCAATTTCTAACAATAAATTAGCAGCTGTATTATACCCATCAGGTTCTGCAGATCTTCCTTTACAGGTTTGGGCTGCTTGCGAAGAAAACTTCCTCCACATATCACCAATTTTTGTCATCTCTTTCGATAAATCTTCAAATTTAGGATTTTCCAACACGATTGCAGATTCTTGCAAAAAGGCAGCATAAATAAATCTAAATCCAGCGCCTCCGGTTCCTATTTCTTCTAACATTCTTACCACTTGTGCAAGATAAATAGCCGCTTTCTTGGGTCCTAATCGATTTGGCCATTTCCGCATTCTGCCAGCCAGATATCTTATCCCTTTTACGCCAAATAATGGAACAGGTATTGTTAACATGTATTCGCAGGTTTGTTTGATGCCTTTTTTTATTGCTGATGGCAGATCTATTTTATCAGGAATACTTATAGGGTAATACATTCGGCCATTTGGTGGAAAAGCTCCTTTTGCAAATCGTACTTTCACCATTTCGTCGTATGTTAACGTAGTGGAGTATTCCATAACGGGATCGCTAATAAAATAGGTGTTCTCCTCTTTTCCGAAAACAGTTAAGTTATGAGCATTAAAATGAAAGCGATAGGCAGGTGGAAAATACGATAAATGATAAACTCCACCTTGAATACCAACCGGAAGTCCTTGTGCAAGAGTTCTGTCGAGCTCTTCCATTGCTCTTTTAGGCTGATTACGAAAGGTTTGTTTTTTCATTTTTATGCCAAGTCTTTTCGCAGCACGGGTAAAAATCATCCCCGGCACTGGCCTAAATGATGCTGTAGGAATACCATTTACTTTTACAAATGGCATATATGCAAAAAACAGTCCGCTGCCAATTCCAAAAATCATAGCTTCGCTTAATTCTAACCCATGATATTTTAAAAGACTCGATATTACTCCGTTCTCACAATGTCCTGCTGGTATATGCTGAAACTCTAATTTTGTGTTCAAATCCATTTTGTAACTTTATTTAGTTGGATTAAATTGAATAATCTCCTCAATACTTACCTCAAAAACTTGTGAATATGCTTTGAGATATTCATCCTTGATGTTCTTAAATCCTTTTGGTTTCAAATGCCACCAAACTTTAATTCTGGGAATCTCAGTATAATCAGCTAGGATAGAAATATTCATCTGATGTTTCTCCATAAAATGCAAAATAGGGCTGGCTTTGCCCTTACGAATTTTCTCATCAGCCATTTCAACACGTTCATTTATTAGATCCCAAGCAATTGAATTAACAATATTTTTGGGCTCCCAACCTTTACTAAATGTTTTTATATATTTACCGTTTTCATCAATGGCATATTGTACTTCTCTGGTTATTCCTGCTGTGATTCCTTCGTCCTGGGGTACTTTATTTTTTTCCATTTGTGTAGATTTTAATTTTCAGATTTATTTTTTCTCATCTAAAAAAATCTTCATTGTACATTCGGCAATTAGTTCATTGTTGCAGGTAATTTTACCATTAATTAAGGTAGTGTTAAAAACTTCATGCTCAACATTTACCTCAGTAATAATGGTAGATCCAACCTTAGGAAGTAAATGAATAGCAAGCTTCTGAACAGCCCCAATATAACCGGTAGGAATGTTTTTATTCTCGTTACTGAATGCAAATCCAACTCCTAATGCGGCAGTTTGAGCAATATTCTCAATTAATCCGGGCTCTTCAAGCAAATCATCTTTACAAAAAATATTTTCTGCTTTTATGGTTAAACTGCTGATGGTTTTACCTCCTTCGGCCATATGCAGTTTTTCAACCATAATCATTGGGCTTCGCTGAGGAATAAATCTCTGAATAATTTCTCCTTCAGCAATTACATGATCAAGTATTCCCATAGTGGTCCTTTTTTATTTTTAAGTCGTAACTTATTCATAACTTCACTTGCATCTTCATCCGGAAATACCCATCTGCGACCGGTATTTTTTGCTCTTTGTTTTAATGTGTCGTAATTAACTTTGTCCGAAATATAATATTTTGGTTCGATCAAATCTTCTTCTTTTCTAAGTTTGCCTTCTGCTAAAGCATATTCGTGCAATTTTGTACCAGGATAAATGCGCATGCCTACAAAGGGAAAGAATACTGATCTATCGATTTTTTTTGAGTTTTCAAAAGTCTCATTAACTGTTTCTTCTGTTTCGCCATATCCGCCAAGAATAAGAAAATGAGCAAAATCAATTTCGAGTTTATTGCAGAGGGCTGATTTCTCTAACACATCATTTACGGTAAAGTTTTTACCATAGTTTTTAAGACTTTTGTCTGATATCGATTCGGTACCAAACTCAATATGGCTTAGTCCTGATTTTTTAAGTAAAACCAGCAGATTTTCAGGTAAATTTGTAAATGTAAAATATCCACCCCATTTAATCTTTATCCCGCTATGAATTATTTTTTCTGCCAGTTCGTAATTATATTCGTTTTTTATATTGAATACTGAATCTGTAAAAAATACGTAATCAATTCCTTTTTGATAATAAAGGGTTTTTAAGGTTTGTATAATTTTATCGGTATTTAATGTTCTTACTTTTTTACCTTCGATTACCGGATAGGTGCAATAAATACAATTATACGGACAACCTCTTTTTGTTTGAATATTGAGCATTCCGCTTCGCTGCCAATAAAAATCGATGATGCTTTCATCAAAGTTTAGTGACAAATCGCTGAAATAGCTTTCTTTTTTGTTAAAGATACACTGTCCATTTTTCGAATAGATTAACCGACTAATATTGGTATAATCATCGTTATTATCCAGCGCGGTAATTAGTTTTAAAAAACTTTCTTCGCCTTCGCCATAAATACCAAAATCAGGATTTAGTTTTTTATACATAAGCTCAGGAAAAATTGAAAATCCTGAACCGCCAATTATAATATAGGCTTTGGTTACCTCACGGATTGATTCGATTAACTTTTTATAATGATTAATAAAATATTCGCGGTTATAGGAGTTAACATCATCAACATTCCTGAATGAAACACCGATATATTTTGGATTATATTCGGATATCATCTTTTTTACATCCTCGATTGATGACAAATTCAGGTCAGATAGCTGGATTGTATAATTCGGGAGTTTTTCTTTTAAAAATGTTGATATATATGCCAACCCAATTGGATATACTGGATATGGAATAATATGCTGGTTGGCTGATATAAGTAATATTTTATTCTCTTTCATTATTTAGTTTTTTTCCCAGAAAGGGTAATAATTAAACCATTGATAAGGATATTTACGTACCATTTTTTCAAATTCCTTCGCATATTGCTCAACATATTGTTGCAGAACTTTATCCTGTTCTTCTTTTTTAGTTGTTTTAGTAATATAAATAGGTGCTGATGCAAAAAAGTGATAATGTGTTTTCGATTCCTTCATCGCAAAGGCATAAGTTACCGGAACGCCAAATCGGGCAGCCAGATAAAATGGGCCACTAGAGAAAAAAGCTTTTTTGCCCATAAAATCTACCTTAAACGCTTTATTATCGTTCATAAACCGATCACCTGCAATTGCAATTAGTTCTTTGTTGATTAGAGCCGTACTAATTGGTACTACATGAGACATATCGTCTTGTATTGCAATAAGGTTAATTCCTTTATTGCTTAAAACATCAGAAACGTACTGTTTTATTTGTTTGTGCTCTGCATCGAGCATAATAAGATTGATTCTTGAATTAATTCGCTCGAGCAACTGACCAGCAGTTTCAAAGCTTCCCATATGAGCTGTTACAATTATTCCCCCTGTTTTTTCATTAGCCATTTGTTGCAAATGATGCTCTCCGTCAAAGTTGTAAGTGAATTTACCTTTAAGACCACCTAAAATGGCAAACTTATCGAGCAAAACCTGCCCAAAAGTATAGTAATTGCGATATACTCCGAAAATGGATTTTAGAACTGAAAATTTATGAATCTTCCTGAAATAGAAATAGATTTCCTTTGTACTGGCTGATGAAAATAGAAAAAAGTAAAATGCAACAAAAATCAATATAAAATAAGCAAATGAAAGCCCAAGATGTTTTAGTGTAAAAACAAAAATCTTATACCCTAATACCGTTCCGCGTGACTGACCTTTCCATGATGGCATCCAAAAAACCCTCCGTAAGCTTTCTTTATCTCAGATTAATTCGAATTAGCATGTTTTATGATGTAGTCATAAAAATCCTGGAGTGTTTTTATGGTGGCAAAATCTCCTCCTTTTACTTTGAATCCGAAGTTTCTTTCTATAATAACTACCAAATCAACATAATCAAGGCTATCTATCTCTAAGGTCTCTTTTAAACTTGCATTTGGCTGTAACTGGTTTTCTTCAAGTTCGAATTCCTCAATTAAAAAGCTGTTTATTTTGGTAATAATCTCCTGCTTATCCATTTTTTAATCCTCTCAGATTTAATTATTTAATTTTTTTCACAATCAGTGTTGAGTTTGTTCCACCAAACCCAAAAGAGTTAGAAAGGAACAGATCTATATTTTTATTTTTTATTGTTTCTGCTGTTATATTTAGTTTAGCTGAGTACTCATCAGGATTTTCGAAATTTATATTTGGGGCTATAAATGAGCTTTGCATCATCAAAATGGAATAAATAATCTCACTTGCGCCACCCATCCACATTTCATGGCCAGTCATTGATTTTGTAGAACTAATATAAGGTGTTTTAGGTCCAAAAACTTTAGAAATAGCTTGTGCTTCATTTAAATCACCAACGGGAGTTGCTGTTGCATGTGCATTAATATAATCTATTTCTGATGCTTTAACGTTTGCATCTCGTAGTGCCATTTCGAGCGATTTTGCTGGTCCTTCGACATTTGGAACAGAAATATGATCGCCATTTGATGAAAATCCATACCCGATAACTTCAGCAAGTATTGGAGCTCCTCTTCGTACAGCTGATTCATAACTTTCGAGTATAACGGTTGCTGCTCCACCACTGGGAACTAATCCATCCCGATCACGATCGAATGGCCGTGAGGCTTTTTGAGGTTCACTTTCGCGAATTGAAAAAGCGCTTAGTCCATCAAAACTGCTCATTGAATGAAAATTTATTTCCTGTCCACCACCACATATTATAATATCTTGCAAACCGTTTCGAATAAAGAAATATCCCATTCCAATTGAGTGAGAGCCGCTGGCACAAGCTGCGCTAATGGTAAGATTTATTCCTTTTAATTTAAAAATGGTAGATAAATTCATTGTTATGGTTGAGTTCATTGATTGAAAGATAGCTCCAGAACCCAACAATGCTGTATCTTTTTTTTCTTTTAATACATCGTAGGCATCACAAACTGCTTTTCCTGAGCTATCGTTACCATATAAAATACCAATATCATTTTTATCTAAAAAATCTGCATCAATTTTCGATTGTTTTAAAGCTTCTACAGTAGCAACATAGGCGTAATCTGCTTCTTCGGCCATACCAACTCTTTGACGACGTGTAATTTCACCTTTCAGGTTTGGCATTTCAAGTACTCCGGTTAGTCCGGATCTAAATCCCAGTTCTTTTCGATAAGGATCAAAACCAATACCTGAACGACCAATATATAATGATTGCCTTACTTCTTCGATATTTTTGCCAATCGTGGAATAAATCCCCATTCCTGTTATAACCACTCTATTCATATAAGTACTTTAAAGTGTTTTTATGGTTATTATGTATATAATCCTCCGTTAACTGAAATAACTGCTCCTGTAATATACGAGGCTTTGTCTGATGCAAGAAAAGCCACAGCTTCGGCTACTTCTTCTGGTTTTCCAAACCGACTCATTGGAATCATTTGTTTTAACTGATTCTCATCAAGTTCTTTTGTCATATCAGTTTTTATAAAACCTGGAGCAACACAGTTCACAGTAACGTTTTTCTTCGCTACTTCCTGTGCTAGTGCTTTACTGGCTGCAATTACGCCTCCTTTTGCTGCTGAATAATTTGTTTGTCCTGGTAAACCCTTTATTCCCGATAAAGACACAACATTTACAATTCGTCCATATCTTTTTACAAGCATATCGGTAACAAGAAGTCGGGTTACCTGAAAGAAACTATTTAGATTGGTTGAGATAACATCATTCCATTCATCATCTTTCATCCACATGATCAACCCGTCTTTGCGAATACCAGCGTTATTAATAAGAACTTCAATATGCTGATCGGCATGGGTTGATTTCCAGTTTTCGATGGCAGATTTTATTTGTTCAGGATCAGAAACATCAAATTTTAATAATTCAGCATTACCTCCTTCAGATTTGATTAGTTGGAGTGTATTATTCGCTTCTTCGTCGTTATTCCTATAGTTAATGATTACAGTATATCCCATTTGAGCAATTCTTAAGCAGATTGCTTTTCCAATGCCCCTTGATCCACCTGTAACTAATGCGTATTTCATTCTTTATTAATTAATGCGGTTTGGTCTGTTTTGAACTAAATACTGTTTAATATTTTCAATATGAACGTACAAAGGCTCATCTTTAATAATTTTTGGAACAATAGCTCTCATCTTATTATAAATATCCTTACCAGTATCAGAAATTCTATCTTTAAAATTCATATAGTCAATTACCTGAAGTAAACTTAAATATTTAATTGCTAATACTTGATATGAATTCTCAATAACTTTTTTTGTCATTATAGCTGCGTTTGTCCCCATACTAACAATATCCTGATTATCTCCATTATTTGGTATGCTATGAATATACATTGGATTTGACAGGGTTTGATTTTCGGCAGTAGTAGATGTTGCGGTAAATTGAGCTGCCTGTAAACCTAAATCTAAGCCAATTACTCCTAGGTTTGCAAAAGGCGGAAATTTTTCGTTTATCTTATTGTTGTATAAATAGTTAATCTGTCTTTCAACAAGCATAGTTAACTTGGTTATTACAATCTTAAGTTTGTCCATTTCTAAAGAAACATAGTCGCCATGGAAATTCCCACCATGAAAAACATCAACATTTCCTTTATCAATAATAGGGTTATCGTTAACAGAGTTTACTTCATTAATAAGTACTTTTTCTGCATTTTCAATTGTTTCATAGATGGGTCCAAGAACTTGGGGTACGCATCGAAGGGAGTAATATTCCTGAACTTTTACTTTTATTACTCCAACATCAATTTTATTATTATAAAACAGATCAGCTCTCTTTTGAATCAATTTGCTCGATTCAACAATTCTGCACATTTCTTGAGCAATAAGGTTTTGTCCTTTATGGAGTTTAACCTGGTTAAGTTCTTTAGAAAAGTGATCATCAGCTGATTCAACAACTTCGTTTGTTAATGTTGAAGAGATGAGTGACCAATTTAAAATATTTTTGGCATGTATAAGGTTTATTAATCCAATACCAGTCATACAAGAGGTTCCATTGATTAATGCTAAACCTTCACGCAAATAAACCTTTAATGGAGTTAGATTATTTGCTTTAAAAACCTCTTTTGCAGGCCTAAACTTACCATCAAAATAGATTTCCCCTTCTCCAATTAAATTTAATGCTAAATGAGCTAACTGCACTAAATCTCCACTTGCGCCAACTCCTCCATGTTCTAAAATTTTCGGATAGATATGTCTGTTAATAAATTCTTTTAATAAATGCACTGCATCAACATGAACGCCAGAAAAACCACGCATAAATGTATTTAAACGGCCAACCATTACTGCTTTTACATAAATTTCGGGTAACGGATTTCCCGAGCCGGCAGCATGACTGCGAATTAGGTTTAATTGCAGTTGAACCTGGTCAACATCGCTGATTTTATACTGAGCCATGGGACCAAAACACGTATTAATCCCATAAATAACTTTATTCTTCGAAAACTCACTTAAAAAATCATAATTCTCTTTTACTTTTATTAAGGCTGATGAATCTAGTTCTACCTTTTCGTCTTTAAATAAAATCTTGTAAAAATCGTCAATGTTGAGGTTTCTCCCTCCAATAATTACCATAGTAATTTAATATTATTTGATATTAATATTCAGTTAATCAATAAATTGGACTATTTTCCTTAATTTATAAATAGTGCAAATTTAATAAATAGTTTTTACTTTTATTAAACAGCTATCTTATTAAAAGGTTTTTTTAAACATATTTTGATGAAATCCAGAAAAATAGTTTTAAAATCAGGTATTAGTTATATTAATATTTTGATGGTTTTAAGGTGTTTGCTAATTATTTTCTGCTTATTACACTATTTTAAAAATTTTGGTGATTTATTTATTTAGTATAATTTAGTAACCCGAAAACAGAACAGAATTTTTAAATAGTTTCAAACCGAAAGATTGATAATTCTGTATCTTGTGAAGTAACGTATCATTAATAATCTGGTATGAAAGAAAAGGAAGCATTTGTCGATTACGAACCTCATCAGCTCTTGCTTTATGTAGAGAAAGAGGATGGCACATTTGGACCATTGGTTACCGGATCGCATTTATCAAAGAATTATATCGATGATTTTTTCGATAAAATGGAAAAATTAAGGTTCTCGTTGTTAAATCAGCTTAAAGAATGCCAAATTAGTCCGATTGAGTATTACCGTATAATTCACGATTTTAATGTGTACGAATTATCGAGTAGAGCTGGATTATCGATATTTAAAGTTAAAAAACATTTGAAATTAAAAGGATTTCAAAAAGCCACTGTTTCAGATTTATTAAAATATGCCGAAGTATTTGATGTTCCGGTTTCGAACTTATTTCAGGTTATAACTGTTGAGGGTAGAGATAATGAAACTAAAGACGGAAAACCAAACGAAAAAAATTATCGTGTTAAACAAACCAAAACACAAAACTCATGTTTAGTAATTACAAAATTCGAATTAAATAAATAAAATGATTATTGAATCTTTTAAACATAATATGGCTGCCCATTGCGAATCGGGTACACTTACTGCATTATTAAACCACAAAGGCCTTACAATTACCGAACCAATGATTTTTGGTATGGGTAGTGGACTTTATTTTGGTTATTTAACGCACACTCCTAATTTAAATTTCCCAATGTTTATTTTGCGTACAAAACCTGGTAAACTAAGGAAAAAAGTAGCCAAAAGAATTGGTATTAAATTTAAATCAGAGAAATTCAGAAATCCCGAAAAAGCAGAACAGCAGCTCGATTCTTTAATTGCAAAGGGAATACCTGTTGCTGTGCAGGTTGATTTGTATTACATGGATTATATTCCTGAATGGGAGCGGGTACATGCAAATATTCATTTTATTACTATTGTAGGAAAAGAGGGCGATCATTACATAGTTAGCGATAGTTATTTTCCGAAGCTTGCCAAGCTGCATAAAGGTAGTTTGCAAAAAGCCCGATTTGCTAAAGGATATTTAGCACCCAAGGGATTTATGTATTATATTGATTCTATTCCTCAATCGTTTGACCAAAAAAAAATTATCATCAAAGGAATTAAAGAAACAATCAATAATATGATTGGTATTCAGCCTCCGTTTATTGGTATTAGAGGCATACGTATGTTTGGACGAAAAGTTGTTGGATGGCCAAAACTTACCCGCGATATAGATCATTTATCGCACGAAATAACCAAAATAAATATTTTTCTCGAAGATCAGGGAACCGGTGGAGCTGGTTTTAGGTTTATGTACGCTACTTTTCTTCGTCAAGCTGCTCAATTATTTAATAGTACCGAACTTGATGTTTTGTCAAAAAAGATGATGGAAATTGGAGATGGTTGGAGAAATATTTCTTACTTTGCTGCAAAAATTAGTAAAAACCGCGATCTGGGACATGATAAACTAACCGAGCTTAGTAAGATGATTCTTGATCGTGCCGATGCTGAGGAGGCATTTTATAAAGAATTAAAACTAGTTGTTAAAAGTTTAAATTAAATTTTACGATGGAAGAAAAAAATCTAAATGATTTGAAGCTGGAGATTAAAGATCTGATTATTAAAACACTTAACATTCCTGATATTGCTGCTGCTGATATTGATGATGAAATACCACTGTTCGGAGGCGAAAATACATTAGGTCTCGATTCTATCGATGCTATTGAATTAGTTATGGCTGTTCAAAGACAATTTAATGTTCGTATCGATGATCAGAATCTTGCCCGCGAAGTATTAAAAAATGTAAATACAATTGCCGATTTTATAATAAACAATAAGGCATAGATTTATATTTTTTATAATCGTTAACGAATGAAAAGCGCATATCTTATTGCGGGAACAAGACTAACAAGATTCTTAAAACTTGTTGCACGAAATGGTATTTCAATTTACCCGAAATATCTGGTTCGCTTTTTATTCTTATTTCAAAATGGAGCGTGGGCTTCAATTTTTCACCGAAAAGAGAATAAGATTTATGGAGAAAAAATCAAAAACCAAAAACTATCTGATAATCCCGTAATTATTATTGGTCATTGGAGAACTGGTAGTACTTTTCTTCATCAGTTATTAAGTTTAGATCAAAACTTTGTTACTCCAACAGTTTTTCAGGCATCAATACCCGATAGCTTTCTTACCTCTCGTAAATCGTACGAACCGCTTATGAGTCGTATGATTAAAGGTACTCGGCCTATGGATCAGGTTAAGTTAGGCTTAGACGAACCTTTGGAAGATGAATATGCTTTATTCAGATTATCAGTTTATTCGCCTTTGGAGCAAGTTATCTTTCCAAAAAAAGGAGGCTATTTTTTAAAAAATTACCCAGGGTTTTTACCAAAAAATGAAAAATTGCAGAAATGGAAAGATTCATTAATTTATTTTTATAAAAAACTATTAATCTATAGCCCTAAAACGATTCTTATAAAAAATCCATTTCATTCATTGCGAATACCTGTTTTAAATGAGATTTTTCCAAATGCCAGGTATGTGCATATCATAAGGCATCCATACAGTGTAGTACCTTCAACTCAGCGAATGTGGGATATTGTTGGTACACAAAACTCGATGAATACTCATTGGCAAAAACCAACAATTTTAGAAGTATCTGAAGTATTAAATGATATGCTTAATACAATTGAGAACGATCTTAATAAATTACCAGAAGAGCGACAGTACGAGATTAAATTTGAGGAATTTGAGAAAAATCCAAAAGAAATAATAAAAGCGATATACAAGCATTTTAATATCGATTATTCTAACGAATTTGATTTGAAACTAAATGATTTTCTTTTAAGTATAAGTGATTATCAAAAAAATAAATATACATTACCCGAGGAAAACAAAACAATAATTAACAGTGTTTTAAAATCCTGGATGACGCAGAATAATTATAAATACTGTGAAATAAAAACAAAATAATTAATATATGAAATTTCAATTAGTATTTCCAAAATGGAGAAAACTCGAAGGGCAAACAACATTTAATCTTCCACCTCATGGTGCAATTGTTTTTGCAGCTGCCATTCCAAACGATTTTGAGGTTGAGTTTATTGATGAGAACTTAGAAGAATTGCGCTACGACGATAATGTTGATTTTGTCGGAATTTCAATGCTCCTCACTACACAGGTAAAACGTGGATGGGCTATTGCTGATGAATATAGGAAACGTGGAAAAAAAGTTATTTTCGGTGGTATCTCAACCATGTTACATGCTGAAGAAACCATGTTACATGCCGATTCGGTTTTCCTGGGCGAATCCGAAGGTCATATGGATCAGGTTTTTAATGATTTCAGGAAAGGTGAACTTAAAAAAGTTTACAATTTTATGAACGATTTACCTCCAATCGAAATTGTGGGCCCTGCACGTCGTGAACTTTATAAGAGAGATTTATATTATCACAAAGGAGTACAAATGGTTGATACGTTTCATGCATCACGTGGCTGTAAATATAGTTGCTATCCTTGTGCTGTATCGTATTTGGGTGGTCGTCATTTCAGACCACGACCTGTACACAAAGTAGTCGAAGAGCTTGCCACCATTGATAATAACAGATTATTTATTGTTGATAATTCATTGGCTCAGGATACCGAATGGGAAAAAGAGCTGTTTAAAGCCATGATCCCATTTAAGAAAAAATGGTGTAGTCATACCATCGAAGATAAACCCGAAGTGCTCGATTTAGCAGCACAGGCAGGTGCATGGTATGTTTATCAGGCGGTATTTGATACTTCCGACTATATTAAGCAACGCGTTAAGAGATATCACGATTACGGAATTGGAGTTGAAGGAACTATTCTTCTTGGTCTTGATGATCAAACAGAGGATGATATAAAACGATTAATCGACTTCTTGCTCGAGATTGATCTAGATTTAGCTGAGTTTACTGTTCTTGCCCCATTTCCGCATACTAAAGCATATGTCGATCTGGTTAAGCAAAATAGAATTTTTGATCATAATTGGGATAACTATAATGCAGGTCAGGTAGTTTATCATCCTAAACACATGAGTGCTGAAAGATTACAAGAATTATATCAATATGCCTGGGATACTTTCTATAAAGACGAAACACAGGAAGAGAAAATGTTTAAATTACTTAAACAGGTTGTTTCAAGAGAAATAGAAGATGGTACCTATAAGAAAAGACGTCAGGATTTGTCAAAAGTTAGTTTTGGTAAATCTGTTAGCTCAAAAATTGTTTAAATTCAGATTGCAATATGGAGAATAAATATCAAGATCAGTTATATAATTTTAAAGGCCTTTGGGATTTACCATCGATTTGTGGATTGAAAATTGTTAAGAAGGCCCATAATACAATTGTCATTGCAACCGATTTATATGATAAAAACCCTGGAACATCAATTACCGAATGGAATACAAAGCTTGCGATGGAATTATGTAATAAATTTGAAATCAATCCTAATAATTTCGTTTTTATTGAACATACTCCCGATAAAAATACCAAACTTGAATTTAATAGAGAAACATTTTTCAGAGTTGATTTTACAATCGAAAACAACCAATTTATTAATCCGGATTGGAACCAATTAACAAAAGAAGAAGTAGATAAATTAATCAGCGAATAAATTATTATAAAATGGCTCAGATTACAGATAAAATAAAAGAAGAGGTAAAAACAATCGTTTACGAATTTTTTGCCGAAGAATGTGAAACTCCAATTGAAGATATTTCAGATAAAACAAATATTATTAGCGATTTAGATGGCGACTCGTTGATGTTTCTTGAACTTATCGAGATTTTCAAGAAGAAATACAGCTTAAATATCGAATTAAAAACAATAGGTAAATACGCAGTTAAACATCCGGTAAAAACGGTTGGAGAACTTATTGATATGCAGTTATTAATAATTGAACACGAAAATAGTATTTTAAATTTCGAATAAACTCATGTCGAATGGTACTCTCATGTGGTATCGATATTGAAGAAATAAACCGATTCGATAAACATTATTTCCAAAATGGAATACTGTCCGATTTGATTTATGATATTTTTACAACACGAGAGATTGAGAATTACTCATACTATGGTAAGAAAGCCTTTTTAAAAGGCTTTTGTTTTAAAGAGGCATTTTATAAAGCAATTAATTCATTAAATATAAGCTGGTGTGATATTGAAATTCTTTTTACTGAGAATGATTATAAAATTGAACCATCAGCATTAATAACCATCGAAATAGCAAAAAAAGGAATAAAAAAAATTGATATTAACTTTAGAGAAACAGATCAATATATAATCTGCACAGTTTTATTGTTAAATTAACGTACTTTATGATTCATAAGCGAGCATTTATTTTTCCTGCTTTTATAACTGATTATACGCAAAAAGAGATTGAGACAATTGCTAGCTCTGGAATTAATTTTAAAGACTATATCAACAGGGCATCCAATAAATTGGGGATTGATTTGCCCGAATTCTCATATTCAGCTATCGAATATAAAAAAGATGAGTTGTTGGCGCAAATTATTGCCTACATATTTAGCTGTGCTTTTGCAGATTTATTGAAGAAAAAAGATGTAAAACCTGATTTTGTTGCCGGTTATAGCATGGGAATATATGCAAGTCTTTATGCTGCTGGATCGATTAAATTGGAGGATGGAATTCAAATAATCTTTAATGCCTTTAAACTGGTTAATGAACTTTCTTGCTCCGGAAAATATGGAATGGGCGGAGTTATTGGTTTGAGTAATGATGATATCAGTCAATTAATAAATCAATCAAGTTCTGAAATTGAAATTATTAACACAAACAGTGAGTTTTCGCATGTAATTGCCGGAAAAAAGCATAATGTGAATATACTTCTTGGGTTGGCCAAAGCAGAAGGAGCACTAAATGCCGTGGAGTTTAATGTAAAAACACCTTATCATTCTAAATATTTAAGCGGTTTTGCTGATCGATTTGCAGGTTTTATAAATACCTTAGAGATAAATACGCCCCAATTTTTAATAATTTCTACCTATGATCAAAGGACAATAAATTCGGTGGATGAAATTCGAAAAGAGCTGGTTTATAACCTTACATCAAAAATAAATTGGTATAAAACCATGCAGATGCTTTTAAATGATGGGGTTAATGAATTTTATGAATGTGGATCTGGCAAAGATCTTTCAAAAATTGCCCGCTTTATTGATGGAACCTTTAAGTTTATTCCAATAAACAAATTATAAAAACAAAAAAGGGAAATCAGTTATAGATTTCCCTTTTTGTATAAAAATTAAAGATTATTTAAAAACTTTTTTAACTAAAAATGCGCCAGTTTCTTTTCCGCATTTTGCGTAAGCTTCCTGAATTCTGAAACCGGTATCATAATCATTACCCATAGCACCACGGCCAGGAACACCTGTCATTGTTATTACAGCTAATTTGTTGTCATGATTAACCGTTTCAACAAAAATGATTTCAACATTAATTGAAGCATCCATTCTTGAAATACCAATATTCCAACCTGGTTCAGTAAAGGTTGTTTTTAAAATCATAGTATATGGTGCATTAATATTTGTTTGATCAAAACTGCAATTTGCTTTTGAAGTGTAGCTATTTAGTAATTCTTCAAATTTTGGATGATAACGACCTTCTCTATCTGCTTCCCATTTTACTTTCCACTCGTCACCAGTACCTGGATTCTTTGCATTGTATTCCGAAACTTTTTTGGCAACATAATCTTCTTCTTTGTCAAATTTGCCTACAGCTAGTTGGCTATAATCGTACTCAACAAGTACTTGGGTTTGCCCTTTTAAGAAAGTAAGGTCACCTTCTGTAACTTTTATTTTCTGTGCCTGAACAGAAGTAACACTTAAAAAAATAAGTGATACAAGAATCAATTTTAAACTTTTCATAATTAATTTTAATTAAGGTTTAATTTTAAATATAATTTATTACTAATGCATAAATTCCATGTGTAAATGCAGTAAAGAAGAATATAATACCAAGTGTTTTATGCAGCCTGTATTTAACTTTTATGTAACGTAAGCCGCTCATCAATTGGAATAATGCCAAAAAAAGATTTATTATTCCAAGCCATAAAATAATATTGATTCCGAAAATCATATTATTCGACTTTAATGAATACTTTATTTTCTCCTTTAGACCCGTGTTTGTTGCAGTTTCCTTCGGCAATAATTTCCATGTTTTCCTCTGCTTTTATTGTAAACTCAAGAACAAAATTCTGATTTTCAGGTAAACTGCTGGGATTATATTCCCACTTTTTGAATTCTTTTCCGTTTACTTTTACCAGAACCCAATCGGTATAGTGACCTTTGGTGTTTCCTATGTGATTAACTTCAATCTTAATGGTAATTTCAGTTCCCTTAGTTGCTTTTTCGGGGGCAATTATTTTAACCCCTGTTTTATTTGCAAACGCCCCGGTACTGAAAACTAAAAAAATTACCAATGTTGTAATGGTGTAAATTGCTTTTTTCATTTTTATAATTTCCTCCATTTTTAATTGTTAAGCTAAGGTAATAAATTTTTAAATATAAATATTGAATCATCAATAATTATACCGATTTATAATTTTAACGTAAATGTCAGAATATTAGTGATTAAAGTATGATTTGGAGGGTTAAATTACATCGGTTCCTTTTTTAATAAGCCAAAGTTTTCCGACATTTTCGTAATACTTTTCGAGTGGAAGTTTTGTTTTTAATACACTATTAAAAAAATTATATTTAGATAAATCATGATCGATGATTTGATCTTTAACTTCGTTATAATAAGGTGTTCCAGGCATAGGAGATAAAATGGTATAACCAGCATATGTTACCCGGTGAGATGATGTATAATCTGACAATGCTTTAAAATCAGATTCATCATAATCGTTAGGAATAACATAATTGCCACGCAACATTATCCCGTTCTGGTGAAAAATTTCAATTGCTTCATGAATCAATTTGGCTTCGCTGCTCTTATTATATTTTTTGAGTTCTTCTTCACGAAACGATTCAAACCCACATATTACAACCTTTAATCCTCCTTTAGCCAGTTTTTCTATCAATTTTGGATATTTAACTGCAGTATCAGAGCGAATATCCATGATATAATCTTTACGAATACCTTCTTCCTGTATCCGATCAAAAAGTTTGTTTATAAAATTATTTCCTACTATTGTATTGGCATCGGCAAAACGAACAATAGGATAATCATCAACCATTTTAAGCTCATCGATAACGCTTTCGACTTTTCGCTGATAGTATCTTCCATCAAACTGACACCATATGGAGCAAAACGTACATTTATAAGGGCATCCAAGCGAAGAAAAAATATAAGTTGAAGGAAAAGGACTGTTTCCAACCTTATATGTTTCTTTCCATCTTTCTAAATGTTTTCTGTCGGGCATTAGAAAATCTGCATTCGCTGCATTCACTTCTTTTGCAATTCCTTTAGATGGAATAAGGTGACCGTTTTTCTGAATAAATAATCCTCCAATGTTTTCAAAAGACAGTCCTTTTTCTTTGGCTTGAACTACTTCTCTGAAAACAAATGCTGATTGACCTGGTAAAACTAAATCAATCGAAGAATCAGTAAAGTCTGATGTTGCAATGGTAGCATGTAATCCACCAATAACGGTTAAAATTTCGGGGTTGTATTTTTTTGTTTCTTGTAATATTTCAATTGCATAATAAAACTCTGATGCAATTGTAGTGGTTCCTACAATATCTGGATTGTATTGTTTTAATAGTTTATGAACCAACTCTTTTAGTGGCGGTGTTTTTTCTGGATGTAAATCGTATTCTCCTTTTGTATCGAAAACAGTTACATCATAATCCTTAACTGCTGCTGCAATTGTTAATAGTCCAAGAGGTGGTCCAATAAGCTTTTTATGTATAAAATGTTTGGCTTCTTCTGGAGCCGATTCAAGAATCATATTATGGGGCGAACGGGGAGTATTTATGAGAAGTATTTTCATCTTAAAATCTTAAGCAATTATCTTTTAATTTCAATGCAGAATTATTTAGAACTGGATTCTCCATAAAGCCATTGGATAAAGTGCCATTTCATAATTATTATAAACTTTTCCATTAGTAGGGTCAATTCTTCTTTCGTAAACACTGGTGTAGTTTGTGCGATATTGCAAATCCATGGCATATTCAATGCTAAACTTTTTACGGTTTCGTTTATAACCTACACGCAGGTTTACTCTGAAATAATTACTTGGTCTTAGAGTATATGCATTATCCCAGTCGAGTACTTCCTGTCCTTGTGTGAGGGTTTGGTCCACATCAAAAGGAACGTACGGACGACCACCGGCATAAGATGTTCTTAGTCCAAGACTTATTATATTGTTAGTATATACTTTTATTTCGTATCCTGCAAGTGCATTAAATGCGAACTGCCCGTTAAATGCTGTATTTCGCTCAATTTTATCGTATCCGGTGTAGGTAGAGTTATATAATGAAGCAGTAATCAGAAAATAAAAATCGTTCTTTAAAAATCGTTCAAGTGTGAGTTCAATTCCATAATTCTCTCCAGTTCCTTTATTTTCTAAGCTGTCAATTCTTTCAATAAAATATTCAGCCCCAAAATTTAAAACAGAATATTGAGGGAGTGTTTGTTTTACCGGTATATCATATAAATACTGATAATAGGTTTCAAACTTAAATCGCAGTGATTCGTTGAATAAATGATCATAACCCAAAACGATCTGGTGACTCTTTGAGAAATCAAGGTTTTTGTTGGTTGTAATATATTCACCTGATGTTAATTTCGTTTGGGCAAAATAAACAGCTCTGAGTTGCATTTGTGCATGCAAGCCATAGCCAAGTTTTACTGTGTTTTTTTCATTGATATCCCAACTGAATCCCATTCTTGGTTCAATTGCGTATGTATTGTTTAAGTCCAGGAATTGCCCATGTAAACCTAAATATAACTCAGTATTGTCGGTAAATTTATGTTTAAGCTGAGTATAAAGCTGATATAGATTAAAGGCATCTTTTATATCAGTATCAATATCGTAAATACCATTAGAAATACTACTATCTGCGAAATTGATGTAGTAGCGATCAAGAATAAAACCTAGGCTTAAATTGTTTTTGGAATTTAGTTTTGTATTTAGTTGCGATCCAATACTTGCTTTTACCTCAGTTGATTTTTCACCAGCCCATAAAAAAGGAGATTGATTGGCTAAATTAAATGTATCAATTTTTGTAGTTACTTCAGAACCTTGCAGTGAAACGGATGTTTGAATACGTGTATTACTTGATAAAAATTGTAGGTTTGTTAATGATAAAGCTCCAATTTGAGATCCGTTACTCAAATCTTCGCCCCATTCATCAAATGTCCAGTCACTTTGTTTATCATTCGAATCAAACATCTCAATATAACTTGTTCCTCCAATGCCTAAAAGTGTCCATCTGCCTTTTGATGTAGGGAAATTTAGTTTAACTGTTAAATCCTGATATTTTGTTGTTTCAACCTCTGCGCCTAATAAATCAAGAATATCAACCATCGAATAGCGGTATGCAATAAGATAAGATGCTTTATTGTTTGAAGAAAAAGGTCCTTCAGTTCCAAATTCCAGCCCATTATAACCCAGCTCGAGCCAATACTCTCGTTTTTCGTTATTACCTGTTCGCATTTTTAAATCAAAAACACCGGCTAGCGCATTTCCGTATTCGGCAGGGAATGCCCCGGTAAGAAAATCAGAATTGGTTAAAAGGTTATTGTTTAAAATGGTAATTGGTCCGCCTGTTGTTCCCGAGGCAGCGAAATGATTTGGATTCGGAATTTCAACGCCATCTAGCCTCCATAATAATCCTGTGGATGAATTGCCTCGTATAACAATATCGTTTCGGTTATCTCTAACCGACATAACGCCTGCATAGTTCGCTGCCATACGTGCTGGATCGCCATAACTACCCGGATAACGACTGGTTTCATCAACAGTAAAAGAGCGGGCGCTTATTGTTGCCATCTTATTTATTGACTGATCTTTTCGTGCATTTGCTTTTACAACCACTTCATCAAGTGAAGTAACAGAACCTTCTAGCTCAATGCGCATAACAGTTTCCTTTGCAGATACAAGCACAATATTGTCGAATGATTGGGTTTTATATCCTACTGAACTAACCTGCAATGCCTGTCTTCCAATTTCCACATTTTCTAGCCTAAATAATCCATTCTCATTTGTTACAGTTCCTTTTTGTGGATTGGTATTAACAACAACAATATTAACTCCAGGAACTGGAACTTGTGTTTCTTTATCAATAACAACACCTCGTATGGTTTGTGTTAATTTGGGTTTTGTTTGTGCAATTGTATAAGTACAGCTTATAATTAACAGTACAAAACTGAATAAATATCTCTTCATTAAGTTTTTATAATTTTGAAAACGTGAACAAAGATAGAAGAATTATTGTTTATTTTTTATCGAGAATCCTGATTGTTCGATGATTTTACCAAGATCAAGATAATTGCCTTGTGAATAGGCTATTAACTCATTGTTTTGAATATTAATTGTTCCGGATTTTGGATTTAAATAATTTTCAGCTACCTGAATATTTAATACTTCTGCAATAAACATATCATGCGAACCTAACGTGATAATCTCTGTTACTTTACATTCAATATTTACAGGCGATTCATTAATTACCGGGCACGATACTTTTTCTGCTTTAGCTGGAGTAAGATTCATCTCTTTAAATTTTTTATGATCTTTTCCAGAGTTTCGGCCACACCAATCCATGGCAAATACAAGTTCTTTTGTGGTGTAATTAATTACAAATTCTCCTGTTCGCTTAATTATCTCATACGAATGTCTTTCTGGACGTATCGAAATATAACACATTGGTGGAGTTGAACAAATAGTACCTGTCCATGCAATGGATATGATGTTAAATTCCTGTTCATTTACTCCGCAACTTACCATAAATGCTGGAACAGGATAAATGAGGGTCATGGGTTGTTTACTTATTTTTTTCATTTTATATTATAATTTGCTATTTGCTTGGCTCTTATATCACATAAAGTGTTTTCGGGATGATTGGTATGAGCTTTAATCCATACAAATTCGATATATTTTCCTTGTACCAGTTTATATGCTTTTTTCCATGCATTTAAACTTTTTGCTTTGGTGCCATTAGCTGTGTACCAGTTATTTATAATCCAAATAGGGATCCACTCTGTGATTCCTTTTATTACATATTGACTGTCGGTTAAGATGCAAAGTTTATTCTCACTCCTTAGTAATTCTAAACCCTTAATAACAGCTAAAAGTTCAATAAGGTTACTTCCTTTTTTCTTGGTTCTAAACGAATGTAATACTGGTTCTTCAGCAATTGGTCTTATTAATATGGCAAATCCACCCGATTTCTTTTCTTTTAAAAATGATCCATCAGTATAAACTTCAACAATTTTTTTTGATTTGTATTTTTTCTTTTTTACTAAATAGGTATTTTTTAAATTGTTAAGCACTGTAACTTTCTTTCTATCATAAAACGATGGATCGAAAAGCTTTTCCTGTAAAACAAAGTTTAACTCAAAACCTACAAAAAAGGTTTCTGCTTGTTTGTTATGCAAAATTTTACGGAGCTGAAATTCTTTTGGTTTTAAAAAGCTTGTAAGTTGGTCTTCTTCTGTAAATCGTAATTCTTTTAATGAAGATGAAAAATATATACGTGTTTTTTTATTATTATATGTAATTTCTATTTCACAATTATCCTTAATTATTTCAAGGATTTTCATATGCAACAAATAGTGTTTCATTCATTGAATTTTTGCGAAGTTATAAAAGTTTAATGATTTCTATAAAGAAAGAAATTTACTCATAAAGCTCAAAGTACACTTTGACTGCCATTTTGGCCACGTAATTGTTGATTTTAAAGACATTTTGGCTTAAATTTAAGTTGGCAATTTTTTTGAAGAGAGATTTATTAGATAAATCTTTAGAAATGAAAACAGAAAATTTTACAATAAAATCGCAGGAAGCAATTCAGCAAGCATTTAACATTGCACAAGGCAATCAACAGCAAGCAGTTGAGAATGCACATTTGGTAAAGAGTATCTTCTCTGAAGGAGAGAATATATCAGCATTTTTATTTAAAAAACTAAATGTTGATTTAATAATCTTTCAAAAAACTATAGATAAGATTATTCTTTCTTATCCCAAAGTTTCTGGTGGAGAGCCGTATTTATCTAATACAGCAAATAAATCCTTGCAAAAAGCATTGGCTTTTTCAAAAGAAATGGGTGATCAGTTTGTTTCCATCGAACATATCCTGTTGGGTATTTTATCTTCTGGCGACGCTGTATCGCAACTAATGAAAGATAACGGAATCTCAGAAAAAGGCCTTAAGCTCGCTATTCATGATTTACGAAAAGGTTCGAATGTAAAAAGTCAGACCGCTGAGGATACTTTCAACTCCTTAAATCGATTTGCAATTAATTTAATTGAGCAGGCAAGAGCGGGAAAACTTGATCCTGTAATTGGTCGCGATGATGAGATTCGTCGTGTACTTCAGATTTTATCACGTAGAACAAAAAATAATCCTATATTGATTGGTGAGCCTGGTGTTGGTAAAACAGCTATTGCCGAAGGTATTGCGCATCGTATTTTGAGCGGCGACATTCCTGAGAACCTAAAAAACAAGGAGGTTTATGCTTTGGATATGGGAGCACTTATTGCTGGAGCAAAATATAAAGGTGAATTCGAGGAACGCTTAAAATCAGTGGTAAACGAGGTTATTTCATCCGATGGTGATATAATTCTTTTTATTGATGAGATTCATACCTTAGTTGGAGCAGGTAAATCTGAAGGTGCTATGGATGCTGCAAATATTCTTAAACCAGCATTGGCTCGTGGCGAACTCAGAGCTATTGGTGCTACTACATTAAATGAGTATCAAAAGTACTTTGAGAATGATAAAGCCTTGGAACGACGATTCCAAAAGGTTATGGTCGATGAACCCGATACACTGAGTGCAATTTCAATTCTGCGAGGATTAAAAGAACGCTATGAGTCGCATCATAAAGTGCGTATTTTAGATGATGCAATAATTGCTGCTGTTGAGCTTTCTCAACGATATATCTCCGATCGTTTTTTACCCGATAAAGCTATTGATTTGATCGATGAAGCTGCATCAAAACTTCGACTCGAAATGAATTCTGTTCCTGAAAATATTGACGAAATTGAAAGACACATAAAGCAGCTTGAAATAGAACGCGAAGCGATCAAAAGAGAAGGAGATAAGAGGAAAGTTGGTGAACTGAGTGAGCAGATTGCGAATTTATCTGACGAAAGAAACAAGCTACGAGCAAAGTGGCAAAACGAAAAAAATCTAGCTAATCAAATTCAGGAATTAAAAGAAAATATCGAACATTCAAAACTCGATGCTGACCAAGCCGAACGCGAAGGTAATTATGGTAAAGTAGCAGAGTTGCGCTATGGAAAAATAAAAGAGCTGGAAAACAAAGTGAATGCTTTAAAAGGTGAATTACATGAGATTCAAAAAGATTCGGCTATGATTAACGAAGAGGTAAACAGCGATGATATTGCTGAGATTGTAGCTAAGTGGACAGGTATTCCGGTAAGCAGGATGTTGCAAAGCGAACGCGAAAAACTACTTAATCTTGAATCAGAATTACATAAGAGGGTAATTGGACAGGATGAAGCAATTACAGCTGTTTCCGATGCTGTACGACGTAGCAGAGCAGGTTTGCAGGATACAAAACGACCAATTGGCTCTTTTATTTTTTTAGGAACTACTGGTGTCGGAAAAACAGAGTTAGCAAAAGCATTGGCTGATTTTCTGTTCGATAATGAAAATATGATTACACGTATTGATATGTCTGAATATCAGGAACGACATTCTGTATCACGTTTGGTTGGTGCTCCTCCCGGATATGTCGGCTATGATGAAGGCGGACAGTTAACAGAAGCTGTACGACGAAAACCCTATTCAGTTATTTTACTCGATGAAATCGAAAAAGCGCATCCCGATGTCTTTAATATTTTGCTTCAGGTTCTTGACGATGGTCGGTTAACTGATAATAAAGGCCGAACGGTAAACTTCAAGAATACCATAGTAATAATGACATCAAATATTGGTTCACATATTATTCAGGAAGGTATTCAGAAAATGAATGAAAAAAATAGGGAAGAAATTATTGAGGATACAAAGTCTGAGGTTTTAACATTGTTAAAGCAAACCATACGTCCCGAATTTATTAACAGAGTTGATGAGATTGTAATGTTTACGCCTTTAACAAAATCAGAAGTAGTAGATATAGTAAAATTGCAGTTTGATATGGTAAAAGCGATGCTTAAATTGCAAAATATCTCAATAGAGATGAAGTACAATGCAATCGAATGGCTTGCTGATATCAGCTTTGATCCTCATTATGGGGCAAGGCCTGTTAAACGTAATATGCAGCGATTGGTGTTGAACGAACTTTCAAAACAGATCTTGGCCAATACCATTTCTAAAGATAAAACTATTTGGATTGATAAGCAGGGAGAAAAGCTTATATTTATTAATAAATAAAAAACCGGCCTGGGCCGGTTTTTTTCTATTCGAAATTTTTTAAGCAGTCCGAAACATCATCGCAGATATCAAAAACATTATGTAACTGCAATAATTTAACTAATTCCATTACATCTTTTGATATATTGCAGATTTTAAACTGACTATCATTGTTTTTTGCATTCCTTAGAATTGAAAGTAGTGCCCCAAAACCAGAACTGTCAACATATTCAATACCTTTTAGATTTAAAATCAATTTTGTATTTGGTTTTGATAAATATTGAGCTACCTCTTCTTTAAGTGATTGAGCAATTAAAATATTCAGCTTATTGATATTATCGAAAGCTAATACTTCAACACCGTTTTTGGATTCGTGTTTTAACATAGATCACTGATTTTGGTTAATATTATTTGATTGTTTCTTTAAGTTCTTTTAATTCTGAAATTGCAGAATTTGTGTCATTTACAAATTTAACAATTATTTCGTGATAATCGCCAATATTTTTTTTCTCTTTTGCATTTTCTTCTAATTTTTTTAAATCCGATGCAAGCTCATTCATCCCCATCATTATAATAGCTGATTTGGCTTTATGTGCTATTCTGGCAAGGTTTTCAAAGTCATTTTCTTTATGTAAGCTAACTAATCTGTCTTGGTAATCAGGTATTTGTTCTAGGAATATATCAATCAGTTCATTGATAAATTTATTGTCGCTATTACTGATTGAGTTTAAATAAGAAACATCTATTATTTTCCATTCTTTTTTCATACTTGCAATTTCTAACAAAATAAATCATTTTACCCTAATTATTGTAAATTCATTTTGTTAAATGGTCAATAATGAGTTTAAATTTTTTATTTTTACAATAAGATTTTATAAACTTAAATTATTTTTATTAAAAATACGTAAGAATTAATCATTATTTTAAACGCTCATATACTTTACTTATGAAACAATTATTTACAGTTATATTAATAATCATATCGGGTTACTTGTATGCTCAAACTAATGATAATTTATCAGGCACACAACAAGAAATCAAGAAAAAAGCTCAATTACTTTATAACGAAGGTGTAAAGCTTATTGAATCTGATGATTATACCAAAGCTCATTTAAAGTTTGATGAGGCGCTTTTTATTTTTCCCGAATTTGATCTCCCATATCTCGAAAGAGGAAAGATAAAAATCAGAAATAGTCAGTTTGACCTTGCTAAAAAAGATATAAACATAGCTATAGAACTTAATGATCAACTTGCTGAAGCTTATTATTGCATGGGTTTTTTGGAGTATATCGATAAAAATTATAAATCGGCTTACAGCAATTTAAATAAAGCAATTCAAAAAGGTTTTGTAAACCCCGAAGCATATTATTACAGAGGGTTGGTAAATTTTGTATTAGAAGATTATACCAATGCCATGATTGATTTTACCATGGCTATTGATAAAAACCCAAATTTTACCTATGCATATCACGAAAGAGCAAGCTCAAAAAAAATGTTGAATGATTATCAGGGAGCTATAAATGATTATAATCAGGCACTTAAGCTTAACTCCGAATTAATTACTGCTTTTGATAATATGGGTAGCTGTAAAATTAAGTTAGGTGATTTTAAAGGAGCAATAGAAGACTATTCAAAAGCAATTCAGCTAAATCCAAAATATTATTTAGCTATTAATAACCGAGGCATTGCTTATTACCAAATGGCTAATTACGAAGCTGCCATGAATGATTTTAACAAAGTTATAGAAATTAAAAAAGACTATGCAGAGGCACATAATAATTTAGGAATTACCAATGTTAAAATGCAAAATTATATAACTGCTGTAAAAAACTTAACCAAAGCAATTGAGCTTAATCCCAAATATGCGGAGGCATTTCTTAACAGAGGCTATGCTCAGGAGTTTTTAGGTAAATTTAATGAAGCTTGCACCGATTGGAAAAAAGCTAAAGAGCTTGGTCTGAATGATGCTGAGAAGTATATGAACGAATGTGAATAATTAAAACAGATATACATGAAATTTATAAAAAATACTCTTTTAACCCTTATGGTTGTTGCTAATATTGGATTTTATTCAATAGCACAGGAAAATATTGAAATCAAAAAGAGTGATTTTAATATCGAACATAAAGAAACTGGTTTTGAAGAGGCCTGGGATGATGCCAAAAAAGGAGATAAGCTTTATGAACAAGGTATTGGTGCATTGCCCGATGCTCTATATTATTTTTTAAGAGCCTATAAATATAACTCCGATTGTGCTGCATTAAATTATAAGATTGGTGTTTGTTACCTTGTTTCTGATAAGTTTAAAAACTCAACTGAATTTTTACTTAAAGCATATAGTAAAAACGAAAAAATAGCCCAAGACATTCATTTATTATTAGGACGTTCCTATCAGTTAAATTTAGATTTTGATAAAGCAATTAATCATTATAAATCCTATTATGCCTTATTTACAGAGAATAATATGGATGAGATTAAAGCAAACGTTGATAAACTTATTAAAGAGTGCAAATATGGTAAGGATTTAGTAAGCAATCCTGCAAGAGTCATTATTACAAATATTGGCGACAAAGTTAATTCTAAATATGATGATTATAATCCTGTGTTACATCCAAACCAAAATCAATTGTATTTTACCTCAAGAAGACCAATAGAAGAAAAGGATAAGAGATATGACGAGGATTATAAATATTTTGAGAATATTTTTGTTTCAGAACAAAGCTCGGACATCTGGTTATCTGCCAAATTAGTTGAGGATAGAATCGACTCAAAAAATAATGAGTCTGTGCTTGCATTCTCTGCTGATGGTAATAAAATCTTTGTTTATAACGGTAAAGAAGATGGTGGTGATATTCTTGTTAGCGAGCTAAAAGAAGGTGGCTGGAAATCACCTGGTAAAGTTCCAGGTAAAATATCGAGTAAGTATGCCGAAACTACAATGTCTATTAGTAAGGATGGAAGAGAAATGTATATCGTTTCCGACAGGTACGAATCAACTCTAGGAGGTATGGATATTTATTATTGTGTGCTAAATGAAAACGAAAAGTGGTCGGAACCATTTAACCTTGGACCAAAAATTAATACACAGTTTAATGAAGAGGGTGTTTTTCTTAGTCCTAAAGGCGACAAACTTTATTTTAGCTCCAAAGGCCATAATTCAATGGGTGGATACGATGTTTTTGTTTCAGAAAAAGATTCAGAAGGGAATTGGGGTGAACCAAAAAATCTTGGTTACCCTATAAATACACCAAATGACGAAGTTTTCTTTAAGATTGAAGAAAACGAAAAACAAGCTTATTATTCTTCAATTCGCGAAAATGGTGTTGGTGCTCTGGATATTTATAAAATAGTTTTTCTGGGTGAAGAAAAAGAGCTTAAAATGGGTACAAGGAGTGAATTGCTTGCATGGAATTATAAACCAGATTATTATTTGTTTTATTCCAAACCATTAGAACTAAAAATGGATACAGCACTTTATATGGTTGGTTTGATTACTGATTCAAAATCAGGTAATCCAATCTCAGCCAAAATAGAAGTGATTGATATGGAACAGAGTAAAATTATAGCTACAGGTATATCTGATTCTTTGGGAAATTATAAGGTTAAAATTAATCAACATAAAGATTATGGTGTTGAAATAACTGCAAAAGATTATTTATTTTATGTAAAGCTGGTTTCTTTAATAGATAAGAAAATTGTAGAGAGTAAAATTCAAGCTAACTTTCAACTCGATAAAGTTGAAGTTGGAGCAAAAGTTATTTTAAATAATATTTTCTTCGAAACCAACAAAGCTACTCTAAAATCTGAGTCATATGCCGAATTGGAACGTGTTCTTAAACTTTTAACAGATAATACCACAATTCGCCTCGAAATTTCTGGACATACTGATAATATTGGTGGATATCAGGCAAACCTTAAATTATCAGAATCAAGAGCAAAAAGCGTAGTTGAATACCTCATTGGCAGAGGAATAGAAAAATCAAGATTGGAATACAAAGGCTATTCATTTAATCAGCCGGTTGCTGATAATTCTACTCCTGATGGTCGTGCACAAAACCGAAGGGTTGAGTTTAAAGTTCTTAGTAAGTAAAGCTTATTTGCAATCTTAATAATATCAAAGGGTAACTTAAAATGTTGCCCTTTCATTTAATAATTATTGTATGTAAAACATAATTTTTATTTTTAAAAAATAGTAGCTTTGTGGCACATTTATAAAATCTTCTAAATTATCATATAATGAAAAGTACAGCATTTACAAAGTATCATATTGAACTGGGAGCAAAAATGCATGAATTTGCAGGTTACAATATGCCAATTGAATATAGTGGAATAAACGACGAACACATGACTGTTCGCGAAAAAGTTGGTGTTTTTGATGTTTCACATATGGGCGAATTCTGGATCACTGGTCCAAAAGCGTTCGCTTTGGTGCAGAAAGTTACTTCGAATAATGTAGCTGAATTATTTAATGGTAAAGTTCAGTATTCATGTTTTCCTAACGGAAAAGGTGGTATTGTTGACGACCTGTTAGTTTACAAATTTGATGACCAGAAATATTTATTAGTTGTGAATGCTGCTAATATTGATAAAGACTGGGCGTGGGTTACAAAGCATGCAAAAGAAATGGGACTTGAGGTTGGCAAAGATGTTGTTAATGCATCTGATAAAACAGCCCAACTTGCAATTCAAGGACCGCTTGCTTTAAAAGCTATGCAAAAGCTTACTAAAGCAAATGTTGTTGATATGGAATATTATACATTCCAGGTTTGCGACTTTGCCGGAATTAAAGATGTACTTTTCTCAACTACTGGTTATACAGGTTCAGGAGGTTGCGAAATCTATATCGATAATAAAGATGCCGATAAACTATGGAAAGCAGTTTTTGAAGCTGGTGCTGAATTCGGAATTAAACCAATTGGTTTAGGCGCTCGCGATACTTTACGACTTGAATCAGGTTTTTGTTTATATGGTAACGATATTAACGACCAAACATCTGCTATTGAAGCTGGTTTAGGTTGGATTACCAAATTTGTTGACGGAAATGATTTTATTGATCGTGAAAAGTGGGAGAAAATTAAAAACGAAAATTCAGGTGATCGTTTAAAAGGATTCATCATGATTGATAGAGGTATTCCTCGTCAGCATTACAAAGTTTATGATGCTCAGGATAATGAAATAGGCGAAATTACTTCAGGAACCATGTCCCCAATCTTAAAACAAGGCGTTGGAATGGCTTATCTTAAAAAAGGATTCTGGAAAGAAGGAACTGAAATTTTTATCGGTATTCGCGATAAAAAACTTAAAGCTGTAGTTACCCGTCCACCTTTTCATGAGAAAAAATAAAAAATGATTCTAAATTATGACCCTGCTCAATTGAGTGGGGTTTTTAATTCACATTAGTTTAGTAATATAAGTTCTATTGCATACTGATTTTTGCTAAATTTGATTATTGTTTCCCGAAATATTGTTACACAGAGAAAGAAAGAGAAACCCATGAGAAAAAAGAGAAATTTTTTATTCTCTGTGAAACTCCTTCTAATTCATTTTTACTCTGTGTAACTGAAAAGAGTTTAATTAGATTTGAACCATGAATACAATTGAAGTTTGCATTGTACCATCTTTATTTAAATCATTTGATCATCAGGGCAAAGCAATTGTCATTGTTGATATATTCAGAGCAACATCCATAATATGTACAATGTTAATGAATGGTGCATCTAAAGTAATACCAGTCGAAAGCCTCGAAATTGCAAAAGAATATAAGAAAAAAGGATTTCTTGTTGCTGCAGAACGTAACGGAAAGAAAATCGATTTTGCCGATTTTGGAAATTCTCCTTTTGAGTTTTTAGCCGAAAAAATAAAAGATAAAACCATTGTTTACAGCACCACCAATGGAACTCAAACCATTAATTTATGCAACAAAAATGATGTTGTGTTAACAGCCTCATTTTTAAATATATCCGCAATAGCCAATTACCTTATTAAACTTGATAAAGATATTATTATATTATGTTCAGGTTGGGAAGGTGATTTTTGTTTAGAAGATATGATTTTTGCTGGGGCTTTATCCGAAAAACTGGTTAAATCGCAGAGGTTTTGTTTGCATAACGATGCAGCCACAAGTTCAATGGATAATTGGAATTTTGCAAAATCCAACTTAGAAAATTACTTAAAAAAATCATTCCAGTATAAAAGACTGGAGAATCTTGGAATGGTTGAAATAATAAGATATTGCCTGACCTTGGATATTACTGATGTAATTCCTATGTATATTGATAACTGCCTAATCTTAAAGTAAAACGATTTAGATTTTTTAATCATTTTTAGATTGTGTACCTTTACTATTTCTTAAAAGATGTTTCACATCATATCTTTTGATATTTTTAATCAAGAATAATTTTGCATCTTGCAATCAAATTCAATAATAGTTAACAAATTTTAAAACCATATTATTATGAGAAAACATATTTTTAATGCTGGTCCATGTAAATTATCTGATCCTGCTTTAAAAAACACAGCAGAAGCAGTTCTGGATCTTAACGGAATTGGTCAGTCAATTCTCGAAGTTTCACATCGTAGTAAAGATTTTGAAGCTATATTAAACGAAACAGTAGCTTTAATGAAAGAATTGTTGAATATTCCTGAAGGATATTCTGTATTGTTTTTAGGAGGAGGAGCAAGCATGCAATTCTGTATGATCCCTTATAATTTCTTAAAAAAGAAAGCTTTTTACCTCAATACAGGCACATGGTCAACAGCAGCCATAAAAGAAGCAAAATTATGGGGCGAAGTTGAAGTCGTTTCTTCTGAAGATAAAAAGTTTACATACATTCCTAAAGGTTATAATATCCCCGCCGATGTTGATTACGTTCATATTACTACAAACAATACAATTCGTGGTACTGAGATTTTCGAAGATTATAGCTTTGGTAAACCACTTATCGCCGATGTATCATCCGATTTCTTAAGTCGTCCAATCGATGTTTCAAAATATGTGATGATTTATGGTGGTGCTCAGAAAAACTTAGGCCCAGCCGGTGTTACGTTTGTAATCATTAAAAATGAATATTTAAATAATGTGGTTGCTGATCGCAAAATCCCAACGATGCTTCAATATAAAACACATGTTGATGGTGGTTCAATGTACAATACTCCTCCTTGTGTTAATATTTTTACTGTTCGCGAAACTTTAAAATGGGTTAAATCATTGGGTGGTGTTAAGGCAATGGATAAACTAGCTAGCGATAGAGCAAATCTTTTATATGGTGCAATTGATAACAGTAAAATGTTTGTATGTCCTGTTGTTAAAGAAGATCGTTCGCGTATGAATATTGTATTCGTTATGAAAGATCAGTATAAAGACAAAGAAGAAGATTTTATTGCTTTTGCAAAATCTAAAAACTGTATTGGAATTAAAGGTCACCGTTCTGTTGGTGGATTCCGTGCTTCTACTTACAACGCTTGTTCAATGGAAGATGTTCAGGCATTAGTGAATGCTATGAAAGAATACGAAGCTAAAAATGCGTAACAATCTGGTTATAGGTTAAAAGTTAAAAGTTAAAAGTCGATGGCAAAAGCGACAAGTTTTGAAGACCTTGAGATTTGGAAAAAATCAATCGATCTTGCCTTCGACTTTTATGCTTTAATAAAAAATGGCCCGGTTTCAAAAGATTACCCATTTTGTGATCAAATAAAAAGAGCTGCTATTTCTGTATCGAATAATATTTCTGAAGGATTTGAATATGGAAGTAATAAACAATTTGTCAAATTTTTATTCATTGCTAAAGGATCTCTGGGCGAATTAAGAAACATGCTCTATTTAATGGATCGATTTGGTTACATTGATAAAGATTTATTTTTAATTCACAAAGATAAGTGCACAGAATTAGCCAAAATGATTTCTTCTTTAATTAAGTATCTTGAAAAGCATATTAATAATTAAGTCTTTAACTTTTAACTTAATCATAACCTTTAACCTTAAACCTTTAACTTTAAACTAACAATCATGAAAAAAGTACTAGTTGCAACCGATAAACCATTTGCTAAAGTAGCAGTGGACGGAATAAGACAAGTTGTCGAAAAAGCAGGCTATCAGCTTGTTTTATTAGAAAAATATACCGCTCAATCTGACTTTGTAAAAGCTGTTGCCGATGTTGATGCAGTTATAATCCGAAGTGATAAAGCTGATAAAGAAGTTATCGAAGCTGGCAAAAATCTTAAAATTGTTGTTCGTGCAGGTGCAGGTTACGATAATATTGACCTTGCTGCATGTACAGCAAAAGGGGTAGTTGCTATGAATACTCCAGGCCAGAACTCAAATGCAGTTGCCGAATTAGCATTAGGAATGATGGTTTATCAAGCACGTAAGCAATTTAATGGTGGCTCAGGAACCGAATTATCAGGGAAAAAACTGGGTATTCATGCATATGGAAATGTTGGTAAATTGGTTGCCAAAATTGCCAAAGGTTTCGGAATGGAAGTATTTGCTTTCGATCCATTTGTTAATAAAGCCGATATCGAAAAAGATGGCGTTAAAGTAGTTGCTACAGTTGAAGAACTATATAAAAATTGCCAATATATCTCATTGCATATTCCTGCAAATGATAAAACAAAAAAATCAATTAATCATGCCCTTCTTTCATCAATGCCAAAAGGAGCTGTATTAGTTAATACTGCCCGAAAAGAGGTTATTAACGAGGATGAACTTCTTAAGTTAATGGAAGAAAGATCAGATTTTCAGTATGTGTCTGATATCGAGCCAGATTGTAAAGCAGTGTTCGAAGAAAAATACAAAGGACGATTCTATTTTACACCAAAGAAAATGGGTGCTCAGACCGAAGAAGCTAATATTAATGCAGGTATTGCTGCTGCAAAACAAATAGTTGATTTCTTCGAAAAGGGTGATATTCGTTTTAAAGTAAATAAATAAATTTAGTTCAAAGTTAAAGGTTACAAGTTAAAGGTTCTTAAAATGAAATTAGAAAATGTTAGTAAGATTATTAACTTTCTACATTCCTCTTTTAACTTTCAACCTTCAACTTTTAACTTTTAACATAAAACATTAAACTTAAATACAATGGCAATAGTAAAACCATTTAAAGGATTACGACCTCCAAAGGAGATTTCAAAAGATTTGGCATGTTTGCCTTATGATGTGATGAATAGTGATGAGGCTGCTGTAATGGCTAAAGGAAAAGATTGTTCTTTATTACATATCACTAAAGCTGAGATAGATTGCCCTGCTGGGACAGATGTTCATTCTGAAACTGTTTATAATAAAGCTGTTGACAATTTCAACATGTTTCAACAAAAAGGATGGTTGGTTGAGGATAAAGAAGCTAAATTTTATATTTATGCACAAACCATGAATGGCCGAACACAATATGGAATTGTAGGTTGTGCTGCTTGTGATGATTATCATAACGGAATAATTAAAAAACACGAATTAACTCGTCCTGATAAAGAAGAGGACCGTATGATTCTTACTCGATATACAAATGCAAATATAGAACCGGTTTTCTTTTCATACCGTGCTGTTCCCGAGATTGATGCAATAGTTGAGAATATTGTCAAAAAAGAAAAAGCTGAATATGACTTTGTTGCCGAAGATGGATTTGGTCATCATTTTTGGCCAGTAAATGATCTTAAAACAAATAAAAAACTTGAGGATTTATTTGCAACCAAAGTTCCTTTTACATACGTAGCTGATGGTCACCATAGAACTGCTGCTGCTGCAAGAATAGGAATAGAGAGAAAATCTAAAAACCCAAAACATACAGGGAACGAAGAATATAATTTCTTTATGGCAGTTCATTTTCCTGATAATCAGTTAAATATTATTGATTACAATCGTACAGTAAAGGATCTGAATGGATTATCAGAAGAACAATTAATTGAACGATTAAAAGTTTCTTTCGACCTTTCTTTAATGGGTTCAGAAATTTATAAACCATCTAAATTGCACGAGTTTAGTATGTATTTAGGTGGTAAATGGTATAAACTAAATGCAAAGCCCGGTACCTATAATGATAACGATCCAATTGGGGTTCTTGATGTAACGGTTTTATCAAACCTGGTGCTTGATAAAGTGTTAGGAATAAGTGATTTACGTACATCAAAACGTATTGATTTTGTTGGTGGTATTCGTGGGTTAGGTGAACTTAAAAAACGTGTTGATAGCGGCGATATGAAAGTAGCGTTTGCGTTATATCCTGTATCAATGAAACAATTAATTGATATAGCTGATAGCGGAAATATCATGCCTCCAAAAACTACCTGGTTTGAACCAAAATTAAGAAGCGGACTTGTTATACATAAGATTTAATTAATGATTTTTACATAAATTGATAGGGATTGATTTTTCAATCCCTATTTTTTTTGATTCTTTGTTTTTGTACTTTTGGTTTTAATTAATTTATAGGATTAGATTTTATGAGTATTGCTGAGAATCTCCAAAATATAATAAGTGAAATACCTAAGAGTGTTAAACTTATTGCTGTTTCTAAAACTAAACCGATAGAACAAATTTTAGAAATTTACAATTCAGGATATAAAATTTTTGGAGAGAATCGACCGCAAGAACTTACAGAGAAGTATAGTGCTCTTCCAAAAGATATTGAATGGCATATGATTGGCCATTTGCAGACAAATAAAGTAAAATATATTACTCCATTTGTTTATCTCATTCATGGTGTTGATAGTTTTAAATTACTTCAGGTTATCAGCAAGGAGGCAAATAAAAACAATCGAGTTATAAATTGTCTGTTGCAGTTTCATATTGCCAAAGAAGAAACTAAATTTGGATTCGATTTAATTGAAGCAACTGAGATGCTTAGTTCATCGGAATTTTTATTACTGCAAAATGTTAATATTGTGGGTGTTATGGGAATGGCTACTTTTACAGAAAATACCCAGGTTGTTCGTGCTGAATTCAAAGAATTAGTTCATATATTTAATCAGTTAAAAAATACTTACTTTCTGCAAAAACAAGATTTTAAAGAAATATCCATGGGTATGTCGGGAGATTATAAAATAGCAATTGAAGAAGGAGCAACTATGGTTCGGATTGGAAGTTTAATTTTTGGTGAAAGATAATATAAGATAACAATTTAAAATAGTAACTATGAACAAACTAGAAACCACTTACCTCGGACTGAAATTAAAGAATCCAATTATAGTTGGGAGTTCAGGATTAACCAATAGTGTCGAGAAAATTAAAAAACTCGAGACTAAGGGTGCTGGAGCAGTTGTATTAAAATCGTTATTCGAAGAGCAAATAAGGATGGATGCAGAAAAACTGGGTACTCATTCCGATTATCCCGAAGCTGCTGATTATATAAACTATTACCTAAAAAATAATAGTGTTCAGGAATACCTTGATTTAATTAAAGAAGCTAAAGCAGCTGTATCAATTCCAGTTATCGCAAGTATTAATTGTGTTACATCAAAAGATTGGATTGATTTTGCAAAGAAGATAGAACTTGCCGGAGCCGATGCTTTAGAGGTTAATGTATATGTTTTGCCTATCGATCGAAATGTGTCATCCGAAAAATATGAAGGTATTTATCTGGAACTAGCCGAGAAACTGAAAAAAATACTAACCATTCCGTTTGCATTTAAACTTAGTTTTTATTTCTCAAACCTTGTTGGGTTGGTTCAAAAGCTTCATGTACCTGGTGTTGTTTTGTTTAATCGATTATATTCACCCGATATTGATATTAATACTATGAAATTTACTTCAGCTGATGTTTTTAGTTCTCCGGCAGATTTAAGATATTCGCTACGTTGGGTAGGTATTGTTTCATCAACTGTTGCAAAAGTTGATATTGCTGCATCGACAGGTGTGCATGATGGTAGTGCTGTAATTAAGCAGATATTGGCTGGTGCAACTGCGGTTCAGGTTTGTTCAACATTATATAAAAATGGAATTGATTATCTGGAAACAATGATAAAAGAGGTTGAAGCCTGGATGAGTAAAAATGGATACAAATCAATAAGTGAATTCAGAGGTAAAATGAGTTTTAGTAAAATTGAAGATCCACAAATCTATGAACGATCGCAGTTTATGAAGTATTTCTCAAGTATCCAATAGGCAAAAATCCCGCTTACTTAGCGGGGTTTTTTCTATGATTCTGAATTATTTTTATTAACTCGCCAATAATTGATTTCTTAAGTTCGTCTGCTTTTTCGTAGTAATTCTTTAGTTTATTTATACAAATCGCTGCACTATCATCAGCAACCAATTGCATAGCATCAATAACGGTAAATGCATCGAAGGCTTCTGAAAAATCACCATCAATAAATAAATCAGTAAATAGTTCAATGCTATTGTCAAAATTGATATTGTTTTTCCAACAAGTAGCAACCAAAATAGCTCTAATCGATATGTGTTTTTTTTCTGATAAAGCTGTTACCAAATAAGGAAGTGAGTTTTGATCATGAAGGTTCTCAAAAATTGATATGATTTTATCTTTAATCTCCTGATTCTTATTTTCAGCCAATAGATTTATTAGCTCTGGTATTATTGTAGGATTACCATTTTCAGAAACAAAGTCAAGCGCTTTGTTAATAACTGTATTATTTTTGGAATTTAGATCGCGTATAAGTTCTTTGTTTGTCATCGATTCTAATCAGTTTATGTTCAATTTCGGCTTATCCGTAAAATACTTGACTGCAAAAGTAGAATAAAACATGATAAATATTGGTAATTCAGAATTAAATTTTCTAAATTAGTTGGGTCAATTAGGGACAAAAAAAATAAATTAATATTTAAGTTAATTTAAAAAGTGTTGATTAACGAAAGATTGCTAATAATTTTATATTTTGTTTTTTAAAAAAAAATGTTAATTTTACTAAAAAATGTTTTAAATTGGTAACAATTAATAAAACAGTTCATTATGAATATTAAAAAAATACCTCAAAAAGTTTCAAGTCTTCTGGCAATTTTACTTCTGATTTTATTTGCTGCAAGCTGTTCTTCTGATAAACAGAAAAAATCCGAATCAGATGATATGGTTACTCTTGATTCAGTAGAAATTGATGAGCAACTCGTTAAAGATGTAAAAGCAGTTAAAGAGATTTTCTACTCGTTACCATCACCACTCGAAACAGCCATGATTTTGAAACAGGCCGGTGCAAAGTATAATGAGGAACTTCTTAATGCAACAGGTAATGTAACCAAGTATGTTACCAATAAAAGCATGGCGCTCAATTTAGGTATTTATACCACCGACTTAAGTTATGCCAGCCTTTTTGATCAGACACAAGCTACCATTAATTACATGAATGCTTCAAAGAAAATGGCTGAAGGCCTTGGTATTCTTAATGCCATTGACGATGAAATAATTGCACGTTTAGAAGCGAATGTTAATAACAGAGATGTTATAATGGATATTATTTCTGAAACCATAATGAACTCTAGTTCATTTTTCGAAGAGAACGATAGACAAGCATTATCTACTATTGTTTTAGTTGGAGGATGGGTCGAAGGACTTCATATCGCTATTAACCTTGTCGAATCTGATGTTGATTTAAATAATAACGAGCTAGTTAACCGTATAATTGATCAAAAATTAACTTTAAATACTGTTTTTAATCTTTTAGATCAGAATGCTGATAATGAAGACGTTAAATCTATTATTACTGATGTAGAAGAGTTGAAAGCAATTTTCGATAAAATTGAAATATCTACCTCAAAAATAGAACCTGTAACTGACACTAAAACCAACATAACTACACTTAAGTCAAAAACAAATGTTTCTATGAGTCCTAGAACATTTAATGAACTAAAAGAAAAGATTAAAGTAATCCGAAATAATTATACATTATAAATTTCCTCTGCTATGAAAAAAATATTTCAGGTATTAATTATTTTGACAATAATAGCACTTGTACCATCAATAGGTAATGCGCAATGTAAAAGTTTTGCCAAAAAGGTATGTAAAGCTGAATTAACACCTTATATTCATGATGGCAATTTTAATGCAGCCATTTTAACCGAGGGGGAAGATGCTGAATTATACAAAACGTTTTATGCAGGGCAAAATTATCGAATTTATATTTGTGGATCTGATGCTTTGCCAGATATTGAATTTCAGGTATTGGATGTTAACCGAAATGTATTGTACGATAATAGAAAGTTCAACTATTCAAAAATGTGGGATTTTAAATTAGAAGCCAGTCAGCAACTTATTATTTCATTAAGAGTTAAAGGTACCGAAGGTGCTTCTGAAGAACTTTTAAGTGGTTGTGTTGCAATTTTATTTGGTATTAAAGAAAATTAGCAGAGGTTATATTTCAAAATAAAAAGAGGCTATTTTTAAGCCTCTTTTTTTATTTTATTCTAGTTGCGTTTTATTGAAGAGCACTAATTTTTATAAAAATTCCCAACTTTCTATTACATTTTATCTTTTAAAAAATTACCTGTATATGATTCTTTGCAATGAATTATATCTTCTGGTTTTCCTTCAAAAACGATCCTTCCACCATCTTTACCGCCTTCGGGACCTAGATCAATAATCCAATCAGCAGCTTTAATAATATCTAAGTTGTGTTCAATAATTATAATACTATTTCCTCTGGCAATTAACGCATTAAATGCATCCAACAATTTTTTAATATCATGAAAGTGCAGGCCTGTTGTGGGTTCATCAAAAACAAATAAGGTGTGTTTGTTTTCAGATTCTTTACTTAAAAATGAAGCAAGTTTAACGCGCTGACTTTCACCACCACTTAATGTGCTAGAAGATTGACCAAGCTTAATATATCCTAGTCCTACTTCAGCTAGGGGTTGCAGTTTATCCACAATTTTACGTTCTGTAGAATCTTTGCTTTGGCTAAAAAAATCAATGGCTTCATCAACAGTTAACTCAAGAATATCATAAATGTTTTTATTTTTATATCGAACATCAAGTACAATATCTTTAAATCTTTTTCCATTACATGTTTCACAAACCAATGTGACATCGGCCATGAATTGCATTTCAACTTTAATAAATCCTTCTCCCTGACATTCTTCACATCTGCCGCCATCAATATTAAACGAAAAGTGTGATCCTTTTAAGTTGTTTATTTTGGCTGCCTGCTGATCGGCAAAAAGTTTCCTTATTTCATCATAAGCTTTAAGATAGGTTACTGGATTCGAACGCGATGATTTTCCTATAGGATTCTGATCAACAAACTCAATATTTTTTAACAGATGAATGTCTCCTGAAAGTTCTTCGAATTTTCCGGTTTTTTCGCCTAAGCTAAGTAGTCGTTTACTTAGAGCGGGATATAAAATGTTTTTAACTAAAGATGATTTACCCGAACCACTTACTCCGGTAATTACAGTGAGTGTATTTAAAGGAAACTTTACATCGATATTTTTAAGGTTATTTTCTCGTGCACCTTTAATTTGAATATAATTATTCCATTTTCTTCTGCTCAGAGGTTTTTTAATTTGTTCTTTGCCGGTTAAATATCTTGCTGTAAGACTTTGGTCACTTAAAAGAATTTCTTTATGATTACCCTGAAAGATAATTTCACCTCCAAGTCTTCCAGCTAGCAGACCAATATCAATGATTTCATCTGCTGATCTTATAATTTCTTCATCATGCTCAACTACAATTACTGTGTTGCCAACTCGTTGTAACTGTTTTAATACATGTATAAGTTTGTTGTTATCTCTAGGATGAAGTCCTATACTTGGTTCATCCAAAATGTAGAGTGATCCTACAAGGCTACTACCCAATGAGGTAGCCAGGTTTATTCGTTGTGATTCACCTCCCGAGAGAGTTGATGATAAACGGTTTAATGTAAGGTAGCTTAATCCAACATTCATTAAAAAGTCGATGCGATTATTTATCTCCACCAAAATTCTTTTGGAGACTGTTATATCAAAATCTGAAAGTTGCAGGTTTTTAAAAAATGTTTGCAATTCATCTATAGGCATTAAGACTAGATCCTGCAAAGATTTATTACCAATTTTAACAAATGATGCTTCTTTTTTTAACCTTGTTCCGCGACAATCGGGGCAATCTGTTTTACCCCTGTATCTTGAAAGCATTACCCTGTATTGAATTTTGTATTTTTGTGTTTCGAGATATTCAAAAAAAGTGTTTAATCCTTCGAAATACTTATTACCTGTCCAAAGTAAGCTTTTTTGATCATCAGTTAATTCGGAAACAGGTTTATGAATAGGAAAGTTAAACTTATCGGCATTATATATCAGTTTTTGATTCCATTCCTGCATCTTTTCACCACGCCAACATGCAATTGCTTCCTGATAAATTGAAAGTGTTTTATTGGGTATTACAAGATCTTCATCAATTCCGATTATTTTACCATAGCCTTCGCATCGTGGACAAGCACCTACCAGGTTATTGAAGCTAAAGGTGTGAACTGTAGGTTCTTCGAATTCCAATCCATCTGCTTCGAATTTATTCGAAAAGTTTTCGGTGATAATTTTATCATCAACAAATGATTTAATTATACAATATCCTTTGCCTTCAGTGAATGCAATCTGAACAGAATCGGCCATACGACCCATTGAATCCTCATCTGTTTTTACTACAATCCTGTCGATAACAATATTAAACGCTTTTTTCACTTTAAAACTTTGATCATTTGTTATAACATCGTTAATTTTAAAGGTTTCATTATCTTGTTCAATACGCGTTATTCCTTCGTTTAATAGCAAGGTTAGTTGCTGATGAAGGGTTTTATCCTTTTGCTGAATATAAGGAGTTAAAATCAGCGTTTTTGTGTTTTTTTCGAATGATATAATGTGATTAATTACATCAGTTACTGAATGACGCTGAACAATTTTATTTGAAACGGGCGAATAGGTTTTACCAATACGTGCAAATAAAAGTTTTAGGTAATCATAAATTTCGGTTGATGTACCAACAGTTGATCTTGGATTTCTTGTATTAACCTTTTGTTCAATCGCTATTGCAGGCGGAATTCCGTGGATAAACTCAACATCAGGCTTGTTAATTTTACCTAAAAATTGTCTTGCATACGAAGAGAGACTTTCAACGTATCTTCGCTGTCCTTCGGCATAAATTGTATCAAATGCAAGTGACGATTTTCCCGATCCGGAAACTCCTGTGATTACAATAAATTTATTTCGTTGAATCTTTAAGCTAATATTTTTCAAATTATGAACATTAGCTCCCTTAATATGAATATATTGATCTGTTTTTGGCATAATTGTTGAATAAATCACTAAAAAGTATTAACTTTCAGTTTAAATATTTGAAATAACAATATTTTTTTGTTTAATTGCACAAAAATACACAATTATTTACTAACCAAATCTGGAGGATTGTTTATCGATTGAACTTCTACTCTTTTTAAATTAAACAAAAGGAGGTTATTTTGGAAGCTTCAAAGTATTCCGATCATGAACTAGTTAAAAGGTTCATAGACGGAGAACAATCCAGTTTCGAACTACTTATTAAACGCCATAAAGATAAAGTTTATACTTATATCTTTTTAATGGTTAAAAACGGCCAGCTTGCCGAGGATATTTTTCAGGAGACATTTATTAAGGTTATTAAATCATTACATGAGGGCCGATACCAGGAAAATGGTAAATTTATCTCATGGGTGGTAAGAATTGCACATAACCTTATTATTGATCATTTTAGAAAAGAGAAACAAATGAAAATGCTTTCGTGTGATGAGCATGAAAAAGTAATTCTCAATTCTACCCGTTTTTCTGATGCTACAATCGAAGATTCAATTATTCAAGAGCAGATTACTACAGATGTAAGAAAAATGGTTGATCTTCTTCCTGATGAACAAAAAGAAGTAATCATTATGCGACATTACCTTGATTTGAGCTTTAAAGAGATTGCTGATCAAACGAATGTAAGTATTAATACTGCACTTGGCCGAATGAGGTATGCATTAATAAACCTGCGGAAAATAATGGAAGAGAAAAAACTAAGCCTTACCTATTAAATAAGGTAGTTAAGTAATTAATTTAACACATAATTTTATAATAAAATAAAAATCCTGGCGTTATTCAATTAAACACTAAAATTTGAATTATGCCTATGGATCAAAATTTTACTCTGATTTATTTATATGAGAATTTAAAAGGTAAACACAAGGAGGTTAATGAATTAATCGATTTTTCTTTTAGCGAATTCTCAGAGGTTCTTAAAGAACTGAATATTAAAAGTATTTCGCCACCTCATGCAGCTGTTGAAAAAATACTGCGCTATGCGAAAGATTATATTCATTGATTTTAAGTTAGTAGTTAATATAACTTTTTTTATTAAGGAGATAGCATGATTTGTTATCTCCTTTTTCTTAAAAATTAAGAAAAACTCAATAAATATATATTTATAAATGCTTATAAAGACCAACAATTAGTCATCCTAAAGTTGAAACTTTTTCTCTATCTTTATCCAATGAAAAAAGATGATAAAAACAAATATAAAGCAGAGTTTAAACAAGAGCTTGATGCATTTGCTAATAAACTGGAAAAATATGTTTCTGCTGACAATGGTGACTGGTCTGTAAAAGGATTTATTGATGTTTACAAGAATATTTATACTATTTCTTCGGACACTAAAATTGTTTCGAAAATTCTTGAAATACATATTTTCCCGCAAATTCTTCAGTTTGCTGATAGCATAGGTTATAAATTAATACTTGCAGAAAAGCAAAATTGGTATCCTGATTTGACTTTCGTTAACAAGTATAATGAAGAAGTGAAATTTGCTCTTGATATCAAGACTACATTTAGAAGAAATAATAATACTGCTGGTTTTACATTAGGAAGTCATGGTAGTTATTTTAAAGAAAGAGATAAGGATAAAAATATTCAAGTTCCTTATAATCAGTATACAGGGCATTACTGTTTAGGTATAATATATACAAGAACCGACGTGGGTGATGGCCTTTCTGAAACTGAAATCTATCAGGTTAAGGAGTTATTAGAAGAATATGAAACACCAATTAAGAGGGTAGGTCAACGAGAAGTAACAACTGTTGATAATCTTAGATCAATAACATCAGTAATAAAAGACTTTGATTTTTTTGCAGCAGAAAAATGGAAAATTGCTAGTGACAAACAAGGTTCTGGAAATACAGCAAATATTGGTTCAGTAATTGATATTTCTGACCTTAAGAATGAGAAAGGTGTTTTTAGCCAATTAGGAGAGGAGTGGTTTGACGAGTATTGGATTAATTATGGCACTGCTACCATGGTAAAAAATAATGAACATATTAAAATTACAACTCTAAAAGATTTTTTGGAATTTAAAGGGAGGATTGATTTATGGAAAAAAATTGTTTTAAATTCTTCAAATAAGAAGACAAAATGAAAGTAATAGTTCCTCCTATAAAAAGCCAAGGTATTAAAACTAAATTAGTTCCTTGGATTATGGATTTAGCACCGAAAGTTAGCGGTAGATGGATAGAACCATTTTTAGGAACAGGTGTGGTTGCCTTTAATTCAGGTTACAAAAAAGCTATATTAAATGACACAAATCCTCATATTATAAACTTCTATAAAGGTATTCAACAAAAAATTATAAATGCTCCATTAATGAAACAATATCTTGAAAAGGAGGGAGCAATATTAAGTAAAGCTGATAATAATGGATATGATCATTATTTAAAAGTTCGGACACGATTTAATAGTGGTGAATTTTCACCATATGATTTTATTTTTCTTTCTCGTGCAGGCTTTAATGGAATGATGAGATTTGGAAGCAAAGGAAATTGGAATATACCTTTTTGTAAAAAACCTGATAGGTTTGCACAAGCATATATAACAAAAATAACAAATCAAGTTTTATTAGTTTCAAAAATAATTCAACCTGAACCTGATTGGATGTTTTACAATAAATCATTTTCAGAAATAATTCCTCTTGCTACACAAAGTGATATTATTTACTGTGATCCTCCTTATTACGGAAGAAATGTTGATTATTATAATGGTTGGTCAGAACAAGATGAAGAGCTTTTATTTAATTTACTATCTGATACAAAAGCAAAGTTTATTCTTTCAACTTGGCATCATAACGATTGGAGAGAAAATGAAATGATAACCAAATTTTGGAATAAATTTAATATTGTAACAAAAGATCATTTTTATCATAATGGTGGCAATATTGAAAATAGGCGTACTGTAGTAGAAGCCCTTGTTTGCAATTTCGACACAAAAAACTTTAGGCAACACAATCATGGTTTGAAAAATACAATAGAGAATAAACAGTTATTATTTCGTTTTGCTTAATTGCCAATAGGGATAACAGCTTCATTACGAAATTTTGATACTAACGAAGATAGAAAAATAGTTCTAATCTTCGTTTTTGTATTAAAAAACTAAGTTTATTGAATTTTCCTTCTTTAAACTGTTACAATAAAGAAATCTAAACTAATAGAAATGAATATTTTGAGTTAAATTATATATTTTTTTTACAAATAAATTGACTTGTAAAATTTTTTATAGTATTATTGTAGTATCAAAATGATATTAAAATAAATAAAATTACACATTATGAAAAACGAAAAAGTATTTTTAGCAACCTCTGGTTATTTAATACTACTTGTTGTATTTGTTATATTAGCGGCAACTATAACCGGATTAGTAGTCTACCAAAGTCCATGGTTTATAATTGGATTTGTACTAGCAGTATTTCTGTGTATTGGATTTGTTATTGTAAGTCCAAATGAATCTTCAGTACTTGTTTTATTTGGAGAGTATAAAGGAACTATTAAGCAAAATGGTTTTTTCTGGACGAATCCTTTCTTTCTAAAACGAAAAATTTCGCTAAGGGCCAGAAATTTTGATAGTAACCCAATTAAGGTTAATGATAAAGTAGGTAATCCGATAAAAATTGGTGTTGTGTTGGTTTGGAAAGTGGAAGAAACTTATAAAGCAGCATTTGATGTAGATGAATACGAGCATTTTGTTATTGTTCAGAGTGAAGCTGCACTAAGAAAACTTGCAGGAAAATATCCTTATGATAATTTTGAGGATCATGAAGCCGAGATTACGCTTCGATCTGGTGTTGAAGAGGTAAATCATGAATTGGAAAAAGAAATTAGAGAAAGGTTGGAGATTGCAGGTATACATGTTATTGAAGCAAGAATTAATTATATTGCCTATGCCGAAGAGATTGCAAGTGCTATGTTGCGTCGTCAGCAAGCAACTGCTGTTGTAGCTGCTCGATCAAAAATTGTTGAAGGTGCTGTAGGAATGGTTGAAATGGCATTAGACCAGTTATCTGGCAAAAACATTATAGAATTTGATCATGAAGCCAAAGCTGCAATGGTAAGTAATCTAATGGTTGTTTTGTGTTCTGATGAGTCTGCCCGACCAGTAATTAATGCGGGTACTTTAAATCATTAAAAAATATGTCGCAGAAAAAATCCTTTGTACTTCGTCTCGATCCGGAAAAACTTAAAGCTATTGAAAAATGGGCTGCGGATGAATTCCGAAGTACAAATGGCCAGTTGGAGTGGATTATCACCAAAGCATTAAAAGAGTCGGGCAGGTTGAAAAAAACTGATGCTTTGATTGATGAGAATGACACTAGCGATATAAATGAACCTGAGAAAGGTAATTAAATTAATTGAATGTCCGTTTTATGTCATAAATATTATGTAAATAAATTGAAAATCAATTTGTTTGCCCCAAACCCCTAAAGGGTGCAAATTGATTTTCTTCACACCCTTTAGGGACGGGGCAAATGAAGAAAATCATTAACAACAATTATGAATAAAAGCGGACAATCCTATAAATTAATAAAACAATTGAATATATAATGAAACAGGTAAATAAAATTTTATTAATAGTTCTTTTTATTGTTTCTTCAACAATGGTTTTTGGGCAAAATATTGAAGGGCAGTGGAATGGAATGCTTGATATACAGGGAATGAAATTGCGCCTTGTATTTAATATTACTAAAACTGAAACTGGATTATCAGCAACAATGGATAGTCCGGATCAAGGAGCAAAAGGAATTCCGGTTACTTCGGTGAGCTTTGAAAACAATAAGCTAAAGATTACCATTGCATCTGCGGCCATTGAATATACTGCAGAATTAATCGACTCAACTATTTTTAAAGGTACATTTAATCAGGGAGGGTATAGTTTCCCTCTGGATATGGCGCAGAAGATAATCGAAAAACCGGTCGTGGTTAAAGTTCAAGATCCAAAAAAACCTTATCCTTATTATGAGGAGAATATAAGATTTGAGAACAAAAACGAACATTTCTTTTTAGCAGGAACATTAACGTTGCCTGCAAAGGAAGGAAGCTTTCCGGCAGTGGTACTTATTAGTGGGAGTGGACCCCAAGATCGAAATGAAGAGATTTTTGGCCACAAACCATTTTTAATTATAGCCGATTTCCTTACCCGCAATGGAATAGCTGTTCTTCGATTTGACGATAGAGGTACAGCCAAATCTGAGGGAGATTTAAAAAATGCCACCTCCATGAACTTTGCTGATGATGTTGAGTTTGCCCTAGAGTATTTAAAATCAAGAAAAGAAATAAATAGTAAACAAATCGGATTGATTGGTCATAGCGAAGGAGGAATTATTGCTCCAATTGTTGCAGCTCGGTCAAAAGATGTTTCCTTCATTATTCTACTTGCTGGAACGGGTATTCCTGGGAATGAATTGTTGCTTTTGCAGCAAGAGTTAATATCGAAAGCAATGGGAATAAGCGAAGAGGAAATAAGTAAAAACAGAAAGATTAATAAGGGAGCCTTTGACATTGTTCTGAATTCGACCGACAATGAAAAGTTAGCATCAGAGCTAACAGAATATATTAAAGAAGTTTCGAAGAATAATCCTGATTCAGAAAAACCTGCAGGATTAACAGAAGATGAATATATTAAGATGCAGGTTGATCAGCTTACCAGTCCATGGATGATATATTTTATAAAATATAATCCTTATCTGATTTTGAAAGATGTAAAATGCCCGGTTCTTGCCCTAAATGGTGAAAAAGATTTACAAGTACCACCAAAAGAAAATCTGCAAGCTATTAAAAAAGGGTTGTTTGAGGGAGGCAACAAAAATGTAGTTGCAAAAGAGCTTCCCGGACTTAATCATTTATTTCAGGAGTGTATAACAGGAGCACCATCTGAATATGCCCAGATTGAGCAAACATTTTCACCAGTAGCTCTGGATGAAATGCTTAACTGGATTAAAAATCAACTTAAATAAGCTATTGCTTCAATTTAAAGAAACCAATGAGGAATTGAGGTTTTTGGAAATAATAATATCTTTTACAAAAAAATTATGAGTAAGAACGATAACGAAAATATTTTAAAACAAACCTTTGTAACACAAACGTTAGGTTACAAGGATGTTTCAACAAAGCGGGATATTTGGAGTAAAATAGGTAAAGAACTTAATGGTGACTTTAAGATTGTGCACAACTCCGGAAATGAAACGGAGAAACTCAGCCTTAGTATTCCATATAAAAATTACCTAATTAAACTTTCAGAATCTGATACACGACCATTAAAATTTGAAATAGACTTTGATAGCATACTTGATTATGAATTAGTTTTAAGTTGGGAAGACGGGTTTGATAAGCTGTTAAAACGTTTCGGGTTAACCGATATTAAGATTGGAAATGAAAAGTTTGATAATCGTTACCTGATAAAAAGTAAGGATTCGGGTAAAACGATCAATTTTTTAAATTCAGAAATTACTATGGGCCTGTTAAAACACAATGTTTATTCTGTTTCTTATCAAACAGAGAGGAAGAATAAAAAGGCAAAATTACTATCTACAATAAGCAGAACGATTACAGACAAAAGTGAAGTTTTAGAGTTGATTGAACTACATAAAACCATGATTGGAAAGCTCAAGGACTTGCATATTATATCATAAATATTGCTAATAGGTAGGTTGAAAGTTTTAATAAAAATGAAATTATAAAAGAACGTACTAGTGAACGAATATTTTCTCTAGTAGCTCAAAGAAATGCTAAAATTGATTAAACTGTAAGTAAAATTAAGAATAATAAAATGGAAAAAACTTCAATTGAGATATTAGAAGATTTTGCAAATGTAAGAGGAATAAAATGTTATTCGAACTCAAATACGGTAAACTTTTCACTTATTCCTACTGATCGGTTTATGAATACCAAGTATGTTGTTTTTGAACTGGAGAAAAACACGAATGAATTGTATTTTGTTTTCTTTGATTCATTTTCACCAAAAGCTTATAATGGAATTAACTATTCAGGTTTCTTTAAGAAAATACCTGAATGTAACAATGAAATAAAAGTAACCAAACGTTTTTGGTTTGATTTTAGAAAAAGAATTAAATCGAATGATAGTTATATTGATAAAAAGGTAACTATAAGGGGTGAGAACAATAAAATTGACAGGAATATTATTAATTCAAAAGTTATAATGGAATTCCTTGAAATTAATAAAATAGTTGAGCCTTTAGAGCTGGAAACTATCAGAAAATCTGAAAGTAATATACCCTTTTTAAATGGGAATAACTTTATTGTAATAAGAACTAATACATGGGTAACAGAAGAAAAAAAGCTCGAGTTATTTATTGATAAAGGCAGAGAATTACTAAATGAAATTTATATATAAGTAAAACGAATTTAAACTAATAATTATAAAACTATGGAATACAATTACAAATATGTTTGCCCCAAATGTGGCAACAGACAATACCAGAGCGGAGAAATACGAACAACAACCACACTATTTACCAAGTTGTTTAATATTCAGAATGCACGGTTTACATCGATAACCTGTTCGAAATGCAGTTATACCGAGTTTTATAAAACTGCAAGTAATAAATTTGGCAATGTTGTTGATTTTTTTACAAACTAGGAGACCCTTAATCGTTGATCAGGTTTATGGTATGGCAGGCAACAATACCGGCTGTTTCGGTGCGGAGCCTGCTTTCTCCTAAACTTATCTCCTGAAATTTGTTGGTTAGTCCCAGTTTTATTTCTTCCGAACTGAAATCTCCTTCGGGTCCTATCAGAATTAGTGCGTTTTTATATTGGGTGTATGCTGATTTTAAAAGATTCTTATGATTATCTTCGCAATGTGCGATAAATTTCTCTCCATTAAAATCCTTGCTTACTAATTCATTTATATGAGTTAGTTCGTTAATTATTGGTTTGTAAGCCTTTAAGGATTGTTTCATGGCCGAAATGGCAATTTTTTCTAACCGATCTGTTTTTACTACTCTACGTTCAGAATGTTCGCAAAGTAATGGAGTAATTTCATCAATGCCTATTTCGGTAGCTTTTTCGACAAACCATTCAAGCCGATCGATATTTTTTGTAGGAGCAATGGCAATGTGTAAGTAATGATTTCTTTTTCCAACTTCTTTTTTTGAATCTATTATTTCAACAACACATTTTTTGGGATTTGGATCAATAATCTGTGCTTTAAAAAATCCTCCATTGCCATCAATTAAATGAATAATATCATGATTTGTTAGTCGCAAAACACGGGTACAGTGCTTCGATTCAGTTTCGTCGAGTGTGTAATTTTTACCGTTTAAATCGGGTGTATAAAATAAATGCATGTATCTTTGTTTTAATACAATTACAAATTTAAGGAATAATAGCAATTTTAGAATGAAAATAATTGGTTTGTTATCGGATACTCATTGTTTTATTGATGATAAGATTTTACAATTTTTTAGTAGTTGTGATGAAATATGGCATGCTGGTGATATTGGCAACATAGAGACTGCTGATAAGATTGCCTTGTATAAACCTTTAAAAGCCGTTTATGGCAATATTGATGGAACAGATGTAAGAACTGTTTATCCGAAAATTCAATCGTTTAAATGCGAAGAAGTTAGTGTTTTAATGACTCATATTGGTGGATATCCCGGTAAATACGAAAAAGAAATACTTGAGATCTTTAAAGTCAATACACCAAAGCTTTTTATCAGTGGACATTCGCATATTTTAAAAGTCATTTTCGACAAAAAATTTGATTTGTTGCATATTAATCCAGGAGCTGCTGGTAAGTCGGGATTACATAAAAAAAGAACTGCTGTTCGTTTTCTAATTGATGGAAGTGATATTAAAGATCTTGAGGTATGGGAAATGGATAGATTCTAAATCTTTTGGGCAATCAGCCTAATTACATTAGCTTTTCCCTGATGCAGTTTTCCTTCATCCAACATAATTTCTGTTTCGCAGATTTCTTTAATTTTCAAATCCTTAAAATCATCTTTTATTTCTGATAAATCGTAAAGTAATTTAGGATCTTTTGGCCCACCAGATGAATTTTTAAGTTGATTTTTAGCAAATGCTTCAAACAAAATATGGCCGTCAGGTTTAAGCCATTGGCTTAGTTTTTTGAAAAACTGTGCTCTATCTTCTGGAATTAGATGTAAATATATTAAAGCAATAAGATCGTAGTTTTTATTGGGAGCATATTCCAAAATATCTGATACAACATAATTAATTGAAACTTGATGTTTTTCAGCAAGTATAAAAGCTTTATCTTGAGCACTTCTGCTATAATCAAATGCATCAACCTGCCATCCATTTTTTGCAGCAAAAACCGAATTACGACCTTCACCATCAGCAGGTAATAATATATTTCCTTTGATGGAATTTTCTATGTGGTTTTTGAAATAGGTATTGGGCTCTGTGCCATAAATAAAATCGGGTTCACTATATCTCGAATTCCAAACATCTTTCATATAAATGGTTTTAGTAATTACAAACCATCATTTTCCGTATTTTGTTCATTCTCAGGAATCGAATCGGCTGGTATTTCAGGTTCAATGGTAAGTGAATCTGTTGGTACAGCATTTTCAATTTCTTTTTGTTCAGGTTCAGAATTTTTCAATTGCTGAGCTTCTTCAAATAGCCTAATATCGCGCAAGAACTGTTGCAAGTTTTGTTCAGTAGCAATAATATAGCGATATGGAGTTGTGTTACGTTCAGTTTTTTGTTTTCGTGCACTGTTTTTAATCGATTGAATAGCATCCACAAATTTTTGGTTATTTGATAAGGTTTGCATAACACCTCTTGAATAGGTGAAATAATAATAATTTTTATTTGGAAGTTTGATATAAATCTTCATCAAATCACCACTTCTTCTTTTTAGCAATTGAAAATAACCATCAACATATTTATTAATGGGTTTATTATTTATGGTCGAAATACCAATTTTGCCATATGACAAATACATTCCATTTTCGGTATGCCATTTTAATTTAGTTTCACCGATTAAAATAGTATGTTGGCAATCTTTAGGGATTTTTGCCTCAGATGCAAATAACATACTTTGGTTTTTAAATTCGTTGGTATTTGCTTCGCCATATCTTTCGATCATATTTTTTGTAAAAAATCTAGATGTAATGCTAAATGATTCGTGATATTGAGATTGAATATCTTTTATCATGGTATCAAGAGCAGCATTTGAGAAAAAGAAATCGACAGGAATAATTAACTCAAACTTTAATTCATTTTTAATCAGATCGTGATTGAAAGACCCAACAGGCGATAGCTTAACTTGTCCTAGTTCAATACCCATATTTATCATCCCTTCGCCATGAAGTAAGCAGTATTTTGGATGTAAACTCACCAAACTACCCATGGTATCAGAATTATGTATTTTAGGTTTTTCGGCAATAATATATTTATCGGCGTTTTTATTATAATATAGAAATCCGGTAGCTCTTACAAGAGCTTCATCGTTTGGATCGCGACGGCGGGTTAAAAAGGACGAATAAATATGCGATGAGTCTTTCGTTATAAAGCTTGCTGCAAATAATCCTCTGCCGTATAAACTTTTGGTATTTTCAGTTACTGGAATATAAATAGTATCTGGATTTATTTGTGCTTCAAACATAGCTAGCTCTTTAGGAAGCTTTTCGCAATTCTGTTTTAACTGAACACTTCCGTTGAAAGTTAAATATTTTTGGGCAGCATTTAATTGAACATCACCTTGATAGGCATACACCGGGCTTAGTGTAAAATTATCATCTGCAATAATTTTACCAATTGCTACAGTTTGTTGAGTTGTATCAATATGAATATCAGCGAAATGAATAACCTGAATATTTTTGTTCTCATCTATATAATTATAATCACCAGTACCAGCATAATTCTTACGACCACGAATATTTATCTTTGAATCAAAAATCTTATGATACCTGGTTTGATTATTCGCAATTACTTCCGATTTATTTAATGTACTCATTTCAGCTGTTAGTCCAATTGTAACATCTTTATCTTTTGGGAAGATAGATGCATCGGCTACTTTAATATATTCAACCTCTGAGGCAAAAATTGAGTTATCAGCAACTTTGTAAATAGCTTTAACTGATGAGAAACGCAACGAATCCTGTCCTTTATGATATGATAAATATAATGCTCCTGGCAAATTATCATCTCTAAGTTTATTTAATTGATTAATATCAGGACATTTCGTAGAATCTGATTGGGGATATGATTCAATATGAACTTCATCCAAGTTTATTTTCCAATCAAACCTATCGAGGTAGCTTTTATAAAGATTCTTTGGAAAATCGACGATAGTAAAACACGAATTTGATTTAAACTTTCCTAACTGATTGGTTAAATTTATCTTTACATTTAAATTTGAACCCTGCATAGTAAATTCAGATTTATCGATCGATTTAAGGCTAAATGATGTTGTATCTGAATTAAATGCCATGGCATCGAAATAAAAAAGATTTGATGTAAAAGCTGCTTTATCAATATCAAGAGAACCTTTACCGGTTAAGCCTATTGGTTGTAATTTTAGATCTCCTGAGTAGGTGTATTTTTCATTAAAAATAGTAAATGGCTCTTTTGTTTGCTCAAGATACATAACATCTTTGTGCGGAAACCACTCTATGTCAATATTCGAAGCGGTTACGTTTGGAAACTCAATTCCGGTGGTTCGTTGGGCGATGGTAAAATCCTGGGCATGTATTTTTGTGGAATCTGGAAAAAAAACTATACTATCGGATGTTGCCGAACTTGAGAGATATTCTAGTTTTCCGTTTCCTTTTAAACCCTGATTGCTTAAATCAATATCGTTATAAAATTTCCCTTTACCATCGTAAAGGGGAAATCCTTCAGCAGGAGTTTTTCGCCTAAAACCAAGGGAATAATCAGGACGAGTGTAAATTGAATCATAAAATGGAGGAAAAATCCCTGCAGAAAAGAATTCTCCCTTAAAGTTTAAACTTTTAGTTGAGAAATTATCCAAACTATCAATAACAAACGGATCAAGTTTAAAATAGAAGTTTTCGGGTTTATAAACTCCTCCCCAAATATTATTTACGTTATAAAAAACAAATGAATATTCAGAGCTTATAAAAACGGGATATTCGGGATAGCTCTTTAAACCTGATTTATTGTCTGGTTTATCAATTAATAAGTTACCCGAAATAAGCTTAATTGAATTCTGCACTGCTGCAAGAACTGATTTCCCATACAAGTCGGTTTTTGTTGTCTGAACTTTAATATTTAACGAATCAACATTATTTAAAGTAATCTTAAAAGTATCGTAATCAAAATGAAATTCGTTACCATAAAACGTGAATAATCCTGCATTTATAATACCGCCAAAGTCGAATCCCCGGTTTTTAGTCATTGTAATTTTTTGATTTTTTGGATAAATTGCTACGTTCTGTGAATCAGATATAAATATTCGTGGTACACCATTTATTTCAAGCTTAAACGAATCGATATCATAAATGGCATTATGCGTTGAGCTTTGGGTTTCGGAGGTAAATCTTATTACATCATAATCAATTTTCCCCATGCGTGAGTTAATGTAGTCATATAATCGTTGGTTTATGCTAACCAAATCATTGTCAACATCGAAGAATATAAACCCATCCATACTTACAAACATAAGCATTTGTCGTACCTGATGAATAGGATAGGTCATGTAGTCAGCAAATCCTTCGGCTTTAAATTGATCTGATTTAACCATGCGTGCATAATTCCGAATTAAGATTAGCGGATGCTCTAAATCACGTGCTTGTATGTTTTCGTAATCGACCAGGTTATAAAAGTTTGCCGATGTAAATATTGCATTTCCAACAGCTGCGCCTCTTGAAGATGTTAAATAGATTTTATCAGTATTGGTTTTCCAAACGAGCCTGTCAAATTTCATGAAAATATTGTGGTACGAATTAAAGTATGGACTTTTAGAAACTATTCGATCTGTTGGATTTAGAGTTACTTCCTGAGTTTTCTCTTGGTAAGTGAACATTAATCCGGGGTGAAAAATTGAATCGTTGGTAAATTTTATATTAACCTGAGCATTATTTGAAACCACTCGATCTTTTTTAAACATGAAATTTTCTGATTTCACTGTTAGTTTGGTTTTTTCGTGTTTATCTATAAAAAGTAATGCTTCCTGATTTTTTATGCCCGAGCCCATAAGATTCGATCCTTTCATCGCAAAACCTCCATCGTAGTTTATTCCAGGGAAAATATCTTTTATCTGAAATCTTTTTTGATAAGAATTAAACTCCGGATAAATAGCCTTTTCAGGGCCTGCTATATGCACCACCTGATCGGAGAGTTTACCTAATATGGTTTTATCGAAATATAGTTTATTTGTAAATACCACGGAGTCAGCGTCGTAGCCAGATCTGGTAAGATCTATCTGGAATGTCCCAAGTTTGGCAGAAATACTGTCTTTTGAATAACCTGCTTGTTCCCAGGTAACCAGTCCATTCTTTCCAATCCAGTTATTTGTTAAAGGATAAAAGACTCCTTTTGTATCATAAATAATAATACTATCCCTTTTTATTTTGCAGGTAAGGTTCGTTTTTTCGAAAATAATTTTTATTGTTTCATCAACTACTATTTTATAATTATCATTACTTACAAACCATTCAGTAGCATAAGAGCTATAAAGAGTTTTTGTTTTCACCAAACTAATTGATCGATCAAAATAGGTATTAAGCTTACCCAGAGGATATTTATGACTATTTAAGATTTGAATAGCCCCTTTTTCCCATTGGTCATAATTTTTAAGATTATTTTCGGAGCTATAAAAAGCCAGCACTACTTCAATATATTTAGTAAAATGAGGGCTGCGCTGTGCTTTTTGTTTTAAAAGAATATTTGATATGTCAATAAATCTGGCTCTGGCACTTTCATCGATAACTTTTGTTTCCCATTTTAATAAAAATTGCTCGAGGTTCTCTTTATCTGGATCAGAAATATTCTTTTCAATAAACGACTCAAATTGATCAATAAAAAGCAAGGTATCGCTCGAAAATTCTTTTAACTCCTGACCATATGATTTATTATTAAATAGATGAATTAAAATCAGTATAAAAGCGGCTAAAATGATTTTGCTTCTCATTGCAATTTATTTTATGGTTATTCTTATATCTTAATAAACATGGCCATTACCCAGTTATTTTTCGAATCATATCTTTCGAATTTTAAATGCTGATTTTCGGTTTCTTTCATAATTACCTCCAGGTCGTTCTCATAAATACCGCTTAGCAGCAAAATACCATTACTCTTTAATGATTTTGAGTAATGTTTAATATCTTCTAAAAGTATATTTCTATTGATATTAGCCATAATAATGTCGAATAGTTTTTGATTTATTAAAGCTGCATCACCCTTAAAAGTTTCGATATTATGACAGTTATTTCGAGCTATATTCTCGATTGTATTTTCGAAAGCCCAATCATCAATATCGATAGCAACAATATTTTTTGCTTTTTTAAGTGAGGCAAGAATAGCTAAAACTCCTGTTCCACAACCCATATCAAGTACAATTTTATCTCTGAAATCCATTGAAAGCATAGCCTTGAGCATAAGCGAAGTAGTTTCGTGATGACCGGTTCCAAACGACATTTTTGGTTCAATAATAATGTCGTAAGTATATTGATTTTGTTTTTGATGAAATGGAGCACGCACAAAACATTCGTTTTCGATACTAATGGGTTCAAAATTACTTTCCCAAATGGCATTCCAGTTCTGTGCTTTTATTATTTGCCACGAATATTCTATTGCGCAATCGGGCAAAGAATTAACCTGTAAGTTTTTTATTTTTTCGTTATCGAAGAGCTTTTGTGGAATATATGCATTTATTCCGTTTTGAAATTCGGTATAGCTTTCAAAACCAATTTCGTTTAATTCGGCAATCAATATCTCTGAAATTTCGCTTATACCGCAATTCGAGATAATGCATTTTAGTTCAATATAATCCATTTAGATTATTTTAAAATGATTTGGCAATCTGAATAAAATCCAAAGCAACTAATGATGCTCCGCCTATAAGACCTCCATCAACATCAGCATTTGCAAATAACTCCTTCGCATTTGATGGTTTGCAGCTTCCTCCATATAAAATTGATGTATTATTTGCTAGCTCTGCTCCATAGATTTTTTCGATATTCGTTCTTATAAACGCGTGCATTTCCTGAGCCTGTGCAGGACTTGCCGTTTTGCCTGTGCCAATTGCCCAAACAGGTTCGTAAGCAATAATTATTTCTTTAAATTGTGTTGCATTAATTCCATCAAACATTCCTTTTAGCTGGCGGGCAACCACATCAAAATGAATGTTTTTTTCTCTTTCATCGAGTACTTCACCACAACATACGATAGGTTTTAATCCATGTGTAAGAGTTAATTTAATTTTAGCATTAATTATTGAGTCTGTTTCTGAAAAATAAGCACGACGTTCTGAATGACCCAGAATAACATACTCGGCACCAACAGATTTAAGAATGTATGGAGTTATTTCACCTGTATATGCTCCCTGCTCAAACTGAGAACAGTTCTGTGCTGCCAATTTAATTTCTGAGCCTTTAATTAAGGTTGAAAATTCAGAAAGATGCGTAAATGGTGGTGAAACAATTAATAATACATCTTTTTGAACATCATTGTTTTTTATAACTTCATTGATTAGTTTTTTTCCATCTGGCAAGTTGGTATTCATTTTCCAGTTACCAGCTACTATTTTTTTTCTCATTGGATTTGATTTATAGGATTGTAAACCAAAAATAAGAAATTATGTGGTCAAAAGCTGCATATTTTTAAAAAAACAGGAAATTGTTTTAGGTTAATTTGATGCGTGGATCGAGAATTGCATATAGAATATCAACCAGTGTATTTATAATTATAAATAGTATGGAGATTGTTAATACGCAACCAACAACAACCGGAAGATCGTAATTATTCAATGAATCAACGATTATAAATCCTAAGCCTTTCCATCCGAAAATATACTCTACAAAAACAACACCGGTCATTAAGGAAGCAAACCAGCCTGAAATAGCTGTAATTACTGGATTTAAAGAATTTTTCAGTGCATGTTTCCATATCACCCTGGAATATTTTAAACCTTTTGCCCGGGCTGTTCGAATATAATCTTGCGAAAGTACTTCGAGCATTGAGTTTCGTGATAGCTGAATTACGATAGCAAGCGGCCTTATGCCTAGGGTAAAGGCTGGCAGAATCATGTTTTTAAGTTGTAAATGATATCCTTCGCCCAGATCATCAATCTCGTATAAGTTACCAGTTAAATTTAAACCGGTTAAATCACCCAGTAAAAAGGCAAAAATCCAACCTATTAATATCGCTGCAAAAAACGAGGGTAACGACATACCAAAGGCTGAAAAGAAAAGCGAAAGCCGATCAAATAAGCTATCTTTTTTTATGGCTGCAATGATGCCCAAAAAAACACCAAGAAAAGATGCAAAAATAATTGAAACCAATGCCAGGTAAAAAGTATTGGGTAAGGTTTCAGAAATTATCTCCAAAACTTGTTTTTTACTCTGATACGACCTTCGTAAATACGGGTATTTAATAACCAGAGCTGAGTTTTTACCTGTTTTAAAGAGTTGAACAGCTGAGGTGTACTTTGTTTTATCGAGATAAAAATAACTAGTTGAATTTGATATATTATAAATTGAGATTGGAGAGAGGTCGTTTAGATATTTTATATATTGCAAAGATACTGACTTGTCGAGGCCAAGTTCCTTTTTTATTGCTTCAACCGAAAATTGATCAGCTCTTTGTCCGAGCATCATCTTTGCAGGATCGCCGGGTAAAACAGTAAACAAAAAGAAAACAACGCTTATTACTCCCCAGATAATGAGAATTGCGTATAAAAACCTTTTTAGTAAGAATTTAAACAATTTTATAGGTGTTTGAACTAAACATTAAATTCTTCTTCGCCCGACTCATTTATTGCTGGCTTGTATTTTGGATTATTCAATACATCATTAGTCAGCGATTCAATTGATGGTAAATCATTTGAATTCCACTTTTTTATAATCCACCCGCGACGTAATAACATTATTCCCGGGTTTGCCCTTATGATTGTTTTTAATGTAATTTCATCGGTATTAAAAAATGGGTAAGTAGCTTTTGTTTTATTTGTAAAACTCTCTATTTCGCCTTGCGCTGAGGATGTTAAACATATAAAATTGTACTTACCTGATGTTTTACAAAAATCAGCCAATGCGTTTATTCGTTCAATGCTTTTTAGATTTGTTTTTTTAAGATCATAAGCAATCATTACAAAAGTGAATTTACCATCGTTTAGAATCAAGTCTGTATAATCATTTCCGTCCATCGATTGGATTGTAAAATCATGAATAGGAGGTTGATATCCTTCTTTAACCAATGTGTGTTTGGTTTCTATCCAATGCCAGGTAGAATCAGGTAAATTGTCAATAGTTACTTCAATTGTTTTATCATCTTTACCATATATCAAGGTAGTTTTATACTCAGCCACAGGAGCGCCTTCTGGAATAATCATTTTATCAGGAATATAGGTTCCAACCGAATAAGGTCTGAAATCAATTAATGGCAGATGTTTGTATGAGAATCCTGAAACAGAAATTATAAATAATCCAACAATTATTATCAGTGTCCATTGTCTTAAATTGCTCCAATGGCTTAAAAAACGGTTTCGGTTAACAAAAACAATCAATGTAAAAATCATGATAACGATGTTTTTGTAAAAGGTTTGCCAGTTGGTCATTATAATTGCATCACCAAAACAACCACAATCGGTTACCGGATTGAATATTGCCAGAATAAATGTTAATGCTGTAAAAAATAACATAAACAGAAGTACAACCCAAGCTGTAAGTTGCTTTTTTGCAGAAAATAGGATTGCAACCCCGATTACAAACTCGAGAGAGCTTAATAAGATCGCGAGCGGAAAACTAAGTGGTTCTAAAAAAGATAAATTGAATGCATTAAAATAGTCTATAAACTTATAGGTTGATCCAAATGGATCTATTCCCTTTACAAATCCAGAGAATATAAAAACGACTCCAACAATTATTCGGCTAATAGTATTTAAGGATTTCATGAATTAAAATATTTAACTGATTATTTTTTCTAATTTAAGCAGGGTAATAAGTTTGTTGAAAACAATTTCTGACGAAGGCATTTGGCCTTTATCATCAGTACAATTAATAATTTTTAACGAATTATCGGTTTGTGCCTCGTAAAGGTAAACCTCCTGAACCCTTCGCTGAAAATCGATATCTTTTTCGTGAATATCTTCTTTTCCTTTCAGGTAATCACGATCAGATCCACCTCTCTGATTTGTAAGGTTTTGCAAAGTAAACTCAAAAGGAACATTTAAAAATATATTCAAAGCAGGTTTAGGAATCTTATAATAATTGTATTCCAGATCTTTAATCCATTCACTTAATTTGTTTTTTTCGTCCTGACTTTTAAGCTTTGCACATTGAAAGGCTATATTTGAGAAAACGTATCTATCAACAACCACGAGGTAATTCTCATTTAACCATTTTTTTATCAGTTGTTTAGCGTCATTCCTGTCGCCGGCATAAATAAGAGCAATTAAATAAGGATTAACATGATTAATCTCTCCCAATTCACCTCTTAAAAATCGGGCAACCAGATCGCCAAATATTTTCGAATCGGTTCGTGGAAAATGCAAATATTGAAAACGAATATTTTGTTCATTAAGGTAATTCTTCAACATATTAAGTTGAGTCGATTTGCCAGAGCCATCTAACCCCTCGATTACAATAAATTTCATCTTTCAGTTGATTAAAATTCAATTTACGATGCTGCTAAAATACTTAATAGCTGCATCAATTTTATTACATTTGTGTTAAAATCGAAGGTAAAAATATAAAATGGATTCTAAAAAAACATTTTTTTCGAAAAAATTTGCTATCCAAATTAGAGGCAAGTTAATGGATTTGTCTGAACCAAAGGTAATGGGTATTTTAAATCTTACCCCAGATTCGTTTTATGATGGTGGCAGACATAATTCGACCGAAAAAGTGCTTCAATATGTTGGGAACATGGTAAGCGAAGGTCTCGATATTCTTGATATTGGAGCTTACTCAACAAAACCAGGAGCAAAGGAACTTTCTGAAAAAGAAGAGCTTGATCGGTTAATACCTGTGTTAAAATTATTAAAATCTGAATATCCCGATTTGATTCTATCTGTTGATACGTTTCGGTCAGAAATTGCAAGAATTGCAGTAGCCGATTATTCGGTTGATATAATTAATGATATTTCAGCTGGTGATATGGATAAAAAAATGTTTGAGGTAATAGCCAAACTCAATGTACCTTACATTATGATGCATATGCAGGGCACACCTCAAACTATGCAACTAAACCCCGAATATAAAAATGTGGTTAAAGATGTGATTCAGTATTTTTCTGAGAAGGTAAGCAGAGCAAAATTGCTGGGTATTAATGATGTAATTCTCGATCCGGGCTTTGGATTTGGAAAAACCATGGAACATAATTATCAGTTATTAAGATACTTACCTGATTTTCGAATATTCGAATTGCCACTTTTAGTTGGATTATCGCGTAAATCAATGATTTACAAAACTTTAAATACAACGCCTGATGAATCACTAAACGGAACAACTATATTAAATACCCTTTCATTGCTTGGCGGTGCAACTATATTAAGAGTGCACGATGTTCGTGAAGCTAAGGAAGCAATTACGTTATATCTTAAATTTTTGCATGCCAGTATTCCGAATTGGCACGAATGATTTTAATTTTATTACATTTGTTAATCTGGTTAATTAAATATTATGATTGGTTTTATTACAATACGAATTCTAGATATAATTGATATTCTTTTAGTTGCGTTTTTACTTTATCAAATGTATAATTTGATTAAAGGAACAACGGCCATTAATATTTTTATCGGTATTTTTTTGGTTTACTTGCTATGGTTAATAGTACGGGCTTTAAATATGCAGTTGTTAGGCACTATTTTGGGTCAGGTAATTGGTATTGGTGTTATAGCCCTTATTATTATCTTTCAGCAGGAAATACGAAGATTTATGCTTATGCTTGGTACCCGATATGTTAAAAAGAAACGATTTTCGATTGAAAAACTTTTTTCATTTGGTGAGCCCGAAAATAATGAAATAAATATTAGTGCAATCGTAAATGCTAGTGCCAGCATGTCTTCGCAAAAAACCGGTGCTATAATAGTAATCGCTCACGAATCGGATCTATTTAGTATTGTAAAAACAGGCGATATTATTAATGCTGATACATCGAGCAGATTACTCGAAAGCATATTTTTTAAAAATAGTCCGATGCACGACGGGGCTGTAATCATTAAAAAAGATAAAATTGCTGCTGCTCGTTGTGTGCTTCCATCAACCGACAGGATTGATTTACCTCCTCATTTTGGCATGCGTCATAGAGCAGCTCTAGGAATTTCAGAAAAAACAGATGCTTCAGTGGTAGTTGTGTCTGAAGAAACGGGGGCTATTTCTTTTGTTATTCATGGTGAAATTGAATACAATATAAGTTCAAACCACTTACAACAACTTTTGGAAAAAGAATTTATAATTCAACCAGAATAAAAAATAAATTTTAGATTTTCAGTATTTTATAAAGTTGATTTAATGATTCTTGCTATCTCTGTAAATGAAATTCTTATTTTTATTACGATATTTTTAGCGTGTTTAGTAATAATATCTGCTTTAACAATTTTTGCTTTTAGGTTGTTTAAAAGTAGGAAATCCTTTCAAAGCACAAATTTAACAAGTGAATTTCGAAATGCTAATTTAGATAAAACCATAGGAACTCCAGATATTAATAAATCTCAGCAAAAGAAAAGTAGTAATAAAATTTCCGAGTCTGTGGTAAAATTTATTTTTAGCGAATTAAATAATTCAAAAGTTTTTATTCATTATACCCGCGAAAAATCTACAGCAGATAATATCTTAAAAGCAGGGTTTAAATATTCCGATAGCATTTATAAAACAACACAGGAGGTTATTAATAATTCAGTTGATTTAACATATAAACTACAGTTATACAGACCTTATGGAGATTATCTGATTGTGATTTCAATTCCAATTTTTATTTTCGATTTTGCCGAAAAAAATTCCCGATCCTATAAACAAGCCATATTAATAGATCAGGTTTTGAGTAATAATAATCCTGATGAAGACCTAGATTTTACATTGCCAGCGTCATTTTTACGTGGCTATGTAAATGTAGAAAATAATATCATTGTTGAAAACGATGCTTATTTAAATGATTTTAATTGGGAAAATTACAAACCAGTAATACTAAATATTCTGAAATAGTCATTTATCTCTTTTGGTTGTGGGGTATTTTAGGCTTCAACAACTTTTCTTTTTTTTCTTCTTCTTGGTTTTATTTTTTTGAGTTTTTGAATATGCTCTTTTTTAATCTTGGGTAGATTTGCTTTTTTCTCTTCTTTTCGTAACAATCTTTCAATGTTTTTTTGATGTGTAAAAAGCATTAGAACAGCCATTATTAAAGAGAAAATAATAAGAGTAGGAGTAGTCTCTTTAAATACAAGGATGATAAGAAAAGGAAATGAAAAACCTGAAATCATTGAACTCAGCGAAACATATCTGGTAATAATTAGGGTAATCAAGAAAATACCTGCCATAATTAAGGTTGGGTAAAAGCTAATGGCCATAATTACTCCAAATAGAGTAGCAACACCTTTTCCACCTCTAAAACCAACATAAACTGGGAAAATATGACCAAGCATGGCTGCGATACCTAAAAGTAACTGAATATTTGTATATGATCCGCTATGTGGAATATAATAACTGGTAAAATGGATAAGATTTACCGCCCCAAATCCTTTTAGTATATCTACAATAAAAACAACGATCCCTGCTTTAGTTCCTAATACCCTGAACGTATTTGTAGCTCCGGCATTACCGCTTCCGTGTTCACGAATATCAATTCCGTAGTAATATCTTCCAATCCAAACTGAGGTAGGAATAGAACCAATCAGGTAAGCAACAATAATCAGGATTATATTAAGGACAATAAACATAAAACCTTATCAAATTAACTTGGGGAGCAAATTAACAAATATTTTTTATTACATCAAAATATATAGGTATCTGAATCTTTATAGGTAATTGTAAATGTTTGTCAGTTATAATATATTATTTTATACAATAAAAACAGAGTTTAGCTAATTAAACTAAACTCTGTTTAAATTTTTTAATTTTCTTTATTATTTACCAGGGCATTGCTGTTTTACGCTATCTTTTATATTTTTTGTACCATATGATTTATCAAAGGCTTTGCTGAATTCATCAGCAAGTTTTTTTGCCATTTTTTGATAATCTTCTTTGTTTTCCCATGTATTCGAAGGAATAAGTATTTCAGATGGTACATCGGGGCAAGTTTTTGGTATATTCAAATGGAAAAGCTTATCATAGGTATATTCCATGTTTTCGAGTTCACCATTTAATGCAGCATTTACCATAGCTCTTGTGAGTTTAATGTCTATTCGTTTTCCAACTCCGTAAGGACCTCCACTCCAGCCTGTATTAACTAAATAAACTTTCGAATTAAATTGTTCCATTTTTTGGCCAAGCATATCGGCATAAATATTTGGATTGCATGGCATGAAGGGTTGTCCGAAGAAACGCGAGAATGTTGATTGAGGTTCTGTAATTCCTGTTTCGGTACCAGCTAACTTACTTGTATATCCCATTAAAAACCAAAGCATTGCCTGATCTGGATTTAGTTTCGAAATTGGAGGCAATACACCATATGCATCGGCAGTAAGGAATAAAATAGTGGTTGGGTGTCCGGAAACAGACGATACTTTAATATTTTTTAAGAATGAAAGTGGGTAAGATGCTCTTGAGTTTTCTGTAATCCTATTATCGTTATAATCAAACTTTCCATTTGGGTAAATCATTGCATTTTCAATAATTGCACCATGATCAGATGGATCGGCCTTATGCATAACTGCATCGTATATTTCAGGTTCTTTTTCAGGATTAATATTAATCATTTTGGCATAACAACCATTCTCGAAATTGGCTATTCCATTAACGCTCCACCCATGTTCGTCATCGCCTAGCAATGCTCTGTTTGGATCAGCTGAAAGAGTTGTTTTTCCTGTTCCCGATAATCCTAATAATAATGCTGATGTACCATTTTTATCCTCATTTGCTGAACAATGTAATGGTAAAACGCCTTCAAATGGCAAGTAATAATTCATTACGGTAAACATCAGTTTTTTAACACTTCCAAGGTAGGCAGAACCTATAATAACACCTATTCCTTTATCAAGATCCATGGCTAAAGCCAGATTTGATGTTTTTCCATTTGGTAATCTGTGGATACGTCCCTCATATTTTTTAGGATCAAGTTTATTGTACGGTACTTGAACTAATTGAAATCCACGGTTGAAAAAAATACTTTTTTCAATATCTTTTGGAACAGGTCTAAACATATTATCAGTAAATAACGAGGTTAATGCGTGACAAGTAACTGTTTTTACTGGTAATGCGTATTTTGAGTCTGCACCAATTACTCTATCAGTAATATAAAGATTATCTTTTTCAGATAACATTTTTAATGCATCTGCAAATAACATATCAAAAGTTTCACTATCAATAGGAAGGTTATTGGGTGATGTCCAATCTATGTTTTTTTCACTTTCGGCACGCTTAACAATATATGTGTCTTTAGGACTACGACCAGTAGATTCGGTTGGAGTCCATGTTGCAATAGCTCCGTTCTTTGATGCCATAGCTTCTTTATTGTCAAGAACATGTTTGATAATGTCTTTTCGAGATAAATTTTGTTGAACCTTTTTATGATTATTAATCAGGTTCTTTAGATCATTTTTCAGGGTTAATTCAGTAGATTTTTCCATAGTTAATATAACTTTTGTTATTTTTTTTCAAGTAAACATCAAAGGTAAAAAAATAATTATATTCCAAATACTCTTTAAACGTATTTTACCCTTAAAAAATAAAGAAGCCATCGGTTATTACCGATGGCTTCTGAAATTTAAAAGGAATACTTAATTATTTTCCAGCTTTAATAGAAGCTTGAGAAGATGCTAAACGAGCAATAGGAACGCGGAAAGGAGAACAAGAAACGTAGTTCATTCCTACTTTAAAGCAGAATTCAACTGAACTTGGCTCACCACCATGTTCGCCGCAAATACCAACTTTTAATTTTGGATTTTTTGCTCTTCCTCGTTGAGTACCCATTTCTACTAACTGACCAACACCTGTTTGATCTAGAATTTGGAATGGATCGCTCTTTAAAATACCTTGTTTTAAATAAACAGGTAAAAATTTACCTGCATCATCTCGCGAATAACCAAAAGTCATTTGGGTTAAATCGTTTGTTCCAAATGAGAAGAACTCAGCTCTGTCAGCAATATCTCCTGCAGTTAAAGCAGCTCTAGGAATTTCGATCATGGTACCTACAAGGTAATCGATTCGCATTCCTTTTTCTGTAAATACTTGCTCTGCTGTTTTACGAATTAATTCTTCCTGCAAAGTAAATTCTTTAGCTGTTCCAATTAAAGGAATCATAATCTCAGGACGAGCATCAATACCTTTTTTCTTCAAATTAACAGCAGCTTCGATAATTGCACGAGCTTGCATTTCGGTAATTTCAGGATAAGTGATACCTAAACGGCAACCACGATGACCTAACATAGGGTTAAATTCGTGTAATGAATTAACTTTACGTTTTACTTCTTCAACTGAAATACCCATTTCTTTCGCCATTTCCTTTTGATTTGCTTCTTCGTGAGGAACAAATTCGTGTAATGGTGGATCAAGTAATCGGATAGTTACACCATAACCAGCCATAGCTTCAAGAATTCCTTCGAAATCTGATCGTTGGTATGGTAATAATTTTTCTAAAGCTTTTCTTCTGTCTTTTTCGGTTTCGGCAAGAATCATTTCGCGCATAGCTTTGATTCTTTCACCTTCGAAGAACATATGCTCTGTACGACACAAACCAATTCCATGTGCACCAAATTCTCTTGCCACTTTTGCATCATGAGGAGTATCAGCATTTGTACGAACATCCATTACTCTGTATTTATCAGCTAATTTCATGATATCGCCAAAATCACCGCTCATATCGGGGTCTTGAGTTTCAATTTTGCCTTGGTAAACTTCACCTGTTGATCCATTTAATGAAATCCAGTCACCTTCTTTAAATTCAACACCTTCGATATTCATGATACGGGTTTTGTAATTAATATTTACAGCACCAGCACCAGAAACACAACATTTACCCATGCCGCGAGCTACAACAGCGGCGTGTGATGTCATACCGCCACGAGCTGTTAATATACCACGAGCAATATTCATACCTTCTAAATCTTCAGGAGAAGTTTCGGTACGTACCAAAATAGAAGTTGGATATTTTTTTGCTTCGTCAGCAAAGAATACGATTTGTCCTGTTGCTGCACCTGGAGAAGCAGGTAATCCTTTTGCTAATACTTTTGCATTTTTCATACCAGCTTTGGAAAATACAGGGTGCAATAATTCATCTAATTTATTTGGTTCCTGACGAAGGATTGCTGTTTTTTCATCAATAATACCTTGTTTTAACATATCCATAGCTATTTTTACCATAGCTGCAGCAGTACGCTTACCATTACGAGTTTGAAGCATCCATAATTTACCATCCTGAATAGTAAATTCAAGATCCTGCATATCTTTATAATGATCTTCAAGCTTTTGCTGAACTTCGTTTAGTTCTTTATAAATTGAAGGCATTTTTTCTTCTAATGAAGGATAGCTCTTTGCTCTTTCTGCTTCTGAAACGCCTGTTAATTTAGCCCAACGTAATGAACCTTCTTTTGAAATCTCTTGTGGTGTGCGAATACCAGCAACTACATCTTCGCCCTGAGCGTTAATTAAATATTCTCCATTGAAAATATCTTCACCAGTACTTGCATTTCTTGTAAATGCAACACCTGTACCTGAATTTTCGCCCATATTACCAAATACCATGGCTTGAACATTAACTGCGGTTCCCCATTCTTCTGGAATCTGGTTAAGTGCACGATAATATACAGCTCTTGGATTCTGCCAGCTATCGAATACAGCCATTACCGATCCCCAAAGTTGTTCCCAAGGATTGGTTGGAAAATCATGTCCTGTTTGTTTTTTAACAGCAGCTTTAAATTTGGTAACTAATTCTTTTAAATCTTCTACTGTAAATTCAGTATCTAACTTAATTCCTTTAGCATGTTTAACTTCTTCCATAATCTCTTCGAAAGGATCAATTTCTTCTTTCGATTGAGGTTTCATTCCTAATACAACATCACCAAACATTTGAACAAAACGGCGATATGAATCCCATGCAAAACGTGCATTTCCGGTTTTTTTTGTTAATCCTTCAACAGCTGCATCGTTCATACCAAGGTTTAGCACTGTATCCATCATACCTGGCATAGAAGCTCTCGCACCTGAACGAACTGAAAGTAATAATGGGTTTTCGTTGCTTCCGAACTTCATACCCATAATATTTTCGACATATTTAACCGCAGCTTCAACTTCTGTTTTAAGAAGCTCAACCACTTTATCTTTTCCTAATTTGTTGTATTCAGCACATACATCGGTAGTGATAGTAAAACCTGGAGGAACTGGAACTCCAATCAGATTCATCTCGGCAAGGTTGGCACCTTTACCACC
>JBFXEQ010000007.1:0-120102 GCA_050179935.1 Bacteroidales bacterium | reverse complement strand
TGACTGGGCAAGTGTGTTGCCAACTAGCAATAACTCTTTCTTCTATCCCTGGTAAACCTTAGTGCATTGTTGACTGATTTGTTGCCGATTAAGTCTAACTTATTAAATATGATAAAAGTTCGTGGTGGTTGGTCTAAAGTTGGAGGTGTGGGGGTATTATCTCCATATCAACTTGAGCAAACTTATAAATATAGAGATAATAAGTGGGGAAATGTTGCTTTGATGTACAATCCAGAGACATTGAGCAATCCTAAGATTAAACCTGAATCTAAAACTGCAATTGAGGCTGGTTTGGATTTACGTATGCTTGACAACAAGATTCGTTTAGATGCTACATACTATGATATGAAGAGTTCGGATCTTATTGTTGATGTTGAAATATCTGCTGCTTCAGGTTATATCTATGCTAAACGTAATGTTGGTGAAATGACCAATAAGGGTATTGAGCTTATGTTAGGTTTTACACCAGTTCGTACAAATGATTTAACAGTTGATATTGATCTTAACTATTATAAAAATAAGAATGAGGTAACTTCGTTAGGAGGTCTTGAAACTTTAATTCTTGGTGGTCAATGGAATGTTGATGTGCAAGCAGTTGAAGGAAAACCTTATGGTGTAATATTTGGGCCTGGTTATCAAAAAGATCCTAATGGAAATATAATTTATACAGATGGTTTACCTAGTGCAGATCCAAACTATAGAATTCTGGGTAATTACCAGCCAGACTGGAGAGGTGGTCTTTCTTTTAAGATCGCATATAAAGGCTTTACTTTAAGTTCAACATTCGATGGAAAATTTGGCGGAGATGTTTATTCTATGACTACAACTTGGGGTCGTTATTCTGGTGTATTGGAGGAAACTCTTCTTGGTCGCGAAACTGGTATTGTTGGTAATGGTGTTAAACTTGCTTCAGATGGAAGTTACGTACCAAATGACGTAGTTGTTTCAGCAAAGAGTTTTAACCAAGCTGCTTACGATAATTCTGTTGCTGAAGGCTCTGTTTTCGATGCTTCTTATATTAAATGGAGAGAGATTGTATTTAGCTATAGTCTTCCTTCTAAATGGCTTGCAAAGACTCCTATTAAAGGTGCTACCTTGTCATTTGTTGGTCGTAATCTTGCTATTCTGTACAAAAATGCTCCTCATATCGACCCTGAAACTGCTTTCAGTGCTGACAATGGAGATATGGGAATGGAGTTCGGACAAATTCCTACAACCAGAAGTTTAGGATTTAATGTAAGTTTAAATTTCTAAGATAACTTGTAAATTGTACGTCATGAAAAAGTTAATCATATTTATTTTTATAGTTGCTATAGGTTCGTTGCTGTTTATCGGTTGCGATAAAGGCTTTGCGGATTTGAATGAAAATCCCAATGAACCGGTATCAGTTCCTTCAGGATTATTACTAGGGGATATTATTGCAAATACTGGTAATATTATGTATAGTACATTTGTTGGAGGAGATATGGGATCTTGTTGGTCTCAACAATGGGCAAAAGTTAATTACGAAGACGAAGAACGATTTAAAGTTCGTCAAAGTGTAATTGAGGGAACTATTTGGAAAGGGTTATTTGAAGATGTTGTAGCCGATTCTAAGTCTATGTATAAACTTGCCGATGCAGAAGATAATGATTTAAACAAAGGTGTTGCACTTGTAATGCAAGCATATGCATTTTCTGTTTTGACAGAAATGTATGGTGATATTCCTTTCTCAGAAGCAGGCAAAGGCGAGGATGGAATAATCTCTCCTAAATATGATTCTCAAGAAGAAGTTTATGCTGGGCTTTTTGTAATGCTTGATGATGCTAATACATTATTATCTTCTACGAAAGGTTCTATTAATGCTGATATGGACTTGATATATGGTGGAGATGCTTCGAAATGGCAAAAGTTTGCAAACTCTTTGAAATTTAGATTGTTGATGAGAGTTTCGGCTAGGCGTAGTGGAGTAGGTGCTGAATTGCAAGCAGTTGCAAATCGTTCTATTTTCACTTCAATTAGTGATGATGCCAGTGTAAAATATTTATCAGCTCAACCAAATGCAAACCCCATCTATGAATCGATTGTTTATGGTGCTCGATATGAGTACAAGGTAAATAGTGTAATGGTTAATATGTTAACAACATTAAGCGATCCTAGATTGGCTATTTATGCAAAAAAGAATAGTAATGGTGAGTATAGAGGAAAACCTTCAGGCATTGAGGAAGTTCCTAATGATGACTATAACTATGATAATGTTTCTGCAATTGGTGCAAAATACGTTGATCCAGAATTGCCAGGTTTTCTAATGACCTATTCCGAGTTAATGTTTTTAATGGCTGAGGCTGCCCATAAAGGATATATTTCGGGTAGTGCTGCCGATTACTATAATAAGGCTATTGCTGCTTCTTTCGAATTCAATGGAGTAAGTGATAAATATGCTGCTTATATTGCTCAGACTTCTGTTGCTTATGGTACATCCACTGGATTGCAAAAGATTGCAGAACAGAACTGGATTGCACTTTATTGTCAAGGTGTAGAATCTTGGACTGAGTGGAGACGAACAAAGTATCCAGCACTCTCACTTCCAATTGATGCTGTTATAGACGAAATCCCATCGAGGTACACTTATCCTGTAATTGAACAATCTGTTAATAAAACAAATTGGGACGCAGCAAAGGTTGCCATGGGTGGTGATGATTTAACAACCAAATTCTGGTGGTTACAATAGTTTAAAATAAAAAAAACAAATGATATGAAAAGAATATTATATATATTAAGTTTCTTAGCTTTATCTCCATTCTTTTTCATTCAGTGCGATTCTGAAGATGATCTCATGACTGATGATGCAAAAGAGGGAGGGCTGATGGATATTTTAACCCCGTCAATGAACTACGTAGTAGGAAGTGGTGGTAAATATAGTTTTTCCTATAAGGTATATCAAGGTGAAGTGAAATCAACCAAGGTGTCATATTACAAATCATTTTATAGCGTTGCCGATGATACTGTAGGTGGTTCCCCATGGTCGAATGAGGTTTTTGTGGAAACTGTTGACATTACACAAATGGTTACACATCAATTGGAATCTAGTGCATATTCTTATGCTGATTTAATAAGTGGGTTGACATTGAATGGAAATCCATTGCCAGTATCAGATGGAGATCTTAATATTGGAGATGCATTTTATTTCAGAATTGTCACTGAAGTTGAAAATGGAAGAGAAGTAGAACAAGCTTCTAAAGTGAAATTAACTGTTTCGACTCGATATGCAGGAAAGTATAAAACTGTAAATGCTGAGTATTATCGATTAGGTGTGTTGACCTATACTACAAACGATTGGCCTTCAGAAATTACTATTGAATCGGTTGATGCAATTACCTATAAGATGGTAGAATATTTAGGCCCATTTGAAGGTAATACATTGTATTTTCAAATTGATGCCAGTTTAAACATTTCTTATCCAGCACAATGGGCTGGTGCAGATCAAGTTCTGAATGACTATGGAATAATAACTTGTGCCGATAATCCTGGCGATATGACAAATGTACATTGTGCTACTTCGAACTATGTTGTGAATGATGATGTAAATGGCAAGGATAGACTAATTATGTCAATCGGATATTACACAACGGGTTCTGGGCCAAGAGAATTCTACCAAGAATTGGAAAAAATTGTGGAATAGTTTTAACTTTAAAACTTTTGTAACATGAAAAATATTTTAAAAATTGGTTATAGTTTCCTGATCGCTACACTTTTTATGGTATCTTGTGATTCGGATGACTATAAGGGCTATAGTACAATTGATCCTACTAACCCAACAATTACAGTTTCTGAAATTCCATCAAGCATTAATTTTATTGAGAAGGATTCCGTTTTTACTTTTAAATTAACTTTGTCTACACCACAAGTTGTAGATATTGCAGTTTATGCAAAGCAAATAGACAAGATAGTTGAAGGTATTGCAGAAGAAGGAAAGGATTTTACAATTTTGAATGATGGTGGTAAAATTACTTTTGCTGCTGGTTCTACTGAGGCTCAGTTAAAGATAAAGGTTTTAGCGGATAATCTTCAGGAGCCAACAGAGATATTTAACATTCAAATAGGTGATGAAACAACTGCCAATGCAACATTAACCCCTGTAGTTGTTAAATTTACAATAGCGAATTATTCTGTAGATGCATTATCTGTTGATATGGAGTGGACTACTAATATTCAAGATGTTATTGGAGCTGATTTAGATCCAGAGGAGGTTGTTGATCTTAGAATGTTAATTATAGATTCAAATGATAATATTGTAGAGGTAGTAGATGGTTCATCTTTTGAAAGTTATCTTGAATTTAATACTTTGGCCAATGGGGTATACAGGATTGCTACTGATATCTATTCTACGATTGATGCTGGAGATCTAAATGTTCCTATAACTCTAAGCCTTTCTTTAAACTTTAATCAACCCGGAGTTTATAATGATTATCTCCTTAGTTATGATGATATAATGACCAATGAATTCGTTTGTGGAGGTTATCGAGTTTATCTTGCTTCCGTGGAAAAAACAGGGTCGTCGTCATATACTATAACTGAGGACATCGAGGTGCCATCCAATGTTCTTGTAGGAGAATGGTTGGGCATTGATACTGAGGAAGAATATGATAGTCAGGTTGTTGTTTTTCAGGGATGTACATCTATGATTAAAGGTCTGGCATTTGAATGGTTGGAAGATTTCTGGGGAGAAGAGATTGTTGCTGGAGGTGCTGTTGAAATAACTATCGATCCTGCTACAAAATCCTTTATTATTGCAGATCAATATTACTTGACAACGGTTTATAAAGGGGTTGAATATCCTTATACAATCGTTGGCGATGGAACATATGATAATAGTGGAGAATATTTAACAATGACTGTTAATTATGAATTGTTCCAAGATGGATGGAGTCCTTCACAATGGTGTGTTGATAATGGATATATGACGAGCAATATTTTCCATGCAACCCTTACATTGGATCCCGCTGGTTTAAGTGCCACAAAAGGGAATAAAATAAAAGTTAAATTGCCCGTTAAGCCTATAAGGTAATTTATCGAAATTTAATTAAAACGGGGCTCAATATTTAGCCCCGTTTTTTATATCTATGCTTTGTCTAGTCCTGAAATAGCGTTACACAAAAAAAGTAAAGCTATGAAAGATATTAAGAATGAGTATGTAAAGCGAACGCAAAAGGATTACAGCATATCCTTTAAGCTGTCGGTAGTATCAGAAATCGAAAGGGGGAAATTTCTGTTACGGGTGCCCAAAAGAAAATACGGGGTTCAAGGAGACCGAACCATTACCAATTGGCTCCGAAAATACTGGAACTTGAACAGAAAATCAAGTTACTAGAGAAGCAAAAGACTTTTTTTGAGAAGCAAGCTGAGGCCTCCGATAAGATGTCTGTATTCTTTGATATGATGATAGATATGGCAGAAAAAGAGTTTAATATCCCCATCCGAAAAAACTTCTTACCCGAACAATCAAACTATTCACAAAAGAAAACGGGACAAGCATAAGTTCCACCTTTAGATTGCTCGGGTTTAGCCGGCAGGTTTATTATCGTTCATTATGGTCAAAGGACCAAAAACAGGCTCAAGCATCAGAAGTAGTGGCTATGGTGAAGTTTGTGCGCAGGGATATGCCACGCATAGGCGCCAAGAAATTGTATTGTCTGTTGTACAACCCTTTGCGGTAACTACAGGCAGGGATAATTTTCAGCCATACTCAAGGCCAATCATCTGTTGGTAAAACCAAAGCGGAACTACCGCATAACCACAGACTCTCATCATCGTTTCCGACAACATAAGAATCTGGTGGAAAACCTCCCATTAGAACGTCCTGAACAGGTCTGGGTATCGGATATAACATATATAGGCGGTCGAGAGCGTAATTACTACTTGGCATTGGTTACCGATGCTTACTCAAAAAAGATTATGGATTACGATGTTTCACAGAGCCTCGCAGCAGAAAGCTCTCTAAATGCATAAAACATGGCAATTAAACAAAGAAAATATGCAGGCAAATTGATCCATCTGTCTGACCGGGGATTACAGTATTGTAGTAATGATTATCAGCGAGCATTGAAAAAGGGAGAGGTAATACCCAGTATGACCGAAAGTTACGATTCCTACGCCATTGCCGAAAGGGTTAATGGTATCTTAAAACAGGAATTCTTACTCGAAGACTATCAGGTTAACATTCAAACTATGAAATTATTGGTGAAGGATGCTGTCCGTATTTATAACACGAAAAGGCCACACTATTCATGCCATATGAGAACTCCTGACCAGATGCATGAACAAAAAGAAATAAAAATTAGAACCTATAAAAACAAAGATAGTTGTCGGGCTAGCCCGACAACTATCTTATAAATTGTATTAGTTTTGTCCTATTAAACCTGTAACGCTTATTTAGGACTAGTCACTTTAATTATTTTTGTATTCGAGAATAGGTGGGGCTCGAATTCTTTTATATAGTTGTATTTAATATTTTTTTAAAAATTATCATTTTTTTAATGTCAATATACAATCCAATCACTATTTGGTTAACAGGTTTGCCATCGTCGGGGAAAACGACGCTAGGCGAGGCTTTAAAATCGAAATTAAAGGCTATTGATGTAAACTCGATTTTGCTCGATGGCGATGAAGTGCGTAAGAGTATTTGTGCCGATTTGGGCTTTTCCGAAAAGGATAGGGCCGAGAATATTCGCAGAGTTGCGTCGATTGCTCGATTGCTGAATAGCCAGGGTTTTATGGTTGTTTGCTGCTTTGTATCTCCATTAATTTCTATGCGTAGTATGGCTAGGGAAATTGTTGGTGTCGATAATTTTTATGAGGTTTTTGTTGATGCCGATGTGGCAACTTGCAGTATGCGTGATGTTAAAGGCTTATACAAAAAGGCATCAAAGGGAATGATCAATGATTTAACAGGAATTTCTGCACCATACGAAAAGCCCCTTAATCCAGATTTACATATTAATACCCAAAGTTTGAGTGAAGATTTGTCTGTTGAACTTCTCTATACTAATGCTTTGAGTTGGATTAAATTACAATAATATTTCTTGATATTTATACAAGTAACTTCAACCTTTAAGGTTTGGAGTTGTTTGTGTATTGTTTTAAATCAAGTCTAAAACTAGGTTAATAAACTTACTTATCTTTGTTGCCGATTTTTTGTGTTAATGTTTCAATCTTTATAGTATGAATAAATTTAAGATGAATCACCTTAGAGAGTTGGAGTCGGAGTCGATATATGTGATTCGCGAGGTGGTTTCTCAATTTGAAAATCCTGCAATGCTTTTCAGCGGAGGAAAGGATTCTATAGTGATGTATTACTTAGCCCGCAAGGCTTTTTATCCAGCCAAGGTTCCTTTTCCATTAATGCATATCGATACGGGTCATAACTTTCAGGAAACACTCGATTTTCGCGATTGGCTTGTTGCCGAAACTGGTGTGCAGTTAATTGTAAAGTATGTTCAGGATTCAATTGATAAAGGGAGAGCAGTAGAGGAAACGGGCTATAATGCCAGCCGTAATAAGTTGCAAACCGTTACATTGCTCGATGCCATTGAGGAACTTAAGATTGATTGTGCAATGGGAGGAGGCCGAAGGGATGAGGAAAAAGCTCGTGCTAAGGAACGATTCTTCTCGCATCGCGATGAGTTTGGGCAGTGGGATCCTAAGAATCAACGTCCTGAACTTTGGAATCTTTTCAACGGAAAAAAGAATATGGGCGAGCATTTTAGGGTTTTCCCAATTAGCAACTGGACTGAGATGGATGTATGGCAGTATATTTTAATGGAAAATATTGCATTGCCATCGTTATACTTTTCGCATGAGCGCGAGGTTTTTGAACGTGATGGGATGATATATGCAAAAACGCCATTCATCAAGAATAAGGATACCGAGGTTGTTGAAAAACGTATTGTTCGTTTCCGAACAATTGGCGATGCTACTTGTACTGGAGCCATTGAATCCAAGGCAGATACCCTGGAGGATATTATCCGCGAGGTTGCTGCAACCCGTGTGACCGAACGCGGTGGTCGTGCCGACGATAAACGTTCCGAGGCAGCAATGGAGGATCGTAAAATAGAAGGATATTTTTAAAGACCGAGGTCTATATTGATTAACAGTAAGAACAATGGATAGCGAAATTTCAAATACAGCATATTTAGACATGGAATTACTGCGATTTACAACCGCAGGAAGTGTTGATGATGGTAAGAGTACTTTAATAGGACGGTTGCTATACGATTCAAAGGCAATTTTTCAGGATCAGATGGAAGCGATTGAACGAGCCAGCTTGAAGAAAGGGGAGGAGCATGTCAACCTAGCATTACTGACTGATGGTTTAAGGGCTGAGCGTGAGCAGGGAATTACAATTGATGTTGCGTATCGTTACTTTCATACACCCAAGCGTAAGTTTATTATTGCCGATACCCCTGGCCATATACAGTACACCCGGAATATGGTAACGGGTGCTTCAACAGCCAATGCTGCATTGATATTGATTGATGCTCGTCATGGAGTAATAGAGCAAACCGTTCGTCATGCTTACATTGCATCGCTGCTTAGGATTCCTCATGTGATTGTTTGCGTGAATAAGATGGATTTGGTTGAGTTCAAGCAGGATGTTTTCAACAGTATTCAGCACAAATTCTTAGAGTTTTCGGATCATTTAGATTTACACGATGTAAGGTTTATTCCAATCAGTGCACTTTTGGGCGATAATGTGGTAGATCGGTCTTTGCATATGGATTGGTATCAGGGTCCAACATTGATGTACTTGCTCGAAAATCTATATATATCCAACGATTACAATCAACTAGATGCTCGTTTTCCTGTTCAGCAGGTTATTCGCCCTATGCTGTCGGAGTATCATGATTACCGTGGATATGCGGGTCGTATGGCTAGCGGAACTTTTAAGGTTGGTGATAAGGTAAAAGTTATGCCTTCGGGATTTACCTCAGTAATTAAGAATATTGATTTCTGGACAGATCATTTAGATTCACTTACAGCACCTCAATCAGGAACAATAATTCTAGAGGATGATTTGGATGTGTCGCGTGGATGTATGATTATTCCTGCCGAGAATGGTATTAAGCAGGGCCAGGATGTTGAGTTGATGATATGTTGGCTTAGCGATAAACCCATGGTTCCTGGTGGAAAATATGCGTTAAAGCATACTACCAACGATTTACGCTGTATGATTAAAGAGGTGAAGTATAAGGTTGATATTAATACTCTCGATAAGAATTACGAGGATAAGAATATTGGACTGAACGATATTGGAAGTATAGCCATTCGAACAACAAAGCCAATTTTCTATGATTCGTATAGGCAAAATCGTATCACTGGAAGCTTAATCCTAATAGATGAGGCAACCAACGTAACTGTAGGTGCTGGTATGATTCTTTGATAATAAGTCGGTTGTTTAAATGCCAAGTTTTTTTCTGGCAATCAGAATAATTTCAGAATGATCGAATGCAAGCGGAGGTAAGGATTCTAGTGGAAACCACTCCGCTTTATCTGCATCATCACCGGCTGTAATCTTGGAATTCTCCTCGGTAGTGAAACCGTAAAAAGCCACAGCAATATTTCTATCACGCGGATCCCTATCTATTTTATCGAAGGCTCCGAGTTGAAAAAGTTCAATATTTTCTAAACCTGTTTCTTCTTTTAATTCGCGTTTTGCTGCATCAGCAAGTATTTCATCCATTTCGGGAAATCCACCAGGAAATGCATATCTTCCTTTATAGGGATCGTTGCCTCGTCGTATAAGTAGAATGTGAGTGCAAGTATTGTTCGAATTTTGAAGGAAGACAAGCGAATCAACTGTAACCAGCATTCGTGGGTATTTGTAGCTGAATTCCATACTACTCATTTTCTAGCGTTGAATCATCATCTTCTTCATTGTCGCGTCGGCGTTTGTCTCTAATCTTAAAGGCAATCCAAACAGTAACGGCAATAATTACAAACGAAATTAGTATTTGATGTTTCAACATGGTAAGGATGTTTTAAGGTTAAATTTAGGTTTTTAGCAGGATATTGTCAACTAAAATACTCTTTTTATAACTCTTAGTTTATGGGAGTATTGTTTGGTGTTTACATTAAAGATACCTTGATGATCGAATTTATCAACTCTAACAAATCCAGAACTGTGAATTATTTGTTCTTTGTTCGAGATAATGCCAACATGTGTTATAGCACCCTCTTCGTTATCGAAAAAGGCTAGATCTCCCGTTTTTACATGGTCAATAAATTCAACTGTCGATCCAGCTGTTGCTTGCTGGCTGGCATCGCGAGGAAGGCTAATATCGGCAATTCTGTATACAACTTGAACTAGTCCAGAGCAATCTATTCCGTATGGCGATCTTCCTCCCCAAAGGTAGGGCGAATTAATGTAGCGTTTGGCCATTTGAACAATAGTATCGGCCTGATTACCGCTAAAATCCTCGAATGGATTATCTAGTTGATGTAATTTTGAATTTCCACAGGAAAATGTTCCATCAATGTAATCGGTGAGTACTGTTCCTGGGCAAAGATTAATTGGAAATTCTGAATTATCTTCCTTTGCTTTAAACAGGGTGCTTGCAATTCTGAAATTAGACGATCGATTTTCGCTAATAATACTGGATAAGCGAGAATCAAGCCATCCGTGATACTGATCGAAATGGCTAATAATTCTTAGCCAGCCCTTGTAATTTTCAACAATGTCGAATGTTTCGCCGAAAATCATTTGGTTGACCATTTCACTAGTTTCGTGCGGTTCTTTCCGAATAGCTGCTAAACTTTTGGATATTATGCCAGATTCCATCAATCTTTTTTTTGTAAAAATATTATAATTAGCCGATATTCGGTTGTTTAAACAGAAAAAATACGTCGAGTTAAATGTTTTGTTGATTGACTCTGTAAATGAAATGATACCTCACCTAAATAGAAGGTTATGAACATTGTGTGTAAAAGGATGTTACTTCATTATAATGACTAGCGCTGAGTTTGGCTTGTTTCGTCGTAATATGAGTGCTATATTTTGTATATTTACCGTTTTACAACGTTTCTGGAAACTTTTTTATAAAATTCAAAAGTAGGATATATGCGAATTAACTATCGTGATATTTTTAGGAGCATCTACTTTATTATTGCATTTGTAGTTGTACTATTCTTTCTACCTCAGGAGGGGCGATTTAAGTATGAATTTCAGAAGGGCAAGCCTTGGATGCATTTAGACTTATATGCACCATTCGATTTTCCTATATATAAAACCGATGCTGAACTTTTTAACGAGAAAGCTCACATTCTTAAAGATTTTAAACCCTTTTTTAGGTACGATTCGTTGGTGTGCGAGTCTTCTAAACAGCAGTTTGTAAGCGATTTTCATCAGTTCTGGGGAAGTTATATTTCGAGTAATAAGTTGAACTCGAAGTATACTCAGAATCAACTGAATATTATATCGAATAAGTATGAGACTGAGTTTGTTGCTGCAATAGACTATGTGTATAAAAAAGGAGTAATTGATCAATCGGAGAGTATTCTGAGTGGAAACAAAACAGATATGGGGCTATCGATACTTAAGAATAATGTATCGTACGATAGCCATTATAGTAATGTTTACACTAAGCGAAAGGCCGCCGATTATATTAGTGATCGGATAAAAAAGGTATCATCACCCGATGCTTCGGTTTTTTACAATTTTTGGAATAGTATAGAGTTTCAGAAATACACACAGCCCAATTTGCTTTATGATGATTATATCACCCAAAAGTTTAAGAATGAGCTTATAGCGAATATTTCATTAACAAAAGGGTTGATACAGTCGGGCGAAAGAATTATTTCGCACAACGAAATGATTACATCGGAGGTATATCAAGTTTTAGAATCGTTAAAGCATGAGTACGAATCGCACATTGGTAATCGAAATTGGTTGGTTGTGCTATTGGGAAATGCAATTATTGTTGCAGCTCTTTTTGTGATTCTATTTTTGTTCCTTCGCAGTTTCAGAAGCGAAATCCTTAAGGAAGATTCCCAAACGCTATTCATACTCCTACTTGTGTCGTTCATGGTGATTGTATCTTCCTATGTTATTAAGAGTGGACTGCTAAGTATATATGTGATACCATTAGTTATAGTGCCGATATTTATCCGAACATTTTTCGATTCTAGGTTGGCGCTCTTCATTCATCTTGTAACCATTTTTGTTGTTGGTTTCTTTGTACCTAATAGTTTCGAGTATGTATTTACCAATTTTGTTGCTGGAGTTGTAGCAATACTCAGTTTAACCAATCTTTATCGTAGGGGTAGGCTATTTATAACCGTTTCGTTTGTTTACTTAACCTATGCTGTTTTATATCTAAGTTTGGTTACTATTGAGGATGGAACTCCGTTGGCTGCTAATGGTTTAGTTTTGCTATGGTATGCTATAAATGCTTTGTTACTAATGGCATCGTACCAGTTGGTTTATCTTTTCGAGAAGATATTCGGATTCCTTTCGGAGGCTACCTTGATTGAACTTTCCGATACTAATCTGGATTTACTACGTAAACTAGCAGAAGTGGCTCCTGGAACGTTTCAGCATTCGTTACAGGTTGCAAATTTAGCCGAGGCTGCTGTTCAGAAAATTGGTGGAAACCCTTTGCTTGTTAGGGCTGGCGCTCTTTACCATGATATAGGAAAAACCGCAAATCCTCTCTTTTTTATTGAGAATCAGCCATACGACTTTAATCCGCATAAGAACTTGGATTATACCGAAAGCGCTAGAATTATTATTGGTCATGTAACCGAAGGTATTAAAATTGCGCACAGGGCAAGACTTCCTCAGCCTATTATCGATTTTATTCAAACTCATCACGGTACATCAAAGGTGAAGTATTTTTATACTCTTCATGTCGATAAGTTTGATAATGGAAATGCCGATGAGCACATATTCACCTATCCTGGACCTCGTCCAAATTCAAAAGAAACAGCCATTGTGATGATGGCCGATGCGGTTGAGGCTGCATCGCGAAGTATGAAGAATATTACCATGCAAAACATCGATGAGTTGGTTGAGTCGATAATTGATTCGCAGCAGGAGGAGGGACAGTTCAACGATGCCGATATTACATTTAAGGATGTAACTACAATTAAAACGATATTTAAGAAGAAGTTAATCAATATTTATCACGCAAGGATTGAGTATCCCGAAAGCAAGCAGTAATAAAAAAGGTGACTAAAGATTTAGCCACCTTTTTTATGCTTTTTTCGAGATGCTATCTCATATCAATAATCTCGATTCCTTTATGTTTTTGAGGCTCAAAACTAAAACGCTCATCACGCATTGGAAGGTTCGATTTGAATGTTTTTACTTTTATGATATAGTTATTGCCATCTTTACCTTGATATCGAATAAGAACTGGTTCTAAGGAATGTTTGTCGAACTGTAATCTTACTGAGGAATAGGGAAGGGTTAAATCCTTTGGGAAAAAATCCAATTCGTAAATGGTTCTATTCTTAACTTTATGTTCGCCAATGAATTTCGATTTGAAGTTTTTATCGTAATCCTTGAATAGTTTTGTTGGATCGTCAAGGAAGCCACCGTCACCAGTGTTTGGTTTCGATATGGTTACTTCATTTGCTTCCTGAATGTATTGCCATTTTGTTTGACCATCGAAATATATCTCCATACCCATTAAATCAAGTAAATACTTATTTCCCTTTGCAACTATTTTTCCTTGATGGGTATCGGTGATTTTTTCCTGTAAGTTTTCTAAAGTGAAAGTAAATGTTGCCGATATGCTTTTAACAGTTTGCATTTTTTCACTAAAATCTTTCACCGCTTTTGTTGCCTCTGGATTCTCCTGTGCAAAAATGTTAATTGATGTAAAAATAAATAGTAATAATATGATTTTCTTCATTTTAGTATGATTGATGTTGTTATTTTTGACTCGCAAATATAGCAAATAAGCATTCAATACTTTTATTTCTATTGGTTATTTATGCTGTTCAAAAGTTGTTCCAACGATATCTCATCTACAATAAGAACCTGACGTGCTTTGCTTCCTTCGAATGGACCAACTATGCCTGCAGCCTCAAGTTGATCGACAATTCTTCCTGCCCGGTTGTAGCCAATGGAGAATTTACGTTGAATCAAGGAGGTGGAACCCATTTGTGCTTGTACCACAAGGCGTGCGGCGTCCTCGAATAGTTCGTCACGCTTTTTCAAATCGACTTCTAGTGTTGTTTCTTGGCTTTCAGGAACGTACTCGGGAAGTTCAAATGCCGATATGTATCCCTGCTGATTGCATACAAAATCGGTTATACGTTCGATTTCGGGAATATCAATAAAGGCGCATTGTACGCGAATCATCTCACTTCCTGCCGACACAAGCATATCGCCACGTCCGATTAGGTGGTTTGCTCCAGGATGGTCGAGAATTGTTCTTGAGTCGATCATTGATGATACTCTAAATGCAATTCGGGCTGGGAAGTTGGCCTTAATTACACCTGTAATAATGTTTGTAGATGGACGTTGTGTTGCAATGATAAGGTGTATTCCAATAGCACGAGCGAGCTGAGCAAGACGTGCAATAGGCATCTCAACTTCGCGTCCGGCAGTCATAATAAGGTCAGCAAACTCATCAATAATAACAACGATATAGGGTAAAAACTTATGACCTTTGGTCGGATTTAGCCTTCGTGCTACAAATTTCTCGTTGTACTCTTTTATGTTACGAACCTGTGCTGCTTTAAGGAGTTCGTAGCGTTGATCCATTTCAATACATAGCGAGTTCAGCGTATTGATAACCTTTTGAGTATCGGTTATAATTGCATCCTCGGCATCGGGGAGTTTGGCCAGAAAATGCTTTTCAAGTTTGCTGTATAGTGTTAACTCAACCTTTTTGGGATCGACAAGAACAAATTTGATTTCAGCCGGATGCTTTTTGTAAAGCAATGACGTGATAATAGCATTTAGTCCAACTGATTTACCTTGCCCTGTTGCACCAGCAACAAGTAAGTGAGGCAACTTGGTTAGATCGAGCATGAAAATCTCGTTCGAGATAGTTTTGCCAAGTGCTATGGTTAAATCGTGTTTGCTTTCCTGAAATTTCTGCGATTTAATAATTGAATGCATCGATACAGTTTCGGGATGTTGGTTAGGAACCTCTATACCAATGGTTCCACGTCCCGGAATTGGTGCAATAATTCTGATACCTAGAGCGGCCAAACTTAACGCAATATCATCCTCCAAGTTTTTGATTTTGCTGATACGAATTCCTGGAGCTGGAACAATTTCATAAAGAGTTACAGTTGGGCCAATGGTTGCTTTAATCTTATCGATCTGAATTTTATAGTGCGATAAGGTTTCTACAATTTTATTTTTGTTCTCAATGAGTGTTTCGTTGGTAACTGGCGATGAGTTATTCTTGTAATCCTCTAATAGTTCCAATAACGGACGTTGATAGTGCGATAGTTCTAATGTAGGATCGTAGAGTTCTTGTTCATTAATTAAATCTTCGTTTAGTTCTTTTTCCTTAATCGATTCAATTGTAAACTCCACATCGCCTTCATTCTCCGTTTTTACAATGGTTTGAGTTGTTTCCCCATTATAAGAATCATTTTCAACTCTTTCTTCAATTTCTAGATCCTTTTCCTCAAACAGAAGTGTTTCATCCAAATCTTCATTATCATTATTTTCATCTTCATCATCAACATCTTCAGTAGTGTCTTTTATTTCAGTTTTTTTGATGATGGTTTGTTGTGGCGTTGCCACTTCTGGTTTTGGTTCAGGTTCGTGAGTAGATGCTTCTACTTTTATATCTTTTTGGATGTCATCGTCAAGCGTTTCGTCTGGTTTGTTCGCTGATTTTTGTTTCAGGTTCTTTATGTATTGCGTAATGTCCCATGCTATTCGGTTGAACCAGAATAGAGAAGATGGCTTTACGTAGATTGTATATGCAATAAGGAACAAAAGCAGTAAAAATGCTGTGCCTACTTTACCGATAATTGCCGAAATCCATTCGGCAATAAAAAGTCCATGAGCACCGCCTAATCCACTTCCCAGAAAACCATGAGCAGTGCTAAATAGAAAGCCTGATATTAGTGAGAAAAGAACTACACCAATTATTACCTTGAATGTAAGTTTCCAAATTTTCCCAGTGTACAATTTCAGAAGTTTTAGGCCATATACTGCAATAATCAGCGGAAATGCCAAGGAGGATATTCCAAACCATTTATTCATGAAAAGTGCCGAGATGCTAGCTCCTAGTTTTCCAGTCCAGTTTTTAACCCGAATGTCGGATCCCGAAAATAAGTTCTGCCATTCAAAACTTTGATCAACTTTCCATGTAAATAGGTATGAAATAAACGAAATTAGTATGTATATGCTAAGCAATAAGGCGAATAGTCCAATTGTAAATCGAACTCTTTCGTCTTTTAGAAATGATTTTTTTTCGGTGGTACTTTTTTCTTTAGGATTTTTCCCGGTATTACTGTCGTCTTTATCTTTTGCCATTGGTAGTACAGTCTATTGCTCTAGTTTGTAATGAAATAATAATACAAACTGAAATTATCAATTTGTATTTCCAATGCAAAGTAATATAATTATTCCAATAATTTTAGGATAATCCCTTGCGAATGTTATCAACAATCATCGAGTGAGAAATGGTGATTGAAGCCGAAATATTATTGCTGAAGTAGGTATATAATATCTGTAATTGTTTGAAAATCGACAGGAGTGTAGCCTTTTGGTATTATGAATGTATCGTCCGATATTTTGCTTTTTTTGATGGATTTAGCCTTAAGTTGCATCATAAGCGAATTTATTCGGAGGTTAAAGCCAAGCATAACACCATCAATATCCTCGAATGGAGTGTTGATGTTAGGCGAATTAATATCTATTTCTTTGGTGTATATAATTTCAAACTCAGAGTTCGGTTGATCCGTAAAATGTCCTTTCGTTTTGTAGCAGTTATACCCTAAAATCTTACAGGTTTCAACATCTGGATCTAACTCAACTTTTGGAATTTTGGAGTATAGTGCCGGATAATGACCATCTTCATTGAGTTCTTCGTGGTAAAGTTTCTTATTGAAAACCTTAACTAATGTGACAAATTGCTGATTGGTATGGTTGCTTATTATGGAAATCGAAACTGCGCCCGAGAAAGCATCTATTGTATTTAGCGTGTTGTTATCCTTAAATTTTACAACTAACGATGATGGCAGTAACCTTGTATCTATCTTGCTATTTGTACTATCGTAGGTAATTTCGTATTTAATGATACCTTCTTTTATACGTTTCCGGGAAACAATATCGCGACATGATGTAATGGAAAGAAATAAAAATAGGATTCCAATCGATGCCAGAAAATACCTCATATAGTATTGTTTTAAGTTGCGTAAATGTACTAAAAATTGATTTATTGAAATTACCCGTTTTGATTAATATTCCTAAATCTATGACGACATTTAATGTAGATAGTGCCAATTGTGTTTTATGGTAGATTTGCTACAAGTTTGTTTTTTGAAGGCAAAAATAGATGGTATTTGCAGATATAATACTTATTTGTCAACCCGATTTATCATTTGGGCTAAAAAGATGTTTCTAAGCATATTTCCATGTTGTGGTGTGTAAGACTAAGTATTTCAGATGAATGCAGGTTGTGTATTCTTAAATATACTGTAAATAAATTACTTTAGTCCTCGATGTTTTTTTAGCAATTGTTTATGATTAAAAAAAATTTATAGCTTTGTGTTCTTAACCTGAATCTAATAATGTTTTGACAATGAGTAAATTGGCAGTTGTTGCTTTGGGCGGAAACGCGCTACTCCGAGGCAATCAAGTAGGAACAATCGATGAGCAAGAGCAGAATACCACTGATACTCTTGAGAATCTTGTGTATTTAATAAAAGAAGGATACAATCTTGTTATAGGTCATGGCAATGGTCCACAGGTTGGTAATATCTTAATGCGAAACGATGCAGGAGAGCAAATGTATGGAATTCCTCAGATGCCTTTAGATATTTGTGTTGCCGATTCACAAGGTGGTATTGGTTATATGATTGAACGTATGCTTCGCAATGTTTTGAAGAAGCATGGTATTAACAAGGAGGTTTGTTGTTTAGTAACTCCTGTTATTGTGGATCACGACGATCCAGCTTTTAAAAATCCCACAAAACGTGTTGGCCGTATCTACGATAAAGCACAGGCCGATGAACTTGCAGCAAAGAAAGGATGGGTGTTTAAAGAAGAAGTTAAGGATACCGGAAGTGGATGGCGTAGGGTTGTTCCTTCACCAAAACCTAAGGGAATCTTAAATATCAAGGTTATTGAGCAATTGGTAAATCAGGGTATTATTGTTATTGCTTCTGGTGGCGGAGGTGTTCCTGTTTATATTGATGAGAATAATAATGTAAGACCTGCCGAGGCTGTTATCGATAAGGATCTTGCATCGGCTTTAATGGGTGCCGAAATCAAGGCGGATGAGTTCTACATTTTAACTGATGTGCCATACGTTTATGTAAACTACAAGAAACCTAATGAGGAGAAACTTGAGTTTCTGGACTATGCCGATACCATGAAGTATTTGAATAATGGGATGTTTGGTGAAGGTAATATGGCTCCAAAAATTCGCGCTTGTTTGAATTTTATTGAGAATGGAGGTAAAATGAGCGTTGTTACTGAGGCCACAAAACTTGAGGATAAGACCTATGGTACCAAGATAACAATGGAATACGAGGACTAAATTATAATCTAACTTAAAAATAAATACTATGTCATTCAATTTAAGAAATCGCAGTTTTCTAAAACTTTTGGATTTTACTCCTAAAGAAATCCAGTTTTTACTCGACTTATCTGCCGATCTTAAAAAGGCAAAGTACGCTGGTAACGAGTTACCACGTTTAAAAGGTAAGAATATTGTACTTCTTTTCGAGAAGGATTCAACCCGTACACGTTGTGCTTTTGAGACAGGTGCTTACGATCAGGGTGCTCACGTTACCTATCTAGGTCCTTCTGGATCGCAAATGGGTAAGAAGGAGTCGATGAAAGATACTGCACGTGTACTAGGCCGTATGTATGATGGTATTGAGTATCGTGGTTATTCTCAGGAAATTGTTGAAACTCTTGCTAAGTATGCTGGAGTTCCTGTATGGAATGGTTTAACTACAGAATTCCATCCAACTCAGATTTTAGCCGATTTTCTTACCATGCGTGAGCATTGCAGTAAGCCTTTAAATGAGGTTGCTTTCTGCTACATGGGCGATGCTCGCAATAACATGGGGAATTCTTTAATGGTAGGTGCCGCTAAAATGGGAATGGATTTTAGAGCATGTGCTCCAAAAGCATGCTGGCCTCACGAAGAATTAGTTAATACTTGCCGTGAAATTGCAAAAACAACGGGTGCAAAAATTACTCTTACCGAAAGTGTAGAGGAAGGCGTTAAAGGCTGTGATTTCCTTTATACCGACGTATGGGTATCGATGGGTGAGCCTGATTCTGTATGGGAAGAAAGAATTAAACTATTTAAACCATATCAGATTAATAAAAGGGCTATGGAGTTAACTGGTAATCCTAATTGTAAATTTATGCACTGTTTACCAGCATTCCATAATCGTGAAACTGCAGTAGGTGAAGAAATTTTCAAGAAATTTGGCATTGAATCGATGGAGGTTACAGAGGAAGTATTTGAGTCTGATGCTTCTATTGTATTCGATGAGGCTGAAAATCGCGTACACACTATAAAGGCGGTTATGGTTGCTACGTTAGGACAATAATAATTACTCCATATTTAGAAAAAAAAGCAGCTTTTTGGCTGCTTTTTTTTGCATTTATTATTTTTTAACACTAATTTTAGTTTAGTGTTAAAATAATTTTTTGTCTTATGATGATTTATATTGGAAACATTTCTTATTCGATGACTGCTGATGAGTTGAAAGCGCTCTTTGTTCCTTATGGAAACGTAACAGTAGTTAAAATTATTGTTGATAAAACTTCAGGAAAGTCTAAAGGATATGGCTTTGTTGAAATGGAAAAAGATGAGGATGGAGCAAAAGCTATAGCCGCTTTGAACGATTCTCATGTTAAGGGTCGAAGTCTTAAAGTAAACAATGCGTTTCGTAAAACTGATACAAAACCCGAGTAATCAGTTTTAATATTAGCGAATAAATGTTTCTACCACAAAATGGTAGGTGATTATTCCTGATATTGCAAATTTTAGCCCGGTTCCAAGTAGAAATCCAATTAAAGAACCTGTTGCCGATAGCCATGGGTTGCTTTTTTTGTCAGTATGTTTGTTTGTGTATTCTCCTATAAATGCACCAACAAAGGGGCCTATAATTATACCAATTGGAGGAAGTAAGAATATTCCTAATACAAGTCCAATTGTAGCACCCCAAATGCCCCGTTTGGTTCCACCCATTTTTTTTGTTGCCCATATTGGCAATATGTAGTCAATAATGGTAATGGCCAATGCTATGACTCCAGTCCAAATTAAAAGACTTTTATGAAAGTGCCCATAACTCGTAAAGTTAATTAGTAATAGACCAAGCCAACTTAGTGGTGGACCCGGAATAATAGGTAGAATACAGCCTAGTAAGCCTAGTCCTATTAGAATTATTGCTATTGCTACAAGAAAGTAGTCTAAAACCATTTCCCTTAAGTTTTTTTTATTTGACACGCATCAAAGTTAGAATTATTTTTGTGTAAATAATTTTTAGTGGTAAATGAAAGCAATATCAATAAGAATAACAGGGCGTGTTCAAGGGGTTGGCTTTCGATATTTTGTTTTCCGTTTGGCTAGAAAATTAGGTGTAAATGGGATTGTCCGAAATTGTTCTAATGGTGATGTATATATTGAGGCAGAATCTTCCGAAAGTATATTGACTCAATTTGTAGAAGAATGTAGCACAGGTCCATCTCGTTCCGAGGTTTTAGATGTGCATTTGTCTGAAATTGGAAGTAAAGATTATTCTGATTTTGAAATTACAGGATAAGGTTTTTAGAGTTTTATCCCCACAATGCAAATATCGTCAAGTTGATCTTCTCCATTTTTGTGATTATCGAACATGTTTATAAGAATGTCTTTTTGGACTGGTAATGGCTTATCATATATTTGCTGAAGTAAGCTGTATAGTTGTTTTTGTCCAAACTTTTTTCTCGAAGGATTCATTTGATCCGAAAAACCATCGGTGGTGAGATATAGATAACTAGGTGATATTAAGTCTATTTCTTTGTTTGTAAACTTTCTTTTGTTTTCGGGTTGAAATCCTCCTGTAGAACGAATATCACCAGGAATCTTTTCCAAGTTTCCATTACTAATGTATATTAATGGTCTATTAGCTCCGGAATATAGAACCTTTTTTGCTGTATGATTGATTGTGACAAAACCTATATCGATGCTAGCATGTAATTTTGTGTCGAATTCATCTTGTTTTAAAGCTTTGCGTAATTGTTCGTGTAGATTTTCCAGTACTAATGCTGGATTCTTAATTTGCCATTCGTTTACAATCTGATTCAGTAGGGTGTTGCCAATTAACGACATAAAGGAACCCGGAACTCCATGTCCAGTACAATCCATTACTGCAATATGTGTATAGTTTTTGTAATTGCTAATCCAGTAAAAATCACCAGATACAATATCTTTCGGAAGGTAGATTACAAAACTATCGTTGAATAGTTTGGCTAAATCCTCGTTTTGGGGTAATAATGCCTTTTGAATGGTTTGAGCATATTCTATGCTACTAACCATTCTGTCATTTTTGTCGGCTATAATTTTTCTCGATTCTTCGAGGTAGAAATTTTTTCGTTCAATTTCGTCGCGTTGGGCAAGTATTTCTTCCTGTTGTTGCTGTAGTTCCTCGTTCTTTTCTAAAATCTCATTTTGATGTTTTTTCAGATCAGAGTTAACTTTTCTAATATTTTTTAGCGAGAGAAGTATTACTGAAATTAGAATGGCAGAGAGGAATACTACTACGAGCAATAAGTTTCGAATCAGTTTTTGCCGTTGGCTTTTCGCTATAAAAATAGCCTCCTTTTTAGCCTGTTCTATTCTGGATGCCTCCTGCTGTCTCTCAAATTTATAGAACATTTCGGCTTGGATCGATTTCCGTGTATTATCCTCGTTGAAAAGGCTATCACGTGTCGAAATGTATGATTTGTAGTGTGAGTATGCTTTGTTTGTATTTTGTATTTTATCGAAAACTATGCTAAGCTGTTTATTTGCATTGCTTTCTACTTCCAGCGATCCTATTTCTTTGGCAATTCTAAGAGCTTCTTGATAGTGGTCTAATGCTTGTTTACTGTTATTTGCAGTTAGGTAGTAACTCCCATAATTCATTTCGCATTCGGCTAATCTGGATTTTTCCCCTAATGTTATAAACGATTCCTTTGCTTTGTCTAGGTAAGTTAACACATCATTTACTTGACCTTGTTCAATATTGATACCTGCAATTTCGTTGTAGATAGTTCCTGTTGCATCTAGATCATTAATTTTGTTTGCATAAACCAACGCTTTAAGATAATAATCGATGGCCTTATTGTAGTCCTTTTTTTTCCGATAGATTTCACCGATATTCAAATATGAGATTCCAATACCCTCTTCATCCTTAATCTCTTCTTCTATTTTTAGTGATTGCAGGTAATATTCAAGTGCTTTATCGTATAATTTCTGGAATAGATGAACAACTCCAATATTATTTAACTGATTTGAGATGCCTTGTTTGTAATCTATATCTTGATACAATTTTAGAGATTTAAAGTAATAATCTAGAGCTGTTGGATAGTCGCCCCGAAGTCGATATACCGCGCCAATATGGTTTAACGACGAAGCTTCTCCTTTTTTATCGTCTCGTAAACGTTGATTTTGTAGTACAATATTGAAATCGGTTAAAGCTTTTCCATACTCCCCATACGATCTATATATTGATGCTCTGCGAATTATTGCATGGTCGGTTAATGATTGCTTATTTAACTTATTGAAAATAGGTATAGATTTCTCAATCACTTCTAATGCCTTGTTGTAATTTTCACTGAAGTATAGCGAGTCTATTTCATCTAGTATTAGAGATGCTTTAATCGAATCATCTTTGGCAATGTTAGATTTTCCGGATTCTTGGGCAAAAGAGTAACTATTCGTTGGAAATCCAATTAATGAACAAGTAATAAGAATGAATGATATTAGATGAAATCGATTCATGAATAATTTCTTTTACCGAATATGTTAACGCTCATATTTCAAATATAATTTATTTTGAGCAATACACTAGATACATCAGGTAAAAAATGGGATATGCATTTTGTTTTCACACACAAGGCTCTACAGTGTGTGGAAATACTACACGGGATGGAGTTCGTTTTGTGAAAAGTAATAATATGGATGTTGCTGTAATTAAAAAGAATTCAATGTGTTAGGATTAATTATTGCTAATGTTGTTTTATGGCACGATTTTAATACTAATTATAACGTCCCAAACACATTTACATAAAAGCTGCAGCCACCAGCAGCAAAGGTTGTCCGGAGAACCGCATTTACTGTCAGCCATGCATCGAATCCACCAACAAGTCCCAGAATTAGACAGTATCCCCCGGACAACTTTTTTTATTTTACCTATCTAATACGAACCTCTGTATTTTTAATATCTTTAAGTAGATTGTTTATTGAATAAGTGTCTGTTGTTCCATAATGGTATGGATAAAGAATTTTTGGTTTGATAATAGATACAGCATCTTTCAGCATTTCTGGAGTCATTGTAAATGGATTGTTCATAGGAAGAAATGCAACGTCTATTCTACCAAGATCTTTCATTTCTGGGATATTTTCGGTGTCTCCCGCTACATAAATAGTTAAACCATCTATATTAAGTATATATCCATTTCCCTCGCCTTTAACGTGGTATGGTTCTCCGCTAGGGCGTTTATTAATGATGTTGTATGCAGGAACTACTTTTATGGGAATCCCAATTATGCTTAATGTATCGCCATTGGAAAGTACAGTGCCATTGATAGGAAACTTTGAATTTATTGCACATAGATGCGTCCAAAAAAGTAATGTGTTGCCTTTAACCACTTTGGTTAGGGCTGTTGAGTCTAAATGGTCACGATGATGATGGGTGAGAAGTATAACATCTGCTTTTGGCAGTGTATCGTAGATGCCCATATTGCTCCATGGATCAATATGAATTATTTTATCGTTGTATTCAAACATTAAACTTCCATGGCCAATAAAGTGTATTATTACTTTACTATTCGTAGTTTTTATGGTATCGACCTTTTGAGCAGACGTGAATAAGACAACTAAAAGTGCAATTAAAGTGACGGCTAGTCTTTTCATGATTGAAGGTTTTAAGGTAAAACAATCAAATTTAGGGAATTGTTTTAAAAGATAAAGCCCTGAGAAATTCTCAAGGCTTAGTAGTTGTGCCCAGGACAAGACTCGAACTTGCACGCTTTTGACGGCGCCAGCCCCTCAAGCTGGTGTGTCTACCAATTCCACCACCTGGGCATTGATTTTTTATTATTGCGTGTGCAAAAGTAGCACAAAAATTTAAACAGTAAAATGCATTGTAAAAAAACTTTTCGATAGACTGTTCTTTAGTTTTTTCTTGATGTAAGTAATTATGTGTCTTATGCTGTTGCAGTTTTAAGTTGAAACAATAAGGTTAATCTGGTGTAATGCTTAGATCATTGCTTTTTGACAATGTATCTGCAATCTTTTTTATTTGTAAGTGATTGTTTATTAACTTATATGTTGTTTTTTGTTTTAGGTTTCTTAACTTAGTAATTGAAAGAAATCCTGATTTGTAGCAATGGTTGAAGGTCACGAAAAATTGTTTGGCAAAGAACTATTCCGGTCGATAGGGCATGAGATGAGAACCCTGTTGAACTCAATAACCGGACCAGTTGAGTTAATTAGAGCCTATAGTGAAGATCCGAGACTAATTCAACCATTAACAATTATTGAGTTGAGTGCCTATAGATTCGAGAAATTCTCGCTAAGGTCTTTGCTTATTACGGATATCCTTTCCAGTACAGGAGTGTTTGATATTAGTGAAATCAATCTTTTAGATACCCTTAGACATATTGCATTAGAACTTGATGGCTTTGCTGATTTTTACAAAGTAAAGCCTCTTTTTAAAGGTTGTGATGAAAGAATTACAGCAAAAGGATGTCAAAGTATAGTTTATCAGAGTTTGCAGTTAGTTGTAGAACAAGCACTAAATCTTGCAAATCCAAACACAGAGGTAGTATTTGAGTGTGGCCATCAAGGTAATCATGGCGTGAAAATTATAGTTGAGGATTCAGGTCTACTGTGTAATAAATTTAATAGTTTTATTAATTCCAAAACTTTGCCCAACGAAATTGAACTAGCCTTTTTTGCTTTAGCTTTAGATGTTAATAAGAATATTGCATTTACCTTTAAATCTACGCCGATTTATTCTGAAGTGTATATTACCCCGATGTAATTTTGAACTATGAGCGAAAAGTTAATCAATTTATTGTTGAGCCTAATCGCTTTTATTTGCCGTAGTGGCAATAAGGAGTTCGAGAAACTTTCGGCGTTTTATATAGAGCAACTATTTGTAAGGCAATTAGGACCAAAGATAACAAGAGAACTTATTAGTAGATTTCAGGATTCGGTAGACTCTTATAAACGTTCATCGGGACCTTTTGATTATAGACGTATTTGCATAGAAATTAATGGCGAAACACCCAAAAGTCAGCGGCTTGTATTTTTGAATAACATTTTTGAGTTCTTGAATTATATCAAGAAAAATGATATTATTCACACTAGCGATAGTGCAACCTTTAATTTAGTACATGCAATTTCCAATGAATTGCGAATTTCGGATCAAACTTTTTTTAATTGTAAGAAATTTGCGGCAGAGGAGTATTACGATATTACGGATAGAAATAATCTCATTTATGTAAAATCGGAAGATCCACGAATTGCCAACGCGAAATTTATACCAGTCGACGATCTTTCTGGATACTTCATATTCTACAATTTCGAGGAGATTCCAATAGTTTTCTTTCGATACTATGGTGCAAATTCTATAACTCTAAATTCTCAAGTTATTTTTTCTAGAAAGACATACTCTTTCCGCAGTGGATCAATTTTAGCCAAACAGGATAGGATTATACTTTATTATAGCGATATAATGAGTAAAATCCGAGAAACTGAAGGTTTGTTAAATATTGAGTTAAGATTAAGCAATGTGGAGTTTCGTTATCCTAATTCGGTATTTGGAGTAAGCAATGTCTCTTTTGAAGTAAACTCTGGGGAAATAGTTGGAGTTATGGGGGGGAGCGGAGTGGGAAAGTCCACTCTTTTTAACATAATAAATGGCAACATTGCTCCACAGAAAGGGGCTGTAACCTTGAATGGGTATGACTATAGTACTGGCCGAAATATTGTGTTGGCATTGCTGGGGTTTGTTCCTCAGGACGATTCTCTTTTTGAGCAATTAACCGTTTTTGAGAATTTATTCTATGTTGCAAAACTTTCTAATAGTCGGTTGAAGAATGATGAACTTTTCTCTCTTGTTAATGATAAACTTGCGGAATTTGGCTTATTCGATATTCGAAATCTGCAGGTAGGAACATCGTTACAGCGTTTCATTAGCGGAGGACAGCGAAAACGGTTAAATATTTTATTGGAAATTATTCGAAATCCGAAACTTTTGTTAGTTGATGAACCCACCTCGGGATTATCTACGTCCGATTCGTTTAAAATAATGACGCTTTTAAAGGAGCAAGTACTGCAGGGAAGTATTGCAATAGTTAATATTCATCAACCTTCGTCCGATATTTTTAGGATGTTCGATAGGATTTTAATTCTCGACGAAGGTGGCGTGATGGTATATTACGGAAATCCGTTAGAGGCAGTCAAACATTTTAAGACACATGCCAAACGAATTGATTCGAATATTGCGGAGTGTCCTGTTTGCGGAAATATCCCGTTGAACGATATATTTGATATAATTGATGCGAAAAAGGTTGATGAGTTAGGTGCATTTACCGAAAGCAGGAAACGTTCGGCTGAAGATTGGAATCAGATCTTTAGGCAAGAGCAAAGCTCCTATACTAATAACTCCCATACAACGGAACTACCACAGGTTACTTTGCTGAAACCCTCAGCATTTTTTCAGTTTCGCGTTTTTTTGTATCGTTTTTTTATTAGCAAAGTCCGCGATAAAGAGTTTTTCTTTTTTTTGCTTGTAGTTCCAGCATTGCTATCAATCATAATTGCTTTTTTCAGCAAATACTATACTACGAATGAAACAGGCGATTTTGACTACTCTTTTTATCAAAATACGAATATCCCAGTATTCTTTTTAACCAGTGTTATTGCCAGTATTTTTTTAGGAATGATTCTTTCGTCCGATTCCATAATTAAAGACTCAAACATCAATAAGCGGGAGCAATTTCTCCAGTTAAGTAGATTTGCATACCTTAATGCTAAGGTTGTTTTTTTTCTGCTACTGAGCATTCTACAATCTCTCATTTATAGTTTAATTTCTATTGAGATTCTTCGGATTCAAGGGATAACTTTTGAATTCTGGTTAATTCTATTTTTAATGAGTGCAATTGGTAATGTGCTGGGTTTAATTGTTTCAACAATATTTAAGTCTATATCGGCGGTGTATTTAGTAGTTCCATTTCTTATAATTCCTCAAATTATTTTTTGTGGTATTACCATTCCTTTCGATAAAATCAACTATAAGTTTTCGAACCCGAATTTTGTGCCATTTGTTGGAATTGTATCACCTTCGATGTGGAGTACCGAGGCTTTACTGGTGAGGCAATTTAAGGATAATAAGTATCAGCAAAATTTCTTCGAGACAGAAATGGTGGTGAGTCGTAACCGTTTTTTTAGCCATAGCCTCATACCTCGTCTATTTCAAATCATCGATAGTGCAAAAAGATCATCTAATGTAACGAAAACGTTTCTTACACAGGTTAAACAAGTAAAATCCGGGTTGATACAATTAGGAGCACCTTCGGAAATCATGAACGATGTTGAGCGTATAGAAAAAGGTACAACATTAAATTTTGAAGATGTTGAATCTTATTTAGACAGTAAGAGTAGGTCGAGCCTGAGGATATATACCAAGTTTCAGCATTTGCACGATTCCATAGCGAATGAACTAATAGGTAGTTATGGATCTCCTGATGCTTTGGTGAAACTTCGAAATGATTATACAAATAAAGGAGTTGAAAGTTTAGCCTTGGCAAGAAAAGACTTAGTCTTTTTAGAGGTTATTGGCGATGAACTCATTCAGAAGGTTGATCCAATTTACAGAATTCCATTGTCTCAATTTGGGCAGGCTCATTTTATGAGCCCATACAAACGAATTGGAAATACTCTTTTTGATACCTATATGTATAATGTTATTGCTTTAGTATTTATGGTGTTACTGCTTTATTTGATTCTAGTGACTGATGCTTTGTCTCGATTTATTGATTTTGTTCGTTATTTACGGGCGAAAATATTCAGATCTCGATAAGTATGCTGGAAAAGTTATTTGTAGAAAAAGATCTTATTGTTGGTATTTTTTTTAAATTGCATGTGGAAGTTTTTGATTTATTAATAATTATATATTGTTCCAGAGATATATTTAATGCAGGTTTAAATGAAAAATTCGAGACTAATACTACTTACCTTAGTTTTATCTGTTGCAATAGTAAATTTTGGCTGTAAATGTTCAAGATCCGATTCTATGCAGGATCAGGAGGTTATTGATAATTCTGATTCTACTTCGTTTTCTCAGGATAATGAGGAGGTCTTAATTCCAGCTCCATCCGAGGTGTTGGAAATTATTTTGGTCTCGGATTTAAAGTTTAACTCATTGCTTTTGGCAAAGCCTACTATAGATAAAAATGTAATATTGGTTAAGCATAAATCTCTGATTATGGGTGTTTATGTTGCAGATTTTGCCTACGCAAGTATGTTCAATCAGCATGATGTTGGTGCACAGTATTTTAATTCAATTCAAACACTTACCGAGGATTTAGGGATTGATGCAATTCTTAAAGATTCCTACTATACACGATTCGAGACTAATCATAGTAATTATGACTCGTTAGATTTAATTTTTAAGGATTTTTCGTTAAATGTTTATAATTCAATTGTTCAAACCGGAAATAAAGAACTACTTTCTTTAATTGCAATAGGATCAGTTGTAGAGTTAATCCATATAGGTTTAGATGCTGTTAAAGGTGATGGTAACAACGAAGAATTGATATATAAGGCTTTTGAACAGAAGGCTATTTTCGAAAATTTTTATTCTAACTTCATACTTATTAATAAGGATAAGAAAGAGTTGCAAAAATTGATTGTTGATCTGGATAAATTATATGACTTCTTTAAAACACGAATTTACAGTGATGAACATGTTGATATTGTTAAAGACAAGGACGATCATTTTATAGTAAAAAGTAATTTAAAGTCGGATATCGATAAGACCGATTTAGTTGAATTGTCTAAAATAATTGAAGATATTCGGAATAAAATACTTGTGATGAAGTATTAAGAAAATTTTGGCTATGCAAAAAATTGTATATTTAATTTTAGTAACACTCATTTTCTCTGAGTATTGTTTAGGACAGCCCTGCCAGGGTTTCCATCTTGATAGAGTTTGCGGGGTTTCAGATATCGGCGATTTCAAGCGTTTTGGACAGTCTCGGAGTAGACTCCTAGAACCTCAGAAAACTTTTAAGTATAAGGTCGTCTTCTTTGGCGGATACGATTATAAAGTAGGTTTATGTACCGAGAATACATTTGGCCCTGTGCACTATAGGATTATTAATGCCGATGATAACTCTGTTTTTTTTGATAATTCAGATGAAGACTATGTTGAAACAGTTGGCTTTACAGTGGAAAAAACAAAAAATGTTATTTTTGAGATAACATTATTGGCTAAAGATAAAAAGTTCAGAGATATTCGTGATACAAGGGCTTGTGCTGGTGTTGTCATATTTTGGAGAAGGGTTCCCAAGGAATATTTTAAAGGAGATGACTTTTAGTAAAAAATTGTTTTGATTTTATATTACCTATCTCTTAATTAGTTATGAAGCAAGAATTCGATTGGAAGAATAAAACAATTCTTATTGTTGAAGACGATAAGTTTATTGCATTTATAATAGAAGGTTTCTTAAAAGGAACTGGTGCCAATCTTATATTTGCTTCAACAGGTGAAAAAGCCATTGAGATGGCACTTGCCTTTAGTCCCAATCTAATTTTGATGGACATTAAATTGCCCGGAATTAATGGATTAGAAACAACAAGGATAATAAAAAAGACATTGCCTGATACAATCATTCTTGCACAAACAGCCTATGCATCCGATGCGGATAAACAACTGGCCTTCGATTCTGGATGTTCCGATTTTCTTGCTAAGCCAATACTTCGAGAAAAACTTCTGAATAAAATTGAATCGTTTTTATTTTAAGTAGTTATCTATAGTTTTGAGCAAAATATCCCGTTTTATTGGTTTTGAAATAAATCCTGAGCAGCCTGCTGCAATTATTTTTTGCTTGTCAACATCTGATGCATAAGCTGTTTGTGCAAGGATGATGATGTTGGGATTTACCTTTTTTAGTTCACTGGTAACGTGGTAACCCGATATATCAGGCAGTTTAATATCCATTAGCACTAGGTCTAATTTATTTGTACTGTTAAATGTTGTAATTGCTTCACGACCAGTCTTGGCAAAAAGGCAATCAACCTGCGTGCTTTTTAATATTTCGCGGAATAAGGAAATGTTAAAAGGATCATCTTCTACAATTAAAATTTGATACCTACTCCAATCGTATATTTGGTTTCCTCTTTGTTCTATTTGAGAGTTTGATGATGAAGGTTTGTATGGTATTTTAAAGTAAAAAGTTGATCCCTTGTTTTCTTCAGATTCAAGCCAGATTTTTCCCCCAAAAATATTTAGTAATCCTTTAACAATAGCAAGCCCAAGTCCAATCCCATCTTGAACATAAGCTAGTTCGTTTGCCGATTTTCTGAATCTTTCAAAAATGAGGTCTCTCATGTTGTCGGGAATTCCTTGTCCTGTGTCAGATACGTAAAATGTAATGTAATCCTCCTTAAAATCATAATAGCCAAACTTTACGTTTCCTTCTTGTGTGAATTTTAAAGCATTATGAATAAGATTGATGAATATCTGCTTTATTTTACCAGTATCAGATTCCACTAAAGGGTTTAGATATGACGGTAGTTTTGTAATTGAAAGTGTAATGCTATTTTTTTCAAGTTTTAATGGATGCGATAAGAATTCCGAAAAAACATCATTGATTAGAGTTGAAATATTTACAGTTCCAATATTTACTTTAAGTTGTCCTGAGTCAATTTTTGCAATATCAAGTAGTTCTATAATTATGTTTAATAGATCATTAGACCTTATTTTAATAGTATCGATGTATTCTTTTAGTTTTTCTGGATTATCTATTTCGAGTTCCATTAATTCGGAAAAGCCAACAATGGCATTCATTGGAGTTCGAATTTCGTGTGATAAATTTTGCAAAAAGGCGGTTTTAAGTTTATCGTTTTCTTCGGCTTTATCCTTTGCAATGATCAGATTTTTATTCGTTTCTTCTAGTTCATGGGTTCGTTCTTTTACTCTTTCTTCGAGCAATTGATTTTGTCCCTGCAACTGTTTGTAAAGATATCTTGTATATAGCAGATTTTTAATACGTAAGCCAACCTCAATAAGATCAAAGGGCTTGGTTAGGAAATCGTTAGCACCGCTTGATAATGCGTTTTGTTTGGTTTCTTTAGCAACATCGGCAGTTAGAACAAGTATTGGAAGATAATCACTGGCGGAGATTACGGATTTTAATTGTTCCATTACGTCAAATCCTGTAAGGTGGGGCATCGATAAATCCAGCAGGATAATGTCAGGATTAAAGGATTTGATGTTAGATATGACATCTCGTGGATCTTTTAACGATTTAAGGTTGGTATAGCCTTGTATCGAAAGGAATCCTTCTAGAATGTCGATATTTGCTTCTTGATCGTCAACAATCAGAATTTTGGCATTTAAGTTATTGTTGGTCATATCGGTGGTTTTAAAGTAATTTACGAATCAATGTATTTGTTGATAATTTTCAGAAACTCTGCAACATCAAGAGGTTTTGTTAAGTAGTGTTTTGCTCCCGCACCTAGGAGCCTTTTTAGTTGTTGAGGCATGGCATCGGCGCTTATAACAACAACTGGGAGCGATTTTGTTTTGTCGTTTTTCTGTAGCATCGTTAAAACATCTGCTCCGTGAATATCGGGTAAGTTAAGGTCGAGCAAGATCAGATTTGGGTTGTTCTCTTCGGCAAGTTTGACTCCATCTTTTCCGAACCTTGTTGTAATTAGCTTAACGGAGTTATACTTTGTCGATAATACTTGCTCAACTAGTTCAATATTCGGAATATTATCCTCTACATAAAGAATTGTTCCTTTTTTGATTGTGTCATCTGAACTTATGATGTTTAAGTTTTCTGTTTTTGCTGCTATTTCGAACTGACTTTCACATTGAGGAATTTCGACCCAGAAGGTACTCCCAATATTTAGTTTACTTTCAACACCAAGTTTGCCACCCATTGCTTCTATAAGCTTTAGGGCAACTGCGAGGCCGAGTCCGGTCCCTTCTATTGTTGTTTTTTCAGCACCAATTCTCTCGAAGGGCTTAAATAAGTTGGATATATTTTTCTCTGAAATTCCAAAGCCATTATCTATAACATATATTCTAATGGTATTGATCTGTTTAAGTTCGTCGTAGAATTGTTTGCATTCAATCTGTACAGAGCCATGTTCATTATTGTATTTTACACCATTGTTGATTAGGTTAATCAATATTTGTTTAAGTCTTTGCCTATCTGCTTTAATGAAAAGTTCATTTGTAGATGACTCTGTTAGTTCCACATTAATATTTTTTTCATTTGCCAATGGTTTTACAATATCGATTGTTTCCGAAATTACGCTAACTAGTTGAACTGGTTCTGGTGATAGAGACAGCCTACCCGCTTCTATTCTGGAAATGTCGAGAACTTCATTTATCAAATCCAGCAAGTGTTTACCGCTCTTCATTATATGGGTAACTCCCTTTTGCTGATTTGGGTTAAGATCACCCATTTCCAATAATTGTGCGAATCCAAGAATTGAATTTAATGGAGTTCGGAGCTCATGGCTCATTCTTGACAAGAATTCACTCTTGGCTACATTTGCTTTATTGGCTTCTTCTCTTGCCTCGTTAAGTGCTTTTAGGGTATTTTTTCTCTCCTCTATCTCGTTTAGAAGAGCAGAGTTCATTTCGACTAGTTTTGTAGTTCTTTCTTTTATTCTAATCTCAAGGTTGGTATTTAGTTCTCGAATTTCGTTTTCGGAATTTTTTACTTGAGTAATATCGTAATTTACTCCAACCATGCGTATTGGCTTACCATCTTTGTCGTAAAAAACCTGTCCATTTGCTTTTAGCCAATGAATAGATTCATCAGCCCAGATAACACGGAATTCTGTATCATATTTTTTTTGATTATTTAATGCTTGTTGTATCTCGAATTTGAAATTTGCTCTATCTTTTGAATCTATGCTGCTTGTCCAAACGTTATAAAAAATGTTGGTTCCATTTTTCAGACCGTAAAGGCTATACATTCTATCGTCCCACACTATCTTATTACTTAAGATGTCCCAATCCCATGTGCCGATTCCTGCCGATTCCGTTGCTATATCTAGTCTTTCTTTGACTTGAGCAATTAAATTGTTTGCTTCAAGTTTGTCGGTTATATCAACGGATAGGATGAAGACACCCTCAGGAACGGATTGAATGCTGAGTTCAAACCATCCTGTTTTTCCATCCGGAAATTCGAATTCGTTTATAAAGTGATGGGAGTCTTTTTCATCCAAACATTTTTTCATATACATATACACATTCGAGGATTCTATGCCAGGCCAAACTTCAAGGTAGTTTTTGCCAATTAGTTCAATGGTTGGTCTCCTATTCTGTTTTTCTGCGGCTGCGTTAATATATATGTACCTCCAGTCATTTCCTATAATTTGGCATCCCTCAATCATATTGTCGAGAGTTGACCGGAATCTCTTTTCACTTTTAATTAAATCCTCTTCGGACTTTTTCCGTTCGGTAATGTCTTGTTTTATTGCTAAATATCCCTTTGCTACTTTCTTATTGCCATTTACCAATGGCGTTATCGATACGCTTTCCCAGTAAAGACTGCTATCTTTTTTCTTGTTAATCCATTCTCCTCTCCAGGTTTTTCCTGATTTAATCGTATTCCAAAGGCTGTCATAAACAGATTTTTCGGTTTTACCAGATTTTAGTGTATTGGTATTTTTTCCTATAATTTCGGAATTTTTATATCCTGTTATGGTTTCAAAGGCTGGACTTACATATTCAATATTTGCATTGAGATCGGTAATGACAAGTGCAACTGGACTTTGTTCAATAGCAAGGGTTAGTTTGTTAATTTCTCGTTCTGTCTGTTTGCGTTCGGTAATGTTTCTTACAAAGCGAATTACTTTATTTTTCATGAATGGGATAACCCTTACTTCAAGATCCATTGGCTTATTATCGATGTTAACTGAGAATTCGTGTGTGACCAACTCTTGTGTTGAAAGGCATTCTTTAATTTTATCTATATTTATTTTTCCAATTTCTTCGCCAAATATGTCTTTGAGGTTTTTTCCAATAAAGTTTTCTTTATCGATAATAATTTCATCGGAATCGGATGCATAGACTTCCAAGTAATTTCCATTAGCATCATGTACAAATAGTTTATCTGGAATTGAATTTACTATTGCATTTAATTTCTCATTTTGGTTCTTAATTTCATCTTCAATTTTTTTAGTATGTGATATATCAATGTTTACTCCGCTTAGGCTAATTAGTTCATTGTCTTCAAATTTAGGTACAATGAAAATTTGAAGCCATTTAATTTTACCGCTTGGTAAGATAATTCTAATGCTAGTAGGATCGAATGATACTGCATTTTCTGTCATTTGAATCATTTCTGCGAAAGTTGCTTGATCTTCGGGGTGAACCATATTGTATACTTCGTATATTGTGAGCGGGAATTCTGAAGAATCAAGTTCCATTAATTTAAAAAGATTTTTGGACCAGACTCCAATTCTTGTTCTAAGATCAAAATCCCAACTTCCCATATTAGCTATTTCTTGGGCATAGTTTAATTTCTCTTCACTTTTCCGGATTTTATCTTCAACCAGTTTTAGTTCTGTAATATCGGTGGCAAACATAAGAATGGCATATGGTTTCCCGTCCTCGTCTCTTACTGGTTGCATGCTGGTTTTGTACCAATATTGTTTGCCAAGAGAATTAATGGTCGTTTCTTTTATGTATCCTGCATTTGTATTTATTATTCTTTTGATATTGGCAATCGTTTCCTTTGCGCTATCCGATGGAAATATTTCGTGTACACTCTTTCCTATAATCTCATCAGGGCTTAATCTTAATGGCTTTGTTGCAACATTATTTATGTATGTAAAATATCCGTTAGCATCTATCATAGTAATTGCAGCATCAGAACTCTCTACTAAACTTCTATATTTTTCCTCGTTTCGTTTAATCTCATTTTCGGCCTGTTTATGTTTTGTTATATCGGTGCTCATTCCGCATAGTCCAATAATATTTCCATTAGTGTCTTTAAGTGGAAACTTTATAGAGATAAAAGAAAATGAGCCGTGTTTTGTATCAAGTTCTTCATTTAGTTCTAGGGTGTTTCCTGAACTAAGAACCTTTTTGTCGTTTTCGATAAATTTAAGACCCTTTTCTGTGCCCAGTAAATCGATGTCGTTTTTATCAAGTACTTCTGCTTGTGAGTAGCCAGTATACTCAGACCAGCGTTTATTTACTTTTAGATACTTTCCATCTATATCTTTGACATAGATTAACGAGCCGCTATTGTCGATTATATTCGATAGAAACTGTTGGTTTTTTTCGAGTTCAATTTTTGCTTTCTTTTTTTCTGTAACATCTATTACTGCTACAATTCTGGCTTGTTTTCCCTCGTAATTAAATGCATGCGAATGAGTATCGACAGTAATTACTTCTCCGCTTTTAAGCTGATGTTCGCAATCGGGGCTATATAGGATATTGTTTTCTTTGTTGGCCTTTAAATTTTTCATGACTTTATTTACTCCTTCTTTTTGGAGAATATCGCCAATGTTCATTTTTAGTAATTCATTTCGAGTATACCCGTATTTTTCGCAAGCAGTATCATTTACTTTTAAGAATTTCAGTGTTTCTATGTCATACACACACATGGGTAATGGGTTGTTGTCGAATAGTATACGATGTAATTCTTCACTGCTGTTAAGTTTAGCATAAGTTGAACTTTGTTCGGTAATATCTCTGATAATTGCTTGAAAAAATGTAGTCCCCTTAATGGTAATTGATTGTTCGTTTATTTCGACAGGGAACGTTGTTCCATCGGCTCTGAAATGGATTGATTCGTATATTCCCTGTGATTTTTTATTGTTGAAGAATCTGAAAAATCCAAGTTTCCGTAAATGGTAATTCTTAATATCATCTTTAGGTATTTGATAAGCTTTAATTGCAGCATCGTTTGCTTCTAATATATCTCCTTTGCTATTTGCAAGGATGATGATGTCGTTGGCGTTTTTTATTATATATTCATAGTGATTGGCTAATGCTTTTCTTTCTATTTCATTGTCATATAGTCGTTTTATAAAACTCTTTTGGTATGTATTTCTTATCAAAAGAATAATTGACACTAAAAACAGTAGTAATAACGAAGCAACGATGCCATAATTAATGTAAAGATTGTTGACTGGACGATATATTTCATCCTGATCTATTTTTGCGATCATATCCCAGTTTGAATATTTAATAGGTAAAGCATATGCAAGCACCTTGACGTTTCTATAGTCAAGCCCTTCAATGATTCCTATTCTTCCTTTTAATACTTTAACGGCTACAATTTCATTTCTGGTTAATGGGATCTTGATTTTTGAGTTTGCATTGTATCTATGTCGAACATCATTTATAAATATTACCGAGTCTGAGATTTCTTGTACAATTATTGTTTCGGCGGTGTTGCTTTGAGTTGGCCATTGATTAATTAATGGGAATAAATAGTTGTTAGGATTAGTTCTTAGAAGAGCATAACCAATTAGCACCTTTTTAGAATTGTGTATTGGACTTAAAAAATCGAGATGAATTTTTTCGCATAAACTACATTTATAAACAGCATAATTAATTTCGTTGTTTTTCAATTCATCTATAACCTTTTTAGTTTCATCGCTAAACTCCTTTAGGTTTGGATTTGTACTAACAAGTATATGTTTGCTAGTATCGAGTATTAGAATATCGTCGTATTTATAGTATTTTTTTACTGTACTTATTTTTTCATAAATATTGACATAGTCGTCATTTTTATTGTATTTTATATAGTTATCTAGTCTGTTGCTTAAGAAGTACCCTTGAGTAAGTACTTTCGAGTCGCTTATTCTTTCGTTGAACCAAGTTGAGATTTCAGAGGATTTGAGTTCTGCAATTGTTTTAAGCTCGGTTTTAATATTATTAATGATTTCAGATTTTCTTTTTTCGTAGTTTAGAAATGCTGCAACTAGAATTGCTATGTAAAGAAAGCCGAAGATTGAGATGGCTACTTTTGGTCTATTGAGCCAAATGAATATATTTCTCATAGTAGGTTGGTGTTAGGGTTTACTATCAACTAAATATAAAGAAAAAAGATTGTATTGTCAATGTGCAAGTTGTTGTATTAATGGTTTTTATTGTTTAGAATATGAGGGGGCAATTGTTTCTCTACAGATTACTATTATCCTTGGTATTTCAGACTTATTCGAATGTTGAATGTTGATTTACATATCTTAAACCTTGTTTTGTTATCATTTATTAATGTCTGATTTATAGTTAATTAATAATTATGCTGGTTTGAATGAATAGGTGATGAATATCATCTATAATTTTCAATAAAAGAATGAGACCTTTTTATGATGGCATTTTTGGTTTATAAATACACTTTATGTGAAATATCTTATTTTGTATAACTTTTCACAGCCAATTTTGTCCGTTTCGGTATCGATTCAATATTTAGTAGAAATTGTTCGGTTACCTTTGTATGTTGTAAATTCTGCAAAGTTCAATGTTAATTGATTTTGGATAATTAATCGCTTAAATTTGGTTGGTGCACGAAAGTCAAAGCAAAACTGTTTTTATATAGTATCAGTAAGTATTTTTAATTAGAAAAAAAATTTTGGTAATGAAATCGCAATATCCAGTAAAGAAATTAGCCTACTTTAATCTTTGGATAACAATATATTTCCTAATGTTTGGCCTTTTTACTAACATTTTGAGCAATGAGTTTTCTGATATTGATAAAATCATTTCCAAATTAGGAATTGGAGCTGTAATAATACTTTGTAATGCATTTATTAATTTGGGGTTGTTTATCCTTTTTGAAAGAAATAATGATTCTAATCAAAGACGCCAAAAGGTGAGGTTTATTCTGTTGAGTTTTTTTCTAAATTATTGCACGTTTCTAATTGTAGTTATTTCAGTTGCATCTATAAAAAATAACCCGATTGTTTTAATAGATTTAGTTTATATATTTATTGTTAGCATACTGCTAGACACACTGATACTTGCACTTCAGAATTATTTTATACTAAGTTATGCAAAGGCAAAAGCCGATGTGGAGAATGCTCAACTTAAAGCAGCCAATGCCGATGCGGCAACTAGGTTGCTTCGGCAGCAAATTCATCCTCATTTTCTGTTTAATGCTCTTAGCGTGCTAAAATCTCTGTATAAGGTTAATACTAAAGCCGCAGAGGAATATCTAATTCATTTGTCTGATTTTCTGAGAATATCGATATCTGATAATAACATCAAAATTGTGCCATTAAAAGATGAGTTAAAACTTTGCAAAGATTACATTGGTATGCAAAAGATTCGGTTTGGAAATGCCTTGATTTGTGATGTTTCGATTTCGGATGATGTGTTGCAAACCGGATTTGTTCCTTCGTTTTCTATACAACCATTACTCGAGAATGCCATAAAGCATAATGAGTTAACAGAGGAATCTCCTTTGCGAATTTTGGTTCAACAGGATGGCGATAGAATTAAAGTGACGAATAACCGCAAGTTAAAGAATTCGTCAGAAATGTCATCGGGTAGCGGATTGGCCAATCTTGCGGAGAGATACCGTATACTATCGAACGATGAGTTGGAGATTAAGGAATCCCAGAATACTTTTTCTGTGAGTATAAAAATATTAAACAATGAAGATAGTAATAATCGAGGATGAGAGAATCACAGCCGATGATTTAGCTAACACAATAGTGGAGTTGGAGCCGAATGCTCAGATTATTGCAATTTTGAGTTCGGTTAAATCGGCCATAGCCTACTTTAAAAACAATGAGGCTCCCGATTTAATATTCAGTGATGTGCAGCTAGGTGATGGCCTCAGTTTTGAGATATTTAATGCCATAAAAATATCTACCCCAGTAATATTCTGTACTGCATATGATGAGTATGCTCTAAACGCATTTAAAACAAATAGTGTCGATTATATTCTTAAACCATCAACATCCAAAGCAATTGCAGAGGCTTTAAGTAAGTATCGTGGTATGCAGCAGATTTTTTCGGGTGGGGAATTGCAGTATAAGTCGATATTGGAAGTGTTAATGAATAGGGATACTCCAAAATCGGCTTCGGTATTGGTTCATCATAAAGATAAGATAATGCCTGTTAGGCTCGATGATATTGCAATATTTTATATCGAGAATGAAAATACCTACCTGCTAACTTTCGATAAAAAGACTTATTTCATCAGTAAAAATTTGGAAGAGTTGGAGAAGACCGTAGGTAATAATTTTTTCAGAGCAAATCGGCAATGCCTTATAAATCGCAAGGCTGTGGTTGATGCTTCACACTATTTCTCACGGAAATTATCGGTGAATATTTCAGTTCCGTATAAGGATAAAATTACGGTTAGCAAGGAAAAAACGCCTCAGTTTTTAAGTTGGCTCGAGCATGTCGAATGATTAAAGAACCGGAATGCGGTTCTTTTTTATTTTTGATTATTACGATATACTGTAAAAAACTTCCCTGTTCATTTTGTCCGTTTCGGTTACAAATTCATTTTAGCGCTTTCCATAATAGATCACTTTTGCACCATAATTTTAAATAAGCAAGAACAATTATGGTTAAAGGTTTTATTGCAAACAAAAGAGTTTTAGGGAATAGGGTTGCTTGCCGAATTGTTGCGTTTTTTACTGTAGGATTTTTTTCGCAATGGGTTTTAGGGCATATGGACAATCCGATTTAACAAGACTTGTGAACTACTCCTTGGAGCATAGCCACGAAATTAAAAAGGCAGCTAAGCAGATTGAAGAGGGTGTGTATATGCGCCGTGAGGCTATAGGGCAAGGATTACCACAGGTTGAAGGATCTGCCGATTATAGCCGTATGGGATTAGATGTTAATCTCCCTGCATCTTTGTATGATATGGTTGGTACAGAATATCAACCTATGCTAAAGGAGATTGCTAATATGGATGCGCTTTATACAACAACTCTTGGTGTACAGGTTACTCAGTTGATATATAGCCAATCGTACTTAGAGGGACTTAGGGCTTCCAAAAAAACTCAAGAATTATACGCCATCCTTAAAAGCAAAACAGAGGAAGAGGTGATTGAAGAGGTTGCTAACAGTTACTATCAAACATTATCATTATACCTGCAATTGCAGTCAGTCGAAAAATCACTGGTGAACTTAAACGAAACGTTTCGCATTGTTCAGTTGAATTACACTAACGAGTTAATTACATCGAGTGATGTAAAACGCCTGAAAGTCAATATTACGAATCTTGAGGTTACTCATAGAACTTTACAGAATAGTATCGATTTACAGATTAATTATATTAAAGCACTAGCTGGAATGCCTGCCGATACTGTTTTTGTAATTGATACTGCTGCGCTGGTTCAAAAACTAATATTGAATGACAGAACATTTTCTCCATTCTCAGTTGAAAGTATTCCGGCATTTCAGTCATTGCTAAAACAGGATGAGGTGTATAAGCAACAGGTGAAGTTGGCTCAGGCTATTTACTATCCAACCTTGGCTGCTTATGGACAATTTCAATACTCGTCTTATAAACAGGATTTTGGAGTCGATAAGTTGAATGGTATGAATACAATTGGTGTTCAGTTAAAGGTACCACTTTTTACTTCGGGAGTTAATTATGCCAAGGTAAAACAAAAGAAAATTCAGAGGCTTAGTTTGCAGGATGACATCTTGAAAAGTAGAGATATGTTAACCGTAAATTATAGCAATGCAGTTGCAGAGCACCAATCGGCATCCGACTTATTGGTTGTTCAGCAGGAAAATCGCGATTTGGCTTTGCAGGTATATAACCAAACTGCCTTACAATACAAAGAGGGTGTGGCATCGATGGCCGATTTGTTGAATGTAAATTCCGATTTTTTACAGGCCGAGAGTTCTTACAATCAGCAAATATTGAAGTGTAAGTTGGCCGAGGTGAAAGTTCTTAAAGCAACAGGATGCCTAAAACAGTTAACAGAGTAGTAAACAGTTGAAAAATTCAGAATATGAAAGTGAAAAGATCGCATTTAATAGTATTTACGTTAATAGTTGTTGCTGTAGTTGCAGTAACAATGAGGTTGATGGGAAATAAAAAGCAGTTTAACGAAAATATTGAGTTGGTTAAACGTAAGGTTGAACAGATTCCAGTTTCGGTAGATACTGTGGGATTCGGAATGATCAGTCAAAATGTAACAGCTACAGGTGTAGTTGAGGCGTCGCAAGTGTTGAATTTGGTTGCCGAAACTCAAGGCAAAATACTTCATAAGTACAAAGAAAAAGGCGATAGGGTAACTGTAGGCGATGTAATAGCCAAGGTTGATGACGAAGTTATTTCGGCTAATGTAATTACGGCAGAGGCCAATTATGAGCAAATGGAAAAAAATTACGAACGCTTTAATCGTTTGGCAAAAGAGGATGCTGTTTCGAAATATGATTTTGAACAAGCCGAAATTGGTTTGAAAAAAGCCAAGGCCGATTTGATTAGTGCTCGCAAAAATTTGAACAATACTAGTATTAAGTCACCTATTTCAGGTTACATCAATAACGATTTTATGACTGTAGGCCAATATCTTAGTAATAATACATCTGTTTGTGAAATAGTCAATAACAGTACCCTGAAAATTAACATTAAAGTGGCCGATTATGAGGTGTTTAAAATAAAGAAGGGCGACGCGGTGGCTGTGAAAATTCCAGTATTCCCAAGTTTAAAGTTTACTGGTAAAATAGCCTCAGTTGCAGAATTGGCCGATGCTGCCATGAAGTTTAATGTGGAGGTTGTCCTTGAGAATGATACGCAAACTCATCTCAAGAGTGGTTTGTATGCTGAGGTGGAGTTGCCTATTGCAACAAGCAATAGACTTGTTATTAGCAAAGCGGCAATAGTTGGAAGTCTTGAAATGCCAGAAGTTTTTGTGGTTGAAAATGGGAGGGCAAAAAAACAGGCAATAGTTATAGGTCAAAGCAATAATACACAGGTTGAGGTTATAAATGGTTTAGCTAAAAATCAATTGATTATTGTGAGTGGCCAACTCAACCTAAAAGATGGCGATGATGTTAAGATTGTTGAAAATCATATTTTCTAATTAGTAATCATATGAAAATTACAGATATATCAGTTAAGCGGACAACAATTCCAATTGTAGTTTTTATAATACTAGCCTTGGGTGGTATGTTTGGGTATTCAACCCTGAACAAGGAACTTACACCCAAAATGGAAGTTCCCGTTAACACCATTACAACAATCTATCCAGGGGCATCTCCAACAGAGGTTGAAACTTCGGTGACCAAGAAGATTGAAGAGGCTATTTCGTCCATCGAAGGAATCAAAAAAATTACGGCTCAGTCATACGAAAGTTTTTCTGTAGTTACTGTTCAATATGAAGATGGTGTAAATGCCGATATCTCATTGCAGGAATGCGAGCGCAAAGTGAAGGATATTAAGGATGATTTGCCCGAGAATTGTAAAGATCCAAAGTTCGTGAAGTTTGACATCAACTCGTTTCCTATAATTAGCATGGCTATTAATGCCAATATTCCCGATAAGGATTTCTATGATATTGTTGACAAGGAGATTAAAACCGATATTTTACAGGTAAAGGGTGTTGCTAATGTTGATATCGTTGGTGGTAATCAACGCGAAATTCAGGTTAAGATAAATGCTCAGAAGTTAGAGGCCTATGGTATCTCAATAACTCAGGTGCGGCAGTTGATTGCAACTTGGAATCTTGATTTTCCTGCAGGTAAGGTGAAGGACGATAGAACTCGCTATGCCATTCGATTATCTGGAAAATTCCAGAGTCTCGATCAAATTAAAGACATGATTATAGGGGCAACTAAGGAAGGTTCTCCCATTCGGTTGCAGGATATTGCAAGTGTTACTGATGGATTGAAGAAATCCGAAAAGTTAGTTCGCATAAATGGTAAACCTGCCATTGGTATAAGCATTCAAAAGCAAACAGATGGAAATGCCGTGGATATTAGTAGCGATGTTAATCGAATAATTTCATTGTACGAAACTCGCTATGCGGGGCAAGAAATGCACTTTACTATTGCTAGCGATACCTCAGAGTTTACAAAGGAGGCAATTGATGGTGTTATGCTCGATTTAGTTTTTGCAATTATTCTTGTGTCCATTACGATGTTATTGTTCCTGCATACGTTCCGAAACCTTATATTTATTCTTATATCAATTCCAACATCGGTTATTTCTACTTTCGTGTTCTTTAACCTTTTCGGTTTTTCGTTGAATCTTTTAACATTGCTGGCTTTATCCATTGTAATTGGTGCTATTGTTGATGATGCAATTGTGGTTCTCGAAAATATTTATCGTCACCTCGAAATGGGAAAATCCAGAATGCAGGCGTCTATTGATGCTTGTAAGGAGGTTGGTCTTACAGTGTCGTCCATTACTTTAGTGTTAATTGCAGTGTTTTTGCCGATTGGGCTTACTACTGGAATTACAGGCCAGTTACTCAAAGCCTTTTCATTAACCATTGTAATTTCTATTCTTCTAAGTTTATTGGTTTCTTTTACATTAGTCCCATTACTTACTTCGCGTTTTGGAAAACTAAAGGTCTTCGATAAAACTAAAGTATTAGATCGCTTCTTATTAAAAGTTGAGCATGTAATTACTTGGTTGCGGGTGATGGTTCTTAAAGGACTCAAGGTGACATTGGCTCACAAAAGAGTGACCATACTTCTGGCCACAGTTCTACTATTTGGTGCTTTCTTTTTAGTGGGAGCCGGGTTTATTCAAACCGAATTCATGGATGCAGGTGATAGAGGTGAGTTTGAAATAGTAATGGAGCTAAATAAAACAGCAAACTTGGAACAGACCAATGCTTGGTGTTTGGCTGTGGAAGAAATACTTTTGCAACATGCCGAAATCGAAAATATTTATACAACAGTAGGAGCAACAAGTAGTAGTTCTAATGTGTCGAGTCCTTATGCTGCCGATTTTTTAATAAAGTTGGTACCTAAAGATAAGCGTTCGTCAAGTTCTAAAATCTTTGCAAAAAATTTGCAAAACGAGTTAATTGGAATCTTTGCCGGTCCAACATTTAAGGTAATTGACGTTAGTTTGGTTGGAAGTACGGGTAGCGCTTTGGAAATATACGTGCGTAGTAATAATTTAGAATCGGCAAAGCAGTTCAGTCAAACCGTTTTGAAAGAGTTGCGTAGCATTGATGGAACTACCGATGTTAAATCGTCGGTTGAGAACGGAATGATGGAGTATGTAGTGAACTTTGATCGTGAAAAGTTAGCTAAATTGGGTTTGTCCATTGGCGAGGTGGGTGCTCAAATGCACATGGCTTATGAAGGAAACAGTGATTTAAAGTATTCCGATAAGGGCAACGAGTACGATATTTATATTTCGCTGGATGAATTCGATAAACGAAATAAATCTAACATCGAGAATATCTCGTTTATGAGTCGAACTGGTCAGCTTGTTAAACTTTCTCAAGTGGCTACAATTCAAGAAAACGAAAGCCCATCAACGTTAACTCGTTTTAATAAACTACCCGCGGTAACAATCACAGGCAATTTAGTGGGAAAAACAGTTGGAACTGTTGGCGAAGAAATAAAGGCTCGTTTAGCGGAAATTGGTATCCCTGCTGGTGTCGATATTTTCTATGCAGGCGATATGGAACAGCAATCCGATTCATTTGGAAGTTTACTAGTTGCTCTTATTGCCTCAATCATCTTTATGTATCTTATAATGGTTGCACTTTACGATAGTTTTATATATCCCTTGGTTGTTATGCTTTCGTTGCCATTATCAATGATTGGGGCTTTGTTGGCGTTAGCGTTAGCTGGCAAAAGTTTGAGTTTATTTTCCATTATGGGTATAATAATGCTAATGGGATTGGTGGCTAAGAATGCCATACTTGTAGTCGACTTTGCTAATAAACTTCAGGATGAAGGAAAGAATGTTATTGTTGCAATTACACAGGCAACATCGGTTAGGTTTAGACCAATTCTTATGACAAACTTAGCGCTTATTGTAGGACTTCTCCCCATAGCACTTGCATCGGGAGCTGGTGCCGAGTGGAAAACTGGATTAGGCTGGGTGCTTATTGGTGGCTTGTCGAGTTCTATGTTGCTGTCGTTTATTATTGTACCGGTGCTTTACGTTATTCTTGATAAACTTGTGAAAAGAGTGAACCGAAATAAAGCATCAAAAACCATTGTGTCTCCAGAACTCTTGTTGAATGATATTAATTAAAAGTGTGTGATTTTCTCTGCAAGGGAGTCTTACCATTGCGACTATATAGTTTCGATGGTAGACTTTTGCTAAAGCATTGTCGTATAATATGTCTTATTTTTTGTTAGAATAAATGAAGGTATTATTTATTTGTATTGGGGTTTTACTATCGGGAAGTGCCTATACACAGGAAAAGGGTTTTAGAGAAAAACTGGCCATTATGGATTCTATTAAGATGGTGTATTTAGAGCAGGCTGCGCTGAAATATCCTCTAGTAAGGCAGATTAGTATTTCAAGTGAATATGTGTCAAGTCAAAGAATGGTTTCGCGTTCGAATGGTGAAGTGCATTTAAAGGGTGATGTGCAGTTAATCCGAAGTAAATTCAACGCTAAGATACCTGTATTAAGTTGGAGGCAAAATACGATTAGTGCTTCGGTTGGTGTTTTGCATCAGAATATGATGTTCGACAATCTTCAAAGTGTTTATAATTCGGCACTTACAGATGATCGTGGTATTGATGTGACAACATTAAGTTTTGCTGTAGGTTTCAGCGGGGTTGACTCGTTATTTAATTGTCCTATGATTTACAGTTTAAATGCGTCTGGAATAGCCGACCGAACCGTTGAAAATTATCGATTTGCGTATACCGGAGTTGCTTCCTTTAATATTAAGCGTTCTGCCAAAACAAATCTATCCTTGGGGATTGTGGCCTCTATTGATCCTTCATTAATAGTTCCTGTTTTTCCCTTGATAAGTTATTCGTACCGATTTCAAAACCGAAAAATGGAATTATTGGCCGATTTGCCTTATAGGTTACAGTTGCGAAAGGAATTGTCTTCCAAAAGTTTTTTGTCTGTGGGCACCGAGTTGGGAGGGAGTACCTTTTTCTTCAAAATCAAGAATTCATCGTTGCCGTTAGATGTGGTTTATGCAACATCGGAACTTAAGTCAGGACTGCTATACGAGTATAGAGTATCGAGAAAAATAGTGTTGAGTATTAATGGTGGAATTCTTACCCCAATATCTTCTAAGGTTTTTAGGAAGGGACATTATTTACCAAACGATTATTTGGTAAAGAGTAGTGTTAGTTCGGAACCATATATCAATGTAAGTATTTCGATGTTGCCTTTTATGAATGGATTTAGGCTATAGTGCTAGTTAATATTATAAAATTATGAAAAGTAAGAGTAAATCAGTATCAAGAATTAGGGTGAAGGTGTGGCTACTTCAGTTATGGTTGATGAGGATTATATATTCTGAGAACTAACTCTGTGCTTATGAGAGCAATGTGATTTCATGTTTATGAAATACTATTTAATAGTTGATATTCATGAGAAAAGAAACGTTTATTAATCCGGACTTCTCTAGTTTTTCTAGTTTTGTGCTACAAATTCCCGACTGTTTCAGTAGCATGGGAGTTGTAATATACAGTGATCGAAATGAGGTTCGAGTTGTTGATGTTGGTGGTGTAAAGTTGGCAGTTAAATCTTTTAAGCGTACAACTTTTTTAAATAGATTGATTTATACATCAATTAGAAAGTCCAAGGCTCGTAGATCCTTCGAACATTCCGAATTGTTGCTTTACGAGGGATTTAGTTCGCCAATGCCAGTTGCATATATTAACTGTTATAGGTATGGTTTGCTTTGGCGCTGCTTTTACGTTAGTCTATTTACAACGTATTCTCCACTTAATGATTTGCTTAAATTACCGTTAGCCGAATCCGAATTGGGCCTTAAGGCTTTTGCCCGTTTTATGTACAGGTTGCATTGTAAAGGGATTCTTCACAACGATCTTACAACGAGTAATGTTCTTTACTTTAATTATGCCGGTGAATATGATTTTTCATTAATTGACAATAATCGAATGCGTTTCCGAAAATATACCTATCGACGAGGTTTGAGAAATCTGGAGCGATTAAAGATTCCAGTCGAAAAGTTAGGCGTTATTGCTGCTGAATATGCTCGCGAGGCTCACGTTGGTGATTTACAAACATTGAATGCTATGATTATTTTTCGGCTACATTATATTCTGAAACGCTCTGCTAGAAAAAGTTTTAAAATGTTGATAGGCTTATTTTCTAGTAAGAATAACAAACACAAAGATAAGTTCGTTAGTGTGGGAGACTAATTCTGTAAACGAGCGTAAATTTAATTAGGCCAAAATTTGTTGATAATGGCTTGTGCCCAGAACAGGACTCGAACCTGCACATCATTGCTGACACTAGTCCCTGAAACTAGCGCGTCTACCAATTCCGCCATCTGGGCTTTCGATTGACAAATGTAGCAAAATAATTATTTCAATAACAAAGGAGCACTAGAAAAACTAATGCTCCTTTTTCTTGTAAGTTTGGTATCAACCTTACAGTAATGTCTATTATAAATTTTCCTTTACGTAGTTTGTAAGCATAGTGTAAAGATGCATGGTTGTATTACCACCTCTAATTCCATGATTTTTGTCGGGATAGAACATCATGTTGAACTGTTTACCGTTTTGAACAAGCCTTTCAACAAGTTCAATCGAGTTTTGTACATGTACGTTATCATCAGCAGTTCCATGAACCAGTAGGAATTTGCCTTTAAGCTTATCAACATGGTTAATGGGAGAGTTGCTGTCGTAGCCGAGACCGTTGTCTTGTGGCAATCCCATGAATCGTTCGGTGTAGATAGAGTCGTAGTAACGCCAGTTGGTAACGGGTGCTACAGCAATGGCCATTTTAAATACATCGGCACCTTTAAAGAGACATAACGATGACATGTAGCCGCCGTAGCTCCAGCCCCAAATACCTATTCTTGCTCCATCAATGTAGGGGAGTGTTTGTAGGTATTTAGCGGCTTCAATCTGATCTGTCGATTCGTAGTAGCCTAGTTGACCATATGTCATTTTCTTGAAGGCTTCGCCTCGTCCACCAGTTCCTCGTCCATCAACACAAACAACAATATAGCCCATTGTGGCTAGGTATTCGTCCCATCCAATACGAAAGTTATCCTGAACCGATTGAGATCCAGGTCCGCTGTACTGATACATTAAAACAGGGTATTTTTTGTTGTTGCTAAAATCGAAAGGTTTTACCATGTAACCATAAAGTTCAACGCCTTCGGATGTCTTAAATGTGAAAGTATCTTTACTAGGCATCTCATACTCAGCAATACGCTCTTGCAATTTAGCATTATCTTCTAGTGTTCTAATTAACTTTCCTTTGTTATTATGTAAAGTCACAAGGGTAGGGGTGTTCATGCTATTATGAAAATGAATATAGTACTTATAGCCTGAACTAAAGTTTGCACTATTAGTTCCTTCCTTTTCCGATAGTTTAATTGGTGCATCTCCCTTTATAGAGACAGTATAAACTGCTTCTTTTAATGGAGAGTTGTTGTAGCCACAATAGTAAACTACTTTTTTAGCAGCATCATATCCATAAATTGATGAAACCTCATTGGTGCCTTTCGTCAGTTTACGAACTAACTTCCCATCCATACCATATAGGTAGATGTGTTTATAGCCATCCTGTTCTGAGGTAATAATGAAGTTTTTCCCGTCAGGTGTAAAGGTTAGGTAGTTGTCGGTTGGCTCTTCAATGTAATACTTATTGGTTTCGGTATAGAGAGTGCTAGCCTTTCCATTTGTTGCATCGGCTACTAGAATGTCAATTTTATTCTGAAGTCGGTTCAATCTGAGCATGCTTAATTGATTGGGATTGGTGGTCCAGGTAATCCTTGCAATATACTGATCGGTTTCAGGGCCAACGTCCATTTTCGTTGTATTTTTTGAGGTTAAATCGAAAACATGTATACTGACCGTTGAATTCGTTTCTCCCGCCTTAGGATATTTAAATGTGTAGTTTTCGGGGTAGAGTTTTCCTTCGAAAGTGGTCATGTTGAACATTTTTACTTTGCTTTCGTCGAAACGGTAGAATGCAAGTTTTTTCGAGTCCGGAGACCATTGCATACCCGAGGTTAGTGCAAATTCCTCTTCGTAAACCCAATCTGCAGCACCGTTAATAATGTTGTTATAGAGGCCATCAGTTGTTATTTGTGTTTCCTTAAAATTGATTAGGTTTACAATGAATATGTTGTTATCGCGGACAAAGCTAACCCAATTTCCATCGGGCGAGAATGTTGCGTTCATCTGGGCACCATTTTTTGAGAGTGCAGTTAGTGTTTTGGTTTTAATATCGAAGATGTAATTTCTCGATGTGTAGGAATGCCTGTAAATGTAATCGTTATTAGTTTCAATTAACATTTTATCTTCTGTTGGACTAATTTGATATCCGGCAAATTCCTTCATATCATCAATATTCTTAAATTCTTCGGGATCAAACAGAACAGCAACCTCGTTACCTGTGGCATATTTGAACTGTGCCACTTGTCGTTTGGCGTTATATGCGGAGTAGTGTTCTCCGTCATTCATCGATGTTAATCCATAAACCGTTTTTGCCCTGAACGTTCCCCTTTTGAAAAGATCCTCTAAGGTAATTTTTGACTTTTGGCAAAAAGTACTTTCCGGAATAAATATTAATGCCATTAATATTAGCACTAAACATTTACGAATATTTCTCATTGTATTTTGATTTATATTGTTGATTTTAAGATAATGACATTCTGTTAGAGTGTTTGTAGTGTTTTAAGTTTAAAACTGAGCCAAAATAATCTTTATAAGTTAAAATCCCAAGGTGAAAATTTTGTAATGGTAAAATAGAGTTAATATGTATTCTTTTAAGTTGCTTATTGCTAAAACTGACTTCACCCTCAATCGTTTGCATTTGTTTTCCACTTAAGCTGGGGCGGAGAGATGTCGTATTTCATTTTTTTTAATAATTTTGTAAACTCACAAAGTGTTCGTTTCGATATAATTATATATCAATCAATAGTTTAATTAAAACTGATACATAAATGTCAAAAGTAAAACGCGTTTATACCTTTGGAAATAAGAAAGCTGAAGGTAAGGCAGATATGAAAAATCTGCTAGGAGGAAAAGGAGCCAACTTGGCCGAGATGTGTCTATTAGGACTTCCTGTACCTGCAGGATTTACTATTACTACCGAAACCTGTAACGATTATTATGCCAATAATAATGAGCTTCCTGCCGATTTAATGGAGCAAGTATGGGCTGCTATGTCAGAAGTTGAGAAGATGATGGGAATGAAATATGGCGATCCCGAAAATGCTCTTCTTTTAAGTTGCCGTTCGGGTGCTCGTAGTTCTATGCCAGGTATGATGGATACAGTACTTAACATTGGTCTTTGTTCTGCAACTATTCCTGGTCTTTTAAAGAAAACCAACAATCCTCGTTTCGTTTACGACTCGTATCGTCGTTTAATTATGATGTATGCTGACGTTGTAATGGAGAAAGCAGAAGGATTAGAGCCTGTTGATGGTAAGGGTATTCGTAAACAACTCGACGATATGCTTGACGAGTACAAGCATAGTAAAGGCTTTAAATCAGATACAGATTTGTCTGCAGATGATTTGAAATTTTTAGCAGATGAGTTCAAGAAACGCGTTAAGAATTCATTGGGTAAAGATTTTCCTGATGATGCAAAAGAGCAACTTGTTGGTGGTATCAAAGCCGTGTTCAAGAGTTGGAACGGTAAAAAGGCAGTTTCATATCGTCGTATTGAGGGAATTCCCGATAACTGGGGTACTGCTGTAAACGTTCAATCTATGGTGTTTGGTAACATGGGTGATAGTTCTGCAACAGGAGTTGCATTTACCCGTAACCCTGCAACTGGCGAAAATTTATTCTATGGTGAATGGTTGGTAAATGCTCAAGGTGAAGACGTTGTTGCTGGTATTCGTACTCCAAATCCACTTAACGACGATACTAAGAACGAGCAAAATAAGCACTTGCATAGCATGCAAGAGTCTATGGCTACTACTTATAAAGAACTTGATGATATTCGCCTAACCCTTGAGAAAAACTTCAAGGATATGCTTGATATCGAGTTCACTATTCAGGAAGGTGTTCTTTATATGCTACAGTGCCGCGTTGGTAAACGTACTGGTACTGCTGCTTTGAACATGGCTATGGATATGCTTCACGACGGATTAATTGACGAGAAAACCGCAGTGCTTCGTGTAGATCCAGCTCAGCTTGATGAGTTGCTTCACCCAATTTGCAACCCAGAGGAAGAGAAAAAGGTTAATCCATTTGTAAAAGGTTTACCAGCAGGTCCTGGTGCTTCTGTAGGAAAAGTTGTTTTTACTGCTGAGGATGCTGTTGCATGGAACCGTAAAGGTGAAAAAGTTATTCTTGTTCGTGAGGAAACCAACCCAGAGGATGTTGAGGGTATGCGTGCTGCTGAAGGTATTCTTACCGCTCGTGGTGGTATGACTTCTCATGCTGCTCTTGTTGCTCGTGGTTGGGGAAAATGCTGTATTGTTGGTGCTGGCGCATTGCATGTTGATGTTGCTGGAAAAACAGCTAAAGTTACAGGAACTAACATCGTTATAAAAGAGGGTGATGTTTTAACTCTAAACGGAACAAAGGGATATGCTTACACAGGAGCGTTAAGTTTAATGGATGCATCTGAAAATCCTCGTTTCCAAGAGTTCATGAAATTAGTAGATAAGTATCGTAAAATGGGTGTTCGTACCAATGCAGATACACCTGCCGATGCTAAAGTTGCTCGTGATTTTGGTGCTGAAGGTATTGGTCTTTTCCGTACCGAGCATATGTTCTATGGAAAGAACTCTGAACAACCATTATTCTTGCTTCGTAAGATGATTCTTAGCGCTACCGAAAAAGAACGTCGTGTTGCACTTGACGAACTATTCGCATTTGTTAAGAAGGATATTAAGGCAACATTGTTAGCAATGGATACATTGCCAGTTACCTTCCGTCTACTTGACCCACCTTTACATGAATTTGTTCCACAAAGCCCAGAGAAACAGGCTGAACTTGCAAGTGCACTTGGTATTACTGCTGAGGCAATTGCAAAACGTGGTGAAGGCTTGCATGAGTCGAACCCAATGATGGGACACCGTGGTGTGCGTCTTGGTGTTACTTACCCTGAGGTTTCTGAAATGCAGATTCGTACTATCTTTGAGTCAACCGTTGAGTTGATTAAAGAAGGTCATAATCCAGTTCCTGAAATCATGGTTCCTGTAACCTGCGATGTATCTGAGCTTGATTTTACCAAGAAGATTGTTGATCGTGTATATGCCGAGGTTTGTGAGAAATTTGGTGTTAAGGAAATTAAGTACAAGTATGGTACTATGATTGAAATTCCTCGCGCTTGTTTACTTGCCGATCGTATGGCTAAAACCGCTGAATTCTTCTCTTTTGGAACCAACGATTTAACCCAGATGACTTTCGGCTTCAGCCGTGATGATATTGGTGGTTTCATGGGTGATTACCTAGACAAGAAGATGCTTGCTGCCGATCCATTCCAAACAATCGATCAGAGTGGTGTTGGTCAGTTGGTTGAGATGGCTGTGTCTAAAGGACGCGGTACTCGTAGCGATCTTAAGGTAGGTATTTGCGGCGAACAGGGTGGTGATCCTGCATCTGTTGAGTTCTGCTTCAAAACAGGCTTAACCTATGTAAGTTGCTCTCCATTCCGAGTTCCAATTGCACGCCTTGCTGCAGCTCAGGCTAGCATTAAATTTGGTAAATAGTTTTTACCTCATATATTTTTAAGCGCCTTCATCTTGGAGGCGCTTTTTTTATGAATGGCAATAATATTCGTATAAACAAGCATGGTAGGCATAGAATTTGTAGATAAAAACAATTGCTTATTTTTTGATATAAAATATTATCTAATATGTTAGTTAAATTAATTTTGCAGTCTAAAATACAAATATCAAGATTGTTAATCGTTTTTTGTTTCACTATTATTAGTTCTGAATATGTTTTTGCTCATGAGCCTTTGTTCTATTTAGAAAATTATTCTAGTGTAGATTTAAAAAAGTTTGAGAACTATCCAACCGTTTGTTTTCAAGACAGATTTTTATTACAAGCCGACTTAAATGAACTTTTAATTGCTTATTCTGATTCAGGAAATGTTGAATACGTGAAGTTCCTTTTGAATCAGGGTGCTAATCCGAATGCAACATCAGAATATGGTGTTACTCCTCTGATGTATGCTACTCAAGCAGGTTCTTATGAAGTTGTTGAATTGCTTTTAGAAAATAAGGCCGATCCTAATATGCTTCCGGTAGATGGTAATAGTGCCCTTCATGCGGCTGTTAGAACTTATAATGATAGTATTGCTGAATTGCTTATTAAGTATGATGCAGATGTTAATGTTAAAAATATATCAGGACTAACTCCATTGCATTATGCATGTTGGTATGGGTTACCCTATTTGACAGATATTTTACTTTATTATGGAGCAATAGTGAATAGTAAAGATATTTATGGGTATACTCCTTTATTGTTGTCAGTTTATAGTGGGGCAAATTTATGTTCAAAGATTCTTTTAGAACAGAACGCTAATCCTGACATGTGCAATAATGAAGGTATTTCTCCACTGATGGTTGCTGCACAGTATAATGATACAGCCTTGCTTAATCTTTTATTGGATTATAAGGCGGATATTAATCTTTTAGATAAAAAAGGTTTTAACTCATTATCGTATGCAATTACGAATGATTCAAAGGATTTTGTTCGTTTACTGGTGGAGTATGGTGCTGCTGAAAAGAATATACAGAAAAGTTATTACCAAGTTGCTGCAGAATCAGACTTTAAAAGCATGAAACTATTGCTTGACTCTCTTGGTCTTAAGTCTAAATTAAGTCCATCAATAAGTAATGTTTTCATTGATTTTGGTACTATATTTAGCAATCATGAATTTTTAACTGGAATTAATGTTGGGCTTTTTGAACAGGTTTCTAAGTTAAGTGTAAGTTTGGGATATTGGTATAGACCCGTACCTATTGCAACTCTTAGATATCGACCACAAGGCATTTTTCAGTATAAGGAAAAGAGACAAATTATTGACTTCAAGATAGATAAATTTATTAACTTAAAATACTTTAATTCTGGATGTACTGCCGGTGTTTATTTTGGAGGTAATATTGACTTAGTTTTTCGAGATTTTAAGGGCACACTTGCAGATCCAAAAACATCAGTATATCCAGGTTTAAATGCTGGCCTTTTTTATGGAGGAAGAAGAGCTAAGATTACCATGGGGTGGGAGTATACGGGGTTAAGAACTCCTGATGTAACACCTCATAGATTTGGAGTTCATTTGTATTATAACTTTTTTGTAACTAAGTCAAGAATTTCAAATACAGTGATTCAGCATGTTGACTAGAATATTTAAATTAGTATTGATATTTTCTTTTTTATTCTTAGTGCCTTTAGCATGCGAAGACCTTGATGCTTTGTTTGTTAATTGTGATGACTGTTATAACGAGAAACCCGATAACGCTACATTATCAATAAAATTTACAATCAATAAAGAGAATCCTTACGTTGTTTATACTTTGTATAGCGGATGTATTGATTGTGATAGCATTATTGCTGTTGATGTTTCGGATAAGTCGGTTATAAAATGGAATTTGGAAACCAATAGAAATTATAGCGTTGTTGCAGAGTATTATAGTAAAGGAAGTGTTGTCTATGCTGTAGATGGAACACAACTCAAGACGAAGACTGACAAGTCCTCTTGTAGTTCCACTTGTTATTTAATAGTAGGAGACGAACTCGATGTTAGGTTGAAATATTAAAAAATTATTTTTTCTTTAGTCCTAACTCTTCTGCTTTCTTTTCCATTAGTTGATATGCTTCTTGATAGTCATTTCGTATTATTCCATCAAGAATAGCATCCTTGATAAAAGTTTTAATAATTCCAATTTCTCTGCCTGGGCCAATCCCATATATTTCCATAATAATTTCGCCGGTAATTGGGGGCTGAAAATTCCGAATAGCATCTTTTTCTTCAATTTCCTTGAGTTTCTGACGAACGAGTTTGAAATTTGCCAGATGCTTTCTTACAGTATTATCATTTTTTGATGTAATATCTGCCTCGCAAAGGTTCATTAGCATATCAATGTCATCGCCAGCATCGAAGAGTAGCCTTCGAACTGCAGAATCGGTAACAATCTCCTGCGAAAGAACTATTGGGCGCATATGGAGTTGCACCATTTTTTGCACAAACTTCATTTTTTCGTTAAGCGGAAGCTTAAGCCTTCTAAAAACATTTGGAATCATTTTGGCTCCAATGAACTCGTGAGCGTGAAATGTCCAACCCTGACCGTTGATGAATTTTTTTGTGGTGGGTTTTGCGATATCGTGAAGGAGTGCGGCCCATCGTAACCATAAGTCGTCGGAACTTTGGGCCAAATTGTCCAAAACCTGTAACGTATGGTAAAAGTTGTTTTTATGGCTTATGCCATTTTTTGTATCAACTCCCTTTAGTTTTGCTATTTCAGGGAATATTATGTCGAGTAGACCAGTTTGATCTAACACTAAGAATCCGATTGATGGCTTTGCGGAAAGCATTATTTTATTCACCTCGTCGATAATTCTTTCTGAAGAAACAATACTTATTCGATCCTTGATTTTTCGTATCGATGCTAACGTGCTTGGTTCAATATCAAAGTTTAGCTGTGTTGCAAATCTAATGGCACGCATCATCCGAAGCGGATCGTCAGAGAATGTTATGTCAGGATCTAAAGGAGTTCGGATTAATCTATCCTCCATATCCTTTATTCCATTGAATGGATCTATAAGTTCTCCGTATGTTTCAGAGTTAAGGCTGATTGCCATTGCATTTATGGTGAAATCTCGTCGTTGTAAATCTTCTTCAAGCGTGCCGTTTTCTACAATTGGTTTACGAGAATCGCGTCGATACGACTCTTTTCGGGCGCCAACGAATTCAACCTCTAGATCTTTATACTTTAATTGGGCTGTTCCGAAATTCTTGAAGTAAGTAACTTGTGCACCTTTTACTTGGTTTGAAACTTTTTGGGCAAAATCAATCCCACTTCCAACAACTACTATATCAATATCTTTTGATTTTCGGTTAAGGAAAATGTCTCTTACGTAGCCTCCTATTACAAATGCTCTAATATTCTCGGTGTCGGCAACATTTTTAACGATGCCAAATATTTTATGGTTTAAGTGTTTTTGCAAGATTGAATCCAGTTTTTCAGAATTAGACATAAGATATTGTACACAATATCCTTTTTTGATTATTGTGCAAAGGTAGTATTTATTGAACTTTTGTCATAGTGTTGATGTTTATGATATTGTATTTTGATTCGATTGATTGTAAATTGTCAGCATAACAGTTATTTATGCAGGACGTGACAAATATCAATATACAAATAGTTGAACATTCATATTGCGTATTTGTTTTGTTGTTATATTTGCATCGATATATGTATATGTTTTAATTTGATAAACCAAAAAACAACATAATTATGATTGAGTACTTAACATTAGAGTCCTTTAAAACAAAGGTTTTTGATTTTGAAAACAACAAGGACTGGAAATTTGAGGGTGACAAACCTGCCATTATCGATTTTTATGCTGATTGGTGTGGACCTTGCAAAATGGTTGCTCCAATTCTCGAAGAGCTCTCCAAGGAATACGATGGAAAGTTGAATATCTATAAAGTAGATACAGAGGCTGAACAGGAGTTGGCTTCAGTTTTTGGAATTCGTAGTATTCCATCGTTGCTATTCATTCCTATGAACGATCAGCCCCAAATGGCCATGGGAGCACTTCCAAAGGATACCTTTAAGAAGGCATTTAAGGATGTTTTAGGAGTGGAGTAGGAGAGGTCGCTAGATTACCATAATAAGAAAAGAGGAGAATTTTTCTCCTCTTTTCTTATATAATACTTTGTGTCTGAAATATTGAGTCTAACTTAATGGCTGTCAATTCCCATTAGCATTAAAAACAGATGCTTTTGTGTTTTTACAATTTCTGCCATGTATTCCCGAACAGCCTTAACACTTCCAGGAAGTGTGTATATAAATGTTTTTTCAATAATACCTGCAACACCTCGACTTAGCAATGCATTTGGTTTTTCTGCGCCATATTTGAGACGAATCATTTCCATAATTCCGGGGATTTCTTTGTCGAGCATTTGTTTTACAACTTCGGGTGTGATATCTCTTGGTCCGATTCCAGTTCCTCCTGTGGTGAAAATAATGTCATAGTTTTCTTTTGTTGCGTTGGTGATATGATGTTTTAACGTATCTGCATCGTCTGGAATTATAACGTTATCAACGGTGTGTTGCCATCCTAATCCATCGAAGAACTGATTTACAAGTTTAGTTATTTCGGGACCGCTCAAATCTTGGTATTCCCCCTTACTTGCTCTATCGCTTAGTGTGATTACTTTTACTTTGTAAATTTTGGGAATGAACTCTAATTCATCACCTTCTTTAAGTTTTCCAGGTCTAAGCACTCTGACAAAAATTCCCTCCTTGGGCATAACGCAATTGCCTACTTGACGGTAAATTGCACAGGCATCGCCGTGGCATTCTTTTCCAATTTGAGTAACCTCCAACTCAACTCCACAGCCAATAAACTTATCGCCAGGTTTTGTTTTGTACAATTCTAAGCCTTGAGTAGTTATATTCTCTGCAAAATCGCCATATTTTACTTGAAAGTTACTGGCTTTTGTAAACTTTTCGATACTTTCGGTACCAAGCATGCTTACTTGTCTATGCCATGTTCCAGAGTGCGCATCGCCATTGACTCCCAGTGAGTTCAATTCGATACTCTCTACAGGATGCTTTACTGTTCCTTTTTTTTCGGAGATATTTACAGAGATTACTTTTATTTTAGTATTCATGGTATTCGAAATTTATGACGATTCGGTTGTAGTTGTTGATATTTCTATCAACTTGAAATATTTGTTTTTGTTTTTTCAATAAGTGTAATATCGAATATTACCATGTTTTTATCAACAGCTTTGCACATATCGTAAACCGTTAGGAGCGCAACCGAAACGGCGGTTAGGGCTTCCATCTCAACTCCTGTTTGGCCGATGCATTTTACATAGCTGCTTACTTCAACTCCATTGCTTGTTAAGACGGCTTTTACATCAACTTTTGTTAACATCAATGTATGGCAAAGGGGAATTAGTTCAGGCGTTCTTTTCGATGCTTGTATGCCAGCAATTTCGGCAACAGTTAAAACATCTCCTTTTTTCATCTGATTTTCTGAAATCAACTTCACTGTTTCATCCGATAACTTTATGAATCCCTTAGCACGAGCCTCCCGGATTTGGTTAGGTTTATCGCCCACATCAACCATGTTGGCTTTGCCATTTTTATCGATATGAGATAACGTCATTGCTTATCCTCCAATATTGTAAAATTCTCCATTCTGATTTGTTGTTCCGCACTTGGGTTTATTGGCTAAGGCTAATTTTAAAGCCTCTTCTGCACCAAGTTCGCGAACTTTATAGCCTAGATTGTTAAATAGACAGGGTTTCACAATGCCATCGGCAGTTAGACGTAAGCGGTTACAAGCGCTACAATTTCCACCTTCGCCGCCTTCCACAATTCCGAAAGTTCCGTTGTCTAAATCCATCTTAGGAATAAATCGAACGATGAATCCATGCTTTTCGGCAAATTCCTTTACCCCTATGGCATCGGGTTCAGATGATGATTTATCAACGACGCAATTTAACTTAATAGGATTTAGTCCGATTTCTTTTGCAAGTTGAAGACCTTCCAGAACATCGCTAATATTTCCGATTCGAGTAATTTGCCTGAATTTATCAGGATCAATAGTATCTAGGCTAACATTAATCCTTTTTAGTCCTGCATTTTTAAGTTGATGTGCAAATTGTTTGAGAAGAATACCGTTGGTTGTCATACTCAAATCCAGTATCTCTGGTATTTTAGCAAGCGAGTCAACTAGGTTTACGACTCCTTTGCGAACTAAAGGCTCTCCACCCGTAATTCGAATCTTGTTAAATCCGAATTTCACCGCAATATTAACAAAGTCGATAATTTCTTCGAACGAAAGAATGTCGGAATGCTCAATTTGTTGAATGCCCTCAGCAGGCATACAGTATGTGCAACGTAGATTACAACGGTCTGTAATCGAAATGCGTAGGTAATTAATATTTCTACTATATTGGTCTAACATAAACCAATTCCCCTTTATCAATTTTTTCGATTCCGATTGGTACTGAGATAATTCCATTTGCTTTTGATAGCGCAAAAATATGTGCGGAACCATGAAACTCAACCGGAAGCACAAGGTTTTGCTCTGTTAACATAACTGGAACAAATGCAAGTCTTTCGCTTCTCTTTCTGCTATAGTCGGTTCCCATTGTGGCTTTTACCTGGAATGGATTTATGGTTTTACAACCCATCATTTTCAGCAGAACAGGTTTTACAAGAAGTTCGAATTGCACAAATGAGGATACCGGATTTCCTGGCAATCCAAAGATCAATTTATTGCCTTTAGTTCCAAAAGTGGTTGGTTTTCCTGGCTGAACAGCAATGCTGTTGAAATGGATTTGAACACCAAGTTGACTCATTATTTCAGGTACAAAATCGAAGTCTCCCATAGAAACACCTCCTGTGAGAATCACGACATCTGATTGTTCAAGGGCCTGCGATATTGCTTTGTAGGTTTCTTCCTTAGTATCGCCAACAATGCCGTTGTAAATAGGCTCGGCACCACTATTTATTACCTGCGATATCAGTTGATGTCCGTTACTGTTGCGAATTTGACTTCCAGTTGGCTTTACATCGGGTTCAACTAGTTCATCGCCAGTAGGAAGTATCGATACTTTTGGTTTTGTTACCACTTTGGGTTGATGGCATCCCAATGCTGCCATAATGGCGATATGCTTGGGAAGAATAGTAGTTCCTTTTTCAATGGACAAATCGCCTATTCGAATATCTTCGCCCAACTCGCAAATATTTGCTTTGGTAGATTTTCTAGTAAACTCTATATACTTTTCATCAATGATTTTAGTATCCTCAACCATCAATACGCAATCGGCACCAGATGGGAGAGGAGCTCCTGTCATAATTTTGGCACATTGTCCAGTTTCGATTGTTTTTGTAGGCATTACACCTGCAGGAATAACCTCAATAATTTCTAGTTTATTCGTTATGTCACTCATTCGGCAAGCATAACCATCAACGGCAGTCTTGCGAAATGGTGGCATGTTGATATCGGAAGTAACATCCTGTGCTAAAACCCGACCAATACTATGCGATAGCGAAATATTTTCGGAACTATCAATGGGGATTACCTTTGATATGACTATGCTATATGCTTCTTGGAATGAAATCATCAGTATAAATTTAGAAAAAACAAAGTTGAGAAAAAATGCTTAGATATGAAATGATTTTTGTTACATATGTACTAGGAATTCTAGCAAAGAGGTTTGACTAATAAAGTGGGGGGAGTGAATTGGCAGAGAAAAGAATATCAGTGTGTTTGGATAAGACTTTGTAAAATTAAATTTGAAAATTGTTAAGAAGAAAAAAACTGATTTCAAACTAATTGTTTCCAAAAAAAATCCTGTAAGGAGTTTAAATATAAATGAAATTTTCTGTTTAGATCGAATAAAATTAATTGTTTCGAATGAGTTGAATTTCTTGCTACATTTACAACCAGCAAAATTTAAATTAATTGAATAAAAAGTAAGAATATGAATTTAAAACTTCGTCTCACAATAATGAACTTCCTACAGTTCTTTGTGTGGGGAGCCTGGATGATGACTTTAGGTCATTATGGATTTGTGGAAAAACAATGGAATGGTGCCCAGTTTGGGCTTGTTTTTTCAACAATGGGATTTGCATCGCTCATTATGCCAACGCTTTTTGGCATAATTGCCGATAAATGGAAAGCTAACTATGTATATGCAATGTTGCATCTTCTTTTTGGTGCAACAATGTTATTTTTGCCTGCCATTGATTCGCCAATAACATTTTTTTGGGTGCTGTTGATTGCTATGAGTTTTTATATGCCAACAATAGGACTTACAAACTCGATATGTTTCAGCGTTTTGAAGGCGGAGGGGAAGGATCCTGTAACATATTTTCCGCCAATCAGGGTATGGGGAACGATAGGTTTTATAGTTGCGATGTGGATAACTAACTTTTTTACCAAAGAGTGGGGACTTGGGTATAGCATTAAAGTATCGTTTTATATTGCTGCTGCCTTGGCCTTTGTACTTGGTCTATTCTCTCTTTTATCGTTGCCAACAGTTAATGCAAAAAGTAAAAACACTCAGGGAGAATCGTTAATCCAAAGGTTAGGGCTTCAGGCTTTTATATTATTTAAGCAGAGAAAGATGGCTTTCTTTTTCTTGTTCAGTCTGTTGCTAGGTGCCGCACTTCAGTTAACTAATGCTTATGGTGACAGTTTTTTGCAGGATTCTACTGTATTTCCCAAAGGTGAACTGATAAATAACTTCTCAACAATAATATTGTCAATATCTCAAATTTCAGAAACCCTATTTATTCTAGCAATTCCATTTTTTATGAAACGATTTGGTATAAAACGGGTTATGCTGTTTAGTATGATAGCGTGGGTGTTGCGTTTTGGTCTATTTGGTGTTGCTGAAAATACAATATTAGGGTTCGGTCTAATCATTGCATCGTGCATAATATACGGCATGGCGTTTGATTTCTTTAATATTTCGGGAGCTTTATTTGTAGAGCAGAATATAGATACTTCTATTCAGTCTTCAGCACAAGGATTGTTTATGTTGATGACTAATGGAGTAGGAGCAGTGTTGGGAAATATTGTTGCTGGTTTTGTTATTGTAAAATGGTTTGAGGATCCGTTAACACATGTGAAGGATTGGCATGGAATATGGGTAACTTTTGCCGTTTATGCATTGGTAATTGCCGTACTTTTTGCAATCTTATTTAAGCATAAGCACAATCCAGAAGAGGTTTTGAATGTGCAGCATTAATAAAAATATCTAGATATAATCAAGGACCTGTATTTAGCAGGTCCTTTTCTTTTTACCCGATTAGGATTGAACCAAATTTAAATTTATTGGTTTATTAAAAAATATTGAACTATAAATATTGCTTCGTGAGGATTATTACTTTAATTTAGTTGAAAACTAAATAGGAATTATGACTCTTTCAAAAAGTTTTATGATAACCATTTTTTTAGGATTGACTTTCTTTGCTTATGCTAGCAATAGTAATTCTTCATATTCATTTAATTACGATTTATTGAATAAAATTGACAATGAGGTTCGTGAAGGAGAGTATGGCAAAATTACTGGGTTGGTTGTTCTGAATGATCATGGAAGGGTTCTACACGAGCGTTACTATGGATTTACTAGTCGAAGTACTATTAACCAAATTAGTTCAGTTACAAAAAGTATTACCTCGTTGCTGGTTGGCGTGTGTTTGGAAAAAGGTTTTATTAGTTCAATTGACACGCCTATTTGGAAATATTTTCCCGAATATTCTGATATATTTAAAAAAGACACCCTTAAAGCTAAAATAACTATACGCCACCTATTAAATCAGACTGCAGGGTTGAAATGGAACGAATGGATGTATCCTTATAACTATGCATCTAACAGTTTAATGGCTCTGCTGAAAACAGAATCAAATTGGGTTGAGAGATTCTTTAAACTTCAGAACGATACGCTTCCTGGAACAAAATTCTGCTATAATAGCATTTCGTCGCAGATTATTGCCGAAATATTAAGCCGTTCATCAGGTCTTTCGTTCGAAGAACTCACAAAACAATACCTTTTCGATCCATTGTATATTAAAGATTATTTATGGGACAGATATCCTTCGAATAATTTACCAGCGTGGGGTGGAATATCATTAAGCACCCGAGATATGGCCAAGTTGGGATTAATCATTTTAAACAATGGAAAAGTTGGTTCTAAACAAATTGTATCGCAAGATTGGGTTACAGCATCAACCCAAGAATATATTTCATTTAGCAATGATGTTGGATATGGGTTACACTGGTGGATTGGGAAGCAGCCTAATGGAAATCCATTAATCTATGCGGCTGGCTATGGTGACCAGTATGTTTATATTGTTCCTGACAAAGAGATTGTTATTGCAATTAATGCTCAGAATTTTTCGGATTACCGTTGGCCCAAGGATGTCGATAGTTTGGTAAATTCAATTCTTGAGTCCATGGTCTTTTAAGAAATATAAACCTTAAAATAATAGCCATGTCAAAATTAAAATCATCCTACTTGGGACTAGAGCTAAAGAATCCACTAATTGTGGGTGCATCGTCCCTTACTTCAAATGTTGAATCTTTAAAGGCCATTGAGGCTGCAGGAGCAGGAGCCGTTGTTTTTAAATCGCTCTTCGAAGAGCAAATACAACTCGAGGAACTTGAACTCGAAAATGAACTTGAGGAGTACAACGAACGACATGCCGAAATGGTTAAACTATTTCCTTCGCTAAAGCATGCAGGTCCGCAGGAGCATCTATCGAAACTAAGAAAAGCAAAAGAAGTGCTTAGCATTCCTGTTATTGCAAGTTTAAATGCGATGCATCCCGATTCTTGGACTGAATATGCTTTGGAAATTGCAAAAACAGGAGTTGATGCCATTGAACTTAATTTCTATACAACACCTAAGGATTTTGAAGTTGAAGGTAAAACCATAATTCAATCGCAGATTGACACGCTTAAAAGCGTTAAGGAAAAGTTGAAAATTCCGGTTAGCGTTAAACTTAGTCCATTCTACACCAATCCATTGGATGTTATTCGTCGTTTCGATGAAACCGAAGTACAGGGCTTTGTTATTTTTAATCGGTTATTCCAGCCCGATATCGATATTGATAAAGAGGAACTTGTTCAAACTATCATGTTAAGCGAACATAATGATATGCGATTATCGTTACGTTTTACAGGATTACTTTATGGATATATTGCTGCCGATATTTGTTCTAACACCGGTATAATAGATGGAAAAGATGCCATTAAAATGATTCTTGCTGGTGCTTCTGCATTTCAGGTTGTTAGTACGTTATATTCCAACGGAGTTGAGCATATTTCCAAAATTTTAGGCGAAATGGAAGCCTGGATGAACAAAAAGAATTACAAATCGATTGATGAGTTCAAGGGAAAACTTGCCAAGAAGAACCTACACGATCCATTTGCATATCGGCGTGCCCAGTATGTTGATATTCTTCTTCGGTCTAATGATGTTATCACCAAAACAGTTCTAAAGTAATTTTGCATAAATAACATTTAATGATTCTGGATTTTTTCCAGAATCATTTTTTATAACACCTTTTATTCTGACAATTCAATCTAATTTCATTGTATTTTTACGGGAAGAACAATTGTTATTGACTCAGGTTTAAGGATAACCCTATGGGTAACTTCAACAAACATAGAGTTCGGGAATTGAAGTCTGGAAAGAAGCAATCTGGGCCAATCGTATATTGGATGTCAAGAGATCAACGAGTTGCCGATAACTGGGCTCTTACATATGCCGTATTAAAAGCAAATGAGTCGAAATTTCCATTAATCGTCATTTTCTCACTAGCACCATCGTTCCCCGGTGCCAATCTAAGGCATTACGATTTTATGCTTAAAGGGCTTGCCGAAGTTGAGGAAAAACTTTTGAGCATGGGAATTTCATTTGTTTTGCTCAAGGGAAATCCATCCGAAACAATTGCCGATTTCTTAAAACAGGAAAAGGCATCGTTACTCGTTTCCGATTTCGATCCATTAAATATAAAGCGTGAATGGAAGAATTGTATAAATGAGTTAATAGACGTTCCGCATCACGAGGTTGATGCTCACAACATTGTCCCTTGCTGGTACACATCAAGCAAACAGGAGTTTGGAGCATATACAATTCGACCCAAAATCAAGAAACATTTATCTGATTTTTTAGTCGATTTTCCTGATATAAAAATCATCAACAAAAAAAACACAATCGAAAAGCCTATAAATTGGCATAATGCATTAAGTTGGTTAACTCCATTCAACCATGTAAAACCTATAGACTGGTTAATCCCTGGTGAAATTGGTGCAAAAAAAACACTCAATCAGTTCTTGTCGGGCAAATTATTAGGTTACTCAACTCGGCGAAACGATCCAAATTTAGATGCCCAATCGAATCTTTCGGTATACCTACATTTTGGTCATATTTCGGCACAACGCATTGCTATTGAAGTGCTAAAGGCAAATTCACCAGAAGAGGATAAACAGGCTTTCCTGGAAGAATTAGTAGTTCGTCGCGAACTATCCGATAATTTCTGCTACTATAATTCATCCTACTCACGTTTTTCGGGCTTTCCCGATTGGGCAAAAGAAACGCATAGAATTCATCGGTTCGATGTTAGAGAGTATCTTTATACAACACAAGAACTAGAGCATGCCAAAACGCACGATCCACTTTGGAACGCAGCGCAATGCGAAATGGTAACTACAGGCAAAATGCATGGTTATATGCGTATGTACTGGGCAAAAAAGATTCTGGAATGGACTGCTTGTCCCGAAGAAGCAATGCGCACTGCGATATTCCTAAACGATAAATATAGCATAGATGGCCGAGATCCTAATGGTTACACAGGTATTGCATGGTCAATAGGTGGTGTGCATGATAGGGCTTGGCCCGAAAGACCAATTTTTGGAAAAATCCGCTACATGAATTTCGAAGGCTGCAAACGAAAATTCGATGTTGATGCTTATATTGCAAAGCATTTGCGTTGATTGTTGATGAAACAATTCTTCAGTCGCAATGTTTAGCTAATATTTTAGGAACCATTAATGTCTTTTTTTATGAAAATAATACCACGTCTTCTTTTTGTCGCCATATTGGCAGTATGGCAATTCTTACCGTATTCTGCAATATCTCAAAACCAGGAAAAGAATACCGATTCATATGTACTACTAATATCATTGGATGCCTATCGTTGGGACTATCCCGATGTATTTACAACTCCCAACCTAAAAAAAATTGCGGCAGAGGGTGTAAAAGCAAAATCGCTAATAAGTTGCTACCCTTCTAAAACATTTCCCAACCATTATAGCATTGCCACAGGATTACATCCCGATCATCATGGAATTGTGAATAACTCTTTTAACGATAAAGATTTAGGTTACTATGCTCTAGGCGATAGAAAAAGTGTTGAGAATGGTGCATTCTATTTAGGTGAACCGATATGGATTACAGCCGAAAAACAAGGCGTTAAATGTGCTTCATACTTTTGGGTAGGTTCCGAGGCTCCAATTCAAGGCATGCAACCTACCTACTGGAAAAAATACAGTAAGAAAACAACCTTTGAGGATAAAATTGATACAGTAATTCACTGGTTCTCTTTGCCCGAAAACCAACGTCCACATTTAGTTACATTCTATCATTTCCAGCCCGATTGGATTAGTCACGATTTTGGTCCTTTGGCAAAAGAAACGCGTGCTGTTGCGGAACAACTCGATAGCTTGCTTGGCATTTTCATGGCTAAACTAAGTACATTACCAATTGCCGATAAAATAAATGTAATTGTTGTATCCGATCATGGGATGGCCGATATTTCGAGTAATAGGTATATCAATCTCTCCGATTTTTTAAATAAGGATTGGTTCTCAGTAATTGCTGGTGGAAATCCAGTTTATTCACTTCAGCCAAAACCAGAGTATTACCAGCAAGTGCTTAGTAAGCTAAAAGGAATAGAGCATTTAAAGGTTTGGGAACGAAACGATATTCCGAAACGATATGTTTATGGAACCAGTTCTAGGGTAAATGATATACTTATTGAGGCTGATTTAGGCTGGAGTGTGGCTTGGGTTGACGATAAGGAGCGATTTTCTGGAGGAACTCATGGGTACGATAACATGCTTCCCGAAATGCAGGGGATATTCTTTGCAAAAGGACCTGCATTCAAACAAGGATATGTTCACGAATCGTTTATGAATATTGATGTTTACCCTATAATTGCAAAAATACTGGATTTGAAACCAGCTAAGGTCGATGGCAATCTTAACGAGGTAATTGATATCTTAAAGTAAACATCATAGAATGGCAAAACAAAAGAGAGAAGTTATTTAACTTCTCTCTTTTGTTTTATTTTATCTGCAAGTAAGCTGCTTTATTAATATCTTCGATCGATTTTATTGGTTTGGGAGGATTTAAATATCCTGCAAGGAATTTGTAAATCTTAACGCGAATTTCTCGTGCAGCTTTTGTATCAATTCTGTCGAAAGAATGCCCGCCTGGCATATCTTTGAAAATCTCGTACTCGAACTTCTTCCCTTCAGATTTTAGCGATTTTATTAGGGACTCTACTTCTAAAACATAAACATCATCGTCGTTAGTGTTGGTGTGGATAAGCAATGGAGTTTGCAATTTATGTGCTTGCCATGTGGGCGATCGTCTTTTGTATTCCTCAATATCCTCACGAGGTGTTTTTCCAATATGGTAATCGGCTTGGTACAATTCGCGGTAACTATCCGTTGCATAGCCATAACGCAGAATTAAGTCGGATACGGGAACACCTGCAAATGCACAAGCATAATCCTTTGGATGTTCAAATATATTATGAAGCGCAATCATACCGCCATGGCTCCATCCAATGATACCAATGCGCGATGCATCAACAAAGTCGTAATTGTCGATCATATACTTACGGCTAGCAAATACATCTTCGTTCTCTAATCCACCGTAATCAATATTTCTCCAGAAACTTTCTCCGTAGCCAGTGCTGCCCCTGTACTCGGGTGCAACAACAATATAGCCTTGTGCAATCATTTCGCGGACAATATGGGTGTGGTATGTTGTAAAATCGGCGTGTACACCACCATGAGGAAGAACAAGCAATGGATACTTTTTGCTAGGATCTATATTTTTAGGAATAAAAACGTAGGTCCAGAATTTCAGCGGATTATTTGATCCGGTTGCAGTTGGATTCTCAATATTAGCTTGTGCTGGACCATAAATAAATACCTTATCAATAAAGGCAACGTCGCCCAAACGGTTGAACCAAAGAACATCGTCAACCTGTTTTTGCAACTCATCCAAACGATGATTAAGACTGTTGTTTTCCTGAACTAGTTGATCGACTTTCTTTGTTAAATCCTCGGAGTTTTGTGCATAACCAGTTAATCCTATTAGAATTAATAACAGAAATATAGATTTTCTCATAGTCGGTAGTTTTATGTTATGATGCCAGAGTATATTAAGGGTTTAAATTTATAAATTTAAACCGATAGATTCCTCTCTCTAAAAACTACTCGCAGACTTCGGCCTTGATTATTGGAATTTTTTTCCCGTAGCCAATAGCCGCTATCAAACAGAATATGCCAGCAGATACTAGCGTAATTTGAACCCCAGCCCACGGGCTTACAGTTCCTAGAAGCAAACTTCCCAAAGGCGTAATCCCCATAAACGACATTCCGTAAAGAGCCACAACTCGTCCACGCTTATCATCATCCACAATTTGCTGTAAAAGAGTATTCGTTGCAGCAAACTGAGCAATCATTCCAAATCCAGTAAAGAATATCAATACAATTGATAAAATTGAATTAGTCGAAAGCGAAAACGCAACCAATCCGGCTCCAGCAATAAGCGATGTTTGGAATATAATTCGGGGGATACTACTCATACCCTTACGCGATGCTAAGTAGAATGCTCCCAGTAAAGCTCCCGCTCCCATCGATCCAGTTAGGTAACCTAGCATCTGAGAGTCTCCATGCAGAATATCCTTAGCAAAAACCGGAAGGAAAACCTGAAATGGTAGTCCAAAGAATCCCATTGCCACCACAAATAGAATCAAGTATCGTATTGGTTTAAAATTAAAGGAGTACTGAAGTCCTTCGAGCAATTCACGAGTAATCGATCCCTTATGCTTATGCCTGTTCTGAGAAATTACTTTCATGGATAATAACGATGCAATAACAGCCATAAAGCTAATGCCATTGGTTAAGAAGCAGTAACCCTCGCCAAGCCATGCAATAAGAAATCCACCAAGGGTAGGTCCAATAAATCGTGCAGCATTAATTAGTGTTGAGTTTAGCGCAATAGCATTCTGCAATAACTCTTTCTCACCAACCATCTCAAGTAGAAAAGCATGACGAAATGGAGTATCAAATGCCAGGGACATACCGTTGATAATGGATATTACAATAATATGCCAAATGTCTATTCGATCGGTGAAAAACAGAAACGCCAGTAAAAACGCCATTACCATTGAAATGGTTTGTGTTGCCACAAGCACTTTCCTACGGTTAAGCCTATCGGCATAAACACCTGCAAATGGAGTTAGTATTAACGAAGGAATTTGTCCGGCAAATCCTACAACACCAAGCAAAAACGATGAATCGGTTAGCCGATATATAAGCCACCCCAAGGCTAGGTTCTGAATAAAAGTACCAAGTAATGATACTGTTTGACCGTAAAAAAACAACCTGAAATTTGGGCTTTTCAGAGCTCGAAAGGCAAAGCCAACTTTTTGAAAGTATGAATTTATATCGAGGTATCGGAACATAGTATAGAATTAACTGCAAAGCTAACTGTTTTTTCTCATTAATTGGGTGTTGTATAACTGCTTTTCGTTCACGCCATTTGGTTAAAGAATGTAAAAGGTTTAAGTATCAGGTTAGAATATTACACTTAAGGCCAACCCTGAACTATTTTGGTTATAGTACGGAATTATCATAGCATTCATACTTCTATTCATAATTCTGTACTTAACTCGTTCGTGCAGTATATAGGCTGTCTTTGTACAAAGTATGCCAATGCCAGCCGCAGCAACTACATCGGTAAGCCAATGCTTATTATTAACTATTCTTAATGCACCAACGCTACTGGCTACGGTATATCCAGCAATACCATACCATATCGATTTATCTTTATACTCCTGCCACATAAACTCGGCTCCGGCAAATGCCAACGAAGTATGCCCCGATGGAAATGATGTACGCAAACTACTATCGGGACGCATAATACGGGTAGTTCCTTTTAGTGTTCGAACAGTGGCCGTGGTTAAAACGTATGATGTAAAAATAATTATTGTACGATCAACAAAGCGATGCTTTGCTTTCACTCCAACAAAATCGAGTAAGTAAACCGAGGCTATTGGAACATATCTTAATTCATCATCAATAGTGTAAGTTCTGGAAACACTATTCATAACTTTATTTCGAATATCAACATTCCACTGTTTAAATGGATCGACATAAGTTCCAACTGCCCCGTAAATAAACAGTGACGATGGTATAACTAAGTTTTTATAGTTTAGCTGATACTCAAACTTACGGCTTCCTAGTTTCAGTGTATCGGAATGGTGAATGCCAAAAACCGATTGACTTATCAGCAAGCAGAGTATTAACAGGATATTAGTTCTTGTCATGCCAAGCACTTTTATCAAATGTAGTAAAAATAGAAAACGGCTCAGGTCGAATATATTATCAATTAATCAAATATCGGCAAATCGATTAGTTTATTAATCTATTATTAAACATTGTTTTACTTAATATTGTTATTTTTGCTGTGAACTAAAAGTTATTAGAAGTGAATAAGAATAAAACAATTGCCCTTGTTGCGCACGATAATCGCAAGGCCGATATGGTTGAATGGGTTGAATGGAATTGGGAGAAACTTCTCAAACACAAGTTAATTTGTACTGGTACAACTGGTAGATTGGTTGACGAAGCGCTTACTAAAATGGTAGAAAAACGGATCGACGATCATTTGCAGTTAACACGCCTTAAATCGGGACCTCTTGGTGGCGATCAGCAACTTGGAGCATACATTGCCGAAGGCAAAATCGATTTATTGATATTTTTCTGGGATCCTATGCAGGCACAACCTCACGATGTAGATGTTAAAGCACTTTTGCGTATTGCTACGGTTTATAATATTCCAACAGCAACAAACCGCGCTACAGCTGATTATATAATTAGTTCACCACTTCTCGATCAGGAATATATTCCTAAGGTAAAGGATTATTCCAAGTATATAAACCGATCAGTATAGTTAAGCAAAACATCAATTTAAGGTAGCGTCTCCCAGACGCTTTTTTATTTTATGCAACTATCAATTTGTAGCATTTAGCTTTATTTACAATTAATTACCCGTTGGTTTTTGTGCCAATTTGTAAATTTGATAAATACGCTAAAACTAATGCTATGAAAAAGGTAACTCTGCTAACTCTTTCACTTTTGCTTATCCTAAAAGTATTCTCGCAGGATGATAGTAAAATCAATAACAAAATATTGCTGGTACTCGACATTCAAAAGCAATTTACAGAGACAACAATCTCGGATAGTGCTGCAAATAGCTTAATAAACAATATCAATAGCATTGTTGGCACATTTAACCCAGCTAATGTGGTTTACATTCAGTCGATAGCCCGTGTACTAAACATCTCGTTCAAAGGGTTTAGGGTTGATACATTGCCTAACCTGGAGTTGGACTCTCGACTAAAAATTGTAACTAGTAATATTATTACGAAAAATAAGGCTAATGCATTCTCATCCGAGGAACTCAATAAGTTTATCGAGAAATCAGGATTGAATGAAATTGTTGTAATTGGATTACTTGCCGAGCATTGCGTAAAAGAAACATTACTTGGCGGTAAAAAGAAAGGTTATCAAATGTACTATGTTCCCGAAGCAATTGCAGCAAAAACTCATGAAGCGATGGTTAAAGCAGTGAAAAAACTTCAGAAAGAAAAAATAAAATCGATACCTTTAAGCAAAATTCTACATAAATGAAAGTACAGGTATATAAGCTCGATAAAGCATTTGGGCCTGTTGGCACAATTGCTGGCATAATAATTTTTGCGGCAGGTATTTATACGCTATTTTATTCCCTGGTTGGAGTTGTATTAATATTACTTGGTGCATTTGTTGGATTTACAGGGACTAAGGTTTATATCGATTTTGAGGAGCGAAAAGTAAAACAAACAACTAGCCTTTTTGGCATTTTTAACGTTGGGCATTGGTTATCCATCTCCTCGGAAATGAAACTTGGAATAAAAAAAACAAACTTGGCATGGCGTACATACAGCCGGAGCAATAGAACTATCGAATCGGAAGGTAAAAACTATGGTATATATTTGTACGAATCGAAAGGAAAAGAAATTATGCCACTTTATAAGGCCGAAACACAAGCCGAAGTAAATGCTGAAATCGAGAATCTATCCGCAAAACTAAGAATCGAACAATTTTAGATTTGTTCTTTATGGAGACATTTAAGAAAAGAATTGATAGCCAGATTGACTTTAATAAAGGTAAAAACCTATTCAATATCGATTCTTTGCAATCTATGAAATTTATTGGCGATACATTAAAGTCGATACAGGAAATCGCTTTAATCGACAAGGAAACAGAATACTTACTCGTCAATTATGCAACCGATAAGTGTTTGCGGGAGTTTTGTAGAGTAAATCAATACTTCTCTTTTAGCAGCAACGATACTCAGAATTTAAGGAATATATACTCCGAACTTTTTACTTCAATCAAAAATCAAGAACTACCAACCGATAAAATTGCCGAAAATCACTACAGAAACTTAAAGGATTGGCTATCTCAAACAAATTCTTTTGCACAAAAAATCTATGTCGAAGAGGAAAACATCATTCATCCCATCACATGTTCCGAGTATAGTGCCGAACTTCAAATCGATATTTTAAAACTCCACATTTCCGAAATAAATACTCCTATTCTTGATATTGGCTGTGGAGTTCAAGGTCATTTAGTAAAGTATTTGCAAAGCAAAGGCATCGAAGCATATGGAATTGATAGGTTTGTTCAATCAGAATCCTTTCTATCCGAAGCCGATTGGCTGGAATATAGCTATAACAATTTAACATGGGGTACAATAGTTAGTAATCTTGGATTTTCAAATCACTTCTGTCATCACCACTTAAGGAATGATGGGAATTTTCTGGAGTATGCAAAAAAGTATATGCAAATTCTTAGCTCATTAAAAGTTGGAGGAAAATTTCATTACGCTCCATCGTTGCAATTTATCGAGAATTACCTAGATAAAGAGAAATTTAAAATTGAATACTTTAGCATCAAAAATTGCAACTTTAATACCACCGTAATTGAGCGATTAAAGGAGTAATTATTTTGTGTAAATTCTGTATGGTTCTTGTATTATTCTAATTTTCAGTAAAATGAAATGCTAATACTGAATGTTTTACTACTGCCTCTTTTCACGAGAAAATAATTTTAAAGGAAAATGTATCTATTTGAAAGTTGCATGTATATTTGTACGAGATGTATTAAATATATTTTAGTATAAAAAATAATTTTGATTTTAATTTAAAATACAATCGAATGTTTCTAAGAATCAGTATTCTCTTTTCATTGTTATTCTTTTCAATATACAATAATACAACAAGGGCACAAATAGTAGATTTGAATAATTACACCTACTTAAAATCAGAAGGAACCATTCCAAGCGGACTATTAACTTCTGCTTATAAAAAGTATCAAGAAGAATTTCCTCTTAAAACAATAAGTGACAAAAGACGGTTAGCCCTTAAAAAGAAGGGATTCTATCTAAAATCAAACTATGCCCTAAACTCAATATTAGAAAGTGGAAGGGTTGTTTTTGGCGATGAATTAACACTCTATGTGAATAAAGTTGCAGATGAAGTGCTTAAAAACTTCCCAGAAATTAGAAAGGATCTTAAGTTTTATGTTTTAAAGTCATCATCAGTTAACTCCATTTCTACGAGTCAAGGTTATATATTCATTAATGTTGGACTTCTTGCAAAATTGAGAAATGAAGCAGAGTTGGCTTTTGTTATTTCTCATGAAGTTGCTCACTATAAAGATGAGCATGCCCTTAATTCTTACATTGATAATATTGATTTAGAAAAAGGTAAAGGAAAATACAATAATCTTTCCTTTGATGATAAAATCGATTTAATGTTTATGAACTCAAGGGAAACAGAATTAAAAGCCGATTCTGTAGGAGCAACAATATTTTTAACAAGCAACTATAATTCGAACTCTGCAATAGAGGCGTTAGACTTACTCCACTATAATTACCTTCCATTCGAGGAAGTCAAATTCGATAAAACATTTTTCAATACCAATCAATTTGTTATACCCAACTCATTCTTTTTAGACTCTTTAAAAAAAATATCTGCAATTGAAGATTATAGGGATGTAAATCATACACACCCCAATATATCGAAAAGGAAACAAAAGGTAAAAGAAGTTATTGGGCAACCTAATAATAAAAAATACTATTTGGTTTCCGAGAACGATTTTCAACGAATCAGAAATATCGCACGCTTCGAGACTGTAAGATTAGATTTATTGAGAAAGTCCTATGGTGATGTTATTTATAACTCCTATGTTCTATTACAGCAATATCCTAACAACCCATTTCTCAAAATTTCTATTGCCAAAGCACTTTATGGTTTAACTCTTTACAAGAATATTGAGGAATTTCAAAAGGTTGCCAAGTCATATATAAGAGTTGAAGGGGAATCTCAACAAATTCATTCGCTAATTAAACAGTTAAATAAAAAACAGTTAAACTGTTTAGCCCTTTCTTACACAAAAAGAATGCTAAAAGAGTATCCCAATGATAAGGTTCTTAATAAGATTGAATCTCAGCTTATCGAGGAATTAGTAGTTAAAAATAACTTATCAATAAAAGACTTCAAAAACTACTATGCCGAAGGACGTAATAATTTCTATTTCGCGGCTATTCCCGAAAATGAATTGAACAATAAAACTTTACTCGACATTTTTGAGAAAGCAAAAATAAAAGCAGATTCACTAAAACGAGTAGAGGAAATGTCTGTTTCGGCGCGAGAGAAACTAGAAAGGAATAATTTAAAACAAGCTAAAAAGTATGGCATTAATAGGAATATAAACGAGGTTCAAATTATCGATCCTTTTGTTTCTTTTTACCCTATGGATAAAGAACGCGATTTTCAGAATAGCGAAAAAAATGAAATGGTTTTAATTTCTGCAATTAATAGATTTGCAACAGAATATAATAAACCTGTTAAAACACTGAATTCAATAGATTTAAAAAATAGCGCTATCGACGAATACAATAAAATTAGTTTATATAAAGAAATGATTGATGATATTTTTTATAACGATAATGAAATCGATATGCTTCCATTAGGGGTTCCTATTTCTCAGCTAGACAATAATAAAGGCAATTTAATTAGTAGAATAGGTGTTTTTTCTGATAAGGATAGCGGTTTGCTTATATGTATCATGGTCGATTTGGATAACCTAGATATTGCCTATTCAAAATCTGCTAATATTTTTAAATCTCTTAGTGAAAGAACTCTTGTTCAGGAATTTAAGGACAGTTTCCAAGTATTTAAATAGCACAAAGCATCTTTTGGAATAAAGAATGTTTGATAATGAACTTAATTTATAAATAACTATCTTATTCATAGCCATTAAATTAAAATTTAACAATTATGCAATTAATGAAAAGAATTTTTTTGTTTGGGATTTTACTCTCAGTAGCATTCTGTGTTAATGCTCAAAGCCTTGAGTGGGGCGTTAAAAATAAAGCCAAATCGAAATGGTATAATCCAGTTGTTCTTTCCGAAGATGGAGAGTCTGTTTACACTACATATTTTGACGATGATAATATTGTTATTGAAAGACATGATAAAAAAGGAAGCGTAGTTTATTCAAATGAAATTAAGCTGGAAAAAATTGGTGGTGAAAAAGTTGTTATTGAAAATATTCAATTTATAAAGGGCAAGTTTATTCTTTTTGTTTCTAGTTACGACGATTCTAAGGAAGATATAATTCTCTATGCATTGTCATACAGTGGCGAGGATGGAAAAAAGATTGGGAAAGAAAAAAAACTTTTTAATGCTCAAGTTGAGAAGAAAAGACGTAAGGGAGCTTTTAATATTATTGTTTCAAGTGATTTTTCTAAAGTGTTAATTAATCACTATGCATATTACAAAAAGGAAGGAAAACTTAAAGACCGCTATAAGTTATTTGATAGCGAAATGAACGATTTAATGGATAAGACTGAGATTATCAATAAAAAGGAGATCGATTATAAAACAATGAATTATGTTATTGATAATGATGGCTCAATTTATTTTACTAAGAAAATGGACAGCGGAGAATCATTTATAGTTTCATACGATGCTACAAAGGATTATGAGAAATGGGAAGAGGAGGTTGATGTAACCAAATTAGATAGAAGTCAATCCGTTGGTTTTGTGAAATTAGCATTTGATAATAATAATGACCTTGTAATTGCCGGTATATGTAATGAAAAAGAAAAAGATTCCAAGGGTAATTTCAAAAAATCGAACAAGATGAACCCTGTGGGCGCAATGTATATGAAAATTGATCGCAAGTCAAAGGAAATTAAAGTGATGAAAATTCACAAATTTCCAATTGAAACGGTTATAAAAACTAAAGACTATTTTTTTAACGAACAAACAATGCATTTTACTGCAAGCAATGATCTGATATTTATAAACGAGATTTTTCATATTGGGTCAACTCAAAAAATGATCTTATTTACTGATGCAGAATTAATTGTTGCAAAATTTAATTCAAATGGAGATTTTGAGTGGTCTTCCATTATTCCTAAATTTCAAGTTAGCAGTAAAATGACGAGTATTGGACTCAAAATAGGTCCATCTTTCGTAAATATTCAATACTTTGGATATGTATCAGGTATCAATGACAATAAGTTATTCATTGTTTATAATGATAATCCCAAAAACCTTAATCTAAAAAATAAGAAGGATTTATCAGCCATACAAAATAGAAATAAATCTATTTCAATTCTAAACACGATCGACCTATCCACAGGAAAGTCAGAAATGAAGCAGTTTTATGATCCAAAGCAAATCGATACATATATTAAAACAAGGGTTTGCTTTCAGAAAGACTATAAATCTGATATAGTTTCAATTGCCCAAAACGACGGGTATTACCAGATAGTTAGAGTTAAACTCAATTAATTTAATTGATATGAAAGAGGCTGTCCATTTCGACGGCCTCTTTCTATTTTAAAAGGTTTCTAGTAGAACGGACTTCGCTAGCACTTGTTTACAACGCATGTTTCTTTTTTTTACAGACATCCCCTTCTCCGAATATAAATAGCGATCTTATACCGCGTAACATTCAAACTTTGTTTGTTTGGTTTCGAACGTAGGGTAACTATGTTGTGATAAAAGTACCGCTTACTCACTTCGTTCGTGAGATATATTACGCGAAATTCCAGCACTACTGCCGCAAGGTTAAGCTTATTGGTGAAGTTTGTGGTTTGGAGACAGCTGCTTAGTTACGACGAAGTCGCAGACTTCGCCGAGCGAGGGGAATAACAAACTAATAAATGTTAGATAATGAACTTAATTTAGAAATAACCATTTAATTTATGGCTAGTCAAATAAATTTTAAATTATGCAATTAATGAAAAGAATTTTCTTGTTGGGAATGATACTCTCAGTAGCATTCTGTGTTAATGCTCAAAGCCTTGAGTGGGGCGTTAAAAATAAAGCCAAATCGAAATGGTATAATCCAACTATTCTTTCCGAAGATGGAGAATCAGTATACACTACATATATTGATCTTAAAGACATAGTCATTGAGAGACATGACAAAAACGGGAGTGTTGTTTATTCAAATAAAATTAAACTTGAGAAAATAAATGGAAAGAAAGTTAATATTGAAAATATAAAATTTATTAAAGATAAGTTTATTCTTTTTGTTTCTAATTATGATGGTTCGAAAGATAAAGTCATTCTATATGCTTTATTATTTTCGGGGACAGATGGAAAAAGGATTGGTAAAGAAAAGAAACTTTTTGAGGCATCCGTTGAGAAAAAAAACAAAGGCTCATTTATGATTAAAATATCAAACGACTTATCTAAGATTTTAATTAATCATTATGCATTTTATAAAAAAGAAGGAAAAGTTAAAGATCGCTATAAGTTATTTGATAGCGAAATGAACGATTTAATGGATAAGACTGAGATTATCAATAAAAAGGAGATTGATTATAAAACAATGAACTATGTTATTGATAATGATGGCTCAATATATTTTATTAAGAAAATGGAGAGCGGTGAATCATTTATAGTTTCATACGATGCCACAAAGGATTATGAGAAATGGGAAGAGGAGGTTGATGTAACCAAATTAGATAGAAGCCAATCCGTTGGTTTTTTGAAGTTTGTCTTTGATAATAATAATGACCTTGTAATAGCCGGTATATGTAATGAAAAAGAAAAAGATTCCAAGGGTAATTTCAAAAAATCAAACAAGATGAACCCTGTGGGCGCAATGTATATGAAAATTGATCGTAAATCAAAAGAAATTAAAGTGATGAAAATTCACAAATTTCCAATAGAAACAATATTGAAGATCGAAGAATGCACTTTTGAAGAGCAATCAATGCATTTTACTGCAAATAATGATCTTGTTTTCATAAATGAAATATATAATATTAAATCAGATAATAAGTTTACTTTCATAAGAGAGGCTGAGCTTGTTATTGCTGAATTTAATTCAGAAGGAGATTTTATATGGTCAAATGCTATTCCTAAATTACAAATTAGTGGTCATGCTAATGCAGGAGTTACTATTATCGGTCCCTCATTTGTAAATTTTCAATATTTTGGATACATATCTGGTATCAATAACAACAAACTATTCGTTATCTTTAATGATAATCCTAAAAATTTTAAGAAAAATAAGAAAAATATTTCATTATTAAAAAAAGCAAGCGATTCTGTTCCTATTCTTTGTACAATAGACTTCTCATCAGGAAAACTTGAGAAGAAACAGTTCTTCGATTCTAAACAAGTGGATACATACATTAAAACAAAGGTTTGCTTTCAGAAAGACTATAAATCTGATATAGTTTCAATTGCCCAAAACGACGGGTATTACCAGATAGTTAGAGTTAAACTCAATTAATTTTATTGATATGAAAGAGGTTGTCCATCTCGACGGCCTCTTTCTATTTTAAAAGGTTTCTAGTAGAACGGCCTTCGCTGGCGTGTGTTTTACAACGCGTGCCTCTTTTTTTACATACATTTATTTTGTTAATACCCTCGCTCGGAGAAGCCTGCGACTTCGTCGTACCTAAATAGCGATCTCCCGACCGCGTAATATACAGCTGGCAATACTTTAATTTTCTTCACGAATAACGAATAGTTACCCTCCATCCAATAATCAATGCTTCGTGGCCACATAATGCTTTCCCCCTATTTTATATACCAACATTTTATTAATTTTAAAAATTATTCAAAAAAAGCATACAATGCAGGTAACAATTCTAGCGTATTTACTATTAAGCCGTGTTATTAAAAACTATTTTTTATGAGTCTTAAAAGATTTAATTTTTTCTTTTTGGCCCTTACGCTTTTGCTGGGTATGGTAAGTTGTCGTAAGGACGATTCCGATCCCCGCAAGGGAAAAACCAGCGCCGTGTTCAACCCCGACAAGGAGTACGGCACGGTGACGGATATCGATGGCAACGAGTACCGCACCATCACCATTGGCACGCAAACATGGATGGCCGAGAACCTGCGGGTAACCCACTACCGCAATGGCGATCCCATTACGTTCCTCCCGCTTTCGGCTGGTAAAGGGGTTTTCCATCTCCAGACCCAGGGCGTTTACTGCGCTTTCGACGATACCTCCGATCCCGATAGCATTGCCACCTACGGGTTGCTATATAACGGCTACACGGTGGTGGATGAGCGTAACCTATGCCCCGATGGATGGCACGTACCGAGCGATGAGGATTGGACAACTCTCGTTACTTACTTAGATAATGGCGATAACGGTTTTGACCCCAATGGAACTGGAACCAACGGTGTAGTAGGGGGACGACTCAAAGAGGTCGGTATCCTGCACTGGAATGCGCCCAACCCCGCCGACAACAGCAGCGGTTTCACCGCGCTCCCCTCCGGGAATAGGTATGGGGATATCTACTACTATAAAAACGAGATAGCCCTTTTTTGGACATCCACAGAGTACTACGTGGATAGCATCCCTGCCACCAGGGGGAAGATGCTTAAGATGCGCAGCATAGGCAACCTGTTCACAGGCATTGTCCGTAATTCTTACCCTAAGGATGCGGGGAAAAGTGTCCGCTGCATTCGTAATAACTAACCGTTAAACCCCAATAAGTATTATTACTATGAACAAAAAATTGAACAGCACAGCAATGCTGCTGTGCTTGGTACTTGGTGCTGCTACAGCACAGGATTTGACCATTACGATTCCCTCGACCGATTCAACTGCCTACATGTGCTACCCCGTGAAGGCCAACACGGACTTTAGCCTGAGATCGCAGATCGTCTGCAACGCCAACGGCCCTTATAGCGTCAGCATCGACAGGAGTACATCGTTCGGTGAGAGGGGAGGCTGGGTAGATATTGCCTATGGCAACACCCCAGTAACCATCAGTACCGAGCAGACGGCCATCTTTGACCCCTTGTTCGCGCGCGTCTTCTTCTGACGCGTGCGCTTCTTTTCCAGTTTCTTTAAATGTATGCAAAGTAAAATCCCACACTCATTATTAAACAAGTTAAATTACGCTTATAATCCTATTAGCAATATGTAATTTGTTGGGGCATCTCAAACACTATCTCTAATATATAGTCGAGTTCAGCATAATTCCTTGCAGAACTGTAAGGATATTGTTCGGGTAGTTTACTCAATGCAGCTTCAACTGGGTTATCATGAATGTACTTCAGTTTTTGGTAGAAAAATTGATTACTACTTATTACCTCGGGATGAAAGCCATCCTGCCATACCTTGTAATTTCTGTTTCGCTTTATTCTGTTTGCCACATCAGCAAATATTGTTAGCGTTGAATGGTGCTCCAAATCCTTGCTCAACTCTTCAATTATTCTTGTTGCTGTAAATTTTTTGAAATCGCGAACCACTTCGCTAAGAGGATACTGCTCTGCGCGAGCAATTAAATGTATATGGCTAGGCATAATAACATAGCCAAACAGCTCTAAGCCTTTATTATTCTGACAGTAGCGGATAGAATCAATGACTATTTCTGCATAGAGCGGGATTTGAAACAGTTTTTGCCATTCAACCAGTGTAATTGTAATAAAGTAAGAATACATTGTATCTATTACTTTGTACTTCTCGGACATATAGACAAGTTTTCATTAAATTTACTACAATTTTTAACCATTACAATAGCCGCACGCGTCAGAAGAAGACGCGCGCGAACGGAGGGTAACTTACTTACATATATACTAAAGCCACATTTATCAAACTTTTTTTCAATATGTAACATATACCTTTCATTACATTCTACTCCACTATAAAACTAGCAAAATATTTCTGTAATAAATAGTTAATAGCATCAAATTTTGCTTTTCAGTATGTTTGATTAGAGTTGAGATGAAATTGTTACCCCCTTTTTTGTTGTTCGTTGATAGTTGATAGTTGTTCGTGAAGAACGATGGGGTGATGGGTGGTAGTTGACCGTTGATGGTTGTTCGTAAAAAGCAATCTTCCCTTTAACACTTCTAGTTGATCGTTGATCGTTGATTGTGAAGAGACTCTTCCCTTTAACGTTTCACGTCTCACGTTTCACGATTCACGTTTCACGACCTCCGTTCTCCGTTGTCCGTTCTCCCTGAACATCTCCCTTTAACACTTCACGTTGTTCGTTGATTGTTGTTCGTTGTTCGTGAAGAACTATGGGTTGACAGTTGATAGTTGACAGTTGATGGTAAAATGCAATCTTCCCTTTAACGTTTAACGTCTCACATCTCACGTTTAACTTTATTGAGTTCCCTCACTCTGCATTCTAAGACATACCAAATATATTCTTTAGCTATCCTATGCTTCATTTCCTGCCACAATCCAACTTTTTTTTCAAGAATCATCCCAATTATTAGGTAACAAACTATTTTCTATTCCCATTAAGCATAACTTAATGCCAAAATATTACTAAACCTAAAATTCAATACTCATGGAACGATTCGATTGTCATTGCCACATATTCAATATCCTTACGGTTGGATGGAAGGCAATTATGGAAGAACTAAATGATGCAGTAGACATGCTTACCGACGATAGCGGTAAGGTAATTCCGATGAATGCAGTATCATCGAGCAATAGAAAGAAACTTAAAATCAAAATTAGGAAGTTAGTGCAGCTAATTAAAATCTTTACTGGCGATAGCGAAAAGATTTTCGATATGCTTGACAAAAATTACAATCGTAAGTATAAGCTATTTCCGTTGATGTTCGATGGCGATTTTCTGCTCGATTCCGACAACGATATCTATTTTCAGAATATAAACCAGCTAATAGCTGATGTTAGGTCTGGCGAATACAAGTCAAATCCTAATGTTAATGCAAGTCCATCTCTTTTACAAAATTTATTATCTGTAGGCAATGACGATAGCCGTGTGCTGTTTGATTTTCTTCAAAAACTTTCGGCTCATATTGACAAGCACAAGCCCGATTCTTATAAGGATGGTTTCACAATTCAATACGAGCAAATAGTCGAACTATCGAAAAATCCTAAGTATAAAGATAGATTAGTTCCATTCCTGGGTGTCGATCCTCGACGATCTAATATAAAATCGTACCTCAGTCAGGTTGGTGCCGGTAAACTGTTTGCGGGTGTAAAGGTGTATCCTCCTAACGGCTTTTCTCCTTTCGATAAAGTGCTTGTTGGCCCCGATTCTATTTTTGAATTTTGCTGTAAAAATGGAATTCCAATTGTATCGCATTGTTCGTATGGTGGATTTGCCACTCCAGCCATGAGTATCGATGTAAATGGATTGATTATTCCTAAAGGCGAAACCGAACCAAAGCCTTATAACGGAAAATACACCTTTACATTAGGATTAAAGAACGGCTTTACCGAAATGGTACGAGAACGGGCTGGTGTTTTGAATGATCCTTTGATCTGGGAAAAAGTCCTCGAAAAATACAATAATTTAATACTAGTACTAGCTCATTTTGGTAGCGGTAATGACGATTGGCAAAACAATATTCTTCGCCTATTGAAGAAATACCCGAACTTTTACACCGATATATCGTGCATGAGTGATGTTCCTACGCTACAGAAAGTAAAGGAGATATATGATAATAATCCTGACATTCAGGATAAGATACTTTACGGATCGGATTATTTCCTCGATATGTTCTTTAACGACTCGTTTGTTCAGTACTTAAATAGAATAAAGGATACCTTAAAGAAACCGATGTTCGATAAAATATCATCCGAAAATCCTTCTAAGTATATGGCAAAATGGTATAAGACTCAGAATTGTTAACCTGTCCGATTCATCAATATAAAAGCCTCTTCCTGTATTTTAAAGGAAGAGGCTTTTTATTTTGACATAATTTTTCACCTTATGAGAATCGCAAATGATAAACTAATCAATAGTTATTTATCGCTTATCGCACAGGAACAGCTGTTTAACAATTCTTAGCGTGATTCGATAGGGAATAATGGCACGCGGGTATCTTAAATATAAAGGGAACAGTATCCGCACGAGGTTTAACCATAAAACTCACTGCCATGAAAACGCTAAGCATAATTATCTCCACGTTACTTGGAGTTCTTTTAGCCAAGGGAGTGTTGGCCGAAAAACCCGAAAGTACGATGTTCTACATGAACAGCCGAAACAGCTACTATCAAACAACCTTTACAATGGCATCCCATTTAGTTGTTTTGCCATTCTGCATCAATGGTTTCGACTCCATTAATATGATTTTTGATACTGGTGTTGGACGCACCATTATCACGGAAATATCCAATCCTTATATAGTATCTCTCAACCGTGCTCGAAAGGTAAAAGTTCGGGGTTTGGGAACTAGCGAATCTGTCGAAGGAATTGTTTCCAACGATAATGTTTTAACATTAGGAAAAATTCATGGAAAAAGCCAGGAGGTTCTTGTTGTACCAAATAACACTATCGATTTATCGGCACGAACAGGGCATCCTATTAATGGTTTGATTGGACGAACAATATTCGAACAGTTTATTGTAGAAATTAACTACTCGAACCAAACCATTCGGTTCCATAATCCACAAAGGTTTAACCATAAAGTTCGTAAAAACGAGGCTGTTATTCCCATCGAGTTAATAGATGGGCGTCCATTTATAAATGCTCATGTAACCATCGACGGTAAGGAAATCTCCGTTAAGTTACTATTCGATACAGGAATGAGCATGGCATTATGGCTCGATCCATTCTCTAGTCCCGACATAAAACCATCGACTGTTCGTCGGCAAGAGATAATTGGGCAGGGTTTAAACGGTGATATTTCTGGTGAAATTTCAAGGGTTGAGAAGTTTCGGATAGGCCCTTTCGAACTCAACGATGTTTTTGCAGCATTCCCTGATTCTAGTGCCATACAGGGAACCACCGAGAATAACGGTAGGAATGGAAGCGTGGGTGCCGATGTGTTTCGAAGGTTCAACGTAATAATTGATTATCCTAACCGACAAATTATTCTTCGAAAAAACTCCAACTTCAAGAGTCCCTTTACCTGCGATATGTCGGGCATCGAAATTTCCCCTATAGTGATGGGATTACCATTCTACAAAATTGCATCAATCGGCAAAAACACACCAGCATCGGAGTGTGGCTTAATGGTTAACGATGAGTTGAGGTATATCAATGGAATATCAACCAAAGACATGACCATATCTCAAATTAACGACGTATTTCGCAGTCGAGAGGGTAAAACAATTAGAATGACAGTTGTAAGAGATGGTATTTCCGTTGATGTTAAGTTTAAACTCCGAAAATTGATTTGAACATCAAATGTACAGACGAATAAATAAGAAAACATTTACTATATTCGTTGACTAAATTTAAAATATGATGGGATATATTGTTGCAACTTGTTTATTATTGGTTATTACCTATGTTATTTTTCTGTACAATAGTATTATTCGGAGTAAAAACGAAGTATCGAATGCTTTGGGATCTGTTGATGCAACTCTTAAAAAGCGCTATGATTTAATCCCGAATCTGGTAGAAGTTGTTAAACAGTTTATGGTGCATGAATCGGCTATATTTGAAGAGATTACAAGATTAAGGTCAAAGATACAGGATGGCATGTCATTGGATTCAAAGCTAGAAATACATAATAGTATAAATAGAGAACTTAGTGGTATTTTATTAAATGTTGAGAATTATCCGGAATTAAAGTCTAATAAGAATTTCATTAACCTTCAGGCTTCGTGGAACGAAATTGAAGAACAACTATTGGCGGCAAGACGTTTCTACAACACATCTGTTACTGATTACAATAATTCTATACAAACATTTCCTGCAAGTATTTTGACAAATATATTTAGTTTTCGGCCCATGAAAGTTATGGAGTTCGATGATGTTGTAAAACAAAATCCTATTGCTAAAGAACTATTTAAATAGTAATGAAAACAGATTCAGAATTATTACAATTCTATAATGCTACACTTCAACCCATTTTAGAACCTCTTGAAAAATTTAGGATAGAAAAACTAGCGAAGGCTAAGCTGAATTTCTATTTATCATTACCTTTCTTTTGTGTATTACTAATTGGGATTTTTTTTGAAAATAAGCTTATAATTGTACTCTCTTTTGTTGTGGGTTCCTTCTTCTTGGGATCTTTTATATATGAATTTGTTGGCATGGTTAACTACTTAAAAAAGCATTTTAAGTATAAGGTAATGTCCGAAATTCTTAATTTTCTTTTTGAAGATTACGAGTATATCCCAAATCAAAAAATAGCAAAATCAGTTCTAAGTAAAAGTATGCTGTTTCCCATCAATATCTCATATATCGATGGCGAAGACTTTATGAGATTTCGAATGGGAGAAACCAGTATCATGTTTTGTGAAACCCTGGCTTACACAGTAAAAAGTAAAATTAAATTCGAGGGATTGTTTATATCTGCCTCTTTTAATAAATCGTTTAAGTCAAAAACCTTTGTTATTCATAGAAGCATAAAGAATTATTATAGAACTGCACTCAAATTCTTTTTAAATGATATTAAAGTTGTAAAACTAGAGGATAAATCATTTTCCAATGAGTTTCAAATTTATGGTACAGATCAGGTTGAGGCTCGCTATATACTAACCCCGAGTTTAATGCAGCGAATACTTGATTATAAAATAAAAACCGACAAAAATATTTCACTTTCTTTTGTTGATAATCGTTTATACTGTGCTATTCCAAAGTATAGCAACCATTTTGAACCTGCAATTTTTAGATCTTTTAATTTCGAATTTATCAAATACACAATAGCTCCATTAAAATTATATACTGATCTTGTTGAAGATTTGAATTTAAACCTAAGGATTTGGTCAAAACATGATTGATTTGTTTTTCTTCAATATCAATGTGTTATATCTGTTATATTTACTTGCCTTTCGAATGTATCCGATTTTTTGAGTTACTCTTTTTATTAAAAAATGCCATTTCCCTTTTAATGTTTTTCTCCTTGGTGCGTCATTAAGATGTAAACAAATAAAAAGAACATTAACTAAAAATTACAGGTATGAAAACAAGAATTACATTGATAGCTATTTGCTTGGTTCTAAGTACAAATTTATTTGCACAACCTGCATCGTTCGAAAAGGTATTCAATGCCTATGCCGGCAAAAAGGGGCTTGTTACTCTTAATATATCAGGGAGTTTACTTAACTTCCTTTTCAACAGTGACGAAACAAATAGCGATTGTACCATATCCTCGGTAAAAATATTAACCGTTGAAGATTCCATCCTGAACGAAAAAATAAACTTTTACAAGGAAGTTGTTCCAAATCTTGATAAAAGTGAATACGAAGAACTGATGACCGTAAAAAGTGCTGGGCAGGATTTTGTAATGTTCTGCAAAAAGGAGAAAAAGAGAATCACTGAATTTATTCTTGTGTCGGGAGGCGACGATAATGCATTGATTTACCTAAAAGGAAACTTATCTTTGGATGATGCAAAGAAAATTTCATACGACCTTGCACATACCGATAAACTTAGGGAGTTAGAGTACGAAAGCAACGACTAAATGGATAAGGAGGAATTCAAAAAGGAGCTTTTACCGCTAAGCGAGAAGATGTACCGGTTATCGTTTCGGCTTCTTAATGATACTGAATTATCTAAGGATTGTGTTCAAGAATCGTTCTTAAAATTATGGGAAAACAGGGGCAAGCTCAAGCAGCTGGACAGTATTCAGGCTTTTGCCTTTACAATTGTACGCAATATCAGCATTGATAAGTTGAGGAAGGTAAAACGGATAAATGAAGCCTCCAAGGAGATGTTGAATAGTACTGCCGAATCAAATTACGATTTTGTGGAGAGCAAAGGATTGATTCAACAGTTGATAAAGAATCTGCCTCAGCAGCAACGGTTGATAATTGAGCTGAGAGATATTGAGGGGTTCTCGTTCGAGGAAATTGCCGATACGTTAAATTTGTCGGTGAACAATATCAGGGCAAACCTCTCAATTGCAAGAAAGAAGATAAAGGATGAGATGACAAAAATTTATAGCTATGGACTCACAAGGGATTAAAATACTTTTGGAAAAATACTATCGGGGAGAAACGTCGTTGGACGAAGAGGCGCAGCTCAAGGAGTATTTTAGCCAGAACAATCCTTCCAACTTTGAAATGGAGGATAAACTGCTCCTAAACTTTTTCCTTTCTCAACAAACTGTTGTTCCTGCCGATTTAAATAGTGACTTAGTCAACCTAATTGACGAAGCCTGGGAGAATGAAACTAAGCTGCATTTCTCCACAATCGTTAAATGGGCCGGAAGTGTTGCTGCTGTACTAATTATTGCCGTTGGAGTTTTGGTTTTCAACAAAAAAAATGATAGTGTAGTGCTGGCCGATTCCTATAAGAATCCTCAGGAAGCCTACGAGGAGACCAAAAAGGTATTACTTTTCATTTCGAACACCATGAACAGTAAAACCAGTAACCTGAAACATATATCCACCATAGATAACTCACTAAAGCGTTGTAACGAATTGTCAAAAATAGACGAAACACTTAATACTATTAAAGATGAAGGTAATTAATATACTGCTGCTTAGCATCATCTCCATTGGCGTTTATGCACAGAAATCGCCAACCGATGCAGTATTCGATAAGTATGCCGAAAAGGATGGCTTTACTACAGTTTACATATCGAAGTACATGTTTAACCTATTTGCTAGCCAGGATGCCAACGAGGATCCCGATGACTTTGCAAAAGTTATTTCGGGTCTCGAATCAATTAAAATACTCACTGTCGATGATTCGCTTTTAAACCTTAAGTTAAATCTTTACAAGGAGCTTGCGCAGGATTTGCCTTTCGATAAATACGATCAGCTTATGGTTATAAAGGATAAAGGACAGGATACCCGAATGATGATTCGAAAGGAAAATGGCAAATTCAGGGAGTTTCTAATGATAGGCGGTGGACGAGATAATTTTCTGATAAGCATAACAGGTAATATCAACCTCGAATCTATCAGTAAACTCTCAAAAACAATGAATATTAAGGAGCTCGAAAATGTAGATAAGCTCGACACTAAAACTGTCGATAAAAAGTAAATTGGCATGTTAACGCATAAGCGAGGCCTGTGGTCTCGCTTTTTTTGTTGTAATAAGCCTGTTTAACTTGCTGATTCAAATAAAATAGTACTACCTTTGTAGGGTCTAAAAATCGTGGATGTTTATATTTAATTCGGATATTGTAAAGTAAATAACCTTTAGGAGTTCTTCTTAAGGTTATCCCCCAGTTATCTCGGACAAATTCTTGTCGGAGTTATTTACTTTTATACATATTTAATAGTTCGAGATTTGGTAAGATATTGTAAATTCTACCAGAATCTCGTTAATACAAATTTAAACATCATGAGTAACGATAATAAATCGATTCACGAATTCGACTTCAATCTAATCTGCGAATATTTCTCAAGCATCGAAAGACAAGGGCCTGGCAGTCCTGAGGTTACACTTAAAGCATTGAGCTTTGTTGATAACCTAACCAACGAATCGCATATTGCGGATATTGGTTGCGGTACAGGTGGACAAACAATGGTACTGGCTAACAATGCTAAGGGACAAATAACCGGAATTGACCTGTTCCCTAAATTTATCGACCTGTTCAATGCCAATGCAGCGAGCCTTAATCTTCAGGGTAAAGTTAAAGGCATTGTTGGCTCCATGGACAATTTGCCTTTTCGGAACAATGAGTTAGACCTGATTTGGTCCGAGGGAGCTATTTATAACATTGGTTTTGAACGAGGCTTAAACGAGTGGCGACAATTCATAAAAACTGGAGGTTACATTGCGGTATCGGAAGCATCGTGGTTTACCGAGAAACGACCTTCCGAAATTGATAAGTTCTGGCAGGATGCCTATCCCGAAATAGACACAATCTCAAACAAAATTGCCATAATGCAAAGGGCTGGTTACATTCCTGTTGCATCGTTTATTTTACCCGAGAACTGCTGGATCGAAAACTTCTATGTGCCACAGGTTAAAGCACAGAAACTGTTTCTCGATAAATATCCTGGCAACAAAACAGCCGAGGATTTAGTTGCCAACGAACGGCACGAAGCTATACTATACAGTAAGTATAAAGAATTCTATGGCTACGTGTTTTATATCGGAAAAAAGATTTAAGTAATTGAGAAAGAGTTGGCTCTGTTTGTGAGTCAACCCTCTCTATAGTTAAAAACAAAAACAATGAATAACTTATTACTATACGGTTGGAACGAGGTTTTATTCCAACAAAAACAAGAATCCATTTATAGCAATTTTCTACATGGTAGAGTTACTGTTACACATAAAACCTGCTACGAAGTTGTGGCCGATGATGGTTTTTATAGCTGCGAACTTACCGGGAACATGCTATACGGAAGGGAGAGTTCCGAATATCCAACTACTGGCGATTGGGTTATTTTTCAGCCAATTGATACAGCAAAAGGACTAATTCTTGATTTACTACCCCGCCAAAGGACTCTTTATCGGTTAAAAAGTGGAACCGTTTCACAAAAACAGGCCATTGCTTCGCATATCGATAAGGCATTTATAGTGCAAAGTCTCGATAATAACTTCAATGTACGAAGAATTGAGCGTTTTATGCTACAGTTAGCCGACGAGAGTATACAGCCCGCGTTAATTCTAACAAAAGTGGACTTAGGTTTCAATAAAAATGAAGTTGAAAACTCGTTAAGGCATATATCCACCAAAATACCTGTTTTCTATACAAGTATTCAAATGCCCGATAGCATCGAACAAGTACGAGGATTTATTTTACCTGGCGAAACAGTTGTATTTACAGGATTATCGGGTGCCGGAAAAAGCACATTAATAAATGCATTATGCCATCAGGGCGTTATGTCCACATCAACCATCAGCGATTCAACGGGGAAAGGAAGACATACCACAACGCGACGGGAAATGATACTGCTGGATGAGTCGGGAGTGCTAATTGACACCCCGGGAGTTAAGCTATTTGGCGTTACCAACGACGATCCCGAAAACCTTGCTGAAGTATTAGACATTGCCAGCTTGGAAGAGCAATGCCTTTTCAGTGATTGTCGACATATAAACGAGAAAGGTTGTGCCGTAATAAAAGCTGTAGAGAACGGGCAGATAGATAGTGGAGTATACGAAAACTACCTTAAGTTACGAAAAGAAGCTTGGCATTACACCGCATCGATACACGAAAAGAGAAAGTACGAAAAGTCTTTCGCTAAAATGGTTAAGAGCTATAAAAAGAATAAATAATGATTTTATTTACTATGAAACGATTGAGATTTTATTACTTTTAAGAATTCAAAACTCTAAATAAAATATATCATGCGAATTCTAGGAAATATTCTATGGCTGCTTTTAGGCGGAATTTTTATTGCGATTGAATACATTGTTTCAAGCTTTTTCTTATTCATTACAATTATTGGAATTCCGTTCGGCTTGCAAACTCTTAAATTGGCAAGCTTAGCATTATGGCCATTTGGAAAGGAAATTCGTTATAAAGAACATGCATCGGGCTGCCTTTCCACTTTAATGAACATAATTTGGATATTAACCGGAGGTATTTGGATTTGTCTATCGCATGTAATCTTTGGAATTCTAATTGCACTTACAATAATTGGGATACCCTTTGCAAAGCAACATTTTAAACTTGCAGCACTTGCGCTAACCCCTTTTGGCCGCGAGATTGTTAGTAAATAGAGGCCAGGTTGGTTATCCCATTTATGTTAAATTTTAAGTAAAGAACTGGTGAAATAATTATTTTACCAGTTCTTTGTGTTTTATTCCGTTTAGCCGATTCTCATCTTAAATTATAATTGTACACATACGAATGAATAGTTCGACGGTAGAAAAAGTAACACTCTTTAGTAAGGCACTCGCGAAGGAGATGCCGATGTTGGTTTATTTACCACCAAGCTATAATGACCAAACATTTTTTCCTGTGCTATACTTTCTGCATGGACGGAATGGCAACGAAAATATAATGTTTGATGTCGACATAAATAATTCTGCCGATAAGCTGGTGAGCTGTGGAGAAATTGCTCCCATGGTAATAGTTTGCCCCAGAATCGAAAATAGCCGAGGAGTAAACTCATCGGCAGAATGCAAGGAAGTACCCGATACTAATGGCCGAATTATAAATACTGGAAGATATGAGGACTATATCATCGAGGAAGTAATTCCCTTTATCGATAAAACTTTTAATACAGTAAAGGATCGGAAAGGACGATTTATTGGTGGAGTATCCGGAGGCGGGCATGCTGCCTTACATAATGCACTTAGGCATCAGCAAATGTTTTCGAAAGTAGGAGGGCATATGCCTGCAGTTGAGCTGAAACTCGAAGAGGAGGATCAGCCATACTATCAAGATATTTACGGTTGGGAAAAATACGACCCCATATACATTGCAACGAATAATACAATTTCCTTAGACATGGAGGTTTACCTCGATGCAGGCGATAAGGATGAAGGCCAATTCTACGAAGGATGCTCAATTCTTCATAATATACTAAGAGGAAAAGGGATCAATTCTCAGTACCATTTATTCCAAGGAAACCATAGTGTTGAGTATATAAAATCGAATATTGATAAGTATTTGAAGTTCTATGGTTGCTAAATTCACCCGATAAACCATAATTAAATGATAGTAAAACAGATTTTAACGAGAGTTTATGTAAATGATATGAACTCAGCAATTAGTTTCTACGAGAGACTTACAGGCGAGAAATGCGCCAATAGGTTCGAGTATAAAAAGGTAGAGCTAGAAATTGCACAAATTAGTAATCTACTTATTATAGCTGGTACTAATAAAGCCTTAGAGCCATTTAAAAAGACCTCTGCAACATTTTTAGTGGATTCAGTTTCTGAGTATCGACACTTTTTGATAGATAACGGTGCAGCTGTAATACGCGATATTCAGGAAGTTCCAACGGGCTTAAATATGACAGTAATGCATAGCGATGGGGTTATTGTTGAATATGTCGAACACAAAATATAAATCTCGGACTATCGTAAAAAATATGTACTAAAAAATGATAACAGCAAAAAGCACAGTTCCCAATTTATCTGTTTTGAACGAGGGCAAAGAACAATTCAACTATGTTGATAGCTTTCGGAGTCAATTTTTTACCAATAAGCAAAATATTGAAATCGATAAAATTATAGAGTTATTCCTATTGAGTGGGCCAAAGTGGGCCGATGGTTTATTGGCGGTAAGGGATCGTATTGTTAAAGTGTTTGGGCTTAAAACCTCAAAAGAACTGGCGGGCGAACAAACTACAAGCTGTACTAACTATGAACCCGGCGAACGCCTCGGACTTTTTAAGCTGTTCAGTAAAACCGGGAATGAGGCTATATTAGGCGAAGATGATAAACACTTAAACTTCAGGGTTTCGTTACTGATAGAACCTTCTCCCGAATTAGATAAATGGCAAATATCCATAACCACTGTGGTAAAGTACAATAATTGGTTCGGGAAGCTATACTTTTTTCCGGTTAAGCCTTTTCATCGCCTTATAGTTAAGTCGACTCTAAAGGACATGGTTAGGCAACTCTGAAGAACGTAATGTTATGATTTTACTTAAGAAATATACCAATAGCCTACTTCTGATAGTAAAGCTTATCGTCCTTAACAATTCCCCATCTTTTTAACAATTCTGAATTTAACTTCGATTCCTGAGGATCTGCTATTAATATCCACGATAGTACAGTACAGCTGGAATTTATGGGAACAACCGATTCGCTCGATTGGGATATTTCTTGAATTGCTTTTCTCTCAGCCTCATTCTTCCCAAATTTGGCCGTATCGGCATTGGCGAAAATAAATAAAACGACTGCGATTAGCGGAACATACCAAGCTAGCTGCTTTTTCGAAAGGTTTTTTATGAGGAACAGGGTTGTTTTCCCAAATATAAACACTAAGCACAGTGTAATTGGAATAATAGTATCGTACCTTAAAACATTTAGACGGTAAGGGCGATATCCACCCAGTGGAAGTAGGAGTATGTAAACCAACGAGAATATTCCAATCCATTTAAATGCATTCACAATCTTTTTACCATCGTCATTGCTTGCCTTTTTATTTATAATTATTGTATTTATAGCTAAAACAACAAGCAGAATTGGAAAGCCCAACTTCTGAAAAAAAGTATAGAATATACCCTCGGGTAATCTCGCGTAAAGTTTCAGTAATGGCATTTGATTGTCTAAATCTATAGAGTTAAATCGCCCTAAAAGCAACGAGTACATCGAGAAAATACCTATTGGTAATAGATAGAAATAGTAATACTTTGGAACTTTTACGGCAGCATACCACAACCGCGCAAAAGGATTTGTAGCTGTAACCCTTTTCAGATTTGGCCAAAAAGCATTCCAGAGTAGTAATAACCCAACCACCAATGCTATTCCTGGATTTAATGGGCCACTCAGGCTGGTTATTAGGGCAAGTGGAATCCAAAAATACCGTAAGTATCTAAATCTTTTTAACCTTTCGTGGTAGAAGTAATTGTTTATGAGCGGCAAAAAGTAAACTAAAACCAGAATAATAGGCAATGCATAAAAAAAGGTGTAAGTGGTTGCCGGATCAATAATGCCCATATAACGGCAATATCCATTGGTTTGAAATAGTGGTGTAATAATTACAGCAGCCAGCCAAAATTCAAGGTTAAAAACACTCCCCGAAATAAAGAATGCTAGCAGAAAAAGTATGGTAGCTTGAATTAAAGTTTTTGCTAATGCACACGATAGGTACGCGCTATTAATTGGGTCGGTAAAAATTTGAAAGAGATGTGGTGCCCTGTTAAAATATTCATAAAAGCTCCAATGACAAAAAAAACGGTTGGGGTTGGGGTAGCTTACATGGTCGCTAAATACTTTTAATCCCAATGGATTTTCGAGTACAGTTTTTACATCATTTGCAGGTACAATGCCTCCAGCCATATCGCCATCGAATGGCATGCTGTAGTGCTGTAAAAACGAATAACCTATATCAAGAATAACTAGTAATGCTAGAAGTAGTATTAATGCTCGCTTGGCCATTTATTCCATTATAAAATAGCCTGCAATCTAATAAAAATATAACAGATCTTTGTATTGGTTTATTTATGGTATATGCCGAATTGCCTGGCTCTAAACATTATTTATTGTGCAATTTATACGGTTTAGCCCTAATGCCTCATTTTTGAATGTGAATTACTATAATGCTTTCAAACTATTTTTTTAATTTTAAGGTATATTTTAAAAAAACACCCTTCGAATACTAATGTCATGGGAATATGTACATTCATTTTTAATGCCAAAAGAATAGGCGGTAACGCACACTTACTTATACTCTTTTTTTTACTTATTTCCCATGTATCATTATTTGCCAGCACTATTGATAGCTTGGAAATGCAGCTAAGGAAAGCCGATACACAGAGTAAATTAGATATATTAATACAGCTGAGTAAGGCAAACTGGACCATTGCACCAAGCAAGGGTATGTTCTATGCAAATGCTGCCATTAAACTGGCCGATAAGCTCGATGAGCCGCATCAAAAAGCAAAAGCATTGCTCTATGGGGGTGTAAATGCTTGGTTTATGGGTGGATACAACGAGGCCATTGAGTACTACCAAAAATCGTTAACCATTGCCTGCGAAATTAACGACAAAAGGCTTTGTGCCTACAACCTGAATAACCTGGGAATGGTTAATACCTACTTAAAAAGCTACGAAAAAGCCATTGCGAATTATACCGAGTCGTTAGGCATTGTTGCCGAGCTAAACGATAAAATTGAATATGCCAAAATTCAGAACAATATTGCCGAGCTAAATCTGCTTTTGGGTAACTACAGCAAAGCGCTGGAGCAACACCTGTCGGTGTTGGATGTTATTGAGAAATCCGACGAGCGGGTTTTTCTTATATGGCTCTATAACGATATTGGAACAACCTACAAAAAAATGAATGACTACAATAATGCATTGCACTACTTCGGTAAAGCATGGGCATTAAGCAGTCGTATTAACAATACGCTAGGTAAGTCGCAAGCAACGAATTTTATGGGCGAGGTATATCTTCTGAATAAAGATTATGGTAAAGCAAAGGAAAACTTTTTTAAAGCACTTACTTATGCCCAGGAAGCCAAGGCAATGGATGATATTAACGAAATCAACCTGAATATTTCGAACCTTTACTTGGCCACGCGCAATTACCAAAAATCACTCGAATACTATAAACTCTACAAGCAGCTAAGCGATAGCATTATAAACGACAAAAAAATTCACACCATAATCGAGATGCAGGCTCGGTATGATCTCGAAAGTAAAGAGAAAGAGAATCGTATACTCCGAAAGAATGCCGAAATTAATAAGCTAACCATAAATAAGAGTCAAAATCAACGGACATTCCTTATCGTTTTGCTTGTTCTATCGCTGATGCTGGGAGGTGTAACATACAACCGCTTAGCTATTAAGAAAAGGAAAAACTATGAGCTGAGCGAAAAACAGACACTAATAAATATACAGAAAGAACAACTAGCCAAAGCATTAACCGATCAGCAACAGCTTAACAAAGCGTTGCAGCTACAGCAAAATGAAATTTTAATTTCGCAGAGCAAGCTGGAGCAGATGAACAAAACGCTTGAGGAAACAAATGCCACAAAAGATAAGTTTTTCTCAATCATTGCACACGACCTACGTGGGCCCATTGGCGATATTCAATCATTAACAAACCTTATTAACGATAATGCAAGTAAATTCTCGGCCGAGGAGCTAATTCATTTCATCTCGGCTTTAAACACCGCCGCCCACGGCACATACTCTTTGCTCGAAAACCTGTTAACTTGGGCACGCGCACAGCGCAACGAAATAGCATTTACCCCTGCCATGTACAGCTTAAACGAGATTATCGACGAGTGCATAGGTATTTTCAGGCTAAAAGCCGCCGATAAGAATATTGAGCTAACGAATAAGTGCACCGAGTTATATTTTGGTTATTTCGATAGAAATATGGTTAAAACCATCATAACAAACCTGCTGAACAATGCCACAAAGTATACAAGCTCAAATGGGAAAATAGAGATTGATGTACAGAATACTGGCAATTGGCTTCAGGTGTCGGTTTCCGATAATGGCATTGGTATCGAACCCGAAATAATGGAAAGCCTATTCCGGATCGACAGTAAGCATAGTAGTGTTAAAGGAACCGATGGGGAGCAGGGAACGGGTCTTGGTTTGATTCTTTGTAAGGAGTTTATTAGTAAGCATGGTGGCAAAATTTGGGCAGAAAGTGAGGCGGGGAGGGGTGCTACCTTTTATTTTGTTATTGCGCATCGTTCTTAAATATGTATTGTGCAAAATTGGCACGTAGCTATTTAATAACAACCTCTCGTATGACAAATTGCATTAAATATTAAACATTAAAAGTTAAAGGAGGGTAAGCAATCAGAATACGAAATAAGAAGCTTTGTTCGGCTGCACATCTCTTCTGTTATGCCCATTATTCCTATAAACTCTGGCTACCCAATAGAGTTTATACCCACGACTAAATTTTCATACAAAACCAAAAACATCGAAAACAAGCCCGCAAACATCGAATACAAACTCGCAAACATCGGAAACAAACTCGCAAACATCGGAAACAAGTTCGCAAACATCGAAAACAAACTAGCAAACACCGAAAACAAGGATGCAAACATCGGAAACAAGGTTGCAAATATCGGAAACAAGGATGCAAACATCGGAAACAAGGTTGCAAACATCGGAAACAAGGATACAAACATCGGAAACAAGGATACAAACATCGGAAATGGGTTTGCAAAGAAAGAAGTTAGACGAAGTTAAAGGAAGTTAGAGGAACGAATTCTTGTAACCGTCAACGTTAATCGTGAGACGTGAAACGTTAAAAGTTAAAGGGAAGAATGCATTTTACGAACAACAATCAACGATCAACTTGAAGTGTTAAAGGGAAGATGTTCAGGGAGAACGGAGGACGTGAAACGTGAGACGTTAAACGTTAAAAGTTAAAGGGAAGATTGCATTTTACGAACAACCATCAACGAACAACGATCAACTATGACCGTTAAACGTGAGACGTTAAAAGTTAAAAGGAAGATTGCATTTTAGGAACAACTATCTACGAACAACTACCACTCATCACCCCATCGTTCTTCACGAACAACAAACAACGATCAACGATCAACGAACAGAGGGTAACAATTTCACCTCAATTCTAATTAAACATACTGAATAGCAAAATTTTATACTATTAACTATTTATTACAGAGATATTTTGCTAATTTTATAGTGAAATAATATGTAATAAAAGCTACATGTTACATATTGAAAAGGAGTGATAAATGTAGCTTTAGTACATATATAAGTAAGTTAGGGGCAAGTGTGAAAAAGACCACCGAACATTGACAGAAAGCTTAAAAAATTGAAAAAACAGACAGGAAAAATACTAGCATTGATTGAAAGATACTGCAAGAAAAAATTAGTTTTTTCCCGCTCGCTTCTGCCCTTCGGGACAGTTGGGGAAACTCACGCACATTGCACACATTTGCAAATCGCACAAGCCTACCCACAAACCAAAATTTGCAAAAGAGTACAATTTCCCCAAACCATAGTATTTCCTAAAACTGATTCTATATGCTGAAGTATGGTAAAATTAAATTTCGAGAATGGAAACGTACAGACATAGAAAAACTGTTTCTGTGGTTGAATGATTCCGAAGTGATGAAGTATTTGGAAAATGCCTTTCCTGCAAAGTCATATGAATCTGTTGTTGAGTATTATGAACAAAGAATAAAAGAACCTTATCGATATATGATTATCGATCAAAAAAGTACAGAACCCATTGGTACCTGTCGACTTTTTAATATTAATCATGAAGATGATCGCTGTGAGTTATCTCTTATTATTGGAGAAAAGGACTATTGGGGAAAAGGATACGGTAAGGATGTAATAGAAATGTGCAAGAAGGTTGCATTTTCAGGATTGAACTTAAATAGACTTGAGTTACATTGCTATGCAATTAATGAACGAGCCATAAAATTATATACAAAATGTGGTTTCAGAAAAGATGGACTTCTTAGAGAATATTCAAAGCTAAATAGTAAATATGAAGATGTTTACGTAATGAGCATTTTGTCAGCAGAACATGTAACCTCATGAAAAAAAATAACATATTAACGGGATTAATACCTACTGAAAATGGGTGCCACCTTGGACATTATATAGGTAATATAAAACCTATTATAGAAATTCAGAACGATGTAAATTCATTTTTTCTAATCGGAGATTTGCACCTTATATCTAAGAAAGGAGATTCCTTCGCTTTTCATACAAATGGCAATGATATGAAGTCAAACATATTGCTAATGATCGCACAACTTTTAGCAATAGGAGTTTCTCCACAAAAAACTCATTTCTACACCCAAAGTCAAATTGCTGAATATTACGGAACCCTGATTATGTTATTAAGCAATCATGTCTCTTTTAATCGAATTAAGAGGTTACCAGCATTAAAAAAGGAAGATAACTATAATACTAAATTCTCACACTATCAATTTCCATTATACCAAACAATTGATATAATGAGTATTTGTGCAAATCAAGTTGTCTCAAACTACGACAACAAGCCAATTATTGAGTTCTCCAATGAATTGATTAAAAAAGTTAATAGGGCATATGGATTTTCATTTCCTAAAGTTGAGTTTAAAACTGGAATAACTAAACAGCTTGTTGGACTTGACGGAAGGAAAATGTGCAAATCCTATAATAATTATATCAGTTTTATGGATGATCCATTTGAAATACAGAGTAAAATAAAAAAAATGACATCAACTTATAGTCCTTATGGAAATGGAGAATTAACATCTATTCCATTGTTGTATTACAGTATATTTAATACCAACAAAACAGAAGTAATGGAAATACAAAGCCAATACTCTTCAAAAAAAATTAGTGATTTGGATGTTAAACACTTACTATCTAATAAAATAATTGATTTTATTAAACCTATTAAGGTAGAAACATTAGAATTACTAAATAAGAAGGACTTTTTATTGGATATATTAAATGATGGAGTCAATAAAGTAAAAGACCACATAATTAGAGTTAAATCAATAAATTACAAATATATTTAAAACAAAACGGTATGAATAAAAAATTTGCGATTTCAAATGGTCACCTAATTGGATGCGATGATACAAATCTTGGTTCCATAATTCTTATTTCAAATAGTAGAATAGAAAAAATCATCTCTGATAGTTCAAAAATTCCTATAGATTATGAAATAATTGATGTTAATGGAAGTATTATATGTCCAGGATTTATTGACATACATTGTAATGGTGGAGGTGGTGCGTTGGCAATGGATGGAAAACCTTCATCTATTGATAAAATGGCGATTGCACATGCGTCATATGGTACTACATCATTTCTTCCTACAATTGTTACATTTACTGAGCAGGAACAAATAGATGCAATAAAATCAATTGTCAAATATAGCCAAGAGGACTCCACTGGAGCAAGTGTTGTCGGAATACATATGGAAGGACCATTCATTAATCCTAAAAAAGGCGGAACACATAGAAAAGAGTATTTATATTCCCCGTCTATTGAAAAATTTAAAAAATACTTTGACGCTGCAAATGGTCTCTTGAAACTAGTAACATTATCTCCAGAACTAGAAGGTGTTGATAAACTAATTAGATATATGTGCGATAATAGAATTATTGTATCATTGGGACATACGGATGCTTCTTACGAAGAATCGGAAGAAGCTATTAAAAATGGTGCAAGTATGGGGACACATGTTTTTAATACAATGCCATCAATATCGGCAAGAACTCCTGGCATTGTTACTTCATTATTAACTAATGATAAGGCTTATGTTGCTCTAATAACCGATGGCGTACACGTACACAAGGGAAATATTAAGCTTATTTTTAAAACTAAAGACATTGATAAAATAATTTTAGTAACTGATGCATCGCCGGCATCGGCATCAAATCTAACCTCATGGAATTTTAAACTTGGAGATAATACATTTGAAATACAAATAAAGGGATTTACAGGTTACTTAGGGGAAAATATCGCCGGAACTGCTCTTACAATGCTAAGTGCCTTAAACATAGCAATACAATTGACTGGCTTCCCAATTGAAAAGTTATGGAAAACAACATCACACAATATTGCTAATGCTCTTTCACTAAACACTAAAGGGATTATCTCTGAAGGTAAAGATGCTGATATTGTTGTTTTAACACCTTCATATCCTCATGAGGTTAATATGACAATTGTAGGTGGTAAAATTGTCTATAATAACATGTAAACTAAAAAGTTATGTATCGAATAGCTCTTGTTCAAAATGAAAGCGAGATGATGCGTTATGGGTGGGCTGATATAAAACCCAGTTTAGAACGCACTAACTACATTATTGATACATATACAAGTGAAAATATTACTAGCCTTTCGTCGAAACTAAAAGATGATAAATATGATGCAATTTTTATTGCAATGAATGCTTGTAAAAATATAATAATCAATGCTTTTTTAACTGAGGAAAAGGATAAATCAATCTCAAAATTTCTTAGTCAAAATAAAGGGCTATATATTGGATATCAGGCAAGAATGGACAGTATTGACTTTTTGCCCAAACAATATGCAATTTCGTTCAAAAATCGACATGAAAACTCAAATGAAGGCAATTTACAATTTCACAGTCATAATAATACTTCAGTTCTAAATTATCCACATATAATTTCAAGTACTGAAATTAAAAATCAATGTAATAGCAATGACCGTGTTGAAGGGATATATTGGTCTTCTATCAATTTAGATAAAAGTGAAAAATATGATATTTTGATTTCTGATTCTCAAAATTCAGAAATTAGACCTTTATTAATCACATCCAGATTAGATTTACCTTCACGAATAATCATATCAACCTTACCTATTGAATGGCAAGGTCATAATAATTTATTCAACAATATAACGAATTATATTACAGAAGGTAAACCAGAAATTGCTATTGTAACTAAAAAAGGAGCAGCTTCTCAAAACTTTAAATATTTAATTTCAAGTGCAAAAATTAGAAAGCTTGCAGTAAAAGTATATCAATTAGATAGTATTGATAAACTCACAATTCTTCCTAAGAATATTCATGATATTTTAGTTTTTGATCCGCGTTGGGAAGAAAATGAAATAATGAGTTTCAATGCTAACTCAAGTTTTCTTCGTGATTTGAATTACAAACGCATTTTCTACTTTCGAAGCACAACAAATAACGATATAGTGTTCAACTCTTTAAGTGCATTTCGTGATTTTAAAAGAATATCATTGAATTCCATTACATATTTGATAAATTCTTATACAACTCCTTATTGGTCAGGTAGCTTTTGGTCTACTATAGATGTTATTAAGACTCTTCAGGAATTTGACAGACCCGTAAAACAATACATTCAAGATATCCAACATGAGATAGACACTAAACATGATATAAACCAAAGCTATGATGAAGTTGTAGGTGCAACATGTGGATTGTTGACATTATATTATATTTTTTATGGGAAGGGTAATTCAAAATATAAGGCTACGCTCAAATGGATTAGGCGAAATTTTAACAAAAAAACTATTTATGAAAAAGCAACAGCTATTCAAACGCTTGTTGCTTTAGAAGAAGAGATTGATGAACAAATAATTATCTCATTAAAAAATGATATATTAACATATATAACAGGTTCCAAAAATGAATTTGAACTTACTTGCTTTATAAATACGTTTGTAACATGCGGATATATTGATGAGGCAGAAAAATTAGCCGAAAGATTAGCCGATTTACAAAACCCTAGTGACGGAAGTTGGATTAACATCCCTAATACAGCATTAATTACAATTTCATTATTAGAAATACTTAAAATTTCAAAAAATCTAAACGAGAGTATAGAAGAAATGGTATTTAAAGGAATTATTTATATCAAGAGTAAATATTCTGAATCTAACTATAATTGGAATAATGATCCATTATCAACAGCATTATCATTGCGTGCATTGAAAAAATTTGAAGAGCAAATTGAATTTCCAATTGATGAACTTCTAGTATCTTTTCTTTCAGAAGGAATTCAATCAAAAAGCTTGCTCGCTATAGACAAAGCTAGTCAAATGAATGTTGCTCTTCAAGAAAAAGTTAATCAACTTAATAATGTAAACAGCAGATTAACAGGTGAATCAAGATTTAGTAAGCGTCTAAGTATTATAACATCCTTTTTAACTCTACTTTTTCTTTTTATTACAATTTCTTTCTTGAAATATTTAATTGACTCACAAAAGATTTATCTGATAACAAAATATTTAGGTAGCTTTTTATCCTCATCGTTTAAGTCTGCATATGGGTTTGTTATTTTAATACCAATTACTTTATTTATTTTATTATTGGATAAATACAAATTGTTACCAAGTTGGGTAGAGAATTTATTTTCACGAATTGGAAAATTTAAAAAATGATTTATATAAATACCACACACAGCCAAGCACATTTGCAATTCGCACAAACCGACACACAACCAAAAATTACAAAAGAGCTTGCCTGTCTGCCAACGCTTTTTTGCCGACGCTAAAAACTAATTTTTTCGGAAACGGCAGTGCTTCGATTGAGAGATTTAAAAACATTAATAAATAGATAATTAATACGATATGAATGAACACCAGCCCCTAACATTTTGTATAAGTAATGGCAGAGAAAGTGCAAAACATCAAGGTTTGTAGCCCGCTCAAACTGCGTAGCGGTTTGACAGGAAGCTACCACGCAATCTGTCACTACTCATACAATTTGCCGTTACCAACAAGGCTAAAAACACTGACACCAATAAACAAAATATGAACGTAGACGATTTACATAATAGTTTGGAGAAAATTTTGAACATATTAAAGAACGGATATAGTGATAATAAGGATCTCCTTTATCTATTTTCTACATATATTGCTTCAAATCCAGACTTTAAGTACAACGCTACATATTTAACAGATTCGATTGATCGTTTCTTTTTGGATTGCGAGATTTATGAAACGAAGAAGTTAATATTCGAAGAAGTTATCAAATACTTAAACAGCGTAAATCTTTCCAAATTTGAAATAGAAATTGAATTTGATTCTAAATTCAAATACAATACAGCTGATAATTCAAATCTTCAAGTTATAGTAAACAATAATAACCTACCTGACATTCATCGAATTGGGGCAAAGCAATTTTTAATGAAATTAACCCTAATCAAGCCGATGAAAATTGAATATTCACATCTAATAAAAGTAAGTACAAAATCAAAAGATCAATGTGTAAAAAAGGTTTCAAATTTCATAGATGTGATTAATAAATATAACAATGAAGAATAGTAATTTATATAAGAATCTAATTAGCAAAGAGAATATTTTCAATGCAATCTATTCACTTGAATCATATGTGTTTGAAAAAGAATTGCTAGAAATAGATGATATCTATTTATATAATGAATTGACAGACAAACACAATATTAGCCTTATCGAAGAAACTATAGATAAGTGTAGGAAACGAATTGCTTCTATTTTTTCAACAAATGAACTTTTTAAAATAACTGTTTTCTTCAAGCCTAAAAAGTATAATGAAATAGAAGAAAAAATTGAATACAGACCAATTCATACAGCTGACTTAATTACTCAAATATGTATTGTATCATTATTAAATCAGCTAATGTTTGACGACACAGACGGAATACGTAAACTGTCTGATATTAGTCGGTTATTGCCTTCTAATTTCTTTGGGAATATTCCTAGTACAAATATTGACCATCTATTTAAGCGTTGGACCAGTCAATATCAAGAGTATTCAAAAAGAGCAATTGAAGCTCACCGTCAATACTACAATTCAAAAAAATATACTCATGAAATCAACCTTGACATTAAAAAGTTTTATCCAACAATCAATCCTTTATTCATTTATGATTTTGTTTTGCAAAAATGTCCTGTAACTTATTCTGAAGCAGATATTTCATGTTTAAAAATAATTTTAGAAAAACTACTGTTTTTCAATTTAATGATTGCAGAAGAATGTATATCACTTTACTATCCAAATGAAATTCTACCAGACATTGAAAATGACCAACTCTTTTTCAATATTGGCATTCCTCAAGGTCTTCCTCAAGCCTATTATTTTGGCAACTTATGCATGTTAATTATATCAAAAGAGATTGATAAAGTATTTACTGGAGATGCCTTTTATTATGTGGATGACTCTATTATCTATACAACTAAAACCCAAAATGATTTTTTTGAAAGCGTTAAATCATTAAATAGGAAGATTAACTCGGAGCTTAATGGCTTCATAAGAAGCTCTATTCGAAATAATAAAATTAAGAAGTTCAATAATCTTATTCCATATGAGATTAAGATTTATGATGAGGATAATGGGAAAAGTTCTATCTCCGAAATTAACCGTGATCTTTCATTGTATTTGTTTGCTAAACCAGCATCTGCAATATCCTTTGAAATCATTGCTTCTATAGATGAACTTGAAGACTCTTCATTACAAGAAAAAATCAAAGTAATTTTAGATGCTCTAAAATTACGAATTGATAATATTGAAAGTACACAAAGGAATGAGGATGAAAATGTTTTAAAGCTTTTAAAGAGATATATGAAATTTTATACAAATCGGCTTAATATTTTACGCCTAAGGGAAGAAAATGAAATAACACCGGAGCGAGTCAATGACTTCTATCTAAACTATGATTTGCATTCTCCAACTAATAAAACATTATTTTTTAGAAAGTTAGAAGACGACGTTTTTAGTGTTGAAAGCAAATTGCTAATTCGACAACTTTCGGTAAATCAATCTCAGCAAGAAAAAATTATTAATACAATAAAAGAGTTTGAAAACAAATTTGAGCCTGAAAGAAAAAATGTGAATCATTATTTTTCCAAAGTTTTAGAAAACCAAATTATTTTTCATAAGCTCAAGAATAAAAAGTACGAATCTTTAGAAAATATTGCTTCCAGTACCATAGAATCATTTAACAAAGTAAAACAAGAAAAGAAAAATGAAATAATCTATTCCTTACTTAAACTATTAAGTTTTCCGGTTCCTTATATGCCAGACCCTTCCTTAGAATTGGAAAAGGCATTTTGGCAAATAGTTATAGATTATCAAAATCAATTTCCTTTTGTATATCAGAACTCACAAGAGTATGTCAGAAGAATTATTAATGCAATTATTTCAAGAGCATTAAATGTTTCTATCAATGATAGTTGTAACTTATCGAAACTTGACAATCGCGTTTTACTCTATTATGAGTTAAGGATATTAATGTTAATAAGATCGAATAGATTCAATTTAGAATTATTTCAGAATCTATCTCGCCAGATCCTAGGTGATTTAGATAGCAGTCTCAACGTGGAAAAAATTGATCTTTCCCTTTTAGAAATTTTGCCAATTTTAAAAAACTATATTAAAGAACCTGAAAAAGTTGATGATCTAATCCAAATTCATAAATATGTTAACGGAATTTGGAAGAATGGTTCAAAATTTCTTCACTTCTATACCTTACATAATGAAGAGCATTCAATTGCATTAATAAATAATTGCATTAGAATAACAAAATCAATTGATTATTTGTCAATTAAATCTGATGATTACTATGTGCTTTTCCTTGCTTGTTATTTACATGATATCTCTATGGTGTTATATCCAAATTTAGACAGTTTCTCTGAATCTAATGGAAAAACTGATTTGATTTATTCTCAGTGGAAAACTGATATTTCTCTTATTGGAGATATTGAACTTGAACCACAATCAAAAATTAAGCAGTTGATATTAACCTATTATAAGGAAGTAAATGATTATTTTGAAACTGAAATAAGAGAGAATCATCATAAGAGAAGCTCAAAATTTATAAAAGAACAAAATGATTTCTTTTTTATAGATAAAGCAGTTAGGCGAATAGTTGCAGATGTATCCGAAGCACACTGCTATGACGCTAAAGATGTTTATAAAATTAAGTCGAAAGCCAAGCATGATACCTATGATGAAAAGTATTTAATGATTATACTGAGATTGGCTGATTTATTTGACATGTCTAAAGACAGAGTAAGCATTAATATCCTTCGTCAAAATATCAATAATATGTCTGAAATCTCAAAATATCATTGGATATCTCACATGGCTATTGACAATTGTACTATAAATTCATATTTCCCTGAAATTAACAAAGCTTCTTTTAAATTAGACGAGGATTTAAAACTCCAAGAAATTATACGAATCAATATTTTTATGAATACAAGATTACTTACATCAGTTCTAAGTAAGGAATGTGTAAATTTATCTTGCGAGACTATTACATCCAAAAAATCTGACCCCTACATGAAAATAAGGATCAAGCGAGGTCAAAAATGCCAGGATAAGTGCAATTTCACTTGTAAATGGATAGTAAGTAAGCATAGCTATTTATTTGATGAACTGATTGAACTACAACAATATCTAGATAGAAATATTTCAAACATATTTGATACACAATTAGAAGTGAATTTAAATTTTGAAAATTCTTCGACACTTCCTTCTGACTATATGGATGTAATAAGAAATAGAATTGAATAAAAAAAGCCCAGTTGGTAACACAGAGTATACATCATACAGGTTTTAGAGCAATTTGATAGTTTAGAGCTCTCCCCACTACCGCCCGAGTCCTCTCGTGTGGTAGTGTATAAGAAGAGCGTAAAATGTTGTAACGAAAAAGTAAGTACTAAAAAATTAAATAAACAGGTAATCCAGCGGGATTATGTACTATAAATTTAAGAATGCAAGGAGTAATTGTGCTTTGAGTTGGAGAGGTGATTGTCACATGACAGGAGTTGCGCGGCAGTAAACTGGTACTAATTATTAAGATTTGTAACTTGCTTAAACTATATAGCAATTCTATTATTTTTATAGAAAGTTAGATGTATAGGCATAAAAGAATACTAAAATTAAGCAAAAGAGAATAAACGTTAGTTTTTTCAGTATTGCTCTTTATTATTTGTAGAATTTAGATGGTAGTTTTTAATCGTTTTAAGTAATGTTTTGATTTATAATTTAACAGTTATACCATGAAACATTTAAAGTACTATATTATAATCATATCAGTTGTTCTACTTTGTACTAATTGTAATAAAAAAGTAGTAGATAGCAATACTGTTATTTGTTCTGGCGAAACTTTGGTTTTAAACTCTGTTAATAAAACAACATTTTCGAATGGAATAAATAGGAATACCTACTCAACTAAAATACCTTCAAAAACAAGGTTCTTAGTGATTCAAGTTCAGGTTGATAATTCAGATACAAAAGCGAGATTTGATAGTAGTATCGATCTTTTAAACAGTATTATTTCTTCGGGTGTAGACTCTGATTTAAAATTAGTTGGAAGTGTGGCAGTTATTGCAATGACACCTCCCACAACTGGAAAGTATTGCGATTTCTTTATTTTCCCGGATAAAAAGAATTTTGAAGGTTTTATGGAAAAAGGATCTTTAAAAAATTGGTCTGGAGTATGGGAGTCCTTGCCCGCCCCATACAGTAAGTTAAATACACAATCATTTAGATTAGTTGTTGATGTTAATGATTTACCTGATAAGAAAAACATTTATCTTGGTTTCTTGAATCATAATTTAACTAATGCATGCAAGATTTTTATTGATATTGTTGCTATACGGTAATGTTTTACCTATTCATTCGGTGAAATTCACAACCTTGTTGGGGTTGCTAGATGATGCCCCTCGCTCGGCGAACTCTGCAACTTCGTCTGTCAACTTAAAGTGTTAAAGGGAAGAACTCTCTTCACGAACAACGAACAACTGTGATCGTTAACCGTGAAACATTAAAAGTTGGAAAGTTTCAGAAGTTAGACGAAGTTAAAAGAAGTTAGAGGAACGAATTTATGTAACTGTCAACGTTAATCGTGAGACGTGAAACGTGAATCGTGAGACGTTAAAAGTTAAAAGGAAGATTGCATTTTAGGAACAACTATCTACGAACAACGAACACCCATCACCCCATAGTTCTTCACGAACAACGAACAACAAACAACAATCAACCATAAATAAAACAAGTGTTTTATTTATGCATGACGGAAATCATCAAAAAAATCGCCTAATTGGTTGAGAATGTATTGATTGTTTTGTCATAAATTCGGAAATTTGATATGCAATTGTTTTCATATCGAAACAATGCAAAGCTTTTAGCTGTACATAAATTCTTTTTTTAGGGGTTACCCTGGTTTCTTTTTAAATTCTTTTTAGTTGCTTTTTTTGAGATTTGCCTTTTGCCTGTTTAATAGATATTCATTATTTATTAACTAAACTAAACTCAAATCGTATGAGGCGATTAAAGATCATTTTCGACTTTATTCGGTTTTCGATAGCCGATAAAGTGGCATTTTGTCGTACAGTAGTTACGAACATGACCGATAATCCATCCTTTCCATCACCCGATGTGTCATTACTTACAGTAATTGAAGCTGTAAATAAGCTGGAGGCTAGTATGATAGCCGCCATGGATGGTGGAAAGGTGGCAAAGGTACTTATGCACGAAGCGGAGGCCGATGTTATTGAGATTTTCCGTAAGTTGGCCAGCTACGTAGAGCGAGTTGCCAATGGCGACGAGGCTATTATGCTTAGCAGCGGGTTCAACCTATCGAAGGAACGTGTTTCAATTAAACGTTTAGAGTTGAATGTTACTCAGAATGATTTTCCAGGTACTGTTTCCCTTAAGCGACGTGCTGTAGAGGGAGCCATGAGCTATTTATGGCAGTACTGCCAGAACGATTCGCCAGTTACCGAAGACGGCTGGATCTTTGCAGGGGCAAGTGCGCAGACCAAGTTTCAAATTACAAACCTATCTACTACCGGTAAGTACTGGTTTAGATCGGCAGCGGTAACCCGCGAGGGAACAACCGCCTACTGCACACCAGTTTTTAAGGTTGTACAGTAAACCCCAAGGCAACGGGCTCTTAAAAAAGCAAATCCCCCAGTATCTGTAACAAGGTGTGGGGGAGTTTTTTGTGAGTTGGAAGGAAGAAGTTTAGGAAGACCGTTAAACGTTAAACGTTAAAAGTTAAAAGGAAGAATGCGTTTTACCATCAACCATCAACGTTAAACGTTAGAAAGTTTCAGAAGTTAGACGAAGTTAAAGGAAGTTAGAGGAACGAATTCTTGTAACCATCAACGTTAAACGTTAAACGTGAGACGTTAAATGTTAAAAGTTAAAAGGAAGACATCTCTTGACGAACAACCATCAACAATCAACGATCAACTATGAATATTAATCGTGAGACGTTAAAGGTTAAATGGAAGAGTTTCTTCACGAACAACGAACAACTATCAACGAACAACGAACAGGGGGTAACAATCCCACTCCAGCTGTATTTAAACATACCGAATTTCAAAAATTGATATAGTATTACAGAAATATTTTGCTAGTTTTATAGTGGAGTAAAATGTAATGAAAGGTACATGATACACATTGAAAAAGGAATGATAAATGTGGCGTTAGTGCATATATAAGTAGGTTATGCGCATAAATAACAAAGACACATACTAACATAATATGACCATGATTAAAAAACTTATCATTTGTTCGACATTATTAATTGTATTACTTAATTCATGCAAGAGAAATTACACTTCAAAAGACTACTTGGATGTTGTTCTTGACAAACTAAATAAAATTGAATCAGCTTCTTACTTTTTGACAGGAGAGAATTGGAATCCGGGAGATACTTCTGCTTCATTTATATTTACCAACTTTATTAACGAATACAAAAATCCTTCAGATACAACAATTGGTGCCAAATATGTAAGTTTAGATTCATTAACCAAATCGAAAGCAGATTTTTGTTACGATGGAAAAATGAGAGCATTGTTTTATAATGATGAAAAAGTAATTGTTATCGACAGTTTTACTGCAAGACCTCTTCCTTTTAGACCTTTATCACCGCCATTTTATAATTATGTTACCAGTATTGTAAAATATGCACTCACCACACGAGACAGCATCTCGACAGAAATAAAGGAACAGAAAAGTAATGTTTTTGTGCGCTTGACAATAAACGAAGATGAACAAATAGAATTTTTTGGTAAAGCTTACCATATGCCACCTTCGCCCTATAATTATGGAGATAATACTTCAATCTATGAGCTATGGATTGATAAGAAAACTGATTTACCTTATAAAATTAGAAGAGAGATGTCGCATAATATATCTGTTAGCTCCGTTTCTAATTTTAAATTCAATGAATTACATATTAAAAATTTTATCGCTTCAGATTATTTTCCGAAAGACTATGAGATAGAGCAATACAGACAAAAAACAGGAAAAAGGCAACCTAATGAATTGATTGGTAAAAAGGCCCCTGATTGGACTTTACAAACTGACGATAACCAAAATATTTCATTATCGGACTTGAAGAGTGAAGTTCTGTTGATACAATTTACAAGTGTAAGTTGCGGTCCTTGTAGAGCCTCAATACCATTCTTAAAGGAGCTGCAAAATAATTATAAAAAAGACGATTTTGATTTTGTGGCAATTGAAAGTACCTGTAATAGCACAAACTCTTTTAGCAGCTATAAGAAAAGGAATCAGTTCAATTATAAATTCTTATTATCAAACAAGCAGATTCTAAAAGATTATTCCATTCAATCATATCCAGTATTTTTCATCCTTGACAAAAATAGAATTATTAAGGAGGTAGTTAATGGTTATGGTGAAGGGACTACAGATGACAGAATAAAAGCGATAATAAATGAATTGATACAATAAATTTCAGCGCATAACACGCAATATATGTAAGCAGTGGGATGTGGGTAATTTGAACTTTTGTACATTTACTCAAATTCGCATCGGTTTGACAGGTTGGAGCTTCGAAATCCCGGCCCTCGCATATTGCCAACCGTTAGAATTTAAAGCAAGACAGTTCGTTGTCTGATTAAAATAATTGAGAATGGAAAAACTAAATAAAGTAGCTAAAATCACCCTGATTTTCTGGATTATGAAAATCGTTGCAACGACATTAGGTGAAACTTTAGGAGATTTTATTTCAATGACATTAAATTTAGGGTATTTAACAGGAATTGGAATTACATTGTTATTTTTCATTATAGTTTTAGTGACTCAACTTTCTCTGAAAAAATATTTCCCAATTATTTTTTGGCTTGTAATTATTGGAACAACAACCTTAGGAACTGAAATTTCTGACTTTATGGACAGAAGTTTACATTTAGGTTATGCCTTGGGTAGTTTGTTATTAGTTTTATGCCTGATAGTTACTCTGTTTTTATGGTTCAAACGATTTAAAAATCTTGAAGTATTTCCAATTTCAGACAAGTCAAAAGAAACTTATTATTGGATTGCAATACTTTTTTCTAATAGTTTAGGAACGGCATTTGGAGACTTTTTAAGTGACAATATTGGACTGAGTTACTTACACGGTGCCATGATAACGGGATTGATAATACTGATTGTTGTATTATTACATTATTTTACTAAAATCAACCATATTCTTTTATTCTGGATTGCATTTGTTTTTACAAGACCATTTGGGGCAACTTTTGGAGATTTTCTTACAAAACCATTGACAAAAGGAGGTTTGGAATTAGGCACACTTCCATCGTCATTAATTTCTATTGGGATTATGTTTGTGTTGATTTATATTGCCCATTTTCAGAATAACAGAAATATGATAAAAAATTAAAAACTGCCTACAATTCACAATATAAAGTATTTGGTAGGCAGTGTTTTGCAAGGGCTTTATTCTCGCACCCCGCTATCGCACGAGTTCTCTCGTGTGGTAGTGTATACGAAGAGCGTAAAAGGTTGTAACGAAAAAGTAAGAGCTAAAAATAAGTAATGAGATAATCCTGCGGGATTATGTACTATAAATTTAAGGATGCAAGGAGTAATTGTTGTTTAGGGTTGGAGAGGTGATTGCCACACTACAGGAGTCGTGCGGAGCAAAGGAAGTGTTGATGATGCAGAATTTTTATTACCTTTAACTTAGTTTTTAACGGCGGATAACTTTCCAGCGTAAGCAATTGCCGACCGTTATAGCCCAAGGGTAAAAAACTCCGAAACAGACAAAATAATTATGATTAGAAACCTATCTTTTATAATATCAATTTCTTGTTTTTCAATACTTTCATTTTCGCAGGAACCAGTGAGTAAGAAGGATGTTTATTTAGATTATGTAAAACATCTTAAAAAAAACAATCCTGATAATTATAAATTCGAACTTGATTCAATTGTTGCAGTGTTTATTGACAGTTTGATTAAGCATGGTGTGGATGCTTTTGGTGTTTATGAGCAAGATTATGTTGGTGCCGAAATGGTTGATCCTTGTATGTGCGCTATAATTCCCTATGAAGCATATGTTAATTGGATCATAAATGGTCAGGTTTTTCATCGAAAAATTACAAAATGTTGTCAATTTCAAACGGTTCAAGTCGAATATTCAGTTATGATTAATTATTATAAAAATGCAATAGAAGAAATTAATAAGGCACGCATACTTCCTGTAATAACAAATGCGTATAAAAATGAAAAGGGTGAGATTATATCTGAATTTGTTGGTGTCGATCACACAACAGAATTTATAATCTTTTGCTCTTATGGTACAAAGAAAAGCCTTACCACATTTGGTTATTTTGAACTTGTTAATCAGAAAGGTTTATTTCAAGAAGAAAATGAAGGTTCGATACTAAATAGTTGGAGAAAAATGATAGAGAGTCAAATAAGTGAACTGGATAAAAGATGAAACCTCAGGGCATAACACTTGGTTTATCCCACTGGGGCTGATGATACAGATACAAAATTTTTATTACCTTTAATTTTGTTTTTATCGGCGGATAACTTTCCAGCGTAAGCAATTGCCGACCATTATGCACAAGCAAAAAGTTATGCAATACAATATGAAACAATTAATTAAAAAGTATTCAATTCTACTAATTTCGGCTTTGATTTTAGCAAGGCTATTAACAGCGATTATCATAGCAATTTGGCCAGATATCTTGATTAAAAAAAATATTGATGGCTGTATAACAACCTTTTCTTCAAATTATATAGAAAAGATGCTTGAATATTTAATGAACATTGTATTCATTATTTTGATATCGTACGAATTTAAACGTCAAAAAATTAAATCAATTCCAATATTGATTTTGACATTTTTTTCAAGTTTTATAGGAGTCCTTTTTTTCTTAATTTTTTCAGCTCAAAACAATTTAATTTCAAACAATAAAGAACAATGAAAGATTTCATAAAAAAGATAAATAAGTATATCATCTTACTAATTGTGTCATCCCTATTTGGAATGCCTTGGTTTTATTTTAGACACTTAATTTTTAAATATAATGGTCCTGATTCTGTTATTGAATCAATTCCATTATTTATTGACTATGCAATCAGATTGGCTGTGATTTGTTTGCTAATAATTGACTTCAAAAAAGAGCACATAAAGAATGTTGGCTTAACTTGCATTGCTGCATTGTTTTACCCTTTACTTGGAATTGTAATCTTTTCGATATTGTTGATTGAAAATAATAGACAGAAAGCTAGTGCATAACAAGTTGTTACTGCCACCAAGGTTGATGATACTAAATTCTAAAATATTACTACCTTAGTTTCCAATTTGCTAACGACGGAGCCGCTGGTGGTTATACAACAATTTTTAGTTTATTACATGAATAACAGCGTATGTTGAATTTTTATAAGACTAAATTTTTATTTTTTCTATTATTGCTTTCTTATATTACTGGTAAAACGCAAGATGCTAGCGTTGAAAAGTCAATCTTTGAAATTCAAACAGGTTTTCTGGGAGTGTGGACCTACAACGAAATTAAGTTTACAAATAGAATAAGTTTACGAAGTGAAATTGGAAATAGTAGCAGACTTTGGGGAGGCTCTTATTTCGATAATAAAGGCTTTTTAATGACCCCAATCTTCACTGTTGAACCTATACTTTACTACAACCTCGAAAGTCGAAATATTAATTTTAAACAAATTGACCATAATTCAGGAAATTTTCTTTTGCTTAAATTCAGCTATCAACCATACTGGCTTGAACTGTCTGAACAGGATAATAACCCTGAAATAAATGCATTTTCTATAATACCTACTTGGAGTTTGAGCAGATTAATTGGTCAACATCTCTGTTACGAAGCAGGTTGGGGTATTGGGTATCGACGTTTATTTGGTGAAGACCTTAAAGACATTGTAACCCGTAAAATGTTAAGTACAATCCTATTCTTGTAAAGAACTTTATGGTATACAAAAGAATATAACCAAAACATAAAAATAGCATTATGAATACAAGGAAATATTTATTACTGATAGTTTGCTTATTTTTTTTATTAGTACAAAAGCTCAAATAATTGAACTGTTTGAAAAGAAAACATACTCTAAGGGCTATATAATAACTGTAAAAAAAGATACAATTAATGGATTTATAGTTGATACCGATGAATATAATGGAAAAGTAAAATATAAAATAAATCAGGATGATAAAAGTCCTCAAAAAATTAATGCCTCAGAAATTGACCAAATGAAAGTTTCTTACAATTTTTTTGACAAAGTAAATTGTAAGAATAAGAGTTATTTGATGAAAAGAATTATAAAAGGAGAGATATCATTTTATAAATACACCTTTACCCGAACAATGCCTACAGGCCCAATGGGGCCAATGGGTGGTTCTTATATGAGCACTTCTGAATCCGAATCATACTATCTTATAAAGGGTGTAAATACCATTAAAATAAAAAAAAGAAAACTCCATAAGGTACTAAAAGAACTCATGGTTGATTTTCCGGAAATATATCCTGAGATCGATAAACTAGATACAGATATAGATTTAGATATGATTGAATACTACTTAAGGAACCTAGTTAATGAATATAACTACATGATAAAAGTAAATAAAAATAAGTTATAATAACTTGGATTACCAGTGTTGATAATTGTTATTGTTAATCCTTAAATGACATTAAATGGGGATAGCCTATAATAAACTTCAGGTTGAAAATTCCCACAAGAAGAATTATAATTTATTGTTCGATAATAAAATAAAATCATAAATAACTATGAAATATTTTTCTTTATTATTAATCTTTAACTTGCTATATCTTTTCCATTTAAATGCTCAAGATCAAGTATTAAAAAATCATTACATGTATTTATATTCGGGTAAATTGATCACAGCCGAAACAATTAACAGGGAATCTCCGTACTTCACAGCTGATTCGTTAAGAATACATGAGAATGAGGTTAAATTTATTAAATTTACTAAAGGTCGATTTGCTAACTTAAAACAACTTTACAACAGAAAAAACTCTTTTTTTGTACCAAGGGTAATATCTGGAAAAATTAACCTGTATGGTAGAATGATAACAGTTCAAACAAGTAATGGTGGTTGGGAAAACAACAAATTTAGAGCAGCTCGGTCTCAAACAATAAGTTTTATGTTTTACAATAAAGGCTATGAAGATATTAAACCTTTAAAATATAAAAATCTTTTAGTCGACATGGCTGATAATAATGAAAGCCTCAAGATATTGAACGAGTACAAAACTAATAGAAGAATTGAATTGGGAGTTTATGCATTCTCAGCAGCAATATTTATTCCTAGTACTATTGGCTTTTTTGATAAAAATAAGATGAATGATGATATCTCTATCGTAGGCATATGTTGTAGTGTAATTATTGCATATGTAAATCAAATTGTGTTTGGTAACGGCATTAAATTCGAAAAACTAAAAAAAGCAATTGAAACATATAACAACTAATGAATAACGTGATATGACCTTGCTACTGCATGAGTTCTCCCATGTGGTGATGTGGAAGAAGAAAGTAAGAGGTTGTAAAGAAAAAGAAAGAAATAGTTAGAATAAGTTAAAAGGTAATTGAGCGCGATTATGTGCTATAAACTTAATGCCGGAAGAAGTAAATGTTGCTTAGAGGTGGAGCGATGATTGCCATGCGATACGAACCGTATCGTTCTTTGGTAAGTTTGGTTCCGCATCAAGTGCGGAATCACAAGTCGTTGGTAATTCCTCATGTCGGTCATTCCTGCGAAAGCAAGAATGAAATTAATTCCAAATTAAATATTGAAAAGAATCTTAACTTAACAACATTGGTGTGAAGGGTAGGGGAGTTACCTTTTATTTTATTTATGCACATCGTTCTTAAATATGCATTATAAGTAAAACCACATATAACTATCTTGCCGTTTTAAGCTATTCTGGCATTAGTCATTAGTGGTATAGTTTGCCGTTAGGTTCAGTTTTTTTCGTTTTGATCAAGGAGGCTTTTTTTAATTAGGCTTTCCAATTCTTCAAAATCATACTTCAAGGTATTTGAAGTAATTGAGATTGGTGTTCCATACGTTTTTATATTCCCTTTTAATAAGGTTCTCTTAAATCCATTCGTTCTATTTATATACTTGTCGGGTTTGTCAGTAAAAACAAGAAGAAACTTTGTTGACATAACTCGGCTGCTTTTAACTTCAATTATGTCAGCCCACTCAATAAGGCCAACACTTGATGCATTTGAATTGTCTGTAATTCCGTTTTCATCAATTGTCAAACCAATCTTTGTATCAATCAGTTTTCTATATACTGATATACCCACCACTCCAAAAAATAAAACCACTACTATTCCAACAACTCTTATTGTTTGATTGTTCCTGAAAATTGGAGAAGTAAAGGTGTCTGGAGTTATTAAAAACAATGTTCCAAATATCACAAAAGCAGTCGCCCCAGTAAATAATAATGAAATCTTTTTCTTGCTTAGAGGTATCTCAATCTTATTCATATCATTAAATGTAATTGTTGGATTATTTGTGTGTATTTTCCTATGCTGATCGCTAACGGTGTTATCCCAATTTAAGAACTACTCTAAAATACTAAAAACTTTCGTATCTGCATCATTAGCACCAGTTTGTTTAACCATGTGTTGGGCACAGTTTTTATTTCTTTTTCTTAACATCATAAGTCATAATAGGATAGTATCGTATCTTTTCATTTTCATACCTGATGCTTATTTTAATTTCACCTACAAATTTAGGTGTGTATTTCACTTTAAAGACACCATCATTTTTATTAAAGTATGTCCAGTTGTTTTGTGAATCAATTATTGCAACGTCTATTCCCATAGGGATATAGAACTCAAACTGATAATTCGCATTCAACATTAAATCATTATTTTTTGGAGCATTTATTGCTTTGACTTGAATTCCCGAATTATAGCATTTTGGAAATTCTAAGGTAATATTTGATAATATTGCATTGTATGTTTCTTTTCCATTAAAACCAAGTTTAAAGTATTCTTTATTGATATTTGGTAACTTTTCAAAAGTTGATAATTTTATACTTGGCTTAACAAATTCAAATTCTAAATCCTCTGGAAGATGATTGAAAATTGCTTCATATGGATCAACATCAAACCAGTAGCTGTCAAATTCTTTTTTACATACTAATTTATTATTAACTTTAGTTCCATAGCCTTGCCCCCAAGTTGCATCGAATAACTTCCATTTACCATCTATTTTTATAATATTCCATGCATGGTTTGTCTTTTGAAACTTCATCCCATCGATGTAGCTGTAACCTTTAGCATATCCATGAACTTTTTCAATTTCAAGATCCAGTTCTATCCCTAACGTATAAAATAAGTTGCTAAAACCTTCACATATAGCATTCTTCGATTCTAATACACCTTCTGCACTATAATCTCCATTTTTCCCAGTATTGAAAGCCTCCTGATCGTAATTAATATTATCAGTAATCCATACATAAATTACTCTAGCTTTCTCTATGTCTGTTTTCGCTCCTTTTTGTAGGTATTCAACTAATGCTGTTAAATCATTCTTTATAGACTCAGGGCATTTCCTTGCATAATTATCAATGGATAAATAAAGGGTGTCGGGCAATGGAGTTATTCCATTATTAAACCCAAAACTTGAATAAATTGATACTATTAATAAAATAAAAGTGAGTAGCTGTTTCAATATTTTAGTCATTGCTCATTATGTCATGTTAAAATTGTGCTTAACAGTCGGCGGTGCATTGCGGGCGGCTTTAGGTCAGAATTCCTGGCAACCGCCAATGACCTTGTAGGAATTGCAACCTTGTCAAAATAGCTGGTTTAGCCGCCTGAAATGTACCGCTTGTTAGCGGCTGGCTTTTTTTGATATTAGATTATTTGCATAGTATCCCAAGAATGAGATTACGAACAAAATTTCTAGTTTGTTGCCAAGCGATTTTATTGCCTCTGATGGATAAAAATTTCTTATAACTAAAGAAATGAATAAAATTCCAAGCATTATAAACATTATTAAACCTAGAATTTTGTTTCTCTTTTTGTATTTTAACTCACGTACCCAGTCTGGATAGTCTTCATTTTCAGGGAAGTCTAGTACAAGATTGCTAAATCCCTTTAATGATTCATTCGTTTTGTGTTTCCGCGAAAGAGAGGCGTATTTATAGAATCTTATATTCTCATCAAAGCTTGGATCTGTTTTACGATATTCATTGAAATATTCAATAGTTTCAATTCTGTCAATAAACTCCAGAACTCTCGAATATCTCGATTGATTGTATAGGGATTCGATGTATTCAATGTATGTAAATCCAATGTCATTCAGATCCTGTGTTGCTTCAGATAATAATGTGTCTAAATGAGTCTGGACGAAATTTATTATTTCTAAATCGTTTGAAAATTCTGTTTCTTTAAATTCTTTAAATAATTTCTGTGCTTCATTCATGTTTTGTTGTGTTTTTTTAATAAGCTTCTAACTAACGTTTTCACAACTCTCTAATATTTATCATTTTGCAAATTTCAGATCGTCAGCAGTCAGCTCAAATTTAACAATTTGTTTCTGTATCCTTTTTACAATGCCAAGCTTTCTTTTCTGGTCAAGGAAAAGGTACCCGGCAGGGTTTATATATGGTGT
>JBFXEQ010000006.1:16328-120448 GCA_050179935.1 Bacteroidales bacterium | reverse complement strand
GCTGAATCTTTTAATGCTAAACTAAAAGCATTCCGAGCTGTATTAAGAGGTGTTAGTGATACAAGTTTTTTTCTATATAGAGTAGCTAAGATTTATGCATAAACACCCGAATCTTCTTATGATCCTAATTTCAAAGTCATAAAAAACGAGATTCTTATGTAAAAGAAATAGTTACCAGTTGTGGTTTGATGTAATTTCAAAGTCATAAAAAACTGATGTAAATAATGCCATTCGTCTGGAGCGGTTGTGGTTTGATGTAATTTCAAAGTCATAAAAAACTCTTTACAAAGATGTGTTTTATAAATATATGTTGTGGTTTGATGTAATTTCAAAGTCATAAAAAGAGAGCAATTACTAGTTGCTCTCTTTTTATTTATGAGGTAACCTTTATTGTCCAAACATAGCTGCAAGGAGGATTTTTCCTTATTTCTTCCGGAATAACAACTTTGAACCCCTTTTCAGCTTGTAGCCATTTTAAGGGTTTCTTTGTGCCAAGCATCGTTACCACAGCATTTGTTGCAGGTTGGTGCGATACAATAATAATTTCTTTTGGCATAACGGTTTCATTTTCGCCACACAAATAAAAGAAATACATATCTCCATTTTCCTGCTGTGTCATGCAGATATTATTTTCCTTGAATGGTTCAAGAACGTTGCTCTTATAAATACCTTCACCATTTATTTTCAACCATATTCCATATTCTTTTAACAAATTATAAGCACCTTGCTGCCATTCGCCTTCGGGTGTTGGTGCAATATTTAATAATAAATTACCTCCTTTAGCTACAATATCAACCAACAATTGAATTCCTTGTCGTCCGGTCATGTATTGTGCATCTTTCGTATGCGACCAGCCACCACCGGATATAATACATGACTCCCATGGATAAGGGAGCGTTTTTTCGGGCACCGTATTTTCTGGAGTAAGGTAATTTTGATTTTTTCCATAAACCGCACGATCAACAACAATTAAATCAGGCTGTTTCTCACGAGCTTTTAAAACTAATTCATCCATCTTAATATCTTGGTTTATAATCCGGTTGTACAAATAACCATTATCTTTTTCGTTAGCTTTTCGATTATACCAGTTCACCATATCTTCCTTTGATTCCTTACAAACCCAGCCGCCATCTAACCAAAGAATATCAACCTTGCCATAATCAGTTAAGAGTTCCAAAATCTGGTTATGAGTAAACTCAACATATTGATTCCATTTTTCAGGATTTGCCTCAGGTTCATAATTTACATTCCTGTCGCGCGGTGGATATTTTGGATCCCAATAAAACGGTGAATGCCAGTCGGGCTTGGAAAAATATGCCCCAGTCCATAAGCCTTGTTTCCTGAAAGCATCAAAAATCTCTTTTGTGATATTACTTTTTGGATTAGATGAAAAGGGACACCCAGCATCAGTAATTTTATAATCGGTGTATTTTGTATCGAACATACAAAATCCATCGTGATGCTTCGTAGTAAAAACAACATATTTCATTCCGGCATCCCTGGAAGCCTGAGCCCACTTTTCAGGATCAAATAATATGGGATTGAATGTTTTTTTCAGATCTTCATACTCTTTCAAATACACCTTATAATTATCAGGATTTGTTCCCATTTTTCTTTCGCACCATCCATACTCTTCGGGGCAAATCGACCATGACTCAACTATTTCCCATTGACTATATGCTCCCCAATGCATGAGAAGTCCAAATTTTAAGCCTTGCCATTGTTCAAGTTTTTCCAAAACAAGAGGATTGGTTTCTGGAACATATCTTTCGTAATCTTCTTGCGAAAACGATGTCAACCATATTGGCAGTAGAGTGATTAGTAAAAGGTGCTTTTTCATTGAAGGTCTGTAATTAAGATTGTACGATTTAATCAATAAATAGAATTTGTGTTCAGAAAATCATTTTTTTTGCTCCTAACCCTAAAGGGAGCAATTTGATTTTCTTCACACCCTTTAGGGAAGGGGCAAATGAAGAAAATCCTAACGTCTATTATAGCATAAATAGAATAATCATATTTTACTTTAAATTAATTTGAATACTTTGCTTTATATCTGCTGATGAAGATCCAACCTGAAATGCATAGCTTCCTTTTGTTAAAACATATTCTTTACTATTGATGTCCCATGCTTTCAGGTCAGCTTTATTAACCAAAATTGTTACTTGTTTTGATTCACCTGCTTTTAGGAAAACTCTTTTAAAACCACAAAGCGTTTTTATTGGATTTCTTTCATGCAAAGCGGGTTTCACAACATATAATTGGACTACTTCTTCACCATCAGAAAAACCAGTATTTTTAATAGTTACAGCAAAACTAATTTCGTCGGTATCAGATTTTGGGGTAGTAATTTTTGCATTACTATATTGAAAAGTTGAATAACTTAATCCATAACCAAACGAATACAACGGTGTTCCTTTAAAAAATCGGTACGTTCTGTTCTCCATGCTGTAATTATCAAATGCGGGCAAATCCCCAATGTTTTCATAAAATGTTACAGGCAATCGACCTGAAGGATTTTGGTTTCCGAAAAGAATGTCAGCCAAAGCATTACCACCTTGCTCACCCGGGTACCATACAAAGAGCAGAGCATCAGAAAGTTCTGATATCTCTTTAAGATCGATAGCACTGCCTCCTGTAACAATAACAATCAAAGGCTTTTCGGGAGCTTGTTTTTTCAGTTTTCTCAGTAATTCAATCTGGTTTTCTGGCAATTTTAAATCGTTTCTATCTCCACCACTTGTGGAAAGGATGGCATCTCCATTTTCGCCTTCAAGCATCATGGTATTGCCAATGGAAGCAATAATTACATCAGCATCGGAGGCAAGGTAAAGTCCACTAAAAACATTACTATTATTTAATAGTGTTCCAATATTGTAATCTACAATTGTTCCAACATCAACTTTATTGATTATCCCTTCGAGAAAAGTAACAAGGTTTCCTGAAAACCCATTGTAATTCCCTAACAAAACGGTATTATCCGACATGGTTGGACCTGTAAGAAAGATCTTTTTCAATTTATCAATCTTAAGAGGCAAGGTTTGTTTTTCATTTTTTAATAGCACAATCGATTTTACTGCAGCTTCATATGCCAGTTGCTTATGTTCTTTGCAATTCACAATCTCAGGCTGAATACTACTATAAGGATTAACTTGAGGATTATCCAGCAATCCCAGCTTTATTCTGGTTCTTAGCAATGGTGTTAAAAGCGAATCTATTTTCTGTTCAGTAGTTTTTCCTCCTTTAACAGCATCAGGAATAAATTTGTAGTTCATACCACAGTTCAGGTTTACACCAGCATTAGTGGCTAATACTGCAGCATCGGTTCCATTATCAACAATCTTCTGATGTGTAATAAAGTCATTAATAGCCCAACAATCGGTTACAATATGTCCTTTGAAATTCCATTTATTGCGTAATAAGTCTGTCAATAAAAATTTATTTCCACAGCATGGTTCACCATAAAGCTGGTTATATGCACACATAACACTTTCTACACCTATATCAACAAGAGATTTAAAAGCAGGCAAATAGGTCTCGTACAAATCAATTTCATTCGGTATGGCATTAAAACCATGTCTTGTTTCTTCGGGCCCACTATGAACCACAAAATGTTTTGCACAAGCAGCTACTTTTAAATAATTCGGATCGTTTCCCTGCATTCCTTTTACATAAGCAACTCCAATTCTCGAGGTCAGAAAAGGATCTTCGCCATATGTTTCCTGACCACGGCCCCAACGAGGATCTCTGAAAATATTTACATTCGGCGACCAGAACGTCAATCCTGTATATTGCTGAAAATTGTTTTTTGCAATAGCAGCATTATGCTTTGCCCTTGCTTCATCTGAGATTGCATTTGCGATGTTAAAAATAAGATCCTCATCAAATGTTGCTGCTAAACCTATTGCCTGAGGAAAAACAGTTGCTCTGCCAGCTCGTGCAACACCATGCAAACTCTCATTCCACCAATTATATGCTGGTATCCCAAGCCGATCGATTGCAGGATTATTATGCAACATCAACAAGGCTTTCTCTTCCAATGTTAATCTGTCAAGCAAATCTTTTATTCTGATTTCAATAGTAATAGTTGGATCCTGAAAAGGATATTGATATTGAGAAAACCCAGAAATACTAAATAAAAAAGATAGTAGAAACGGAGTTTTAAGAAAAATAGATTTCATTTTCTTTTTTGATTAAAGATAAATATTTTTCCAAGTATTTAAAATCCCAAAAAACCTTTGGTATTAAACTTTTTTGATAAGAATTCGTCAAAATTGCAGTTATTAATTATCAAAATAGTATTTTAAGCCATGAAAAAATATTTCAAATTACATTCTCTAATTTATATAGTAATGATTGCTTTATTATTATCGGGCTGCAATGAAAAGCCTGCTAAAACCGAAAACGAATTTAAATTTCAGGTCGATCGATTTGATGAGTTTCAGGTTCTACGTTACCAGATTCCTGATTTTGAAAGCTTAGACCTGCGTCAAAAAATACTTTTGTATTATTTGAGCGAAGCAGCCAAATGCGGGCGTGATATAACGTTTGATCAGAATTTTAAGTACAATCTTAAAATCCGCAAAATACTTGATGCTGTTGTATTAACCTACACTGGTGACAGAACAACTGCTGATTTTCAGAAATTTATGAACTACACTAAAAAAGTATGGTTTGCCAATGGTATTCATCACCATTATTCTACCGACAAATTTGTTCCGGGTTTTAGTTCCGACTACTTTAAGCAACTGGTAATAAATTCAGATTCAGCAAAACTTCCTTTAACCGAGAATCAGGATGCTGAAGACCTTATCAAAGAATTAACACCCATACTTTTTGACCCAACTGTTTTCCCAAAAAAGGTTGAATCGAAGCAAGGTGAAGATATTGTAGCTCTTTCGGCAAGTAATTTCTACGAAGGTGTAAGCATGAATGAGGTAACTGATTATTACTCAAAGAAAATTGATGCTAACGATCCAACACCTGTTAGTTATGGATTAAATACGAAAGTTGTTAAAGAAAATGGCGCCATAAAGGAAATTCCATGGACTGTTGATGGAATGTATGGCGAAGCCATTTCAAAAATAATTTTCTGGCTCGAAAAAGCGAAAACCGTTGCCGAAAATGAAACTCAGGCTAAAGAATTTGAATTACTTATAAAATACTACCAAACCGGAGACTTAGAAATCTGGGACGAGTACAATGTAATTTGGGCGGGTAATACCGATGTTAAAATTGATTATGTTAACGGATTTATCGAAGTTTATGACGATCCATTAGCAACAAAAGCTACCTGGGAATCGGTAATCAATGTAAAAAATGAAAAAGCTACCGAATTAACGAAAATAATTGGTGAGCAAGCACAGTGGTTCGAAGACAATTCGCCCGTTGATAAAAAATTCAAGAAAGAAAAAGTAACCGGTGTATCAGCCAAAGTTATTGATGTGGTTCAACTTGGTGGAGCTTGTTATCCAACATCACCATTGGGAATTAATCTTCCAAATGCCGATTGGATTCGAAAAGATCACGGATCGAAATCGGTTACGCTGAAAAATATTGGTTATGCTTACGATCAGGTTGGTAAATCAGGATATTTAGAAGAGTTTATTGAAAACGAAGAAGTTCGTGAGAGAGTTAAAAAATACAGCGATGTAACCGGAATGCTTCATACCGATTTGCACGAGGTAGTTGGTCATGGTAGTGGACAATTATTGCCCGGAACCGATCCCGGTGCTTTAAAGAGTTATCAAACTCCATTGGAAGAATCGCGTGCCGATTTATTTGGCTTGTATTATTTACCTGATGTAAAACTTATCGAATTAGGTTTATTACCCGATGCAGAAGCTTACAAAGCTCAATATGATTCATATATATTAAATGGATTAATGGGTCAGCTGGCAAGAATTCAGTTAGGTAAAAATATTGAACAAGCTCACATGCGTGGCCGCCAGATGATTTCGAAATGGGTTTATGAAAAAGGCAAGGCAGAAAATGTAATAGAATTGTATCAAAAAGATGGAAAGACTTACATCAGAATTAACGATTATGAAAAATTGCGCATTCTTTTTGGCGAGTTACTAGCCGAAATTCAGCGTATAAAATCAGAAGGCGATTATAAAGCAGGAGAAGCAATGATCGAAAATTATGGTGTTAAAATCGATCCTGAATTACACAAAGAACTGCTTGAGCGTTATGCCAAATTAAACCGTGCAGTTTTTGGCGGATTTATGAATCCCGATTTGGTTCCTGTAATTGAGAACGGCCAGATTATTGATGTTAAGGTTGAATATCCCGATGATTATACAAAACAAATGATTGAATACGGGGAGAAATATTCGTTTTTACCTTTGGAAAAGTAGTTTTCTACTTCATGGAACACAGATGACGCTGATTTTGCTGATCTACACAGATTTAATACTGAAAAAGAGCGGTTATCCGCTCTTTTCTATTATATCCTATACTCTATAATTATTAATCAGATCGCCAAGGATGCCCATAATGGTTACTTATCATCTTTCTATTTCAAGAATCTCTTTTATATGATTTAAATTTTCAGGAAGACTATTCGTAATTATACTCCAAATAATCTCATGATCAACACCAAAATATTCATGAATGGCTTTGTTTCTCATCCTATACATTTCATCCCATGGTACCGATGAATACATTTCTTTAATCCTCTTTGGTATTTTGTTAGAAGCCTCCCCTATGATCTCAAGGTTTCGAATTACTGCATCAACAGTTTTATCATCTTTTTTAAATTTTTCAAAATTAAAGGATGCAGTATAATTCTGTATCTTCAATATTGATTCTTCAATATCTTCAAGAAAATGAATAAATGTTCTTTCTGCACTTTTCACAAAAACAAAGTTTGATTAATAATTCTCTCTTTCAATTGCTTTTTCAAAGCGATTTTTGTAACAAGATCAACCTTTCTGTTAAAAATATCTTCTAGATATTTTTCAAGTGTGAAAAATTTCCAGCCGATTGGTTTTTCAAATTCAACAAGTATATCAATGTCACTTTCTTCATTCTGTGTGTTTTCAGAATAAGAACCAAACAACCCTATTTCTTTAACGCTATACTCTTTGTAAAGAAAAGGCTTTAATTCTTTCAATTTATCTAATATCTCATTCCTTGTCAACATTTGACTAATTTACGAAAAAATGTCTAAATACCTAATTCCTACCCCAAAGCTATACTAATTAAATACCATACTTATCAATCAGGTAAACCAGGGCAGCCATTGTGGCGGCTCCTTTTTGCATATCGGAGCGGTTAATTTTATCGAAGGTGTCGTTGGCACTATGATGGTAATTAAAGTAATACGTTGGATCAGTCAGCAAACCCATTAGTACTGTTCCGTGGTCTTTTAAGGGAGCAATGTCAACGCCACCACCACCAGCAATAAAAATAGTTGCATCATAAGGTTTAAAAAGCTCGCTCCACGAAACAATTTTAGCTAATTTTTCAGGTGACGTATCAATTGAAAACCCTAAAGGTTTATCAACACCACGATCGCTTTCGATAGCTGCGATATGAATTTCTCCATTTTTTCTTGCTTGCTCTGCATAAGCACGTCCACCGCCTTGCGAAATCTCTTCGTCCATATACATTACAGCGCGAATAGAATGTTTTGGTTTAATTCCAAGTTCTTTAAATAATCTTAAAACTTCTATTGCCTGCATGCAACCACCACCATCGTCATGTGCTCCGGGGCTGTTATCCCATGCATCGAGATGACCGCCAATAACTATATATTCGTTCGGAAACTCTGTTCCTTTTATTTCGCCAATAGTATTAAATGAAATTTTATCGGGTAAATTTTTACAATCGGTTTTAAAATAAAATTTTAAATCTGGATTTTCTTTTAACAGATCGCTAAGTAAATTGGCATGTTTGGTGGCAATGGCTACAGATGGAACAGTAGGTTCACCTTCCACTTTTCGTGTAACACCAGTATGTGGAAAAGTATCAACTGCACAAGTCAATGAGCGTATAACTGTACCAACAGCTCCTTTTTCGGCAGCTAAAATCGGCCCCATAAATCGTTGTCCGGCAGCTTCGCCATATGCCTGAAATGGATTTCCGTAAGTAGGATTCATTGCCTGATTTAAAAATATTATTTTTCCTTCCACATCTTTTGGCTGCAACTGAGCAAGAGCTTCCAACCCATTCACTTCAACAACATTGGCTTCTATTCCTCTTTCGGGAGTTGCTATTCCGCGACCCAGAGAACAAACATTAACCGGAATTTTTTCCCCTTTAACTTTGATAAATCCAATTTCTTGCGATCCTCTTTTCCAATTCATCACTTGTGCTTCCTGCAAAAACACCTTATCGAAATTCATATCTTCCATTACTGATTTGGTCCACTTTGCGGCTTCTATACTCTGAGGATAACAAGCCAGTCGTTTTGTATAATTAGTAGTTAAGTATCGAAGATTTTCGTAAGACTCAGTACTTCTTTCTGCTTCGGAATAGATTAACCCGATAACTTCATTATCTGAAAGTTTATCGATAGTCCTTTGTTGTGTACAAGAGATAATTATTATGCAACAAAAAAGCAAACTAATTATGGATTTCATAATGGTAAGTATTAAACTCATTTGACAACCCAAAACAGAATAGGATTAAATCATTAGTTATTATTTATCCTTTGGATTAGAAATCCTAATTTATAAAATGCAAATAGATTTTGGCAAGAACAACCTGAAATTAATACTATGCGAGTTGTTCTTTTTATAATCCTAAAAAGTACTTTTACTAAAAACAGAATATGGAATTTTCTAAGCTTATCATATGTTCTTAAGAGTGTTATTCCTTTAATAAAATCTGGATCATTTACCATTTCATTTATTTGTATTAGATTTTCTATAGCCTGTTCTGTTTTTCTTATAAATTCATCATTCTTCTCAAGCGAATCGTTAATTACAGGGTTATTAATATGAACAATAGTGATATTGTTCTTTCTTAACTTATATCCAAATAATGTATCTTCATGACCATAACCATTAATTCTTTCATCAAATTGAATTTGCTTAAAAGTGCTTTTGTTGATTAAAAAATTAATGGTATTAAATGATTTATATGGATTGCTCTTTCTAATTTCGAAAGGAATAACTTCTTTTTTTATCCCGTATTTCCATCTTAGCCGGAAATTTCTGGCAGGTTTCTTTTTGTTATAGGTTAACCCTCCACAAACAACCTGTTTATCAGTTTTAATTGCATCAATATAATTCTGTATAAATAAATACGAACTTATCAATGCGTCGCAATCGAGAAATAACAAATAATTAAATGAAGCGTACTGAAGAAACAAATTACGAATTTTTGAGCGACCAATATTTTCATTCAGCTCGATATAATTTACATGACTTAAACTAGCAATTGGTTTATTCTGATGTTTAAAATCTGGGTCAGAACAATCATCAATGCATAGTATTTCAAAATTGATTTGTAATAGAGTGGCCTGATTATGCAATTCATTGACTAACTTTACTACATTAAAATTGTAAATAGGAATGCATATTGAGAGCATAATGGAAGTTTAAAACAACAGTTTAATTAATGAGATTACTTTGTACTAATTATTTTTAAATTGCTTTTAAAACCTGATTAGGTTGAATAAAAATAGGTGTTTTTAGTAAAATTAGCTTTCGAGAATTTCAAAATCCCTATCGTGGCCGTTTCCTTTTATAGTTTCCCAATATCGCTGCGAAATCTCACCCGTTTTACCGGTTAGCAGATTTTTTACCAGAATGCGTTTTTTATTTTTGGTTTCTGTTTCTATTTCGTTATACTCAAACGGAATTTTTAACATCGATTCAAGCTCATGACCTGTTTCTTTTGCCGACTCATCGTTTTGTTCGTAAGTCCAATGTATTTTCATATCAAAGCCTTGTTTAAATTTGCTATCGAGCATCCGCAACAAATCACTTATAATCTTAATTGAACAGCTATTTGTATAAGTCAGGTTTAAATCGATATTCGTGTATGAGGCAGGGTTTTCGCAATATTTCCTTATCCATTCGGTTATAGGATCAAAAAAAATCAATACATTTTCGGGCATTGATCTGCCGTGCAGTTTTATGTTTCCTTGTTCTAATAATACATAGGGAGTATCATTAGTTTTATCTATTTCCATATTTTTAAATCCCATAGCTTATGGTAAAAATCGGTTAACTTTATTTGTAATTATCTGATATTGATTTTATCACCCTAAAATTAATATAATATTTAGTATTCATCAATTGATTTGATTTTTTTTAACTCGTACTGTTTTTTCTGAATTTTTCTTTGAGGTTTAAATTCTGAAAATATTTAATTGTTACGCGCAATAAATCAAGAAATAACGTGGAATATAAAACTCCAACACCGATCCACATCATAAGTATATTAAACCATTTAGTATCGATTTTAATTCCCATGATAATTTTTACAGGTGAATAAAAATGAGCCTGTCCATAATTTGATGTTGGCTCCATAAACACAGGATCTTTTTTCTGAATGAAATGTGTTTCGGTCTGATAAATTTTAAATAGTTCGTTTCTGTTTAATACCAAATCGGCCAATTTTTTATTGTAATAGCGCTGTCGATACTTTACAAATTCGCTGCTGCCCATTTTGCCAACTAACTCGTTATATATCTTTTCTTTTCGATCGGTAGCAAGCTTTTGTTCTTCTGTAAAGGTCATTCGAAGGAAATATAAATATCCATAAACACTTTCAGCTATTTCCTCGGTAAATGTTTGATAGTTTAACAGTTCAATAAATTCGAAAGGAGCAACACCTGTACTCTTTGCCAGATACTCAAATTCATTCCTAAGTAATCGAATATCTTTAATTACTGAAACAGAATCAATGTTTGAAAATCTTTTATTAATAATAGTCTCAAGTTTTGTTTCCATCTGAGGGATAAGAAATCCGGTACGATACTCATTATTGCTGATAATCTGTTCATCTTTAAAAAAGTTTTTCTCAAAATCATTATTTTTAAATTGTTCAACAGCAAGTGCTTCATATGCCCATCGCGTTGGCATTAGGTTCCCGATTACAGGAACATATATTCGGGATGTTAAGCTTTTGTGAAGATCATCGAACGGAATCATTGCTCCTCCTAATAAAAGCTGCGGAACAAGTATGAGCGGAATTAGAACATAAATTGCAATTACCGAATCTAGCCCTGATGAAATATTTAGGCCGATAATATTACCAATACACGAAGCAGAGAAAAGAATTAACCAGAAGGGGATAAGCATACCATGAATTTCGAGTATGCTGTTTCCTATTAATGCGTACATAAAGGTTTGTAATGCCGATAGAGCAAATAAAAACGCTATTTTTGAGTTGATATAGCTAAACCAACTTAATTGTAAGAACGATTCCCTTTCCAGAATTTTACGATCTTTTATAATCTCTTCAGCACTAACAGTTAATCCAAGAAAAATTGCCACCACAACCGACATAAATAAAAACACAGGTAGATTTTTATTTTCGGCGAAAACATATCCGCTGCTTGTAATATATTTTGTAAAAAAACCGAGTATAACTGCAAGTAACGGAGCTTCTAAAAGGTTAATTAGCAAATATTGTTTGTTTTCAAGTTTCGAAATAATATTTCGCATACAAAAAACCTTAAACTGTCGCAGAAAATCGGGTATTTTAAATTCTGAATCGGGTAGTTTTTCTTCTGAATGACTTAATGGTAATTTCTTCTCAATATTTTCTATATATCGGTAATACCAAGCTTCAGGGCTGGTTTTTCGTGTCCTCGTCTCTTTTCCGTACTCATCAATCTCTTTGGCTTCGACAATCTGTAATAATTGCTCCGGATTAATGGTTCCACAGCAGACACATTCGCTTTCGGCAGCATTTACTAACGAAGTAATTGTTTTAAAATATACAATGGCATCTATCGGGTTGCCCTGGTAAATAGGATAGCCTCCTTTGTCTAGTACCCATAGGTTATCAAGCAGTTTAAAGTTATCAGATGAGGGCTGATGGATGTTTGCAAAAACAAGTCGTCCTTTAAGTGATTGTTCTTTTAACAGATTCATAATGTTTTCCGAATCCATCGATGATAGGCCTGATGTAGGCTCATCAACAAAAAGAATCTTAGGCTCACGCATTAACTCAAGTCCTATATTTAATCTTTTTCGCTGACCTCCGCTTATGAATTTTTTTAATGGATTACCTACTTGTAAATCGCGTGCATCGTAAAGATCGAGATCAATTAATACTGAATTTACTTTTTCGATGATCTGATGTTCGCTGAAATTGCTAAAACAGAGTTTGGCGTTATAGTACAAATTCTGATAAACCGTTAATTCGTCGAATAACAAATCATCTTGCGGCACAAAACCAATTATTCCGGTTAACGATTTTCTGTGATAGTGTATATTGTAATTGTTAATTTTAACTTTTCCGCTTGTAGGCCGGAGTTTACCACTCAATAGGTTTAACAAAGTAGATTTACCCACTCCGCTTCCGCCCATAATACCTATCAGCTGACCCGACTGAACAGAAAAATTAAATTTTTGAATTCCATTTTTACTGTTTTTGAACTTAAATTCCAGATCTTCGGCCGAAAATATTAATCGTTCTTCAGGCTGAAGATTTGAAAATTTTGAAGCAATATCATGATAATAAATTGATTCAATATTAGGGCCTTTTATAATTGATCCTCTTTTAAAATAATAAGGTCGGCCCGAAATAATTTTTTGCCCTTCGATAAAAAGGTTTAATTCACCAAAATATCTGAATATAAATGCTTTAATCGATTGAATGTAGAAAACAACAAATTTTCCATATAAATTTTTACGATATAAATACCGATGAGCAGGCTCTGAAGAAATTTTCTTTTTCATAACCCAGGCAAGGCTATCAGACCATTCACGAATCTGATTATCAATTACCAGCACTTTGTCGGGTTCGAGCAAATCAGGATTTCCATCGAATATAAATGACTTAAAATTGATAAACTCACTATCAGAAAGGTTAAATACGCGTGCTACGGTTTTAATAAATTCAAGCTCCTGATCAGTTACTATCTGATCTTCATGAACAAACTCGAGAAGTTGTAGAAATACGATTACCCTCTCATTACGTAAAAGACCTTTTTTTATCTGGCTACAAACATTTGAAATCTGAAAGGAAATTAACGAAATATTTTCGGGTTGATCATCATTATCTTCTGAGTTTAATTCTCTCTGATAAAACTCGTAGTAATTGTCGAAGAGTCGCAGATATTCCTTAACAAGATCATTATTAACATAACGCGAAAGGTATTGTTCAACAATTCTTCTCCCTTTGGCTGTAATGCCATCGGGGTTTACATTCGCTACTATTGCAAATAAATGTATGAGTGCGTTTAATACCGATTCGCTCATAACGCTATTGATGAATCTTAAAGTTGAGAATAATAAATCAAAACATATAAAAATAGCCTAAATTGTTTATTAAGCGCAAATTTTTACTGCATTATTAGCAAAAAAAAACTCATACTTTTGGTATGAGTTTTAGGTAGATTTTAATTTTTTATGAAATAATCTTTACTCGTAATGCTTCGGTTTGTTTTATAATTTCATCAAGCTGTTTTTGGGTAATACCATTTGCATCAATACTATCATAAATTGATTTAATTGGGTTTAAATTAGTTATGATGGCTGCAATTGATTCGTGTGTTGAATGAGCATTAAGTAATTCAATTAATTTATCCAAAGCTGTTTTTTGGTGCATAATAACCTTTACAAGTTCTGGATTGCTATATACGGTGTTAGAGATATTGCAAGAAATATACATAGCTTCAACCCAACTGCCAGTTAAAACGAGTAATGATAAATCTTCTTTATTATTATGTACCAAGTATTCATAGGTGTCATAAAATGATTCGGTAATTAACTCAATGAGAATATCTTTATTGTCGATATTTGTTTCAATCTCTTCAATAAAATCACTGTTAAAAGCGTCTGTTATTTCAAGTTCTTTAACCAGTTTTTCAGAAACATCGATAAAATTCATAACTTCCTGTTTCATGTTATATGTGCTGGCATAACTTAAATCTGCGCTATAAATGCCAAGATTTAATGCCTGTGCTTTGTCCATAAAGTACTTATCAACATTAGTTATAGGATTAGTAAGCCCAAGGATATAACTAGCTTCAATTTTATTAATCATATTTATTACCTCGAACGATGTTGGTAATGGATAAACCACCTCACGAACAGTTTTTTCAATTTTTGCTTTATCCAGCTTTTCTGCTGAGGTATTAACAGGTTCTCCCTTTTTGCCGCCGCAGTTGGTAAGGGTTACCAGAGCAATTACTGCTATTGCTACTAAACTAGTTATTTTCAAGTAGTTTTTTAGTGTTTTCATGTATGTTATTGTTTTTCTGTTAGTCTTTTTTAGATGTAATTTCAAGGGTGTAAGTTACTGTTTTTTTATAAAAAAGTCATTTAATGATTGAATATTTTTCGATATCTGAATCCCCAAAGTTCTATTCTTTTCTCAAGGTAGGCAAGCAAAATGGTACTAAAAAATGTTAATGAACCATAAATTACAGAAACCATTGCCATATCATAATTGTTCAAAAGGTTTTGAGCTACATAAATACCTACAATGCTGTTTTTTAAACCAACTTCAATGCTTATGGTGATGTTGTTCTTACCTCCAAGACGTAAACCTCGCGAAATAAAATAAACTATAGCCATTGAAATAAAGTTAAGTGCAAATGCCCACGGAATAAGAAAATAGTAGTCGCTTAGGTTGGTGTTTTTACCTCCTTTATCAAAGAATATGATAATTACAAATACGGTAAAAAGAATAACTGGAAGGATAATCTTTAAAGGTTTTTCTGATTTAAGTGCAAAATTATGGTAATTAGCACGAATAACCATTCCTATAAGCATTGGAACAATAATAGTAAACAAAATATTGATTACTGTATCTTGAAAGGATAAACGAATATCGCTTTCGATGCCGATAAAAACTGATAATCCAAGATTAACAGTCAGGGGTAAGGTAATTAGTATTATCAAGCTATTGATAGATGTAAGCGAAACAGATAATGCTAAGTTACCATGTAATAAATGGGTAATTAAATTTGTTGCTGATCCTCCGGCACATGCAGTAATAAGAATGAATCCAACCTTAAAAACCGGATCGAGATTCGAAAAACCAACCAGCAAAAAAGCTATTATAGGCAAAACAAGGGACTGACAAATTATACCTGTTAAAATAGCTTTTGGATACTTGAAAATATTCACAAAATCTCTTCTTTCGAGCGACAACCCCATTCCCATCATTATAATAATGAGCGATAAGGGCAAAAGATATGTTGAAAAGAAGGATTGCATCGATACTAAATTACAGAACTTTACTTAAATAAAAAAAATTACTTAACAGCGCTCCAAAATAACAGATTAATAGCGAAATACTTAGTAAATAAAAAAGGATTCACATTTCTGTAAATCCTTTTATATTTTAGTTAAACCAGGTTAGCATTGGTTTCGCGCACATGGACTATTAGTAATAAAAAATCCAAAGAAAGCACCAAAAAAAACATTCGTTATAATATCTTTTGTATTCAAGCTGCTTATCTGCAGCCCTTCGGCAACGTAAGTAAATACAAAACCTAAAATTGCTCCGATAAGGATATAAATAATCGATTTTCTGAATTGTTTCGAGTAAAACAACCTGCTAAACCAATTCCCTTCTTGCTTTATTTCTAATTGTTTAAATTCCATAATATAACTATATAAATATATGCAAATATAAATAATATTTTGATTAAGTAACTCAAAAGAAGAACCCTTGCAGAGGTTTAGTCTACAAGGGTTTACTCTTGTTGCTTGTAGGTCCACCCCGATGTGCTTTCGGCAATCGAGGATTTCCAATCTGGGCTCGAATCCCGAAAAATAGAAAAAATCGTTGTTTTTGTATTTTTTGGCACCAGAGACAAAAAATTCTTAATAGGGTTTTTTAATAAAAAAGGAGACACTTTCGTATCTCCTTTTCCCACTTTTGTGGGCCCACCTGGGCTCGAACCAGGGACCCTCTGATTATGAGTCAGATGCTCTAACCAGCTGAGCTATGGGCCCTTTTTTATCTTGCGATAAAATTCGGATTGCAATATTAACGAAATGTTATTAATTAAGCAATAATTTTAAAAAAAATCCTATGTTTTTTATCTTCATTTTTACTGGATAATTGGAATAATGGAAGATTGCACTAGTATAAAAATCTACATGCTGTTCTATGAATAGCTTAAAAAAACCATACCATCTTTCCAACAATCCATTTTTCCAGTTTCCAAATTATAAATAAATTTATTCCTGATTGCCAATTTTCTCCATTGTTGCAAAGAGTAGCCCAATCACATTATGTACATTCTGGTTAAAAATCTCAATTATTTCTTTCCAGGTAACCGGTTCTTCATTCGTTTTCCAGCAATCGTAATCTGTACTCATGGCAATTGCTGCATAAGGAATTTCCAGCTCATTTGCCAGTATTACTTCCGGTGCTGTCGACATGTTAATTACATCAGCACCCCATAACCTGAACATATTTGATTCTGCGCGTGTCGAAAATCGAGGTCCTTCGATGGTAACCACCGTACCTTTTTTATGATACCTTAGATTTAGTTCATCAGCAGATTTTATTAGAATTGTTCTGAGTTTCTCATGAAACGGATCAGCCATTACGGTATGTTTCATTTCACCGGGTTCAAACTTGTCGAAAAAGCTTACACTTCTATGTTTTGTAAAATCAATAAACTGATCGAGAATAACCAGATCGCCGCGACTTATTTCTTCGCGTAAACTACCGCAAGCTGTGGTTGCCAGAATAAAATCACATCCATATTCTTTCAAGGCCCAGATATTGGCCCTATTATTTACCTGTGTAGGAGGAATAGTATGTTTTTTTCCATGTCGCGAAAGAATGGCAACTTCTATTTTTCCTATTTTGCCAACTGTTAATTCTGAGCTGGGATTGCCATAAGGAGTAACGATCTTTTTTGTTTGGGGTGATTTTAAAATATCTGGATTTTCAAGTCCCGATCCTCCAATAATTCCAACTTTTATCATTTTATAATGTGTCGTAAAGTTTAATAATTTTGTTTGTTGCCTCTTCGAGGGTTATTCCAAAACTCACAATTCCTTCTTCATGTCCACCCATAATGATAATTCCCTCTGATACATGTGCCAGTTTTTTAATTTCATTAGCCATCTTAGGTGTTCCATATTCAGCATTTTTGGGCGTTGCGGGCAGGTTATTTAAATATTTCTCCCATAATTTTTTATGATGAACATGTACAACTGCGTTTATGTTTTGGTTCGATTTGTAGAGAGCAGCATGACTCATCGATTCTGATGAGGCTGCAATTTGCCCCTGGCAAATGACTGTATTTTTTTCAATTTCAAATCCTGTAACAAGAGAAAAGTGTTCTTTAGTTAGCGTTCTTAATTGACCTGTGGCAGATCCCGAAATAATGAATTGATCTGTGTTTGCGATTCTAGAGCTTATATTTCCAAATCCTATTCCATTTGGGTACATACCAATAAGCCCAAAATCAAAAAGTTTGGTTCTAAATATATTTAGCTCAGAGATAATGGTTCCTGGAAAGTCAACAGATTTTTTTTCCCATTGCAAATTAAACTTAATATAACCTTCGTTAATTTTTTTCACAATTCATATTTTATTTAATCGATTTTCTCTGTCATATTTCGACAACGTTCACTATGACATACTAATTAAAATATCACACTGAGGTTTGTCATCCTGAGTTTATCGAAGGATGCATTATTATTTAAGTTTTGATAAATCTTTCTTCGTTGCTTTGCATATTCCTTTCTCAGTAATTAGAGCTGTAACATATTTTGCAGGAGTAATATCGAATCCATAATTTAATGCGGGGCTATTTTCGGGCATAACTAAAACCTGATTTATTTTTTTGCCATCCCATCCTTCAACAAATCGTACCTCGTTTTCATCTCTTTCTTCAATTGGAATTTGTGTTACTCCATTTTTAATATCCCAATCTATGGTTGATAATGGAAGAGCCACATAAAACGGAATATTATTAGCGTGCGCTGCAAGGGCTTTAAGGTAAGTACCAATTTTATTAGCCACATCTCCATTTGCTGATGTTCTGTCGCTGCCAACAATTACCATGTCAACCATCCCTTTTTGCATAAGTAATCCACCTGTATTATCAGCAATTACAGTATGTGGAATTCCTTCCTGGCCAAGCTCAAAAGCAGTAAGCCGCGATCCCTGGTTTCGAGGTCGTGTTTCATCAACCCAAACATGTATTTTTATTCCTTTTTGGTGTGCCAAATAAATAGGTGATGTTGCTGTTCCATAATCGATACAGGCCAGCCAGCCTGCGTTGCAATGAGTTAAAATATTAACCGTTTCTCCTTTTTTTGCTTTACTTATTTTTTCTATTAATGGTAATCCATATTTACCAATCTTTTGACAGTTTTCTATTTCTTTATTTCTGAGATTATTTGCAATTTTAAAAGCAGTTTTTATTTTTTCTTCAAGTGATTTTTTATTTTTTATTTGATCAGTAACCAGATCAACAGCAAACTGAAGATTTACTGCTGTTGGGCGTGCTGATTTTAAATACAATGCAATCTTACTGATTTCTTCTTGTAAGTTTTTTTCTGAATCAATCTCTAATAATCCGAGATACATTCCATATGCTCCGGCAACACCAATCAGCGGAGCTCCACGAAGCCACATGTCTTTAATAGCAACAAAAACATCTTTGTATGATTTTAAATCAGCTGTCTTAAATTCAAACGGTAAGAAACGCTGATCAATAATCTGAATCGTTTTATGATTATTATCTTTTACCCATATGGTTTGGTAATTCTTATTGTTTATTCGCATTGAAATGATTTTTGATAAAATTACCCATTATAATCAAGAAAATATAATGGGCTAAAGCCCAGTTACTTTAAGTTTTGATTAACCCCAGCCTTCTTGCCTGCTGGCAAGCAGGAAGGCTGGGGTTATAAATATAACTGATAATTGGACTTTAGTCCAATTATAAAACCCAAATACAAATGTAAATTTATAAAAAGATCAGGGATTCTGTAAATGTTTTCTATTTTTGCTGTCCAATTTCATAAAAATCTATGAATAAAGATTATATAAAAAATATTATTTTCGATTTGGGTGGTGTAATCATCAATCTTGATACTCAGAAAACAGCCTCTGAGATGAAAAATCTGGGATTTGATGATTTTGAAAAAAGCTATTCGCTGCTTAATCAAATCGATTTATTCGATTTATTGGAGAAAGGGTTAATTACTCCCGAGCAGTTTAGAATGGAAATCCGAAAACATATTAGCAAATCAGTCAGTGATGCTCAAATTGATGAAGCTTGGAGTGCTATGTTGCTTGATTTTCCTAAGGATAGAATAAAACTAATTCAATATGTAAAAAGAAAGTACCGCATATTTCTGTTAAGTAACACAAACAAAATTCATTTCGATAAATACAACTCAGATTTTAATGCGGTTTATGGTTTTAGTTTCAATACCTTGTTTGAAAAAGCTTATTATTCATTTGAGATAGGGCACCGAAAACCTGATTTAGATATTTACATGCATGTTCTCAAACACAGCAACCTGATTCCTGAAGAAACATTATTTATTGATGATTCCGAAGCAAACATCAAAACAGCTAAACTATTGGGAATACAAACTCTCTGGATTGATTTAAAAAATGGTGAAGATGTAGTAAAAAAACTAGTTGGATTTTAAAATCCATACTTGTTTTATTTCGGGGTTGGTTCTAAGTTTATACAGCTCTTTTAAAGCAACTCCTTCAGAAGAGTACGATGCAATCGAAATTCTAAAAAGATTATTGTCGGAGTGTATTATTTCGGTTGAATACCCTTTTTTATTAAGTTCTTTGCAAAAGATTTCGGCTTTGTTTAAACTCTGAAAACTACCAGCTATAATATAAAATTTAGAGAATTCTGGGGTTGATGTTTCTGAATCTTTTTTCTGATCAGTATAAAAGAGAGCTTCTTTTTTACCGGTAGTAACATCAATTGTCTTGTTAATATTGGCTTTGATACTGTCAGCTCGGGCAATACTATCGAGATATTCAACAGATTTTGTTGTTGTTTCTGTTGTTTGTAATGTTTCAGTTTGCAGATTACCTGAAAAAAAGCTTAGATCAGTAAATCCTGTAGTAAAATCCCATGCAAGGATTAATAAAGCTGCCAGAATAATAAAACTACCTGCAAATACAAGTGGTTTTTTTAATGATTTTTTTGATTTTGGGGTTTTGTTTTTGATACTCAATTCCTTTTTGTCAGCTATTCTAGTTGTTTTTACAGAATTTAACCCAAATGAATCTGCTAAGAAGTTCGTTTTTTTATCCTGTTCAAACAAAACTTCATCTTTTTTCGATAACGTAAAGGTGCCTACATCCTCAATGGTAACTGATTTTTTATTTTTAAGCTGGGTTTTTAAATTTACCACAAATGCATCCAGCTTTTCAATAGCATCTTTTAATTCAATTGCTTCATTTTGAGCAATAAACTCAGCAAACGAATCGTCCTTGTATGAAAAATCGGGCTTAAATACTAATTTTTTAGATGGAGGTAAAAACACATTTTCATTTAAATCAAAAACAGCAGATTCATGCTCAGAGATAAATCCACCAAACCCTGGAATAATTATTCCATCGTTTACTAACAAATAATCTTTTATGTAGGTTTTAATATCCATTTTTAACAAAAACAAATATATAGAAATTTTTCACGGTACAATTGCATGATACATCAATTTTATAACTGACTTTTAAATAAGTTGACCAAGAATTACATTTTAATGATTATTTTTACCATTCTAAAGATATTTTAATGCATAAATTAGTATTAGTAACAGGAGGAACAGGTTATATTGGATCGCACACGGTTGTAGAATTGATGAACGAAGGGTTTGATGTAGTAATTATTGATAATCTTTCTAATTCAGAAAAATCTGTTTTAGATGGTATTGACAAAATCACAGGTCGCCGACCATATTTCGAACAGTTTGATTTATGTGATAATGAAAGAGTTCATAATTTCTTTAAGATTTACAGAAAAGTATGCGCAGTTATTCATTTTGCCGCATATAAAGCTGTGGGCGAATCAGTTGAAAAACCATTAATGTATTATCACAACAACCTAGTATCGTTAATGAACCTATTGCAAGGGATGATAGATTATAAAGTTCATAACCTTGTTTTCTCCTCTTCGTGTACGGTTTATGGAGAGCCCGATGAATTGCCAATAACCGAGAAAGCACCAATTAAAAACGCTACATCGCCTTATGGAAATACAAAACAAATGGCCGAAGAAATTATTTCTGATACCATAAAATCCCACGAATCATTAAAAGCAATTGCTCTTAGATATTTCAATCCAATTGGAGCACATCCTTCAGCATTAATTGGAGAATTACCAATAGGAGTTCCAAATAATTTAATTCCATTTATTACTCAAACTGCGGCAGGTGTTCGCGATGAGTTAAAAGTGTTTGGTAATGATTACAACACTCCAGATGGTACAGCAATACGTGATTATATTAATGTTGTAGATCTTGCAAAAGCCCATGTTGTTTCGGTAAAAAGAATGTTGGAAGAAAAAACTAAAAATAATTTTGAGGTTTTTAACCTTGGTACTGGCAAAGGTTCTTCAGTGTTGGAGGTTGTTAATGCGTTCAAAAAATCTACCGGACAGGATTTGAAATATAAAATTGTTGGTCGCCGTGAGGGTGATACCGAAGCTGTTTTTGCTGATACCCAATTTGCGAACAATGAATTAGGCTGGAAAGCCGAAGTTAGTCTCGAAGACACATTAAAATCAGCCTGGGAATGGGAAAAATTTTGCAGAAATCTTGAATAATTAGTTGTTAAATGGATGATATTAAAAATATAGGACTTGTTGCTCATGATAATCGTAAAAAAGATTTGGCCGAATGGGTTAAAAATAATTTTGATAAACTCCATAGGCATAAGTTGATTTGTACTGGAACAACAGGTAGGCTTGTTCAGGAGGTTATGGAGCAGAATTTACCTGCTGAGAAGTTAAAGGATTTCAACATAACAAGACTTAAATCTGGTCCTTTGGGTGGTGATCAGCAATTAGGGGCTTTAATTGCCGAAGGAAAGATAGATATGCTTATTTTTCTTTGGGACCCGATGCAACCACAACCGCATGATGTGGATGTTAAGGCTCTGCTTAGAATTGCTGTTCTTTACAATGTACCAACAGCTTGCAACAGGTCAACAGCCGATTACATGATTTCATCACCAATTGTAGAACAAAAGTATGTTCCATTAGTGAAAAATTACGAAGAGTATATTAACCGTAAAATGGATTTCAAATAGTTTCTTACAAATAGGTTGTATTGTTAAATTAAAAAATATTATAATGAAATTATTAATTACCGGAGGAGCCGGATTTATTGGTTCGCATGTTGTGCGGTTATTCGTAAATAAATACCCTGACTATAAAATTATAAATCTTGATGCACTTACTTATGCAGGAAACCTTGAAAATCTGAAAGATATAGAAAATGCACCCAACTATACTTTCGAAATAGGTGATATTACCAATGAGAAATTTATTGATGAGCTTTTTGCCAGATATCAATTTGATGGTGTAATTCATCTTGCCGCCGAATCTCATGTTGATCGATCAATTGCTGATCCAAACCAGTTTATTATGACCAACATTGTTGGAACAGTTAACTTATTAAATGCCGCCCGAAAAACATGGGGACAGGGTCTTCAGAATAAAAAGTTCTATCATATCTCTACCGATGAGGTTTACGGTTCGCTCGGTGACGAAGGTTTATTTATCGAAGAAACAGCTTACGATCCAAGAAGTCCATATTCAGCATCCAAAGCAAGTTCAGATCATTTAGTAAGAGCATATCATCACACCTATAAATTACCTGTAGTTATTTCGAATTGCTCAAACAATTATGGACCAAATCAATTTCCCGAAAAGCTTATTCCTCTTTCAATCAATAACATAAAAAACAAAAAACCAATTCCTATTTATGGAAAGGGTGAAAATATCCGCGATTGGTTATTTGTTATTGATCATGCTAATGCTATTGATTTGATTTTTCATAAGGGCAAGGTAGGCGATACCTATAATATTGGTGGAAATAGCGAATGGAAAAATATTGATCTTATCTATACGCTATGCGAGATTATGGACAAAAAGCTTAATCGTGCAAAGGGAGAATCTGCTCAACTAATTACTTTTGTAAAAGATCGTGCAGGACATGATTTACGATATGCAATTGATTCATCAAAAATTCAGAAAGAGCTGGGATGGAAACCTTCGTTACAGTTTGCCGAAGGACTCGAAAAAACAGTTGATTGGTATTTGCAAAACGAAGATTGGTTAAATCACATTTTAAGTGGTGATTACGAAAAATATTACGATAAACAATATAGCCAGAGATAAAAAAAAGCAGCGGAAACGCTGCTTTTTATGTATAAAAATGTTTCAATTATTCTACCGTAACTGATTTTGCAAGATTACGAGGCTGGTCAACATTGCAATTACGCAGTACAGCAATATGATAAGAAAGTATTTGCAGAGGGATTACTGCTAGCAGAGCTGAAAGTTCTTCTCTTGTTTCTGGTATTTCGAGTGTATGATCTGCCAGTTTTTTAATTATGGTATCTCCTTCACTTACTACAGCTATAACGATTCCTTTTCTGGCTTTTACTTCCTGAATATTTGATACAATCTTTTCGTACGATTTATCCTTGGTTGCCAAAACTACTACAGGCATCTTTTCATCAATAAGAGCAATGGGTCCGTGTTTCATTTCGGCTGCAGGATAACCTTCTGCATGGATATACGATATTTCCTTGAGCTTTAAAGCCCCTTCAAGAGCTACAGGGAATAAACTACCACGTCCAAGATATAAGAAGTTAGTTGCGTCTTTATAAAGCTTGCTAACCTTTAAGTAATCTTTGTTCTTTTTTAATATTTTTTCAATTTTCGAAGGAATACTATGAAGTTCATTAATTAATTCTTCAAAATCCTTTTTATCAATTGTTCCTCTTTCGTGACCTAAAGCTATTGCCATCATAGTAAGCACTGTAACCTGAGCAGTAAATGCTTTTGTTGATGCTACACCAATCTCTGGTCCGGCATGGGTATAAACACCTGCGTGAGTTTCTCGAGGAATGCTTGATCCAACAACATTGCAAATACCTAATACTGTTGCTCCCGACTGTTTAGCCAGTTTTATAGCCGCCAGCGTATCGGCAGTCTCACCACTCTGACTGATTGCTATTATTATATCGTCTGGATAAATAATGGGACTTCTGTATCTGAACTCCGAAGCATACTCAACCTCAACAGGGATTCTGGCAAGTTCTTCAATTAAATACTCACCTACTAATCCTGCATGCCAAGATGTTCCACAACCAATGATTATTATTCTTTTAGCTTCAACAAGCTTTGGAAGCACTGTATATAATCCGCCTAAATGAATCTCCTTTTTTTCAAGAGAAACTCTTCCTCTAAATGTATCAAAGATTGATCGTGGTTGTTCAAAGATTTCTTTCATCATAAAATGATCAAAACCATTTTTTTCGATCTCCCCAATATCCAAATCTACCTTTTGAATTTTTGGAATAAGGCTATCATTTTTGATTGTTTTAAGATTTAATCCATCGCGACTAAGAATTGCAACGTCATCGTCGTTAAGGTAAATAACACTTTTAGTATGTTCAACGATAGGAGTTGCATCAGATGCAATATAATATTCGCCTTCGCCAACACCAATTACAAGAGGACTGCCTTTTCGTGCAGCAATAAGTTTGTCAGGTTCGCCTTTGCAAATAATAGCTAATCCGTACGCTCCAACAACCTTTGAAAGGGCTAAGCGAACAGCAATTTCTGCAGTAACTTTACCTTTTAAATAGATGTATTCAATCAGGTTGGCCAATACTTCGGTATCGGTTTCTGATTTAAATTTATATCCTCTGTCGGTTAGTTTTTCCTTTAGGCGGCTGTAGTTTTCAATTATACCGTTATGAATAAGGATAAAATGACCATTCATTGAGATATGAGGATGGGCATTTACATCATTTGGCTCGCCATGCGTAGCCCAGCGAGTATGTCCAATTCCAATTGTTCCTGAAGTATCTTTTTTTGAAGCAAAATCATCAAGATCGGATACTTTACCTTTCTTTTTAAATACTTTAACTGTTTTATTCAGAATTGAGACTCCTGCAGAATCGTAACCACGGTATTCAAGTCGCTTTAATCCATTAATAAGAATAGGATAAGCTTGTTTGTCGCCAATGTAACCTACTATTCCACACATAATTTACTAATGTTTGGTATATGTAATTTTGAGTTTTATATCATCGCCTGATTTTAACACCACTCTGTTGGGTTCCGAATTATAATTATTAATTCTGATATACATGCACGAATCGGTTGTTTTCCCGTTTAACAGGTTTTGCAAGTATCGTGATATATCAAATCGATATTGATTTTTAGGAAGGTCAAGTGTTCCATCAAAAAACTTACTATTATCAGCATCAATAGTGGTTACGAAAGTAGAATCTGAATCGGCATGTGCAAGATATAAATTATCTGGGTAAAAGAAATTTTGAGATTCTCCGGTTTCATAAATAGGGAAAATCAATTCGGCCTTAATAATCGAATATTTTGATACATTAATCCAATCGATATAGTTATTTAGAATTACTTTGGAATGAACACCACTAAGACCTTGCAAATAGATTAACGAGTCACTTTCGGCTTCAGGGTTTTCTAAAAAGTTGTTAAGTTGCGATCCTGCTGTATTGTATTTGTAAGTACCAAATCGATTTCCATTACTGAAATAGTATGAGGCACTTAGTGAATCATCGTAAAAAACTGCAATTCTTGAGTTTCCCGATATAGTATTTACTTTAAAAAGTTGTCCTCCCATAACTGCTGGGTTTTGTGGAACAATCGCAATTCCTTTAAAAGTTTCTGAAAATAACGAATCAACAGTATCGTTTTCAGCATATGTGTTATTAATCAGCAAATCAGTAAATTCGGGGCTTAACTTAAATGCGATAATAGAATCTCCTTGAATTCTGTAACTAGTATTTATTTGATTTGATTCAGAATACATGTTACTAAAATCAGTAGAGATATAATAAATCGGATCTTCTGAGATTGCAGAATCAAGTTGGTAAACGTTTATAATAAAGTTATTGTTGGTTACTCCGTATATTGAATCAACATTTAGAAAAAGTACAGCGGAATCGACTGTGGCAGTTTTAAAAACATTTGCAATCTGGTTAGGTTTGAATTGTGTAACAAGGCTTCCTTCAAATGATCCATGATATGAGCTGTTTATCAAACCAACGTAATAACTTGTCAGATTTTTTGACCTGTAATGCTTTTGTGTTTCAATAAAACTAGTAAAATTAAAGTGGGTTGTATCATACAGATAACTAATTTTATCGTTATCTGAAATAAGATTTGATCCCAATATGTTTGCATCGTCGTTACAGGAGTAATTAAATAAAATTGCGCCAAAAATCAACAACACCAAAAAGCTTGTATTTATTTTTTTGGCAACAACTGTAAATTTTGTATTCATAAGTTTCTTAAAGGATTTTATCGTAAAATTGTGAGTATGCTTCAATGTATTCTTCGTTATCGTAATGTTCTATAAACGGTTTTTTTGTCGATTTAATATAATCGTGTAGCTCAGAATTTATTTTTTTACTTCCTACAATAACGCCATCCGACATATCAATAGCTAATTTATTAAGGTTTACAAAGTTTGGCTCTTTTAAAATTTTAACATCTGATTTTGTAATGTTTTCATAAAGAAGCTTGTCTTTAAAATCTTTATTTAATTGATTTTTAAACTCATTTTTATAAACCGAATAAATTACTTTAGAGTTTGCAAACAGGGGATCTTCGTTGTATGCTTTTTTAATGTATAACGGAATCAAACTGGTAAACCACCCATGACAATGAATTAAATCGGGCGACCATCTAAGCTTACGAACAGTTTCCAAAACTCCTCTTGCAAAAAAGATGATTCGTTCATCATTGTCGGCAAACTCTTTTCCACTCTCATCTTTGCAAATAAATTTTCGTTGAAAATAATCTTCATTATCAATAAAATAAACTTGCATTCGAGCTGATTGTATCGATGCAACCTTTATTATTAAAGGATGATCTGTATCATCGATAATCAAATTCATACCAGAAAGACGTATAACTTCATGTAATTGGTTGCGTCTTTCATTTATACATCCAAACTTAGGCATGAAAGTTCTTATCTCTTTCCCACCATCCTGAATCCCTTGTGGAAGATTTCTTCCAATTAACGACATTTCTGTTTCGGGCAAATAGGGAGTTATTTCTTGCGAGATAAATAAAACTTTTTTGTTTTCCATCTGAGGGAATGTTGAATTAAATAAATCTATGCAAAATTAGTAAAAATTAAATTAATCATCAACTATTTAGTAATTGCATAATATCATGAATCTTAGAATTTATTTAGTTCTTTCTTTTTTTAAATCATCGTTCGTATTACCTTTATATTTTATATTTGTGCAATTTTTAGCAGTATGAAAAGAATTGATAATAAAGCAGAGCTAGTAAAAGAGCTTAACCTACTAAGAGAAAACTCAAAAACAATCGGTTTTGTTCCTACCATGGGAGCCTTGCACGAAGGACATCTTTCTCTTATCCGTTGTTCGAACAGCCAGAATGATATTACCGTTGTAAGTATTTTTGTTAATCCCACCCAGTTTAACGATAAAAAAGATTATCAGCGCTATCCAAGAATTGTTGAAGACGATATTAAAAAGCTTGAAACCGTTACCTGTGATTTTTTATTTACTCCATCGGAACAGGAGATGTATCCCGAAAACGATACGCGTGAGTTTGATTTTGGTAACCTCGATAAAGTTATGGAAGGTGAATTCAGACCTGGCCATTTTCGTGGAGTAGCACTTATTGTTAGTAAGCTTTTTGATATTGTTAATCCTACAAGAGCTTATTTTGGCGAAAAAGATTTTCAGCAACTAGCTATTATTAAGTATCTTACAAAAATAAATGGATATTCAATTGAAATTGTACCTTGTCCGATACTTAGAGAACCGGATGGTTTAGCCATGAGTTCAAGAAACATGCTGTTCACATCCGAAGAAAGAAAACACGTGCCACTTATTTCGCAAACACTTTTTAAAGCCATAGAAAAAGTAAATGAACTGTCGGTTGCAGAAACAAAAGATTGGGTTATACGTTCTATTAATGCCGACCCATTTATGAAAGTCGAATATTTTGAGATTGTAAACGATACAAATCTAGAGTCGGTAAAAAACTGGAGCGACCAAAAGACATGTGTGGGTTGTATTGCCGTTCAAGTTGGAAATATAAGACTTATAGATAATATTAGATTTAATTTGTAATTTTGTACCGAATAAATCAAAGCTATGAATATCGAAGTTGTTAAATCGAAAATACATAAGGTAACCGTTACAGAAGCTAACCTTCATTATGTAGGAAGCATTACCATCGATCAGGATTTAATGGATGCCTCAAATATTATTGAAAACGAAAAAGTGCAAATTGTAAACTTAAATAATGGCGAACGGCTCGAAACGTATGTAATTAAAGGAAAAAGAGGATCAGGTGAAATTTGCCTTAATGGTCCTGCTGCACGTAAAGCAACTGTTGGCGATGTTATTATTATTATTTCCTATGGATCGTTAGATTTTGAAGAGGCAAAAAAATTTAAACCATGTCTTGTTTTTCCCGATACAGCCACTAATAAATTAATTTAAGTTCCGTTGAAAAATAGTATTTTAAAAATTATCAATTTTTTTATTTTTTTATCTATTGGATTAATACTTTTATACTTTGCTTTTAAAGGAATTGATTTCAATAGTCTTTTAAATGATTTAAAGAGCGCTAATTATTCGTGGGTAGCTTTATCGTTGGTTTTTGCGTTTTTTGCCTATATGAGCAGGGCTTATCGATGGAAATTATTAATCGAACCTCTAAATTATAACCCTCCTTTTAAAAATGTTTTCTATGCTGTAATGGTTGGTTATCTTGCTAACCTTGCATTTCCGCGTATTGGAGAAATTACCCGTTGCGGTTCACTTACAAAATCTGATAAAATTCCAATCGATTCATTAATTGGTACAGTAATAATTGAACGTGCAATAGATATGGTTGTGTTGTTATTATTATTGTTTATAATCTTTGTTGCTAAAATAGAGTATTTTGGGAGTTTTATTAAAGAAAATATTTTTATACCAATTTATAATAAATTCATTAATGCAGTTGATTTTCCTTTCTACTATTGGATACTTATAATTGCAGTTATTGCCGGATTTGTTGGTATCTTCTACTATTTTAGAAAAAAATTAAAACGAGTTAAAGTCATACATAAATTCAGAAAATTACTTAGAGGTGTTTTTGCTGGAATTAAAACCGTAACAAAAATGCGTAACCGATGGGAGTTTTTGTTGCATACCATAATTATATGGGTAATGTATTTTTTTATGACATATGTTGTGGTTTATGCAATTCCTGCAACTGAAAGTTTAAAACCAATTGATGGGCTGTTTCTTTTAGTTATCGGAGGCTTGGGTATGGCTGCTCCTGTTCAGGGAGGCATTGGGGCTTTCCATTGGATTGTTTCATCAGGATTATTGCTATATGATATTACTAAAACAGATGGACTTGTTTTTGCAACGATCCAGCACGAATCGCAGGTTTTTATGGTTTTAATACTTGGCACATTATCGCTTTTAATGTTATTTCTCAATTCCCGCCGTAAGAAAAAAATAATTGGTTAAATTTACCTTTACTAATTTTTTAATCCATGGATAAATTAAAATTTATACAGTCAAAGATTATTGATGGTAACAATCTTGATGCTCAGCTTGCTTTCTGGAAATTTAAAAATTATAAAATAGTATTTACCAACGGATGTTTTGATATTATTCATCGTGGTCATATCGAATATCTCGCTCAAGCTGCAAGCTATGGAGATATTTTGATTATCGGACTCAATACCGATAGCTCTGTACGAAGAATAAAAGGCGAAACCCGTCCTGTTCAGGATGAATATGCAAGAGCAATAACCTTAGCCGCTTTTCAATTTGTAAATGCAGTTGTATTATTCGATGACGAAACCCCTTATAATTTGATTAACAAAGTGCAACCCAATATATTGATAAAAGGAAGCGACTATAAACCCGAATCGATTGTTGGTTACGATATTGTAAAAGCTAAAGGAGGCGAAGTGGTTACCATTGATTTTATTGAGGGATATTCCACTACAGGTATAATTGAAAAGTTAAAACGATAAGAATGGCCAAGGTTAAAACGGTTTATGTTTGTCAGAACTGTGGTGCCGAATCAGCTAAATGGATAGGTAAATGTTATTCGTGTGGCGAATGGAACTCCTATGTTGAACAGAAAATAGCAAAAGACAATAGTAATCCGACAGGTTTTACTGATTTCGAAAAATTACAACCTCTCAAAATCTCTGAAATTACTTCAAAAAATGAAGGTCGGATTTTAACTCATATAAACGAACTCGATCGTATTTTGGGAGGAGGACTGGTGCCAGGTTCTGTAATATTGATTGGTGGCGAACCGGGTATAGGAAAATCAACTCTGGCTCTTCAAGTGGCATTAAAGCTTAATCATCTTAAAACACTTTATGTAAGTGGAGAGGAAAGCCCTCAGCAGATAAAAATGAGAGCCGAAAGAATAAAGATAAAAAACGAAAATTGTTATATTCTTGGCGAAACTCTGCTCGAAAATATTCTTATTCAAACACAAAATATTCAACCTGATATATTGATAATAGACTCAATACAAACACTTTACTCCGATAAGCTCGAGTCATCTGCCGGAACGGTATCGCAAATTCGCGAAACAGCCACCACTCTATTAAAATTTGCTAAAACAACACATACTCCGGTGTTTTTAATCGGGCATATTACCAAAGAAGGCAGTTTGGCTGGTCCTAAGGTGCTCGAGCATGTTGTAGATACCGTATTACAGTTCGAAGGCGATCAAAATAACCTTTACCGAATATTACGCACCACAAAAAACAGGTTTGGTTCTACCGCCGAATTAGGAATATTCGAGATGGGAAACGAAGGATTAAGAGAAGTTTCGAATCCTTCAGAAGTATTGATTGCCCAAACCGATGAAGTTCTGAGCGGAACATCTATTGCTTCTACTGTAAATGGTGTTCGTCCGCTTTTAATTGAAATACAGGCCCTTGTAAGTACAGCGGCGTATGGAACGCCTCAAAGATCTGCTACAGGGTTCGATAATAGGAGATTAGGTATGTTGCTGGCTGTTCTTGAGAAAAGAGCAGGATTTAGGTTAAGCCTTAAAGATGTTTTCATAAATATTGCAGGTGGTATTAAAGTTGATGATCCCGCAACTGATTTGGCTGTAATTGCTTCTGTGTTATCATCAAACCTCGATATTCCTATCGATAAGACCAGTTGTTTTGCTGCCGAAGTTGGTTTAACAGGCGAAATTCGACCAGTAACCCGAATCGAACAGCGAATAGGTGAGGCCGAAAAACTTGGTTTTACTAAGATTTATATATCCCGATATAATTCAAAAGGAGTTGATCTTAAAAAATTCAAGATTGAAATTGTTAAAGTGGGCAGAGTAGATGAGCTGTTTAGGTCGTTATTTAAAAAATAGAAGAATTGAAAGTTCTTGATGTTAAAAACCTTTCACTAACATTTATTAATGACAACCAATCATCAAGGGTTATTAATAACATTTCTTTTAATTTAAATCAGGGTCAAACGTTGGGTATAGTTGGAGAATCGGGATCAGGAAAATCCTTAACTGCATTATCTATTGTAAGACTTATTCCTCCAAATGCAGAATTTTCAGCTGATGAGATTTCGTTTTATTCTGATGGAAAATACACCGATCTTTCGAAACTCTCTGAAAAAGAATTAATTCAATTTCGGGGGGCAAAAATATCAATGATTTTTCAGGAACCGATGACCTCGCTAAATCCTACCATGAAATGTGGCGAACAGGTTGCTGAGGTTTTCAAAACGCATAAAAAATGTAATAATAGAGAAATAAGGAATAAAGTCCTTGAACTTTTTTCAGAAGTAATGTTACCCGATCCGTTAAGGGTTTACAATAGCTATCCGCACGAACTATCAGGAGGACAGAAACAACGTGCTATGATTGCTATGGCAATTGCTTTAAATCCTTCAATTTTGATTGCTGATGAACCAACTACCGCGCTGGATGTAACAGTTCAAAAATCAATTCTTGATTTGCTAAAGAAGATTCAGCAAAAATACCAGATGAGTATTATTTTTATTTCGCATGATTTGGGTATTATCTCTCAAATTGCAGATAATATTATGGTTATGTATAAAGGAGAAATCGTTGAATTTGGAACAGCTAAACAGATTTTGAGAAGTCCCGCAAATCCTTATACTATTGGCCTTCTAAAGTGCAGGCCTACGCTGCAATCAAATGAGAAAAGATTGCCAATACTTGCAGATTTTTCGGATAATACTTCTAAAAGATCAGAGTTACAAGAGTTTAAAACAATAAAATCAAATAGCCCGCCCATTCTGGGAGTTAAAAATCTTACTAAAAAGTTTATTCTCGATACAACTATTTTTGGAAAAGCAAAGAAAGAGTTACTAGCGGTTAATAATGTAAGCTTTAATGTGTTTAAAGGAGAAACATTAGGTTTGGTGGGCGAGTCAGGAAGTGGTAAATCGACAATTAGCAGAATCATAACCCGGCTAATTTCAGAAAACACAGGATTAATAGATTATAAGGGCTTGTCATTAAAGCTGATGAATAGAAAGCAGTTAAAAGAGTTTCATAAAAATGTACAAATCATTTTTCAAGATCCATATTCCTCATTAAACCCTAAAATAACTATCGGTGAGACGATTATTGAGCCAATGTTGGTGCATAAAATATATGGAGCAAGGTCTGAAGCCATAAAAAAGGCTTTCGAAATTCTTGAGAAGGTTAGATTAGCTCCTGATGCATTTTATAAATATCCACATGAGTTTTCTGGAGGACAAAGGCAGCGGATAGTTATAGCCAGAGCATTGTCTGTTCAACCGGAATTTATTATTTGCGACGAATCAGTTTCTGCACTCGATGTATCGGTTCAGGCTGAAATTTTAAATTTGTTAAATGATTTTAAGGATGAATTTGACTTAACCTATATTTTTATTTCGCATGATCTTGCAGTAGTTAAATACATGTCAGATCGAATTATGGTATTGCAAAATGGTGAGCTGGTCGAAATAAACAAAACAGAAGAGCTTTATCGCTCTCCTGCTTCTGATTATACTAAAAATTTGATTAGTTCTATTCCTCAAATTAAAGTGTATTAAAAGAATTCTTCGTTATATTGATTTTCGTTAGAATTATCTATTGAAGGACAATCCAGGTTAACATCAAATTTCAAAGGTTTTTCAAATACATCATCCTCTTTAACAAAAAGTGTTGAATCGGCATATACTTTTTGCATAAACAAACCAAAAATTGGCAAAGCAGTATTTCCACCCTGGCCTAATCCAATACCTTTAAAGTGAATACTTCGGTCTTCTCCTCCAACCCAGGCTCCAGCTGCAAGGTTTGGTGTAATGCCAACAAACCAGCCGTCAGAGTGATTTTGTGTGGTTCCTGTTTTTCCTCCTATTTCATTCATCAGCTCATATTTCCATCTTAAACGTCCTGCAGTTCCTTCTTTTACTACACCTTGCAATAATGATGTCATTAAAAAGGCTGTTTGTTCGCTTATGGCTTCACTTTTTGATGAGGTAAACCGCGCAAGAATGTTTCCGTTTTTATCTTCTATTCGTGTTATAAAAAGCGGTTCGGCATGAACGCCTTTATTCGAAAAGGTGGTATATGCGCTAACAATTTCTAATAAGGTAATATCAGAGGTCCCTAAAAATATGGAGGGAACTGGATCTACAAAACTCTTTACACCCATTTTTTGCATTAAATCAATAACCGATTCGGGATTAAACTGCTTAATTAACCAGGCCGAAATAAAGTTTACTGAGTTTGCAAGTCCCCATTTTAAGGTAACCATTTGTCCATCTTTATCCGAAGGTCCCGAGTTCTTTGGTGTCCAGGTTGTGTCATTTACAATAAATGTAGTTGGAATATTGGGCACTGTATAGCAGGGTGAATATCCCTCCTGCATAGCGAGTGTATATAAAAAAGGTTTAATTGTCGATCCAACCTGCCTTTTACCAAACGAAACCATATCGTATTTAAAATGTTTAAAATCAGGGCCTCCAACATATGCTTTAATATATCCATTATGTGGATCAATAGCTACAAATCCACCATGCAGATAAAACTTATAATAAAGGAGCGAATCCATTGGAGTCATAACTGTATCACGTTCTCCTTCCCAAGTAAAAACAGTCATTTGAACAGGAGTGTTAAAAACCATCTGAATCGAGTCAGAATCTAATCCTTGCCTTCGTAATGTTCTATAACGCTCTGTACGTCGCATTGCCAGATCAATAATGTCGTGAAGCTCTGATCTTGTTAGCTCTTCGTAATAAGGTGCATTAGGATTATCTTTTTGCTCAGCCATAAAATCCTGCTGTAATTCACCTCCCATGTGCTCAGTCATTGCCTCTTCGGCATATTGTTGCATTCTCGAATCAATGGTGGTATATATCTTCAGTCCGTCTCGGTATAAATTATAAGTTGTGCTATCTGGTTTTCTGTTTTTGTTACACCATCCAAATAGAGGATCAGTTAACCATCGCGCTGAGTCTTTTTGATAATCTTCGTAAAGAAAATAATTTCTTCTGCTTGGTACATTTGCATTAAGTGTTAAACGAATATTTTCGCGCAAATAAGTGGCTAATCCAACATTATGGTCTTGTACCTGATAATTTAACTCAATCGGCAGAGCGCTCAATGAATCGAGCTCGGTATTTGTTAAATAACCATATTTATTCATTTGCGACAAAACAATATTTCTTCTTAGCAAAGATCTTTCGGGATTTCTAACCGGACTAAATTTGGTAGGTGCTTTAAGTAATCCAACAAGTAATGCAGCATCCTCAACTTTTAATGAATCGGGTGAAACATTGAAAAAAGTTTTTGCTGCCGATTTAATTCCGTACGACTGGCCTCCAAAAGGTACTGTGTTAAAATACATCACAATAATTTCTTCTTTGGTATAGTTTCTTTCCAGTTTTGCAGAAGTAACCCACTCCTTAAATTTATTGACGCCTAAATGCATTTTTCTTGCAATGGCAAAATTATAGGATGATGTATCACGTGGAAATAAGTTTTTTGACAATTGTTGAGTTATTGTGCTGCCGCCACCTGAACTTTTATCGCCTAATAAAATGGTATAAACGAAAACACGACCAAGTCCTCTTAAATCAATTCCTGCGTGTTTGTAAAAACGAATATCTTCAGTAGCAATTAATGCATTTACCAGATCGGGCGAAAGCTCATTGTAATCTACATACGAGCGATTTTCGTAATAAAAACTTCCAAGTATTTTGCCATCCTCAGAATATACTTCGGAGGCCAGATTGTTTTTAGGGTTTTCCAGATCTTCAAACGCAGGCATTTCACCAAGTTTACCGGTTGAGATTAGAATGAAAATTGTAGCCAGGGTTACTGCAGGTATTGCAATTAGAATCCAAAATAACCAGACATAAAATTTGGGGGTGTATTTAATTTTAATCATATTGCGTGTTTTCTGATGGTTGTAAAATTAATAAATAATATTTAAATCAAAATTTTGAACATAAAATATGATTTGTATTAATTTTGTCGCAATTTTGGAAATTCTTCAAACTCAAATAATTCATGAGCGAAAATTTAGTAATCGTTGAGTCTCCTGCTAAAGCAAAAACTATCGAAAAGTTTTTAGGAAAAGATTTTATTGTTAAATCGAGCTTTGGACACATAAGAGATTTAAATAAAAAAAATTTAGGTGTAGATATTGAAAACAATTATTTGCCTGATTATATTGTTTCGGAAGACAAAAAAAATGTAGTAAAAGAATTAAAAAGTGCGGCTAAAAAAGCAAAGTTTGTTTGGCTTGCATCTGATGAAGACCGCGAAGGAGAAGCAATAGCCTGGCATTTGTTTAACGTGCTGGAACTCGATAAAGCTAAAACAAAACGTATTGTATTTCATGAAATTACAAAAGATGCCATTCAAAATGCAATCAAAAATCCCCGAAGCATAGACGAAAATCTAGTAAACGCTCAGCAGGCAAGAAGAATCTTAGACCGACTGGTGGGTTTTGAATTATCACCAATTCTTTGGAAAAAAGTTAAGCCTTCACTCTCTGCAGGTAGGGTTCAATCGGTAGCCGTTCGATTGTTGGTTGAAAGAGAACGAGAGGTAATGGCTTTTAAAAGCGAATCGTCCTTTAAAGTATCAGCAATTTTTAAAACACAAAAGGGAGAGGATTTAAAAGCCGAACTATCTGATAAAATTAAGCAACAAAAAGATACTGAAAAATTTCTGGAGCTTTGCAAAAATGCTGACTTTACTGTTTTAGATGTTGTTAAAAAACCAGGGAAAAAATCTCCAGCTCCACCATTCACAACATCAACACTTCAGCAGGAAGCAAGTCGTAAACTGGGCTTTTCTGTTGCACAAACAATGACTATTGCACAAAGACTATACGAAGCCGGTAAAATAACCTATATGAGGACCGACTCGGTTAACTTATCTACATTAGCTATAAATGCAGCCCGAAGTGTTATTAAATCCGTTTTTGGAGATAAGTATGTACAAACCCGAAATTTTAAAACAAAAACAAAAGGGGCCCAGGAAGCTCACGAAGCCATAAGGCCTACCTTTATGGATAAATCAACGGTTACCGGTAATGATACCGAAAGAAAACTTTACGAATTAATCTGGAAAAGAACACTTGCATCGCAGATGGCTGATGCTATATTAGAAAAAACAACTATTTCTATAGAGATTTCTAAAGACTCAAGAAAATTTATTTCAGCAGGTGAAGTACTTAAGTTTGATGGTTTTCTTAAAGTTTACATGGAATCAACTGATGATGAAATAGATGAGGAACTAGGTCTTTTACCACAAGTTGCAATTGATGAATCTTTAAAATATAAGGTAATTAATGCTATTCAGAGGTTTACTCATTATCCACCAAGATATACCGAAGCCAGTTTGGTAAAAAAACTCGAAGAGCTGGGTATTGGACGTCCATCAACATTTGCTCCTACTATTTCTACTATTCAAAATAGAGGTTATGTAGTTAAAGAAGACAGGCCAGGTGTTGAACAAGATTATGTAATTATAGGGCTACAGAATAATAAGATTACTAGCGAAATAAAAAAAGAAACGTATGGGGCCGAAAAATCTAAACTTTTTCCGAATGATATAGGTATTGTTGTGAATGATTTTTTAATTAATCATTTTGACGAAGTTGTTAGTTATAACTTTACTGCATCTGTTGAAGAAGAATTTGATGAAATTGCTAAAGGTAAGATTGCCTGGGCAAAAATGATTGATAAGTTTTATAAACCATTTCATAAAAAAGTTGAAAAAACTCTCGAAACATCAGCAAGAACAATTGGTGAACGAGTTATTGGTAACGACCCCGAAACAGGTAAACCCGTCTCCGTTAAGTTGGGTCCGTATGGCCCTATGGCGCAGATAGGCTTGAAGGAAGACGAAGAAAAACCAAAGTTCGCCTCACTTCAAAGAGGTCAACATATCGAAACTATCACATTGCAGGAAGCTTTAGAATTATTCAAACTCCCACGCAAAATTGGGTTTTACGAAGAGAAAGAAATGGTTGTTGCCATTGGTAGATTTGGCCCATACATTAGACATAATTCAATGTTCTATTCCTTAAAAAAGCAGGATGATCCATACACAATTGAAGCAGATCGTGCAATCGAACTCATTGAGGAAAAAAGACTTAAAGAAAAATTAAGAATCATAAAGGTATTTACCGAAGAACCTGAACTGCAGGTATTAAATGGTCGTTGGGGTGCATATATTTCATACAAGAATCAAAATTATAAAATTCCCAAAGAAAACGTTGCCGAAAAACTTACTTATGCCGATTGTAAATCGATTATAGAAAAATCTGGTAAATCGGAGTCTCCAAAAAGTAAAAAGAAAACGTCATTTAAAAAAGCACCTATAAAAAAATCAACAGAAACAAAAAAGACTGTTAAGAAAGCAACTAAAAAAGCAACCAAAAAAGGGAAAGCAAAATAGTTTAACCAATGAACCTGAACGATTATTTCAACCCAATTGAGCTGGGGAATACAGAAAAAGGATTTATTCATTCTTCTGCTCAATTAATTTCATTCGTTAAAGCTCATACAAAAAGAAATCCAATTGAAGGGATATCTGATGGTGCATTAGCTTTTATAGGTGTTCCTGAGGAATCTCTTTTACCAGATATACAAGATCCATTTTTCAATATAAGAAACGAATTGTATAGCCTGAGTGCAAACAAAAAAACTAAGCTTTACGATTTGGGAAATCTTAAAATTGGAAAAACCAAAAATGATACTATTATTGGATTACGCGATGTTTTAATTGATTTAATTACAAATGATTTAACACCTATAATAGTAGGCAACTCCGAAGATGTTTTGTTTGCTCAATATCTTGCAAATGTTAAATTAGGCGTTATTACAAATGTTGCATTAGTTGATTCAAAAATTTCAATTATCGAGAACAAAGAATCAAACATACCTTCTGTTTTATGGAAAATATTAGTAAATGAAAGAGAATCATTATCAGCCTTCACTAATATTGGATTTCAGACCTATTTTGTAAATCCTAAAACACTGCAATTTATTACCGAGAATAATTATTCAGCTTATCGGTTAGGGTATATACGGTCAAACTTAAAAGAATCGGAGCCAGTTTTGAGAGATGCACATTTAATTGGAATTGATGTTTCATCCATCAGGTTGTCAGATGCTCCAGCGCAAACAGAGGGCTCTCCAAACGGATTTTACGGCGAAGAAATTTGCCAAATCGCAAGGTATTCGGGTACTTCGAATAAAGTTACATCCTTTGGAGTTTACAATTACAATCAGCAACTAGATCAGAACAAACAAACTTCGAAATTAATTGCACAATTATTGTGGTATTTTATCGAAGGGTATTATCAGCGAATAGATGAAGATCCAGCCAAAAGCAAATCCCATTTTAAAAAGTTTATCGTAACTATAGATTCTGCTCAAAATGAATTAATTTTTTTCAAGAGCGAAAAAACTGATCGCTGGTGGATGGAAATCCCAGCTCTAAAAGATTCTATTCAATCGAAAATCATTTCTTGTACCTACGAAGACTATCAAAAAGCAACATCAGGTGAATTGCCAGATCGTTGGTTAAATGCTTTTCAGAAAATGAATTCTGAATAGCTTATTAAGAAAAAAGCGAAAGAAAATTATTTTATCAAAAGAAACTTTATTAATTTTAATAAGTATAAAGTTATATCTTTACCCAGCTTATTAACATTTTATTGTTAGTAAAACTTGGATAGAAATTTATTTTTTAGTTATTTTACCTTGCATAACCAATAATTCATTGAGGAATTATAGTATAAATATGAACAAACGAATATTTTTACTCGCCATTTCATTAATGGTGTCTGTGTTTTTAAAAGCACAGCAAGATCCTCAATTTAGTCAATACATGTTTACTCAGCTTTCTATTAATCCTGGATATGCCGGAAGTGATGATAAAATTAATGTATTTGCTCTTACAAGGCAGCAATGGGTTGGTTTTATGGACAAAGGATCTCCTCAGGTGAGCGTATTTAATTTGGATGCTGCTTTCTCTTTGTTTAAATTACCTTTGGGTGCTGGTATTTCAATAAAAAATGATATTATAGGATTCAATAACGATACAGAAGTAAATATTTCACTCGCATATAAAGTTAATATTGGTAAAGGTGTTTTAGGTATTGGTATAAAAGGAGGTATTGTAAACACCAGTATATCAGGTGAATGGAAATATCCTGATTCCGATGGACAAGATGATCCAGCGATACCCAAAAATCAAGAAGGAATGGCAATGGTTGATCTTGGATTTGGATTATTTTATAAAACAAACGATTTGTATTTAGGTATAGCCAGTACGCATTTAAATGAAGCAGCCTTTGATCTTGAACAAGGAAACCCATCATTACAAAGACATTATTATGTGAATGCAGGTTATAACATGGCTTTGCGAAATCCCCTGATCGAATTTAAGCCTTCAGTATTAGTTCAATCCGATGGTGCTTATACTCAATTAAGTATAAATGCATTACTTCAATACAATAAAAAGATATGGGGAGGCGTTTCTTGGAGAACAGATAATGCAATAGTAGGTGTTTTAGGTGTGGAATTGTTTAATTGGGTTAAGGTAGGGTATTCATACGATTTTGTAACATCAGATATTATGAGCTATAACAATGGTTCTCATGAAATTATGATGGGTTTTAGTTTTGATGTTAAAAAAGAAAAAACACCCGAACGATATAAAAGTATTAGATTTTTATAAGTTATTATAAAGACAAATTGAAGAATTATTATTATTTTGCAAAATAAATTTTAGAAATACTATGAAAAAGCTACTTGTTCTAGTTATACTTTTGGCGGCTATTACTGGTTGTAGTCAATACAACCAGGGCGAATTAACCGGAGTTCAAGGCAGAAATGGATGGTTCGAGTCTCAACCATATGGTATGGCATTCGTTCCGATTGGAAGTTTTAACATGGGCCCTAGTGATCAAGATGTAGCATGGGCTATGACTTCCTATTCCAAAACCGTTTCGGTTGATGCCTTCTGGATGGACGAAACTGAGATCACAAATAATGAATATAGACAATTCGTTTACTATGTTAGAGATTCAATTATGAGAAGAAAACTAGGTGAACAAATCGAAGAATTTATTATTGCAGAGGATCAGTTTGGAAATCCTATTGATCCGCCAATTATCAATTGGGAAACAGAAATTGATTTTCAAAACGAAGAGCAAGTAGAAATTCTCAATGAATTATATTTAGCCGAACACGAAAGGTTCTACAGAAGAAAGGAATTTGATACACGAAAATTAATGTTCGAATATTATCGGGTTGACATGCAACAAGCTGCTAAAAAGTCAAACAGATACAACTTCGATACAAAAGAATATTCAGGAACAGCTGTCAATGCTTTGGGCGAAGTAATGGATGTTGAAGACAGATCAGCCTTTGTAATCAGAGATGTATTAAATGTTTATCCCGATACACTTTGCTGGATCAGTGATTTTACTTATTCTTTCAATGAACCCTATACTAATATGTATTTTTGGCATCCATCCTACGATAATTATCCTGTGGTTGGAGTAACCTGGAAACAGGCTAGAGCATTTACTGTTTGGAGAACACAATATCTAAATGACTTTTTAACTCGAGCTGGTGATGGATTTGTTCAGGACTACCGATTACCAAACGAAGCTGAATGGGAGTATGCCTCAAGAGGAAATCTCGACTTATCTATGTATCCTTGGGGTGGTATGTACACTAGGAATAAAGAAGGATGTTTTTTAGCTAACTTTAAACCTTTAAGAGGTAATTATGTTGATGATGGTGGTCTAATACCTGTAGCAGTTGGTAGCTATTCTCCAAACGAATATGGCTTATTTGATATGGCAGGTAATGTTGCAGAATGGACAGCAAATGCATTTGACGAATCTGCTTATACATTTATGCATGATTTAAACCCTGATTATAAATACGAAGCATTACCAACTGATCCTGTTTCAATGAAACGTAAAGTTATTAGAGGTGGATCATGGAAGGATATTGGATATTTTCTACAAAACGGAACAAGAACTTACGAATTTCAAGATTCCGCTAAATCATACATAGGTTTCAGATGTGTTAGATCATATCTGGGAACAAATAATTAATTTTTATAAACTTAAAAAGTTTAGGTTATGATTAACATGTCAGAATTAGTTCAGAGTACCATCTGGAAAAAGTTTATGGCTAAACTATATGGCTGGGGTGCTGCAGTAGTAATCTTAGGAGCATTGTTTAAGTTGATGCATTGGCCGGCAGCATCTCTCATGCTTATTCTTGGTATGGGTACTGAAACAATAATCTTTTTCTTTTCAGCATTTGAGCCAATTCACGAAGACGTTGACTGGACTCTTGTATATCCAGAGTTAGCAGGTATAACTGAAGATTCTGAGTTTAAAGAAACACATAGTCGTGGCAGAGAAGCAGGCGGCCGTGGAGGCTCTGGGTTTGGTAAACTTGATGAAATGCTCGAAAGTGCGGAAATTACTCCTGAGTTATTCGAAAAATTAGGTAAAGGATTAAAAAACCTTAATCAAACAACGCAAAATATAATTCATGTTGCTGATGCAGCTAAAGCTACAAATCTTTTTGTAGATAATCTGCAATCAGCATCAGAATCTGTTTCAACAATGGCAGAGTCTTATAATAATTCTGCTCAGAAATTAACCGGATCGGTTGATAATCTAATAGGCTCGTATAAAAATTCAGCCGAAATTATTAATAATTCAGGTAAAAATATTGTTGAGCAATTTACCAGCACCAGTCAAGGATTTATAGAGAATTATAAAGAACTTGAGGAAAAAATTCAGTCAAATTTAAAATCAATTGCAGGTGGAAATCAAACTTATAATGAAAAACTTGAATTGATTAATAAAAATTTATCAGCACTTAATTCAGTTTACGAACTGCAATTAAAAAACACAAATGAACAGGTTAAGAACTCACAGTTGCTTACTGGTAATATGGAATCAATTTTTACTAACCTGAAAAATTCTGCCGAAGAAACGACAAATTATAAAAATGAAATGGCAAAGCTGAATAAAAATCTTTCAGCCTTAAACAGTGTTTATGGCAATATGCTTTCAGCAATGAATATTAGTTAATCATATTTAAGTTTAAAATAAATTAAACAAATATGGGTCACGGTAAAGAAACTCCCAGGCAAAAAATGATCGGTATGATGTACTTGGTGTTAACAGCAATGTTAGCACTAAACGTTTCCGCCGAAGTTTTAGAAGCCTTTGGTGCAGTTGATGAAGGTCTTAAAAAAACAGCTGTCAACTATTCAACAAAAAATCAAGAGCTTTATGTTACGTTTAGTGAACAATATGCCCTAAACGAAACAAAAGTAAGACCTTGGAAAGAAAAGTCTGATGAGGTTAAAAAACAATCTGATGAGCTTTATGAATTTATACAACAACTAAAAAGAGATATAGTAATTGCAAATGGGCAGGGATTAGATAAAGGTGAAAGCAAAACAGCTATTACAGAAGATGGTGATATTGAAAATGAGAAGTTAGTTGGTAAAGATAAGTTTGATAATGCATCAATGATTCTTATTGGAAGCAATAAAGATGGAAAGGCATATGAGCTTCGCGAAAGAATTAAAAATTATAAAGATTATCTTTTATCAATAGTAGACGAAGATAATTTGAGAGTTCGACATTCATTGGAAAGCAACCTTGGTACAGAAAATCCTCCACCAGCAAACGATGGAACAGAAAGAAGCTGGGAGGTAAAATACTTTGAATCAATGCCTTTGGCTGCCGTAATGCCCTTGTTAACCAAGTTACAGGTTGATGTTAGAAATTCTGAATCAGAGATGGTTCAGTACTTGTTAGAACAGATTGATGCAGGATCTTTAAAAGTTAACAAACTTGAAGCTACTATTATTCCAAACTCTAGTTATATATTAGAAGGTAACCCATATAAGGCAGATGTCTTCTTGGCTGCGCTTGATACGACCTCTCCTCCAATTGTTTATGTTGGTCGGTATGATTCTGTTCAGTTAGAGGATGGATCATATGATTACCGAATGGTAGGTAATTACGATTCGCTTGATATTGTTAATGGAAAGGGTAAATATAATGTAATGGGTTCAGGGCTGGGAAAACGCGATTGGGGTGGAATAATAAAAGTTATGGGACCTAATGGTAATTATATTAAAAAATCATTCAGAAGTTCATATACTGTTAATAAACCCAGTCTTGTTATATCTCCGACTAAAATGAATGTTTTTTATGTTGGGGTTGACAATCCGGTTAGTATCTCTGTTCCTGGTATTTCTGGCGATAAAATTGATCCATCGATTACAAATGCAAAATTGAAAAAAATTGGTGATGGAGAGTATATTGTAAATCCTGTTCGCCCTGGTAATAGTATAATATCGGTTATTGCAGAAATTGATGGGGCAAGACGATCAATGGGAGCAGTTACTTTTAGGGTTAAAGCTTTACCAGATCCAGTGGTTAAAGTTGCCGGTAAAAAGGGTGGTAAAATCGAAAGAAATATGTTCCTTGCACAAAAAGGTGTTGTTGCAGATATGGAGCAATTTGATTTCGACCTGGAATTTAAAATTATTGAGTTTACTGTATCAACCACAGACAAAGGCGGATACTATAAGAATCAGCCCACAAGAGGAAATTTGTTTACTCAAGCACAATTTGACCTTTTAAAGGATATTAGAAGAGGACAGCGTGTAAATATTGAAGATGTGAAAGCAGTTGGCCCTGATGGTAGTGTTAGGCCACTGGCATCAATAGTTTTTGAAATAATTTAACTAAAAACAAATATATATGAAAAGGTTTTTTGTTGTTATGATTGTTACTTGTTTACTGAGTACCTTTTTCGGTAAGCAGCAGTCATTCGCCCAAAATGTAAATGACAACGTTTATGTTAAAGAGAATATTCCTGGGAAAAAGCCTGTACCATTCCCTATATTGCGCGAAGCAGATATTATGTGGTCACAAAAAATATGGCAGGTAATCGATTGCAGAGAAAAAATGAATCATCATCTTTACTATCCTTTGGTTGATGTTGATGATAGAAAAAGTTTAATCAGCTTATTAGTCTATGCTATTAATAATGAAGGATTAACCGTGTATGCTGATGATGAGTTTAAGCAAATTATGACTAGAGATGAAGTTTATCAAAAATTCGATGCACTTCCTGATACATCATGGGTTCCGGATCCTAATACAGGAGAACTGGTTCAACAATTTATCGAAGGCGAAATTAAATATGAGCAGGTAACAAAATATGAGCTTAAAGAACAATGGTATTTTGATAAGCAACATTCGATGATGCGTGTACGTATTCTTGGAATTTGCCCAATCAGAACCTGGGTTGATCCGGAAACAGAACAAACCAGAAAATCAAAAACTTTTTGGGTGTATTTTGATGAGGCACGTCCATTATTTGCAAAACAAGAAATATATAATAGAAACAACGATGCACAGCGCATAAGTTTTGATGATATTTTTTGGCAAAGACGATTTACCAGCTATATTGTAAGAGAATCAAACGTTTATGATAACCGAGAAATTGTACAATACATGCAAGGTGTTAATAACCTTATGGAGGCTGAAAAAATCAAGCAAAAGTTATTCGAAATTGAACACGATTTGTGGGAGTTTTAGAAACAATATATAACAAAAAGAGCGCCTCAAGGCGCTTTTTTTATAAATAGATATCTCCTTTTTTCATTTTAATATCATTCACATATTGTTTAATTTCCTGCTCGTCATCTTTTTTACAAATAAGTAAAATGCCATCAGACTCAACAATAATAAAATCTTCTAATCCCTGAATAACTGCAAGCTTGTCATCTGGCATATTTACAATGCATTTTTTTAAATCATATGCAAAAACATTATTGCCGCGAATCGAATTTTGATTTTTATCGTGTGCAAGATGATCATTAAGCGAGCCCCAAGTACCTAAATCAGCCCAACCGAAATTACTACAATAAACAAAAACATTCTCTGCTTTCTCCATTATACCATAATCAATAGAAATATTGCTACACTCAAAATAGGCTTTTGAAATAAATGATTCTTCATCAGGAGAATTGTAATAATTAAATCCTTCTTTAAAAAGAGAGTTTATTTCTGGTAAAAATTTATTATATGCATTCATTATTGATTTTAACGACCAAATAAATATGCCTGAATTCCAATAAAACTCACCACTATCAAGAAAAACCTGAGCTATTTCTTTATTTGGTTTCTCGGTAAATGTTTTTACTTTAAAAATATTAGAGTTCTTTTGTTCACTATTTTTTTGATCGAACTGAATATATCCATAACCCGTTTCGGGTCGGCTTGGCTTAATACCTAAGGTAAGTAAAGCATCTTTATCAGCAACAAAATTAAGCCCCTGTAAAATAACTTTTGAAAATTCTTTTTCCCTTAAAATTAAATGATCTGAAGGAGCTGTAACAATATTGGCATTTGGATTAATTTTAAGAATTTTATAGTTTGCATAAGAAATACAAGGAGCTGTGTTTCTTCGTGATGGCTCAAGTAAAATCTGATTTTCACTAAGCTCAGGGATTTGCTGCTGGATTATGTTTTTGTATGAAGAGCTGGTTACAATAAAAATATTTTCAACAGGGATAATCAGTTTAAATCGATCAAATGTCATTTGCAGCAATGTTCTACCTGTTCCTAAAATATCTAAAAACTGTTTTGGTTTCTGGGCTCTGCTTATTGGCCAAAATCTACTTCCAACCCCACCGGCCATTATTACACAGTAATTGTTTTTATCCATTTCTGTTTTTTTATATTGTGCCTAAAATTAACAAAACACATCCTATTTATTAAATAAAAATTGAAAATTCTGTTTAACAGGATCGCACCTTTGATTAAAAACAATATTTGTATATTTGCAAGGGATAAAACGAACAGAAATGAATTTATTATCGCATATTGGGAAATATCTAATTTTATTAACCAGGGTTTTTTCAAAGCCTGAGAAATTGAAAATTTATTATAAAGAAACGATAAAAGAAATAGATAAACTTGGGATAAATTCGGTTTGGATAGTTGTAATTATATCAGTATTTATGGGTGCTGTAATAACTATACAAACAGCCTATAATACCGAAAATCCAATTTATCCGAAGTATTTAATAGGATTAACAGCCAGAGACACCCTTTTATTGGAGTTTTCATCAACAATAGTTGCATTAATTTTGGCCGGAAAGATTGGATCAAATATTGCCTCAGAGATAGGAACAATGAGAGTTACTGAACAGATTGATGCCCTCGAAATTATGGGTGTTAATTCAGCCAATTACCTTATACTTCCCAAGATTACTGCTACAGTGCTTTTTAGCCCTTTTCTTTGTATAATGAGTATGTTTGTAGGAATACTTGGAGGATGGATTGCAGGTGTATCAACAGGAGTAATGACATCGCAAGATTATATCTACGGAATACAATATGCATTTATACCTTATTATATTGTTTATGCATTGATAAAAATGGCAATTTTTGCTTTTTTAATTACTTCTATTTCAGCTTACCATGGATATTATTCGAGTGGAGGCTCTCTCGAAGTTGGCCAATCAAGTACAAAAGCAGTTGTACATAGTAGTATATTTATTTTACTTTTTAATGTTATTCTAACCCAATTGTTACTTTCATGATAGAAGTTAGAAACTTATCCAAATCATTTGATCATTCAAGAGTTTTAAACGATATAAATGTAGTTTTTGATAAAGGCAAGGCTAATTTAATTATTGGTCAGAGTGGATCGGGTAAAACTGTATTGCTAAAGTCGATCGTAGGATTGCATGATATTGACGAAGGAGAGGTTATTTTTGATGGAACAGTTTTTAATCATCTTAGCTTTAAAGAAAAAAAGATGATGCGGCAAGAAATAGGCATGTTGTTCCAGGGCAGCGCATTGTTCGATTCATCGACTGTCGAAGAAAATGTGATGTTTCCGTTAGACATGTTTACAGATATGAGTTATGCCGAAAAGAGAGACCGTGCCAACGAATGTTTAAAGCGGGTAAATATTATTAATTCAAATAAGTTGTTTCCGGCAGAAATAAGTGGAGGTATGAAAAAAAGAGTTGCTATTGCCCGCGCTATTGCTTTAAATCCGAAATATTTATTTTGCGATGAGCCTAACTCAGGCTTGGATCCTAAAACAGCACTAGTAATAGATAACCTGATAAAGGAGATTACCATTGAGTATAATATGACAACAATAGTAAACACTCACGATATGAATTCGGTTATGGAAATTGGTGATAAAGTTATCTTTATTTCAAATGGATCTATCTGGTGGGAAGGAACTAAAGAGGAAATATTTGATACTGATAACAAGGAGCTAAATAATTTTATTTTTGCATCTAAACTCTCGCAGAAAATAAAAGATCTAAAAAACCAACGTTAACCTAATTCATAAATTTTTTCCAGCCTTTTTAAATCAAGTATCTCTATATCTTTTCCTTCGATCTGGATTATTTTGTCTTTTCTAAATTCTGATAAAACCCTAATTACATTTTCTGTACTCATATCTATAAGCTCGGCAATTTCTTTTCTGCTTATAGGGAGGCTAAATCTTTGAGAGGTATAAATTTGTTCTGCGAATAATAATAAAATATAAGCTATTCGTCCTCTTAATTGACGGGTGTTAATATCAATTCGGGTTTTTATTACAGAATCTGCAATTGCACTAATTTTCTCAAAAAAATCTATTGCAAAAACACCATTTGTTTTGATCAGATTTTTTATTATCTCCAAATCTACAAAACACACCACCGAATCTTCTATTGCTGTTATTGAATAAACCTGTGTTTTATTAGAAAAAATACTTAATAATCCGATAAAATCTTTTGGTCGGGCTATACTTATAATATGTTCACGATCGTTAGTTTCGGTCTTGTAAAGCTTAACCAATCCATTTTGAAGGTACATAAAGGATGAAATGGGTTCATTCTCCGTGCAGATTTTTTCTCCTTTGCGATAAAATCGCTCATTCTTTCTATCATTAATTAATCGCAGATCATCAGCAGAAAGGTTTTTAAATGCCCATGACCGATAAATGCAATCTTTACAATTAGTAACTTTTACAGATAATTCCATAAGTAACAAAATGTTTCAGTAAATGATATATATCATAACTGATATATATCATGATATATAATAATATTAATATATGTATATCTGTTATTTTTGTAACAGTAAACAATATAAAAATACTATAAAATATATCAAAAATGAAAAAGATAGTGATTTTAGGCGCCGGAACAGGCGGGACAATAATGGCTAATAAACTTAGGAAAGAGCTTAGTCGCGATGAATGGGAAATAACAATCGTTGATAAAAATAAAACACATTACTATCAACCAGGATTTTTATTTATACCATTTGGTATTTATAAGGAGCAGGATGTAATTAAATCAAAGGCCGATTTTATTCCTTCGGGAGTAAAACTTATTTTTAATGGTATTGATCGAATTGAGCCAGAAAATAACCAGGTTTTGTTAGAAGGAGGCCAAAAATTGAATTACGATTTTTTAATTATTTCCACTGGTACCAGGACCAGCCCTGAAGAAACACCAGGCTTAAAGGACGAATTATGGTACAAAGAAATTTTTGACTTTTATACCATCGAAGGTGCTGTGGCTCTAAAAGATTTTTTTGAAACATGGCAAGGAGGTCGATTAGTTATGAATATTGCTGAGTTGCCTTTTAAATGCCCGGTTGCACCACTCGAGTTTGTTTTTTTGGCCGATGAATATTTTACCAAAGCAGGTATTCGAGATAAAGTTGATATTACTTATGTTACACCACTTCCGGGTGCATTTACAAAACCCAGAGCTACAAAAATGCTTGGTGAACTTTTAAAAGAAAAAAACATTACCGTAGTTCCTGATTTCTATTTAGAAAGTGTTGATAATAAAGCGAAAGTAATTAAATCATACGATGGCAAAGAAATTCCTTTTGATGTATTAACCATTGTTCCTGTAAATAAAGGAGACGATCTGATTCAGCGAAGTGGTATGGGAGATGATTTAAATTATGTTCCAACGGATAAAAATACATTACGATCAGAAAAATATGAAAATGTTTTTGTGTTAGGTGATGCCTCAAATATTCCAACATCTAAAGCTGGATCGGTAGTTCATTTTGCTTCTGAGGTAGTGTTTAAAAACCTGATGTGTTTAATTAAAGGCCGCCAAATGAGAGCTCATTTTGATGGACATGCGAATTGTTATATCGAAACAGGATTTGGAAAAGGATCTATTATCGACTTTAATTACGAAACAGAACCATTGGCTGGTAATTATCCTTTACCCGGCATTGGACCTTTCGGCTTATTGCAGAATACAAAAATGAATCATTATGGAAAAGTAATTTTTCGATGGATTTACTGGCATATTCTGCTTAAAGGGAAAGAACTTCCTGTTGAATCAGAAATGTCGATGGCAGGAAAGAAAAAGTAATTATTTAAAGAGTCGAAAAATGGAAGCAAAAACAGATAATATGCAGGAACAAATAAATCAGATTAACCAAAAGCTGGATCTGTTGCTGCATTATGTAAATGATCAAAGGCTTAAAAGCGAAGCCATCGAAGATTTAGTTGGCGATCTTTCGATCATTGGTAAAGACGCCTTTACAAGTATTATTGAAGAACTAGATAAACAGGGGATTGAGCTTAATGTAGATGATATAAAATCTCTTGCTTTTAAGTTTATAAGAAATATTAACAATATTTCTCAAATGATCGATCTGCTAGAGAGTATGAACGACCTTGCAAAAGATGTTGGTCCCATGATTACTGATGCAGGCATCGAATTTGCCAATAAACTGCACGAATTTGAGCAAAAAGGTTATTTCGAATTTATTAAAGAAATGGCCCAACTGTTTGATAATGCTGTTGTTGCATATCATAAAACAAGCTCAGAACAACCTAAGCAATATTCATTTTGGAAAATAATGAAAGAAATTAATAGTCCTGAGGTGAAACAAAGTATTGGTTTTATGCTGACACTTCTAAAAAATATTTCAGTTCAATCTAAAATAAATAAAAGTATTCATTAATAAATTTTAAAACTATGGCACAAAAAACGTATGCAGGAGTTACACTAGAGGTTACCGAAGATGGTTATCTTGTTGATTCCTCAAAATGGAACGAAGAAATTGCAAAGGAATTAGCTAAAGAAGAAAATATTGAGCTTACCGATAAGCATTTTGAAGTTCTAAAATTTATTCGTCAGAACGAGTCAGGGCTTACTATTCGTAAAGTTGGCGGATCAGGAATAGTAGATATAAAAGGGTTTTATACATTATTCCCTGGAGGACCCTTAAAACTGGCTTCAAAAATCGCAGGTATTAAAAAACCCACTAGCTGTGTATAACTAAAAAATTGAACGATATGACAGAAAAAAAAGATACCAAAGTAAAGAAAGTAGCAATAATTTGTGCAAAAGGTACAATCGAAGATGTATATGCTGCTTTAGTAATGGCCAATGGAGCTGTAATGGAGGGAATGGAAACTAAGTTATTCTTTACTTTTTTTGGACTCGATGCTATTACAAAAAAGTATATGATGAAATTAAAAACCAGCACAGTAGGTAATCCTGCGATGCGTATGCCTGGAGGACTTCCATTTCCAACTGTACTTGGATTATTACCAGGAGTTGAGGCAGGAGTTTCTGCTATGATGAAAAGTCAGATGGAAAAACTAGATATTCCCCGAGTAGATGAATTTTTTGATATGATTACGGCTGGTGGAGGCGAAATTTATGCCTGCAAATTAGCAACTGATATGTTTAAGCTTAAAAAAGAAGATTTAATTGATCATGTTATCGATATTATTACCATTGGTGATTTTTATAATATGGCCGGTGGCGAAGGATCACAAATTATATTTACCTAATGGGTCTAAACAAAAGATAAAAAACCGCTCATTTAAAAGCGGTTTTTTATTTTATCTCCTCATAATCAATATATTCACCTTCTGATTGATCGATTATTTTTTCAGAATTACTCTTGTTCTGGATAGTAACATCTCCTTCATTTTTATACTGATTTCTCTGATGCGCTTGTTGCTGCTCGAATTGATGTTGCGTTTTTTTTAAAAAACGGCGTATTATCAATCGTCCAATTATTCCTAAAATATAGGTAACCGTAAAAAAGATCAATAAAAATTTTAAAAAGCCCATAGCGAGTAAAGTTTACTGATGCAAAATTATAATTTCATTTTATATTTAAAGAGTTTTTACTCATATTATGTTGTGTTAAGTTAAAATCCCGGTAAATAAAATTGATAAATAACCATTTTTACTTAACATTTTTTACTTTTGTAGCTTTACAAATATCAAGATATGGAAACGGTATTAAGTGGAATCAGGCCAACTGGTAATTTACATTTGGGCAATTATTTTGGGGCATTACAAAACTTTGTAAAGATGCAACACGAAAATAATTGTTTCTTTTTTATAGCCGATTACCATTCGTTAACAACACATCCAAAACCAGCTGATCTGCAGGGTAATGTACGACAAGTTTTGTCAGAGTATCTTGCTGCAGGGCTCGATCCTGAGGCTGCAACAATATATATTCAGAGCGATGTGCCCGAGGTTGCTGAGTTGTATTTGCTGATGAATATGAATGCATATCTTGGAGAGCTTGAGCGTACAACAACATTTAAAGAAAAAGCCCGTCAGCAATCAGAAAACATAAATGCTGGTTTGCTAACCTATGCTGTTTTAATGGCTTCAGATATTCTTTTGCATAATGCACATAAAGTTCCGGTAGGAAAAGATCAGGAGCAGCATTTGGAAATGACTCGTAAGTTTGCTCGTCGATTTAATCAACTGTATGGCGTAAATTACTTTAACGAACCAAGTGCGTATAATTTTGGCGAACAGCTAATTAAGATTCCAGGTTTAGATGGAACAGGTAAGATGGGTAAATCCGAAGGTAATGGGATTTTTTTGTTTGATGATCCAAAAGAAATTCAGAAAAAGGTTATGAGAGCTGTAACCGATAGTGGTCCAACAGCCAAAAATCAAGAGATGGCAGAACCAATAAAGAATATATTTTCCATTCTTAAAGTAGTTTCAAAACCTGATACCTATACATTTTTTCTGGAAAAATATAATAACTGTGAAATTCGTTATGGTGATCTTAAAAAGCAGCTAGCCGAAGATATTATTAATTTTACGAGTCCGATACGAGAACGAATTATAGAAATTTCATCAAATGACGAATATTTAAGAAAGGTAGCCAGGATGGGAGCAGAGAAAGCAAGAATGAGTGCATCAAAAACAGTAAAGGATGTGAGAGAAATAATAGGGTTTAAACATTTTTAATAAAAAAGATCCGATGAAAATCGGATCTTCTAGTTTTATTCTTCCCAGCAATGTTCACATGAATATCCGGATGTTCTGCATCCATCTAAAGTTTCGTAGCAGCTTCCATGTCCATCAGTATAAGGATGATCACCAGGACAACATTTGTCTGCAGAAGAACAATATAAAGGATAATCGGGATCAGTGCAATGCTCAATGTTGCAACTACCAACCGAAGTAGATAAAACAGCCATTAATGTTATAATGGTAAGTGTTAATCCAATACCCAATGGAACAACTTTGGTAAAAATGTTTTTTTCATTTTAACTGTTTTAAGTATTACAGTTCATTTCTTTTTATATGTTTTTTAAATAAAACATGAGAGGGTAGTGAGCCAGGAATTACATTATATATAGTGTCGTTTTTTATAAAGAAAGCTGCAGGTACGCCATTAACCATCGATTTTACAGTTTTAGACGAAATTTCTTTTACAGGAAAATCAAGCGTAAAGTTCTGGTAAAATGCAATTTTATCTTCTTCAGAACCAGTTGCAAGACCTAATATCTGATCAACAGTGTTTGATTTTTTGTAGGCAAGTAAATTTTCGATCGAATTGACACAATGCGGACAGGTATACGAAAATATAAAAACCAAATAAGAACTATCTTTCGACGTGCTTACAAATTTTGATAAATCTGTTTCTTTCACCGGTTTGTTTAAGTAGCGTTCGTTGATCTGGCTGGGTTTTGTAAAAACAGGTATCCTAAAAGTATATCCTGAAACAAAAATAGCAACGCACATAACACCCAAAATAAAATAGTTCTTCCAGTCTTCGGTTTCTGTTTTTTCTTTTGGGTATTTTATCCAAATTATTAACGTTAAAAAAATCAATATAAAGTTGCGAATAAAAGAAATGGCAGGAGGCATTGAGGTGTGTTTTAAGGTACCAAAACATCCACAGTTTGTTATTCCCTTAGCAAAATATGCATAAGCAAAAGCTATGGTAAAAACAATTAGCATTAGAAATGAAATGAATGAGCTCTGTTTTGGATAAATAGTAAAAATCAGAAACAAACCTAACAAAATCTCGGCTAAGATTATAATTGGCGACAGCATTTTAAATACACCCAACCCATATTGTGTAATTAGCTGGCTAAATGAAGCGGTGTCGATAACCTTACCTACACCCGAGATAATAAATAAGGCGCCTACAATAAAGGCGTAGATGTTTAGTGTTTTTTTATTAAACATAGATGTTTAGACTAGTTTAAATATCAATTAAATGTAATTAGAATAAAAGGATTTTCAAAAAAGCGAATCGGAATTATTTTTCCACATAAAGTTCTCGTGTATATTCAATTTTCTTTCCGGGAATTATCAGTTTCCATACATCAGGCCATTTTATGAGATTTTTGCTTACAAGTCTTGCTCCATCTACTAAAGCTCTGTATGGAATGGCATAAACTAATAATACAATAGCAAACCATATTTGGCGATCGGTTATTGAAAGCCAGAAAATAAAAAGCAAAGGAGCTAAAATGGCAACATAATACAAGCTAATGTTTTTCATAATGAATTTATTAAAAAGTTTAGTTAAGCAAACCAGAAAAGAAAGTCTGGTAAAACAAATTTAGCTTAGTTTTAACACTTTCCGAAAAAAGAAATAAAATAAATGTCGATATATATAATTCTTCCTTAATTTTATCAATCTATTTAATGCAGTTATGAGCAAGTTTATTCTTGAGATTTGTGCCAATTCGGTAGCATCAGCAATTGTAGCTCAAGCTGGCGGGGCTCAACGTGTTGAGTTATGCGACAATATAAACGAGGGAGGAACTACTCCTTCTTTTGGAGCGATTCAACAAGCCCGAAAGGAGCTTTCAATTGATCTAAATATTATTATTCGGCCGCGAGGAGGTGATTTTCTTTATTCAGAACGTGAATTTGAAATCATGTGTAACGACATTAAGATTGCTAAAGAACTTGGAGTTGATGGAATCGTTTGTGGTTGTTTATTACCTAACGGATCAGTTGATTTAGTGCGAACAAAGCAATTGGTTGAGTTGTCAAAACCTTTGAAGTTTACGTTTCACAGAGCCTTTGATGTAACAGTTGATCCTTTCAAAAGCATGGAAGATATTATCGAATGTGGTTGTTCAAGGATTTTAACTTCGGGGCAGCAAAACAAGGCAATTATGGGTGCTGAGCTTATAAAAAAGTTGAATATTAAAGCGAATAAACGAATTATAATAATGCCCGGAAGCGGTATTGACGAATCGAATATAGAAGAAATTTATCATAAAACCGGAGCTGTTGAATTTCACGCTTCACTGAGAAAAGCAGTAAAGAGTAATATGGAATATAGAAAACAGGGGGTGAGCATGGGTGCATCGACTATCCAAAACGAATTTGAAACTCTGATAACCGATTCAGAGCGAGTTAAAAAAACAATGGAAATCTTAAATAATCTGAAAAATAGCTGAATATGAAACAATTACTTTTAATCCTTGTGGCGATATTTGTAATTAGCTGCACAGAACAATCGCATTTTATAAACGATAAAGCTTACCTCGAGATAGTAAAAAACGACTTTGAAAAAGTAAAAAATCTAGCTAAGGAAAGGGAATCAGCTCTTTTTTCAGTTTTTAATTCAGACATCACCCTCGAAGAGAAGGAAGCACTCATGTTTTTGTATGCTTATATGCCATTAAGCGATCTGGCCGATTATGATGGTGAGTTCTATTTAAGAAATGTTCGATTAGCATTTAAGACTAAAGAAACTTTTTCGTGGGGTAAACAGATACCCGAAGATATTTTCAGACATTTTGTTTTGCCTTATCGCGTAAATAACGAAAACCTCGATACAGCAAGAGTTGTTTTTTATAACGAATTAAGTACTCGTTTAAAAGGGATGGATTTAAAACAAGCCATTTTAGAGGTAAATCATTGGTGTCACGAAAAAGTAAACTACCAGCCAACCGATGAACGTACTATCTCTCCGCTTGGTGCTGTAAAATCAACATTTGGCCGTTGCGGCGAGGAATCAACATTTACGGTAACAGCAATGCGAGCTGCAGGTATTCCTGCACGACAATGCTATACACCACGCTGGGCGCACTCTGATGATAACCACGCATGGGTTGAGGTTTGGGTTGATGGAAGTTGGCATTTTATCGGTGCTTGTGAACCCGAGCCCGATCTTGATATGGCGTGGTTCTCGGCTCCTGCTTTAAGAGCAATGCTCGTAAATTCAACTGTTTTTGGAAAATACAATGGCTCCGAAGAGATTATCCTTAAAGAAGATCGGTTTACAAATGTTAATATGCTTAGCAATTATGCTCCGGTAAAAACAATTTACGCCAAAGTGATAAATGAAAACAATGAAATAGTAAACAATGCAACAGTCGAGTTTCAATTATATAATTATGCAGAGTTTTATCCGATAGCAAAAAAACAGGTTGATCAAAATGGCCTGGCTTCTTTAATGACTGGTTTTGGGGATTTAATTATTTGGGCATATAAAGATGATGATTTTGCTTATCAGAAAATTACAGTTGAGCAAACCGATACTGTTGTATTAAAGCTTCAACCGCAACAGAGGAAAGAATATACAGAGTTTTATGATATTATTCCTCCGATAGCTAAAGAACCAAAAACTGTTCCTTCCGAGGGTGCTGCCTTAAATAAGGAACGACTTAAACGTGAAGACGAAATCCGTGAAGCTTATGCGGCTACCTTTCTAAGCAAGATTCAATCGTTTGATCTGGCAATAAAAACAAATCTTGATACCTTTATAATATATGAATTTATTCAAAAAAGCCGTGGAAATCATGCTGAAATAGCCGATTTTATAACTGCATCATCAGGTACAAATAAGACATATATAATTCCAGTACTTAACACAATAGCCCAAAAAGACTTACGAGATACTGAATCTGAAATTCTATTGTCGCATTTAAATCATTCATTTACCTATGCCGGAAACCTTCCTGAGCAAAACAATGATCTTTTTGTTAAATATGTAATGAACCCACGCATTGAAAACGAAAAACTGATTGATTACAAACCCTTTTTGCAACAGGCATTTGGCGAAGATTTCATCAATAAAACAAAGCAGGATATTCATTTTTTAGTTAAATGGATAAATACCGAAATAAATATTGATAATAAAGCGAATTACTATAACGTACCCATTACAGCGAAAGGAGTTTACGAACTTAGAGTAGCAGATAAGTATTCGCGCGATTTATTTTTTGTAGCAGTATGTCGGAGTTTTGGAATACCTTCACGTTTAGAGCCAGCTACAAAGGTTCCACAATACTATAATAAAAAATGGATTGATGTAAATTTTGAACAACTTACTTCATATGAAAACAAAGGAACTGGCATAATAACACTCATAAATAGTGCAGAGAACGAATTAGCCCCTTTATACAGAATTCATTATGCTCTTTCGAAATTTGAGAAGGGTAAATACAACACGCTTGATTATGGTTGGGAAACACCGTTTAAAAATATACCTAAAGAGATTGAATTAGAAGCAGGATCGTATATGTTACTTACAGGGAACAGACAGGCTGATGGAAGCGTTTTAACAAGTCTCCAGTTTTTTAATCTTTCTAACAATGAAAAAAAAGAGATTGTATTGCAAATTAGAAAAAATGCCGAACCATTAAAGCAGATAGCAGATTTTAATGTGCCAAACAAACTCAAGACAATTGATAAAAAATCAATTCAAATTAATGTAGATGAAATAGTTATTTTTGGATGGATTGATGCCGAAAAAGAACCAACAAAGCATACGTTGAAAGATATCGGTGCTATTACAGATATTTTTAATAAAATGAATTGTAAAATGTTTTTACTGGGAAACTCAGAAAGTGTTAGTAATAAGATAATTACTATTTATAACTTACCTTCAACAATACAATTACTGGCTGATGATGATTTTAAAATTCTGCAATCATTTAAAACCGAAAAGGTAGATTTGCCGTTATTTATTGTGGTACAGAATAATAAGGTTTATTATCTTTCAGAAGGTTATCAGATAGGTATAGGTGAGCAGCTTATAAAAACAATAAAGAAATTAGAAAAATAGTATTAAGAAAAATCCGAAGAAAACTTCGGATTTTTTTTACTTCTTTTTTAATGGATTCCAGCCTTGTGCTTGAAGCTCTATTGTATGTCCGCTTGATGATATTAGAACTGTTCCATTTTCTCTATCGGTAATATGTCCGATAGGATGAATAAGTGGCTGATTTTTAATTTTTTCAAAATCGTTAGTGCTCACAGTAAAAAGGAGTTCATAGTCCTCGCCTCCATTTAATGCTGCAATCAATGGTTCCAAATTAAATTCACGAGCCATTTTTTCGGTATTCAGATCAATTGGAATTTTATCTTGAAAAATTTTGCATCCTACATCTGATTTTTTACAAATATGAAGCATCTCAGATGACAACCCATCAGAAATATCGATCATGGAAGTTGGAACAACATTTAACTCGGTAAGCAGATCAATTACATCTTTGCGAGCCTCTGGTTTAAGCTGACGTTGCAAAATATAATCATAACCATCGAGATTTGGCTGAGCGCCATTTGATGATTTAAAAACCTCTTTTTCGCGTTCGAGCAATTGCAATCCCATATAGGCAGCACCAAGGTTTCCTGTAACACAAATAATATCGTTTTTTTGGGCGGTACTTCGTAATGCAACTTTTTCTTTATTAACCTCGCCAAGAGCGGTAATACTTATCACTAATCCGGTTAACGACGAAGAAGTATCACCACCTACCAGATCAACATTATACGTGTCGCAAGCTAGCTTAATACCTTCGTATAACTCATCGAGATGCTCAACAGCAAATTTACCTGATACTCCGATTGAAACAGTAATTTGTTTAGGAATAGCATTCATTGAATATACATCTGATAGATTAACAACTACCGACTTATATCCTAAATGTTTTAAGGGAGTATAAATTAGGTTGAAATGTATTCCTTCAAGTAAAAGATCTGTAGTAACTACCATTAATTTATCCCCATAATTTAAAACAGCGGCATCATCTCCAACTCCATGCAACGTGCTCGAATGCTTTAATTGAATACCTTTTGTTAAGTGATCAATTAATCCGAACTCACCTAATTCGGCTATTTCTCTGTATTTTTTTTCTGTCATTTTTTTACAAAATTGATATATATCATATTAAAACAAGATTAAACAAACTTGTTATCTTTGTTGTTAGATTTGTAATATATTTGCAATCTATTTAGAATTAATCTTAATAAATAGACGAATTCGTTTATCATTGCAACAATGCAAAGTTATGGAAAAAGATCAAGATAAAATATTACAGGAAGTTACCCAGAATGAATATAAGTATGGATTTGTAACCGATATCGAAAGCGAATCGATAGCAAAAGGGCTGAGTGAAGATGTGGTGCGATTAATCTCACAAAAGAAAAACGAACCTGAGTTTATGCTCGATTTTAGGTTAAAAGCATTTCGTTACTGGCAAACGATGAAAATGCCTACGTGGGCGCATCTGCAAATTCCTGAAATTAACTATCAGGATATTATATTTTATTCTGCTCCAAAGCAGAAAGTTTCGGGTCCCAAAAGTCTTGATGAGATTGATCCTGAATTAAAAGCTACTTTCGATAAACTAGGTATTTCACTTGACGAACAAAAACATCTTTCGGGTATTGCTGTTGATGCTGTAATGGATAGTGTTTCGGTGAAAACAACATTTAAAGAAACGTTAGCCGATCTTGGAATTATTTTCTGCTCATTTAGCGAAGCCGTTCAGGAACATCCCGACCTGGTTAAAAAGTACATGGGTTCTGTGGTTCCTTATACCGATAATTATTTTGCAGCATTAAATTCAGCCGTATTTAGCGATGGATCGTTTTGTTATATACCAAAAGGTGTTCGCTGCCCGATGGAACTTTCGACTTATTTTAGAATAAATGCTGCCAATACAGGACAATTTGAACGGACATTAATTGTTGCCGAAGATGATGCTTATGTTAGCTATCTCGAGGGTTGTACTGCTCCGAGAAGAGACGAGAATCAACTTCATGCTGCCATTGTTGAAATAATTGCAAATAATAATGCGTATGTTAAATATTCGACTGTTCAGAATTGGTATCCTGGTGATAAAAACGGAAATGGGGGAATCTATAATTTTGTAACAAAACGAGCAAAATGCGTAGGCGAAAATTCGAAAATATCGTGGACACAAGTAGAAACCGGATCGGCAGTTACTTGGAAATATCCAAGCTGTATTTTATTAGGCGATAATTCGGTTGGTGAGTTTTATTCAGTTGCCGTAACCAATAACTACCAACAAGCCGATACGGGTACGAAAATGATCCATATTGGTAAAAATACAAAGAGCACAATCGTTTCAAAAGGTATATCAGCAGGATTAAGTAATAACAGCTACCGTGGATTAGTTAAGGTTACAAAAAATGCTATAAATGCTCGTAATTATTCGCAATGCGATAGTTTGCTTCTTGGCGATAAGTGCGGAGCTCATACCTTTCCCTATATTGAAGTCGATAATAAAGATTCGATTGTTGAACATGAGGCTACAACTTCAAAAATTGGTGAAGACCAAATTTTCTATTGTAATCAGAGAGGAATAAAAACCGAAGATGCTATTGGATTAATTGTTAATGGATACGCTAAAGAAGTGTTGAATAAATTGCCAATGGAGTTTGCTGTTGAGGCTCAAAAACTACTCCAGATTAGTCTGGAAGGAAGTGTAGGGTAATAGGGTAAATAAAGATAAAGGATACAAGTAAAAAGACAAAAGTTAAAGGTTGAAAGATAAATATTAGGCTAGATAAAAAATATTGGATTATGTTAAGTATAAAAAATTTACACGCAAATATCGAAGATAAAGAAATCCTGAAAGGGATAAGTCTTGAAGTTAAAGAAGGAGAGGTTCATGCAATTATGGGACCTAATGGATCAGGAAAAAGTACCTTGGCTTCTGTTTTAGCCGGAAGAGACTTATTTACAGTTACTGAAGGTAAAGTAACTTACCTGGACCATGATTTGCTTGAACTATTGCCCGAAGAAAGAGCCAGCGAAGGAATATTTCTTGGGTTTCAATATCCGATTGAAATACCTGGAGTGAGTATGGTCAACTTTATGAAAACGGCTATAAACGAACAACGTAAACATAAAGGATTGGAGCCTATTTCTTCGTCCGATTTCTTAAAATTAATGCGTGAGAAAAAAGAATTAGTTGAGCTGGATTCCAATTTAACAAACCGTTCTGTAAACGAGGGTTTTTCGGGTGGTGAAAAAAAACGAAACGAAATTTTTCAGATGGCCATGCTCGAACCTAAGCTAGCTATATTAGACGAAACTGATTCCGGACTCGATATTGATGCATTACGAATTGTAGCAAATGGAGTTAATAAACTTAAATCTCCTAAAAATGCAACAATAGTAATTACTCACTATCAGCGGTTGCTCGATTATATTGTTCCTGATTATGTTCATGTTCTTTATAACGGTAAAATTATTAAATCAGGAGGAAAAGAACTGGCTTTGGAACTCGAAGAAAAGGGTTACGATTGGTTAAAGAAAGGTGCTACTGTTTAATTAGTTAAATAGTATTACCGGAAATTAAAAAGCAAATAATGAACACAGATGTTACAACTATAGATATCAAAACAAAATTTCTCGATTTATATAAGGAGAATATTGATATCATTAAAAATGGTTCGCCGGATTTTATCAATCAGATCCGGGAGAAAGCGATTAAACAGTTTGAGGAGATTGGAATTCCTGATAAGAAAAACGAGAATTATAAATACACCGATTTAAAAAAGGTATTCGAAAATGGATATAAAACCTATCTCTCACCTAAAAATATAAAGTTTGAGATAAACGATATCTTCAGTTGCGATGTGCCCGATTTAAATACCAAAGTAATATTATTGCTTAATGGGTGGTACTACGATCGCGAAAATCTGTTACAAGAACTTCCTGGTGGAGCAATAATAGGGAGTTTTCAAAAAGCTTCCGAAAAATATCCCGATCTGTTTAAAAAACATTTTGCCAAATATGCTGATTGTGAGAAAGAGGGTTTGGTGGCCTTAAATACAGCCTTTGTAAAAGATGGTATTTTTCTATATGTCCCTAAAGGTGTAGTTATTGAAAAGCCTATACAAATAATTAATGTTTTGATGGACGAAGAGGAGGGGTTGACTTCTCATCGAAATCTTTATATTCTCGAAGAAAATAGTCAGGCTTCGGTGGTGGTTTGTGATCATACTTTGTCAGCAAAAAATTTTCTCACTAATTCAGTTGCTGAGTTTTATGTCGGACAAAATGCTCAGTTTAACTATTCGCGAATACAAAACGAACATAACGGTTCAAAGCAAGTATCACATTTATTTTTTCATCAGGAGCGAAACAGCCGTGTTACTGATAGTACAATTTCTTTACACGGTGGTTTAATAAGAAATAACATCTCTGCATTTTTAAATGGTGAGGGATGTGAAAATAACACCTATGGCTTATATCTTACTGACAAAGGACAACATATAGATAACTATGTTTATATCGATCATGCAAAACCTAACTGTGTTAGCAATCAGCTTTTTAAAGGAGTTTTAGATGATTTTGCAACAGGTGCTTTTAATGGGCGCATACTTGTGCGTAAGGATGCTCAAAAAACACAGGCTTATCAGGCAAATAATAATATATTGCTTACCGATGACGCAGATATTAAAACGCGACCTCAGTTAGAGATTTACGCCGACGATGTGAAATGTAGTCATGGGGCCACTGTTGGACAACTCGATGAAAATGCGTTGTTTTACATGAGAGCTCGTGGAATTAATAAAAAAGAAGCAAAATTATTACTTATGTATGCTTTTGCGCACGAAGTAATTCAGAAAATTAAAGTTCCTGCACTTAAAGAACGAATTACAGATTTAGTCGAAAAGCGATTAAGAGGCGAGTTGTCGCGTTGTAATTCATGTCAAATGCATTGTTGTAATCCATAAAATAAAGTACGTGAGCTTAGATATACAAAATATACGAAACGACTTCCCAATACTTAAACAGGAGATTTATGGCAAACCTCTTGTTTACTTCGATAATGGGGCAACTACACAAAAACCACAAGTGGTTATTGATGAAATAAATAAAATTTATTCTCACGAAAACAGTAATATTCATCGTGGTGTTCATTATTTAAGCGAGCAGCTTACGCAACGATTTGAAGGAGCCAGAAAAGTGATTCAAGAGTTTATTAATGCAAAATTTGAATATGAAGTAATTTTTACGAGCGGCACCACCCAATCAATAAACACGGTAGCTTATTCTTTTGGCGAAAGATTTGTAAATGAAGAAGATGAGATAATCATTTCAACTCTCGAGCATCATTCGAATATAGTTCCCTGGCAATTGCTTTGTGAACGTAAAAAAGCCAGACTTAAAGTAATACCAATCAACAACGATGGGGAGTTAATAATTGAAGAGTTTGAAAAACTTATAACCAGTAAAACTAAAATAGTTGCGGTAAACCAGGTTTCAAATGCTTTGGGAACTATTAATGATGTTAAAAAAATTATCGACATATCGCATGCCCACAATATACCGGTTCTTATAGACGGAGCTCAAAGCATTCAACATGGACAAACAGATGTGCAATCTTTGGATTGTGATTTCTTTGCTTTTTCAGGTCATAAGTTTTATGGACCCACAGGTATTGGTGTTCTTTATGGAAAAGAGAAGTGGCTGAATAAAATGCCTCCGTTTTTATCAGGTGGCGAAATGATCAAAAAGGTTAGTTTCGAAAAAACTAGTTTTAACGAGTTGCCATTTAAATTCGAAGCTGGCACACCAAACTATGTAGGAGCTATAGGAATGGCAAAAGCTATAGAATATATACAGTCGGTTGGTATTGAAAATATTGCAGCATACGAAAAAGAGCTGCTTAACTATGCAACCGAAAAGCTTAAGTCCATTCCAGGGTTGAGAATTATTGGTACATCAAAAAATAAAGTTAGCCTGATATCTTTTATACTCGAAAACATTCACCATTACGATGCTGGAATGGTAATAGACAAAATGGGAATAGCTGTTCGAACAGGTCATCATTGTGCTGAGCCTGTAATGCGACGATTTAATATCGAAGGAACTTTAAGAGCCTCATTTTCGTTTTATAATACAAAAAATGAAATTGATCAGCTATATAATGCTATTTTAAAAGTAAAACAGATGTTTGGTTAGAAAAGTGACTAAAGTGAGCTAAAGTTACAAGTACTTAAAGTGCCAAAAATTAAAATGTTTAATAGAAAACGTAAAGATTTATTTACTATTAAGATTTTTAGCTCACTTTAGCTCACTTTAATTTACTTCAGCTCACTTTAATTTACTTTAGCTCACTTAAAACTTTTTAAGTATGGATATCAAAACAAGGCAAGACGAAATTATTGAAGAGTTTTCGATTTTCGACGACTGGATGGATAAATACAATTACTTAATCGAGCTAAGCCGCGAATTGCCACCAATAGATCCAAAGTACAAAACTAATCAATATCTTATCGAAGGTTGCCAATCGAAAGTCTGGCTTAATGCCGAAATAGAAAATGGATTGCTTAAATTTTCAGCCGACAGTGATGCTATTATTACAAAGGGTATTGTTGCATTACTAATCAGGGTTATGAATAATCAAAAACCTGAAGATATTATGAATATCGATTTGTATTTTATTGATAAAATAGGACTCCAACAAAATCTATCTCCTACACGATCAAATGGATTACTTGCTATGGTAAAACAAATGAGGCTCTATGCAATGGCTTTTCACGCAAAAAATAATAGATAAAAATGGACGAACAGAATAATATGCTTTCATTACAAGCCGAAATTGTAAAAGTGCTTAAAACAATTTTCGATCCTGAAATACCCGTAAATATTTACGATCTGGGTTTAATTTATGCAGTTGATGTTGATGATGACTTTAATGTTACCGTTAAAATGACGCTTACTGCACCAAATTGCCCCATGGCCGATGATTTGTTAAATGAGGTACACCAAAAAACCAATGAAATAAAAGGAGTTAAATCGGCTAAGGTTAATCTGGTTTTCGACCCGCCCTGGGATCGGAGTTTGATGAGCGAAGAAGCCCTGCTTGATTTGGGATTAATATAAAAGATTCTAGAAAACATCCGATATTTTTTATTTCAGTTTATAAGAAATACATTCAAATTACTTTATATTGCACAATATTTGTGGCATTCTTTAGGCCTGATTTTATTCTGCCGGTATAAACTGATAATTTGACCGAGACATATGAAAAGAACAATTCTGCTCGCTGCACTAATTTTTGTGTTCTACGATATAACTTACGCCCAGTTTGGCCAAAACAAAGTTATGTACGAGCGGTTCGATTTTGATGTTTATAAAACACCAGCCTTTGAGATTTATAATTACTTGGATGATGATACAGCTATTTATTCAATCGGTCAGTTATCCGAACGCTGGTACTTAAGGCATAAAGCTATTTTTAACGATACCTTATTACAAAGCCCAATCATTTTATATAATAATACTACCGATTTTCGACAAACTACTGTAATATCAGGATCAATTGGAGTTGGAACAGGTGGTGTAACCGAAGGATTGAGAAGTCGTGTAGTTATACCCGTTATGGCATCGAATAAAGAAACCGATCATGTTTTGGGGCACGAGATGGTTCATGTATTTCAGTATAATCTTGTTAAAAAGAACGATAGTCTTTCTTTTCAATCGTTAGCTAATATCCCTTTATGGTTTATCGAAGGTACTGCCGAATTTTTATCCATTGGTCCAATGGATAATCGCACTGCTATGTGGATGAGAGATGCAGTTATCAATAAAGATGTACCTTCTTTAAAAGATATGACTCGTAACATGAATAAATACTTCCCTTATCGTTATGGTCATGCATTTATGTCATACATTTCGGGTGTTTGGGGCGATGATGTAATTCAGCCATATTATTATTTATCATTACGATTTGGATTCGAACATGCAACAAAACTTCTGTTTAACCTTACCACCGACAGTCTTTCTACGCTTTGGCAAAAAAGTGTTGAAACACAATATGATGAGTTTTTAAAAGACACTATCGCTCCTGTGGGCGAATTAATGTTTAATGATAAAAACGGAGGTGAGATAAACTTGTCACCAGTGCTAAGTCCTGATGGTAAGCAGGTTATCTTTCTTTCAAACCGCGATGTTATTAATATAGATATCCTTTTGGCTGATAACGAAACAAAAAAAATAAAAACAAAGCTTACTTCAACAGTTAAGAAAACACATATTGATGATTTTAATTATATCGAAGATGCCGGTTCATGGTCGCCTGATGGAAAAAATTATGTTTTTGCTACTTTCTCACAGGGTACAAATGTTTTATTATTGGTAAGTATCGATAATAGGAAAATTAGAACCGATGAGGAGATTAGAATCGCGGGAATGGATTATATCAGTAACCCCGAATGGTCACCTGATGGAAAATCAATTCTTTTTAATGGATTGGTAAAAGGCAAAAGTGATTTGTATTTATATCATCTCGAAACCAAAAAACTTACCCAATTAACGAATGATTATTATTCAGATTTACAGCCATCATGGTCGTCCGATGGTTCCGAAATAGCATTTATCTCCGATCGAGGTTCTGATACTAATCTTGATAAACAGATTTATGGTGCCTACCGATTATGTATTTATAAAATGAGGACAGGGCAGGTGCTGGTTTATGAATTTTTACCCGATGCAAATATTTATAGCCCACAGTATTCACCAACTGATTCATCATTGTATTTTCTTTCTGATGCCGATGGATTTAGAAATCTCTACAGGTACCATTTGCATGACGGAGAAATATTTAAATTAACAAAATTTGCTACAGGTATTACCGGAATTACAGACCTTGCCCCAGCATTCAGTGTTTCACGAAAATCGGGTGATGTAGTTTACACACATTATGCGAAAGGAAAATATTTTATTTATAAAGCAAAAACTACTGACTTTCTGAATATAGTTGTTGATCCACGAACAACAAATTTTGATGCTGCTTATTTAGCTCCAGGCAAAATACGTATTACAAATATTGTTCAGAGAAACCTCAATGTTAGTCCTTCACAGCCAAAAGATTCATTTGAGGTACAAAAATATGATCCGAAGTTCGAACTTGAGTATATTGGTTCTTCTGGTGTTGGAATGGGTTATAGTAATTATGGGACATACGCATCAGGTGGTGTGAGTGCTTTATGGAGTGATATGCTTAAATACCACCAGATTTTTGGCATGTTGCAGATTAATGGCGAGGTTTACGATTTCGGAGGACAGTTGGCATATTTAAATATGAAAAAAAGGTTGTTCTGGGGAGCATCTTTTTATCATTTCCCGTACAGAGCAATGTACTGGACTCCTAAAATTGATACTATAAATGGAAGCCCTTATTATGTTGATTCGTATCAGTTAATACGTGTTTTCGAAGAAAATCTGTCTGTATTTTCGCAATACCCTATATCTTCAAAACTACGTTTCGAGGGCGGGGTATCTTATGCTCACTATAGTTTTCGTGTTGATAGTATTAATAATTATTTTTCCGGAGGTTATAACGTAGGGCAAACTAAAGAAAAGGTTGATGGTCCTCCTTCATATGATATAGGACGAGCCTATATAGCCTTTGTTGGTGATAACACCACTTTTGGATTAACATCACCTATGGATGGCTACAGATATCGCTTTCAGATAGATCAGATGGTAGATGCTGTTAATGTTACAGGCATATCGTTAGATTATCGAAAGTATTATTTTAAAAAACCTTTGGGATTTGCATTTAGGGCAATGCATTATGGCCGTTATGGCAACGATCAGGATTTATTGTACCCAATTTATTTAGGCAATGATTACCTCGTTCGGGGATATAATTACAGTGCATTTAATAAATCGTACGAGTCGTATAACGAAAACTTCTTGGATATTAATCAATTAACAGGAAGCAAAATTTTTATTATGAATGCCGAGATTCGATACCCATTTACCGGACCTAAGCGGTTTGCATTAATAAAATCAAATGTTTTTTATTCTGATATTGTTTTCTTCCTCGATGGTGGTGTATCATGGTTCAATAATACCGTTCCATGGGACAAGGATAGTGATATACGGTACTTCTGGAATCCCGATCCTAGTTTTCATACACCTGTTTATAGTGCCGGAGCATCAATACGTATTAATCTTTTCGGATATATGGTGCTCGAACCCTACATTGCAAAGCCTTTTCAGTTGCAGAATGTTCCGTTTACCACCGGGTTTATTATCAGTGGTGGCGGATTTTAATACCCCAGTTTAAGATTTAACTCTTTAAGTATATCAGATTTTAACGGAACATCAGAGTTTTTTAATGCATCATACCAAAAATCAGTATTAGCTTTATCGTTTAAACTTTGATAACTAAGAACCAGATAGAAATACGACAATCCAAAAATATGCGATTCTATTGTTGGCTTACTATCCAAAATCTGCTTAAACAAAGGAATACTTTCGTTTATAGCGCCATGAGTAAATAAATCGAGAGCTTTTTCGAAGGTAATTACCTTTTTATTGTGAATGTTGTCAAGTATAATCCCACGGAACGAGAAGCAAGCCTGATCGCAATTCTCAATTAAATCAATAAAAACAATACCGGTGTCGATCGGAGGAAAATAAAGTAAAAACTGAAGAATTTCTCCTTTCCTTTTAAACTCATGTTTTTGAGGGCAGATAGGAATGTTTTCAGATCGCACAAGTTTATACTCCTTATTTCCTTTGCTTTCCTTAAGAATAATATTGTTATCGGCACAAAACCATCCGCCCGATTGCATCTGGTTGGTAATACTTAATATAACTATCGTATTTTCAGGTGTAATCTCAATCTTTTCAATGATTAAATCAGCATGGCTTTGTTCTGCAGCAACTGGATTTTCGTAAATCTGCCCATTGCAAATCATAGCTGAATTAATTAAGATGATTAGTAAAAAGTATTTGTTCATAATTTGAAAAGTTTTGGCTAATATACAAAAGAGAATGTATTTAAGTAAGAAGGTTCTTTGTTTTTCGATTTTCAGAAGCACCTGAAATCTTTAAGTAATCTAAGAATAAATTTTGTAACGCAAAGTTCCACAATGTATTACACAACGTATCACTAAGAGTGTTTTCTTCCGAAGTTGTGTAACTTTGTGTTTAAATTTGAGATACTTTGTGAAACTTTTAAAAAGACTTGTAAATTTTAAAAACTTTTAGGACAAAATAACATAACTAATTAATATATGTATCGCAACGAGAGATTTCGTCATGTGAAATGTCAATCTGTGCGTAAATAATATTGGTAGTAAAGTAGGAGTATATAGAGAAATGCCTTGGTCTGAATACGAAAAAAGAGGCTTTGTCAAAAAGCCTCTTTTAAATCATATTTTACTTAAAGCAACCTTATTATTTTCCAAATAATTTAAAATCTAAACCAAGTGCAATAAACAAATTGTCTTTGTCATAAGTTTCTTTAACAGGTACTAAAGTACCTGATCCAGCTTCATCATGATCAAATGTTTTTTCAAAAGTTTCGTAGGTTGAATAACCAATGCCAAGATTTAGGTCAAGATTTGGAGTTACTTTGTAAGCACCACCAAATCCTATAGAGTTAGATGAGTTGGTGTAACTTAAGTTAGATTGATAAACTTCTTTAACACCAATTTGGGTATGTAAGTATCCGATACTTAGTAGGAACTTTTCGCTAAATTTGTATTCAAGACCAATTGCAGCTTCCCATAATCCTTTATTAATTAATTGATCATTTTCAACATAAACACCGTTTAACTTTTTGCCATAATCCGCCTGTTTATCGAAATAATAGTGACCACCAACTGCTACCGAAAATTTATCAGTAATTTTATAATCAGCTCCTAAAGTAAACTGTGCGGGCATGTCGTTATTTACTTTTTCTCCATCAGGGAACATATAAATTGGATTACCTGTTGCATCCATTCCTATTGCAAATCCTTTACCTGGTTCAACATTATTTTCAAGTTCAATATTGGTTTCGAATTCGTATTTCATACCAATATTAAGTTTGTTTTCTATAAGATTAAGGTTAACACCTATAATTGGAGCAATACCAGATCCTTTTTGTTCGATATCACCTTCCTGATCAGCTAAAAGTACTGATGCTGCATAATTCTTTTGAGCTACTCCATTTAAATATAAAACTGCGGCACTATTGGTCATTCCTGAATTATACAGTCCCTGTGATGAAAGGATTCCTATGGCGGTTGCATTAGTTAGAGCGTCTTCAGCTGGTAAAGTAGAAACATATCCAGAAACGTTTGTAATGTTAGTGTAGTTAGCTTCAAAAAAAGCCGACGCATCATAGGGTGTTCCAATAGCATCATAAATAGTAATGTCATTTAAGTGACCAACATAAGTGTTGGTTGCTGAAACATAACGTGCACCTAAGTAAACTGCAATCATTTCATTTATTTCATATGTTACCCCAAGTTGATATCCATAATAAATTGATGATCCTTCAAGATAAGCATCAAGGCTATAAGATGTTGCATCGTAAGGAGCATTTAACATAGGAACTAAATCAGAAGCTGACATATCGAACATCGGTAACCCTTTGTCGAAGGTTGCATTTCCTCCACCTCCAATTACATTAAATCCAAACGAAATAGCAAATTTGCCAGTTTTATAGGCTGCATAAACACTTGGGAAAACAGGAACAATAACAGACCCTTCAAAGTCGCTAGTGTTTAGATATGAATAATCAGATGTAATATATCTGTTTTGATTTAATATTTGTTCGTTAAGGGAGATAAACAAACCATCGCCATTTAATTTTGCCAAACCAGCCGGGTTAAAGTAAACCGCATCAATACCTGTTGATGCATCGCGGGCAAACATTCGAACCCAAGCAGCACTCTGGTTGGTATTGGTTACAATACCTCCTGCATGAGAGAATATTGGGAATATCATAATCCCGATAAATAATAATGCTAGTCTTTTCATGTGTAGAATTTTTTTAGGTTATTATTTTAAGTACAATTCTAATTTCATTTATTAATTAAGGCTTTTTTGCCATTAATAATGATTTAAAAGATTAAAGATAATTTTTCTGCTGAATAAAATGAAAAAAATTCGACCAAAATTCGATGAACTCTACTAAAATTCTATTTAGTAATTACCAATGGATTAATATACAGATGTTTATATGTACAGATAGTTGTTGATACCATGTGGCTAATTTTCGACTCCTCGCAAAAAAAAATCGAAAAAAGTTAGGTCTATGAATTACATTAAAAAATAGTAGTTTTGAGTAATGGCTTATCTTCGTTTTTCTTTTTCTCTCTGCATCCAAAAGCAATATTCAACCCTACCCTAAAGTTTAATGAGGTGGTTTGGTGGCCCCAGAGGGCAGCCGAAGCATTATCTGCCACAACGTAAATCTGCAGTGGTGCTCCACCTAAAACAAGTCCTACGCCAATATTATTATACGAACCGTTCATAATCGAATAGCTTACTGTTGCAGAAATACCTCTTATTGGTCGGGCGTTTGCAGAGAATGTGTAAGCACTTGTAAGATGATCATTAAAAAAATATCCACGGTATAAAAAGCTTAAATCAAACTTTTTAGAAACAAGCCACGAAGCTCCAAAATAAATCTTTGTATTTAAATTGGTAGTAAAATTAGTAACCTGATTGGTTACTTTAAAGCTGTTTTCGAGGGAATCAAGAATCTCTTCGAATTGACCGTCGATTGTAGCAGAATCGTTTGTACTTAACTCGCCTAAATCGGCACCTTTAAAAATAAAGTCGCCTTTTAATGCAAGGTTTGTAATATCAGTATCCCATTTAATGTAACCCAGGTCAACAACGCTTAATGAAAGACCAAGTTTTTTTAATGGTTTGTAATAAACTCCAAAATCAACGCCAAAGCCCATGTTGTTGTGCTGCATTGCATAATCAATATAATCAAGACTATCCAAACCCGACTCATCAAATCCATCAAACTCTCCTTCGGGTGTTGTTTTAGCCTCTAAAGGAATCGATGTGTTTATATAAGTATTTGTATGAATATAAATTGAATCGCGCGATGAATAGATTCCCATGGATTTATTATCGGTTACTGCGGCAACATGCCCAAATAATAATTTTCCTCTGATGCCGAATGTTAGATTTTCGTTAATTTGCTTTGAAACACCTATTCCATATTCGCGCCAGAAAGTACCATTAACGCCTAATGTACTGAAATCGGCAGTCTCGTTAAAAAACTTTTCGTTACCATAAAGTGCCAGAATCATTAAATCTTTAGGATAGTTGAATGAGACATCAATTTTTTCGGACAAATTAAATGTGAAATACCAGGTATTGGCTCTAAAACCGAATGTTAGTAAATCGGTTTGGGTGTTTTCGAAAAAGTAGTTATTGTTATCAAGCTTGGCAACAAAATCGTCTTTACTATAATTTGCATCGGGGTGCAAAAATAAAATCAACGAATCGTTGGTTGGATGTTTCTTTACAATATCTGTAAGACTGAAAGTGTTGTTTCCAACACCCATTTGTACGGAAGAAACAACAGGAAGTCCGAGAAAGAAATTGCATGATGGTTGCAATGCAGGATTCATAAAGGTTGATTGAGGAACCCTGTTTAGGTAATACAAGGTTTGACTGTCCTGCGCATTTAAACTGGTTACCAACCAAAGGTTTAAAACCAATAAACCAGCTATGTATGTTTTTTTAGTTACTCTCATGGTTTTAAATCTTTATAAGTCCTGGGTATTAATTCTAAAATCGATATCGGCCGAAATCTTGTAATCGATTTTATAGTAATCAAAGAATTTAACATACACATTTTCGTCGTATTGGGGTGTAATTAGACCGGCTTTAATAATAGCAAAACGAACATTTTCAAGATTTGTAATTTGTTCTCCGGTGTACTGAACCAATACTGTTTTTGTACCGGGAGTTTGAACGATATTATTTGCATCGAGAATGCCGGATTTTATGAGTGGCTGTTGGTTTAATCTAAACATGGTATCAACCGGGACGTACAATGAATCCGCAAAATATACCTGCATATTAATATCTATAGGTAATCCATTGCTTACCGCGAGTAAAACGTTTGCTTGCTCAATCATATCGGCATCTTCTGCAATGCCGCTTAAATCCAGCTCAACAGTATCTTGTAAAGCAAAATCATTGGTTTTAAACCAAACCGGAAGAACAAACTCAAATTCAATATCAACATAACTTTCGTCAGAAACAAAATTGTATGGTACTGAAGGTCCGTCAGGATTTGATGATGCTTCTACATTATAAATAAATGATGTTGGTAATATTGCTAGCAGATCAGAAATATTTGTATTTGTTGCATCTAACGACCATACAGAATCTTTAACCTGCCCGTATTCCGATAATGTTGGAAAGGCAAATTGGAAAGGGTTTATTAATGTATCCAAGGTTAATGCAAGCGAATCTCCATCAGAGGTAAAAGCTGTAAATCTTGTTATGTTTGCTTCAACAGGTACTCCGAATGAATTACGAATATTAAAGTTTATTTGTGGATTAGCGAATTGAACACCGCCAACAAAGAGTTCGTTGTCGAATACATCAAACTCAATAGAATCAGTTTGACCCATTATTTCGTAATCGCCAATATATCCAAAAATTGCATCAAAATCCAGATTTTGAATGGTAGCAATTATCTCTATTTGATCGGTAGGAAGAACCGGGTTTCCCTCGTTATAGAGCTCAACATGAAAATCAACGGGTAAAAACAAGGAATCACTGCCAATTGAGTCTTTGAGCTCGATAACGTATCCGTTTAATGGGAAAGTATTATTTGTAGAGAATGTGCCACTTGGATCATCGATATTGATATTTTGAGTAAATGCTACGCCATTTTTACGAATACTTGGGCATGTAATTATAATCAACCCGGTATGTTTAAAATCCGAACTAATATTAAATATCATATCTCCGGCATCGAGGTAAATGCTATCGAGTTTTTCTTCGTTAGCAAATGAAAAGGGAAAAAACTCTGATCGGTCTAGTGGAACAGTATCCCAAAGTGGAGGAAATAAAAAATCTGCTTCGATAAAATACTCAAAGAAATCCTGATCTGGAACTGTTAAAATCTCTTCGGAGCCATACGAATAAAGTGAATCGGTAAATGAAAAATATAGCAGTCCGTCGTTATCGGTATATAAGTAAGATGTACTATCAAGATCTTCAATTAAATCATGTACAGTTAGTGTGCCGTAACCTACCGGAGCAAAAAAACCACCTTCAAGTTCAACATCGGTAATTAGTTTGTTGAGCTCAAACTCGTCGTGCATGCATCCGGTAAAAAGAATTGTAATAATTATTAAAACAATTCCATTTTTTAAATTCAAATATCCTGATCGATACATAAGCCTGTATATTAATTCATTTATGATTGACTAATTTACGGAATAATTATATAATAAGTTATAGTTGGTACCCACAATTAAATTAAAGCTGGTACTTCCTCTTTCAAAAAAGCCAATGGTAAATTTGGTACTTCCTTTTAGCGGGAATCCAGTATATAGTTTACCGTCGTTATTAAACAAATAAATCTGGTTAGATGTTTTCGAAACGATCCCAATTTTTCTGTCGTCGTACGAAAAGTAAAAGTAAATAGGAGGATCAACAATAGTTTCGTTAAATGAATGTTCGAAATACAAACTTCCGTTCTGTTTATAAACTTCGAGTTTATTTTCGTCAACAAAAATAAAATCTTTGCTTCCATCGCCATCTAAATCCTGGTAATCGAAATAATGATTGGGTGTAAATTTACGAATAGTGAGTTCTTCCACTTTGCCATCAAAATAAATTTTTTTAATAGTTCCTGATGTGTCTGTAGTTACCACATGTGGCTTTTGTGACTCGGTTTCGAGGATAAACTGATTGTTGTCCGATTTAATAAACTGATTTTTTATTCGTAAACGCTCTTCGCCTTTTCTGTTTAAAATGTATATTCTATAGCTGTCGGCAAACATTATGTAGTCGTTAGTGTTTACTGCAAAATGCTGCACAGGAGTAGAAACTATTTTATCTGATTGCTGAAATGTCCATCCATTAACCAAGTTGCCCTGTATATCGTAGGCATATATGTTTTTATTGCGACAAGGCACGAACAATCTGTAATCGCGATTTTTTTCATAATCAAATACCGAGATACCAGCTGTTGACGCCGATCGGAGTTTTATAGGGTATCGTTCAACATAGTTTCCATTGCGGTCGATCAAATGGATTTGGCTTTGTGTACTAAACAAAAGCTGTAACTTACCATTTTTATAATAATCAACCTGATAAATCTCGCTGTTGATTTTTTCGTTAAGCTGAATTTGCCATAATATGCGTCCAACCTTATTTATCAAGTAAATTTTATGATTCAGATCCTGAACAAATATCTCATTTTCTTTCGAATAATGGTTTGTAACCAGTGTAGGTTTAAAGTCGATAACAGTATCTAGGCGGCTTTCCCAGATTGTAATGGCCTCGGCTCTGGTGTCGGGTATGTATTTTAAAAATAAATTATTGTAAATCATGTTATTTGTCCTGCTAAATTGTAAAGCAAGAGCTTGAAATTTCTTAAAACTTTCTTTGTGAGTTTTAAAGCCATTCTTTAGGGTGTCATTCAAAACTGATGCAATCAACTCTGTTGACCTGAGCATGTTGCAATAAAAATAGAAATTTGATTTTGAGGAAAGGAACTCTGTAAACTGCGAAAACTTAACATCATATTCGAGTGTTTTTTTAAGAATGTTTGCATGGATAAATTTAAGCAGTGCATCTTCTGATGAGCTAAATATCAGATAATTATCCACAAAAGTGCAATAATTGAAATTTGTTTCCGAAAAAAGAAATCCAAAGAAATTCTCAAACACGTTTTTCGCAGGGAACTTGTAAATTTTATACTGTGTTTCTTTATCAATGCGGGTTTCTTTAATATAATTTTTTAGTTTTTTATTTTCCGACTCGGCAATGTTTTCTACCATTGATTTTGGTGTTTTCTGCAATACTTTTTCCTTTAACCTGCATTACCATGTACTTATTCTGATTTTGATCAGATTCAGAGTTGTCGGTCATTACCAATCCTACTTCCTGATCGAGCAAACCAAAAAAATCTTTCTCAAGATCTATATTATATTGATTTTTGAATTTATCGATTAATAATTTGTATGAGTTTAGTTTGCTCAATTTTTCGAGATACTTTTTATAATTTTCCAGATATTGATCAATGTTGCTAATGCCAAAGGAGTAAAAAACTGATGTGGTCGATGGTAAAATGCTATTCATCTTATGCTCAACAGGTTGCTGCTGCATAAAAATGTTGAGGTAGTTGTTCAGGGAACTATTGCTAAAGGTAAATCCGTTTAATAAAACAGCGTCAACCTTAATTGTTAAATCGAGCTCAGCCCAATTTCCAAGGTTATTAAAATCATTAACTAATGGTTCTAAGCTAGTATTAAAAATTTTTGAAGCAATTTCTGGTAGATGGTTAAAATTTATATAAACATTTGCATCAACATTTTTACCCGCTGTTTTTGATACTTTTAAAAATCCGGCATCGTTTTTAAGCGATTCACTCGTACTTGCCTGGATTAATGCATTTTCGAGCATCTTACCCGATGGGCTCAGAATTAACAATCCTTTAATAAATGCAAAATGAAAAGTTCTTTTATTTTGATTTGTTTTGATTTGATAAATCACCTGGTTATCGAAATTTCTTTTTACAGGTTGATTTCCAGTACCTAATTTTGTCGTTATACCTTCTAGAATTAATTTTTTGTCGCGCGATGCATTTAACGGTATGAAATACAATATCCCAATATCTTTTTTATTTTGCTTGTGTAACGATATAACAATTTCTTTTTGGGCAAATATTTCTGATGCTTCGGGTATTTTATTTACAAAATCACTTATAGCAGCAAAATCTTCGTCAAGTTGATTAACTGCTGGCAGATTTTTTAATTCGCTCCAGATCTCATTGCCTGCACGAATTTCGGTTAGTTTCGAAATAGCATTTTGGCTTTTAATAATTATCGATGCATCAATCGGAACAGCCTGAATGGCATCAAAATTTGGCAGTCGCTGTTCTTTAATGTATAAATAGCCAAAAACAATTGAAACGACAATGATTAAAACCAACGTGGCAATGGCGATTTTTTTAAACATGGAATGTAATTGTTATTTGATACCGATCAAATTTATTAAATTAATTGAATAACTAAAACTGATTTATGGTTAAACCTACTGATCGAATTCAAATCTTATTCTAAATTTGGGTCGTTTTTCTGATGACATATATTTATGAAAATACTTTTTATCACTTTTTTCAGCGTTTTAAGCATATCTGTTTTTGCTCAAACACTTACAGTTATAGATGTAGAAACCCGCAAGCCGGTTGCTGATATGGCAATTTTTAATAAGGCAAAAAATAAATCCTCGCTATCAAAAGCCGATGGATCGGTAATTATTGATGCATTCACATTAAACGAAATCATTTATTTTCAGCATCCATCATATAAAAGATTAAAATTTACAAAGCAACAACTCATAAACAATGGATTAATTGTAAATGTAGAGAAACAGGTTGTCGAGATCGAGGAATTTGTTATTTCAGCTTATCGCTGGGAGCAAAACAGAGAAGAGGTTCCGAATAAAATATCTGTTATCTCGAAAAAAGAGATTGAGTTTGAAAATCCACAAACAGCAGCCGATTTGCTTACTAAATCAAACGAAGTATTTGTTCAGAAAAGTCAATTGGGTGGCGGCAGTCCTATGATAAGGGGTTTTTCTACAAATAAAATTTTATTGGTGATTGACGGTGTTCGAATGAATAATGCTATTTACCGCGAAGGAAACCTCCAGAATGTGCTATCGATTGATGCCAATGCAATCGAAAATAGCGAAATTATTTTTGGTCCGGGTTCAGTAACATACGGCAGTGATGCGTTGGGAGGAGTTATGGATTTTCACACCTTACGAGTTAAGCTTGCAACCGGACCTGCTATCGATTTAACTGGAAATGCACTTACCCGATACTCATCAGCAAATAATGAAAAAACTACTCACCTCGATTTTAATATTGCTACAACCAAATTAGGTTTTTTAACTAGTTTAACTTATAGCGATTTTGATGATCTTGTAATGGGTAGTAAAGAAAATGATGAATATCAGCGCAATGAGTATGTTACTAAAATTAACGGAATAGATTCAGTTGTCTCAAATAAAAACCCAAACAAGCAAATACAATCGGGGTATAACCAGATTAACTTTATGCAAAAAATTCGTTACAAAGTATCTGATGAGTTAGATTTTGTATATGCTTTTCATTATTCAAAACTGTCGGATGTGCCGCGATACGATAAGTTGATCGAATATAAAAATAATGCTTTGCGATATGGAGATTGGTATTATGGACCTCAAAAATGGATGATGCATTCGGTAAATATGAATTTAACGAATTCGAATTTGTTTTTTGATAAATTGAAGATGACACTTGCATACCAGGATTATGAGGAAAGCCGTCACGACCGAAAATATAGGAGCGATGAGCTTTTTGAACGCACCGAACAGGTTGGTGCATTTTCTATAAATCTCGATTTTGATAAAAACCTCAAACGTGATAATCAGTTATTTTATGGCATTGAGGCTGTTTATAATTCTGTAATATCAACAGCTCATGTAAAAGATATAACAACTAGTATTAAATCGCCTGCAGATACGCGTTATCCCGATGGAACAAACGACTATACTACTTTAGCGGCTTATTTGAGTTACAAAGAAAATTTTAGCGAAAAATTCACAACCATTGCTGGCATTCGGTTTAACTATGTAAGTCTTTATTCAACGCTTGTTGATACAATTTTTTTTAGTTTCCCGTTTAACAACATCAGTTTAAATACAAGTGCTTTAAATGGTTCTGTGGGTGTTGTTTACAAACCTGTGCCTTCGTGGCAGATTCATTTTAATGCCTCATCTGGATTTCATGCTCCAAACCTCGATGATATGGGCAAAATCTTTGAGTCGGAACCTGGTAATGTGGTTGTACCAAATGAAAACCTTAAAGCCGAATACGCATATAATGTCGATCTGGGTATTCAAAAAGAGTTTTCAGATGTTGCAACGGGTAGTTTAACCGGATTTTATACTTTACTTAACAATGCTATTGTTCGACGCGATTTTACATTTAATGGAGTTGATTCGATTATGTACGAAGGCGAAATGAGCAAGGTGCTCGCAATGGTTAACACCGATAATGCTACTATTTATGGCTTTAATGGTTCAATAATTATTAATCTGCCAAGTGATTTAAAATTTGAATCAACTATAAATTACACACATGGCGAAGATCAGGATGGCGTTCCAATGCGTCATGCAGGTCCTTGGTTTGGGAACACTCGTATTTCATATTCAAAAAATAACCTGAAAGCTTCTTTTTATGCAAATTATAATGGCGAAATAAGTTATAATAACCTACCTCCAAGCGAACAGGAGAAAACAACAATTTATGCAACCGATAAAAACGGAAATCCTTATTCGCCTTCGTGGTACACATTGAATTTTCTGGCTTCGTATAATTTTAAATTTGGAGTAACAATAAATGCGGGTGTTGAGAATATTCTGGATGTTCGATATCGTCCATACTCATCAGGGATAGTTTCGCCAGGCCGCAATTTTATTATAGGTTTACGTGCTAATTTTTAAATTTTTCTGGTTACTTATTTTTTGGTTCGAAGATTGCAGTTAAAAATATATTTTTTGGTATTTTTAGTTATTGTTGATCAAAACCAACTTATATGAAATACTTGTTTTTTATAATCCTCATTTTTATTACTTCGCTAAATGTAAATGCGCAGGAGCAAAGAAAACCACGATCAAAAAAGGTACATGACGATAAAACTCGCTACGAAAATGAAGTTTTTAATAAAGAGTTTGATAAAGATTTTGAGAGTCAAAACAAACAGCTTTTATATGATCGGATTCCTGAGCAATTGCCCGATTGGTTTTTTGAACCTATTTTAGTCGATCCTGTTCGCGTTGTTGGAATTTCGGATCCTGGAATGGAAAAGGCAGATGCAATTAATCAGGCGGTTATGAGGGCAAAAGCTATTTATGCACTGGTAAATTATTCCGTTGTTAGCAATATTGCTGATGATTATACAAACCTTCGCGAATCGGGGAACAAAGGTATATACGAAACCAAGTTTCAGGATTTCACTCTTTCCAAAGCCTTGATATTTTATAAAAATGATGAAGTGACTATTGTTGATACTTTTTTTACTAAGTACAATGAGGCAATTGTTTATATCAAACTAAAGGCTTGTTCCGACCCAAATTATGACACTCTTGAAGTAAAAGGTGAACACATGCAAGTGTACACCGAGCGAGGTGATCGTAGTGAAAAAATCGAGTTTTACAATATCTTTGTTAAAGATTCGAAAAGAGTAAAAGACACGAATGCAACGATTCTTCAATATAACTTCCGAAAGTTGAACAGAAACTATGATATTGCTTCTTTGTATGGCAACAGGATGATTGAATTGCCCGACCGTTCTTTTAACTATGTGTCTAAAACTGATTTCAGCAAAGATTCTACAGATACTGATCTTCAGGCAAATACTTTAGCTCTTGGATTGTGGAATGGATATATGTGCGGCATTTTAAGTAATATCTCCAATCTGTCAAAACAGCTTTCAAGTCATATCAAAAACTCAAATGATTTTTATACACTTAAAAGTGAGGGTCTTATAAGAACTGTTGCAAAAAGCAAAGCACGATACGAAATCAATAAGTTTAAATTGATCAAGAATGAGATTTATATCGATCTGTATGGTGAAATAAGGCGATAAAAGAAAAAATCCGAAGTTTTTGATCTGCTTCGGATTACTTTTTTATTAATCACCATTATATCCTCTAATAATTCCTCGTTCGGATGTTTTAACAAACTCAAGAATATAATCTTTCTCTTTTGAGGATGGAATGTTCTCTGCGACATTTTTTAAGGCCTGTGTAACATTTTGATCTTTAACAAAGATCTCGCGGTATATATCCTGAATTTGTGTAATTAATTCGTTCGAAAATCCTCTTCGGCGCAAACCAACAGAGTTAATTCCAGCGTATGCAAGAGGTTCGTGTGCAACAGTAATGTATGGTGGAACATCTTTGCGTACAAGCGATCCGCCCGAAATCATTACGTGTCCGCCAATATGAACAAACTGGTGTATTTGAACATCGCCGCTTATGATCGCAAAATCATCGATTATAATTTCACCAGCTACATTGGTACTGTTCGAAATAATTATATTGTTACCTAGTTTACAATCGTGTCCAATATGTACATAAGCCATTAAAAGGCAGTTATTACCAACTATGGTTTTACCTTTTGATGCTGTACCACGATTTACAGTAACACACTCACGCAATGTTGTGTTATTACCAATCTCTGCAGTGGTTTCTTCTCCTTTAAATTTCAAATCCTGAGGTATGGCAGAAACAACTGCACTAGGAAAAATCTTGCAATTTTTACCTATTCGTGCGCCATACATAATAGTTGCATTAGGACCAATCCAGGTGCCATCGCCTATAATAACATTTCTGTCGATCCATGCAAATGCTTCCACGGTAACATCTTTACCAAGTTGCGCTTCGGGATGAACGTATGCCAAATTGCTGATCATATACTATTATTCTTTATCTTTAGTAACTTTTGAAACCTGAGCCATTAATTCGCCTTCCATAACAAGTTCGTTACCAACAAATGCCTGTCCAAACATATTTACCAATCCACGTCTGATCGGGGCTAACAATTCCATCCTAAATAATATGGTATCTCCGGGTATTACCATTTTTTTGAATTTTACTTTATCTATTTTTAGAAATAGTGTTTGGTAATTTTCAGGATCTTCCACTTTGCTTAAAGCCAATATTCCACCTACCTGAGCCATTGCTTCAACCTGTAAAACGCCCGGCATTATTGGTTGTGTAGGAAAATGTCCCTGAAAAAAATTCTCGTTCATGGTAACATTTTTTAAACCGATTACCTGTTTATCGTCAAGGTAAATAACTTTATCAATTAATAAAAATGGATATCGGTGAGGCAAAAGCCCTTTAATATCGTTTATATCATAAACCGGAGGTTTGTTAGGGTCGTATTTTGGAACAGAGATTCGCGATAATTCTTTTTTAATATTGTCCTTAATTACCTTTGCTAACTGAGTGTTTGCCCAATGTCCGGGTCGAGATGCAACAATTTTACCTTTTATTGGCTGACCAATTAAAGCAAGATCGCCTAACACATCTAATAATTTATGTCGTGCTGGTTCGTTGCTAAATCGCAATTCAACGTTGTTTAAAATACCTTCTTTTACTTTTACATGAGGTTTGTTGAATAAATCAGCCATTCGGTCTAATTCGTCTTGCGAAACTTCTTTTTCTATAATCACAATCGCATTTTGCAAGTCGCCGCCTTTAATCAGGTTATGTTTGAGTAGTATTTCTAACTCGTGAAAAAACACAAATGTACGGGCAGGAGCAATTTCTTTTTCAAAGTCGTGCGATGGATGATAGGATGCATATTGATGTCCGAGTACTTTTGAGTTGTAATCAACCATTACATCAACCGAAAAATGGTCGTCGGGGTAGGCTACCAGTTCAATTTTATTCTTCTCATCATAAAAAACAGTACGTTCTTTAATTACATACCAGTTTTTTTCTTCCTCTTGTTCAACGATACCGGCACTTTTCAGGGCTTCAACATATTTTGTAGCACTTCCATCAAGGATTGGCGCTTCGGGACCGGTAAACTCCATTAATATATTATCCAGACCTAATCCAACCAATGCGGCCAACACATGCTCAATGGTATGTAATTCGGCTCCATTCTCTCTGAGAGTTGTACCTCTTGATGTTTCAACAACATTATCGACTATAGCTGAGATGATTGGTTTGTTTTCCAGATCTACCCTCTTAAACTTGTAGCCGTGATTGACAGGTGCTGGAACAAATGTTATTTCAACATCGCAACCAGTATGCAAGCCTTTGCCTTTAAGACTTACAGGTTTAGCAATGGTAGTTTGATTATCAGATTTTTTCATAGTAAAATTTTCAACGTAAAAAGTGGTGCAATTTACGAAATTCTATTTTACGTTTATGAGTTTTTTAAAATATTCTGCTAAACAGCTCACAATATCAGTTACTTTTGATTGCCTTTGAATTCTTTTATTTCTTTTTCGAGCACAGAAATTTGTTTTAAAATTTCTGGTAGTTTGCGGAAACCAACATATGATTTCTGATAATCGGATATTTTATATGCTGGCGCACCCATTACAATAAGGTTTTCTTCTTTTATACTACTTGCAATACCTGATTGCGCTGCTGCTTTAACACCGTCGGCAATGATTAAGTGAGGAGCAAATCCTACCTGGCCTCCAAACATACAGTTTTTGCCAATTTTTGTCGATCCTGCAATTCCGCTTTGTGCAGCCATTACTGTATTTTCTCCTACTTCAACATTGTGAGCTACATGAGTAAGGTTATCTAGCTTTACCCCTTTACGAATTATTGTTGATCCCATAGTTGCGCGATCGATCGTTGCATTTGCGCCAATCTCAACAAAATCTTCAAGTATCACATTCCCAATTTGAGGTATTTTCTTGTAGTTATTATCCGATTGAGGTGCGAAACCAAAGCCATCGGCTCCAATTACTGCGCCGGCATGAATAGTACAGTTGTTGCCAATAATGCAATCTTCGTAAATTTTTACACCGGCATAAAGAGTTGTTCCCTCGCCAATAGTAACGTTATCGCCCACAAAAGTGTTTGGGTAAATACGTACGTTTTTTCCAATTTTTACATTTTCGCCAATATAAGCGAAAGATCCTATATATACGTTTTCATCAAGCTTTGCAGATGCAGAAACCATTGATTGCTCTTCTATACCTGTTTTTTGGGTTTTGCCTTGCTGTGTTAATTGAAGAAGCGACGCAAAAGCCTCATAGGCATTGGGTACTTTTATAAGTGTTGGATTAACTTCTTTTTCTATTTTAAAATCATTATTTATTAATACGATGGAGGCCTGAGTGGTGTACAAATAATGATTGTATTTGGGATTTGATAAAAAGGCTAATGTTCCTGGTTGTGCCTCTTCTATTTTGGCCACATTATTAACCTTAATGTCCGGATTACCTACAATTTCACCTCGTAAAAAATCGGCAATTACTTTGGCTGTAAATTCCATCTGCTTTTGTATTTAATTATTGATGTAAAAATAATACTAATCGGTTATATTCATTCGATTTCTTTCGGATAACACAAAAAATATTTTCGAACAGTTTTCGAAAGTACCGACATATTCAGCATATCAGAAGCTTCTGCAATATCAATAATTCGTCCATCTTTATAAGCAATTTGTATTTTATCGTCAAATGCACTGTATGCATTTTTGCTTATGTGGTCAGTAAATACAATATAAGATAACTCGTTCCCAGCAAATCCAAATTTTTGTGATGCAGCATCCAATTGCTTTTGTATAATCTTTTTATCGAATGGTTCGTTCTGAATCTCTATTTTGTAAAGATGTCTGTTTAGTAAATTGTTTGATAGCATTGATAAAATCTTGTCATTATTATTTGACCAGTATTTTAATAACACAAAAATGTCGGTATCATCAATTTTAGCAAAGGTTTCTAAAATATCTTTCACAGACTGATTTCTGGCAGAATTTTTAAAAAAGAACCGAAACTCATCTGTCAGATAAACGTTATGGCCTGCCAGAATTAATTCTTTTACTCGTTGAAATATCCGTAATAACAATTGCTCTGTTGAAATAACCGTTTTATGCAGATAAACTTGCCAATACATTAGCCAACGGGCAATTAAAAATTTCTCTATCGAATAAATTCCTTTTGCTTCTACAACCAGCTCATCATTAACAACGCTTAGCATTTTAATTATTCTGTCTGAACTTACCACTCCCTCCGAAACGCCAGTAAAAAAACTATCGCGTCTAAGATAATCAAGCCGGTCCATATCTAACTGGCTCGATACTAACTGATGTAAAAATTTCTTTGGGTGCTGATTGGTAAAAATAGAAATTGCTAAATCCAGCTTACCGTTATATTGATTGTTTAATTCTTTCATGTACAAAAGCGAAAGATCCTCGTGGCTTAAGTTTTCAATGATTACTTTTTCGAGAGTATGTGAAAAAGGTCCATGTCCAATATCGTGTAATAAAATAGCGATCGTTACAGCTTCTTCTTCGTTTTCGGTAATACTAAATCCTTTTGATCGCAGAACAGATAAGGCCGAATCGACCAGATGTATTGCGCCAAGCGTATGCTGAAATCGGGTGTGTACTGCTCCCGGATAAACAAAATCAGTTAATCCGAGTTGTTTTATTCTTCGTAATCGCTGAAAATAAGGGTGTTCAATTAAATCAAAGATAAGATCTGATGGAATATTAATGAAGCCATATACTGGATCATTTAGAATTTTGCGCTTATTGAATCGGTTATCTTTCACTTATTTCTGGGTATGAGTTAAATAACAAAAATAGCAGTTTTTACAATATATAAAGGATTTTACAGGTTAGTAAATTGAAAAAACGATTTTTAGGTCGAATAATTTTGTGATTTTCAAGATTATTTCTATTTTTGCGCCTGAAAAAGTGAGTGAAGCGATTTAGGGGACGATGTCCCCTATTTTATTACAATGGAAAAAATGATTACACGAGAAGATATAATTAATACTATTAAAAATGAGGTGGCTAAAAAAGACGCTTTTATTGTTGATGTAAAAGTAAGCGCTTCGAATCATGTAATTGTTGAACTTGATAGTAATAACGGAATAACTATCGATGATTGTGCTGAGATAAGCAAAATTATCGATAAAAGCTTTAATAGAGATATTGAAGACTTTGAGCTGGAAGTTTCTTCTGCAGGATTATCTTCTGTATTTAAAGTAATTGAGCAGTATTACAAAAATGTGGGTAAAGAGGTTGAAGTAATTCAAAAAAGCGGAAAAAAACTCGTAGGAAATTTAATGAGTGTTAACGAAAACGAATTTATACTAAGATCAACCAGAACAGAACGGGTTGAAGGAAAGAAAAAAAGACAACTGGTAGTCGAAGAAACACCTTTAAAATTTGATGATGTTAAATCAACAAGGCTAGTAATACATTTTAAATAAAAGATAAAAAATTATATACAATGGAAAATTTGAATTTGACCGATACCTTTTCGGAATTTAAGGAGCTGAAGAATATCGATCGCGCAACAATGATGACCGTTTTAGAAGATGTTTTCCGCAATTTATTATTGAAACGTTACGGTACTGACGAAAATTTCGATGTTATTATTAATATCGATAAAGGAGACTTTGAGATTTGGAGAAACCGCGAAGTAGTTAAAGATAAAGATTTTACAGATGGGAATTTACAGATTCCATTATCGCAGGCCAAAAAAATCGACTCTGATTATGAAGTGGGTGAAGAAGTTACCGACGAAGTTAAACTTAAAGACTTTGGCCGTAGAGCAATTCTGGCTTTACGACAAAATCTTACAAACCGAATTTTAGATCTTGAGAAGAATAATATTTACTTAAAATACAAAGATCGAATAGGAGATATAGTTACCGGTGAGGTTTACCAGGTTTGGAAAAAAGAAATTCTCGTTCTCGATGACGAAAACAACGAGCTTATTATTCCTAAAGCAGAACAAATTCCTTCCGACTTTTTTAGAAAAGGCGATTCTGTTAGAGCTGTAGTTGTTCGTGTTGAAATGAAAAATAATAATCCGTTAATCGTTTTATCAAGAACAGCACCGGTATTTCTTGAGCGATTATTCGAGCTCGAAGTGCCAGAGATTTTCGACGGACTTATCACCATTAAAAAGATTGTACGTATTCCTGGCGAAAGAGCTAAAGTGGCTGTTGAATCGTACGACGAACGAATCGATCCTGTTGGAGCATGCGTTGGCGTTAAAGGATCAAGAATTCATGGTATCGTGCGCGAATTAAAAAACGAAAATATTGATGTTATTAATTTTACAAATAACACTCAATTATTTATTCAGAGATCGTTAAGTCCTGCAAAGATTATTTCAATAAAATTAAATCAGGAAGACAAACGAGCAGATGTTTACCTCGAACCCGAAGAAGTCTCGTTAGCTATTGGTAAAGGTGGATTAAATATTAAACTTGCCAGTCAGCTTACAGGTTACGAAATTGATGTTTACCGCGAAACCGATACCGAAGACGACGAAGATGTAAGCATTGACGAATTCTCTGACGAAATCGAAAGCTGGGTACTCGATGCTCTTAAAGCGATTGGTTGCGATACAGCCAAAAGTGTTTTAGAATTAACTAGAGAAGAGCTTATTAAAAGAACTGATCTTGAAGAAGAAACTGTTGATGATATAATTCGCATATTTAAGTCTGAATTTGAATAATAGAAAAATTCAAACTGAAAAATAATTCACCGGTTTTTGATATTTTTAAATAGGTTACAATTAAATTATGACAAGCGATAAAACAACAAGACTTAGTAAAGTAGCACGTGAATTTAACGTTGGGATTTCAACAATAGTTGAGTTCTCGCATAAAAAAGGATTCGATCTCGATTCAAATCCAAATACAAAAGTACCTGAAGAGCTTTACAACCTTCTTGTTAAAGAATATAGCTCTGATGTTTCGGCTAAAAAAGAATCAGAAAAACTGAGCCTTTCAAAATTGCGCGAAAAGAGAGAAACTGTATCTATCAATGATATTCATCAAAAACCAGGTGAAGAAGATGCAGATGACGACTCATCTGCTTCAGACGAAGAAATTCTTATAAAAGATTTTAATAGCCGAAGTACACAGTCCGAATCGAAACCAATTGCTGATAAGTTAAAAATTGTTGGTAAAATTGATCTGGATAAAAAACCAACCAAAACAGAACCTGAGAAGGAAGTTGAAAAGCCAGAACCCGTTGCCGAAACTACTGAAAAGAAACATCATCATAAAAAAGATGAGCCTGTTGAGGAAAAAAAGGAAGAACAGGTTAAAGATAAAGACAGTGTTAAAGTAGTTGGTAAAATTGATCTCGATTCGTTAAATCAAAAAACGCGCCCTGATAAAAAGACCAAACAACAGAAAGACGAAGAAAGAGAACAAAAAGAATCTTCGAAAACTGTACATAAAAAAGTTGAGAAAAAGATTGAAGTTGAGGAAGAAGTAATTCAACCAAAAGAAGTAATTCAACCTCAGGAAGAAGTTGAGCCACAAAAAGTATTTTTTAAATCTGAGGTTCAAAAACTGACTGGCCCTACTGTGGTTGGCCGAATTGATCTTCCGGTTAAGGATAAGGATAAAAAGCAACCAGTTGCTTCGTCAAACGATTTACGATCTAAGAAAAAGAAACGTAAACGTATTCATAAAGATTTTAAAGATCAAACAACCGTTTCAACAGAAAAGAAACCTACCGAAGGTGGAACAGAACCTAAAAAGGAACATACTTTTAGCAAATTAAATAAAAAGAAAAAAAGACAATTACGTCCCGAAATTAGCGAAGTAGATGTTCAGAAACAGATTAAAGATACTCTGGCCCGATTAACTACCAAAGGAAAATCAAAAGGATCGAAACATCGACGTGAAAAACGCGAAGCTCTCAACCAAAAGCAACAAGAAGATAGCATTAAGCTGGAAGCCGACAAGCAAGTACTTAAAGTAACAGAGTTTGTATCTGTTAACGAGCTTGCAACTATGATGAACGCTCCTGTTGTAGATGTTATTTCTGTTTGTATGAACCTTGGCTTAATGGTTTCTATAAACCAGCGCCTTGATGCCGAGACAATGGCTCTTGTTGCTGATGAGTTTGATTTTAAGGTACAATTTATTAGTGTTGAGGTTCAGGAAGCAATTCACGAAGAAATTGATACAGAAGAGGATCTGATTCCTCGTCCTCCAATTGTTACCGTAATGGGTCACGTTGATCATGGTAAGACTTCGCTGCTCGATTTTATCCGAAAAGCGAATGTTATTGCCGGCGAAGCTGGTGGTATTACTCAGCATATTGGTGCATACAGCGTTGAACTCGAAAACGGAAGAACAATTACATTCCTCGATACTCCTGGTCACGAGGCATTTACTGCTATGCGTGCTCGTGGAGCTCAGGTTACTGATATTGCTATTATTGTAGTTTCAGCTGATGATAATGTGATGCCTCAAACAGTAGAAGCTATTAATCACGCTAGTGCTGCAGGTGTGCCGATTATCTTTGCAATAAATAAAATTGATAAAGCAGGCGCAAATCCTGAAAAAATAAAAGAAGCACTTGCCAATATGAACTACCTTGTTGAAGAATGGGGTGGTAAATATCAATCACAGGATATATCGGCTAAACAAGGGAAAAATATTGATTTGTTGTTGGAAAAAGTGCTCCTCGAAGCCGAATTGCTTGATTTAAAGGCAAATCCAAACAAAAGAGCTCACGGAGCAGTTATTGAATCTGAGCTTGATAAAGGTCGTGGATATATTTCTACTCTTCTTGTTGATGCAGGTACATTAAAAATTGGTGATGTAATTATTGCCGGAAGTTATTTTGGACACGTTAAGGCCATGTATAACGAACGTGGTAAGCGAATTGAAGAGGCCGGACCATCAACACCTGTTCAGATCTTAGGTTTAAATGGTGCTCCACAGGCAGGTGATAAGTTTAATGTTATGGAAAGCGATAAGGAGGCTCGTGATATCGCAAATAAACGCGAACAATTACAGCGTGAGCAAAGCTTACGTACACAAAAACATATTACGCTAGATGAAATTGGCCGTCGTATTGCTATCGGAAACTTCCAAGAGATTAATATCGTTGTAAAAGGTGACGTGGATGGTTCAATCGAAGCATTATCTGATTCATTAATAAAACTTGGAACAGATGAAATTCAGGTAAATATTATTCATAAAGGTGTAGGTCAGATTTCTGAATCGGATGTTCTGCTTGCTGCTGCATCAAATGCAATTATCATCGGATTCCAGGTTCGTCCTTCGATGAATGCACGTAAACTGGCCGAAAAAGAAGAAATAGATATCCGTTTATACTCTATTATTTACGATGCTATTAACGAAGTACGCGATGCAATGGAAGGTATGCTTTCTCCTGAAGTAAAAGAAGAGATTGTAGCTACTGTTGAAGTACGTGAGGTGTTTAAAATCAAAAAAGTTGGTTCAGTTGCTGGTTGTATGGTTCGTGAGGGTAAGATTACCCGAAATACTAGAGTACGTATTATTCGAGACGGAATAGTTATTTATACCGGTAACCTTGGATCTTTGAAACGATTTAAAGACGATGTGAAAGAAGTGGTTTCAGGTTACGAATGCGGATTGAATATCGATAATTTTAACGACATAAAAGTCGGAGATATTGTTGAAGGATATCAGGAAGTTGAAATTAAGAAAAAGTTGTAATCTAAATATGTACAAAAAGAAAACAGCCCGAAATTTATCGGGCTGTTTTTTTATAATAAGGTAATTAAGCTTGTAATAATTTTGAATAAGCAGCAGCGTCTAATAATTCATTTAATTCAGCTGCATTTTTAATAGCAATCTTAACAAACCAACCTTCACCATATGGATCTTTATTTACAACCTCAGGAGATTCTTCAAGCTTAGGATTTACTTCTAAAACCTCGCCAGAAACGGGCATAAACATATCCGAAACTGTTTTAACAGCTTCAACGGTTCCAAAAACTTCTTCTTTAGCCAGGTTTTCACCAACTGTTTCGATTTCAATAAAAACGATATCACCAAGTTCTCCTTGTGCATATTCGGTAATACCTACATAGGCTTCGTTTCCTTCAACACGAATCCATTCGTGATCTTTTGTGTACTTTAGGTTTTGTGGAATATTCATAATAAATTATTTTTAATTAAAATTTGAGTATTAACAAATTCAAGTCAAAATTAATTAAAATTTTTATAATATCGATTATTGGGTTAAAGTAAATCGTAAGCTAAATCCAAAACTGGTGTTTGATGTTGGGTATGATCTGGAAATAAATGGTTCGGTAGAGTTTCGATCGTAAAATAAGCGAATAGTAAGTCTGTCACTTAATTGATAATCTGCTGAAACTCCTATTACAATAGTTTCCTGACCAGCAGAAATAGATTCGTCATCTTCGGCAATCTTACGCAAAATGGTCATATTATCTCGTATCTTAAGATTAGCTCTTAAATTTAAATCGCTTTTAAAATTTTCCTGTTGTTTACCAAAATCGAAAATCAGGTTAAAATTATCAAACCGGTAACCCAAACTTACACCAAGCTCATCGCTATACACATCAGTAATCTGGTTATTCGAGAAACTAAGTGTTATGGTTCTCGATTTTTTCATCTCAAACCTGGTGGTAAGATTATTAATCCAGGTCATATCAATATTAATTAATGGGGCAAATTGCTCGTTAATGGATACCGATGATATATTGTTTTCGGGAATAAAGTTGGATTGTTTGTCGATGATATAACTATATCCATCCTGATCGGGAGTATAATCGAGATTATTAATAAATGTACCAATATTATAGGTAGATCGGTATGCATGGCTTATGTTTATCGATTTAAAGTATCTTTTAAGAAATGGAATATCTTTTAATCTGTCAAAACGTATGTTCCAGTTAGGTAATGGTATTTTCTGGAATACATCTAATGCGATATTGTTTTTATCACTTACTCCATAAGCAGATAAAAATGCTGGAATCATTACTTCTTGCGAAAGGCTTCCGTACCCGGCATAATATCCAGGATCTGATTCGTGAGGATCGCTTGGATTATAAAAATGTTCGCTATTTGGAATTCGAGTTTCTGATAAACGACGCGAAATTTCAACCCTGTTGCTTTTAAAATCTTCGTATGCCTGCGAATAATAATTGTCGTCGCTCGATATTTTCTCAAAAGCGGTTAATATGGTTATATAGGTCATCGAAAAATTACCTGTAATCTGCTCGTTGTAGGGTTCTGTTCCGTAAACTGCTGATAAATAGTATCTGTTGTTATTTTCAGAAATACTTCGGTTAGCTGTAAGGTCGATTTTTAATCCTCTGATTGGTTCGAGTGTAGCTCTGATGTTCAGGTTTCTGTTTTCCGTCATCAGGTATGGATTAATCATCGATGTGTCTTCGGTAAACCATTCGTTATTAATTGCTTTAACTGCAAAATCGTCGTCTTGCCAGCCAAAAACAAATGGCCATCCTGGAGCTGATCCTGCATCAAATACATCGCTCATACCCATAACCTGTGTTGATTGCAGATAACCCGGTAAAGTAGTTCCATCGGTTATGGTGTACGATGCAGAAATATTCTTAACCGACATAAGCAAAAGGGCTGTGTTTTCTGCAATAAATATCAATGGATTATCTTTCTTTTCAACTTTGCCTTCAATGATTATCTGAGCATCATCCATATCTTTTTCGGATTTAAAACGGACTTTGTTTTTCGATACAATATCGAGCTCTCCCTTTATTTCTTTGCCATCTTTATCAAGCACTTTTATGGTTACGGTTTCGGTGCCTAAATTATGATCAACCCCTTTTGGACGGGCTGCTTTTAACGAAACTTTCTCTTCTTTATAAGTTACGGTTTCAATCTTTTTACTCTTTTTTCGAGATGCATCGCTGCTGTATTTTTGATTAATTCTCTTTAAAAATCCGGCTTTGTTATAAAGGGTAACGAGGTTTGTTTGTCCATTTAACTGAATTGTTCGTGAGTTACGGATGGTATTACCCAACTCAATATCGCTGTTTTTTAGCACCGGACTAGCATCCCAGTTAAAAGTTCCGTTGTAACGTGCTGATGCATTTACCCAGTCGAGCAATGGAATTTTATTAATCGGAATAGTATAAGTAGCATTTATATTCTGACTGAACTGCGTATTACGGCCAAAATTCTGGATGTTACTCCAAACCGAATCGCGCCAATGCTCGTATGAGTCTCTGTCTCTCTGTTTATCAACCATTCCGTAAGGTTCGTCGATTCGTGAGGTGTTTTGTGCTGAGTATTCTATTTTTAATGATCTTGATAAATCATATTTTAAATCATAAAAGCGATTCCAGGTAAAATCTTTATTAAAGGTTGGATCGATAATATTGTTCGGATTGTTAATATTTCTTGTCTTAACTTCCTGGTAATTTCTGTTGATATCTGTTCTGAACGAGAAACTTGATGGCAGATAATAAAAATTGAAATCTTTAATCAGGGCAAATGCTTTGTTGTTTAATAATTTTGCCTTGCGAAATGGAGTAACATTAGTAGGTCTGCCAATGTAATTGTAATTTATTCCTCCACGGTAACTCTTTTGAATAAAGTATTCAGTGTTAATGTTTCTTGAAAACAGTTCGTTATAGGCATAATTAACCGAAAAGTTTGCAGGATCGTAAAAAGTTGGTTTTTCGGACTGCATATTTACCTTAACATTTGTAAAATTAAGGCTTTTACGTTGGGTGTAATCCTGTGCAATGTTTTTTATCGAATCTCTTTCGGTTTTATTTGCTGCCTTATCGAGAGCAACATTAAGTGGTACATCCGGCTCTAATGGGTTGTATTCGGGATTTGTAAAACCTTCGGCATATCCGGCATAAACAGGGATACTTACTTTTGCTTTTTCGCTAAAAAACTTACCCAAATCAAGGTTGGTTGAAACATCATATTCAATAATCTCTTCCTTGCTTCTTTCGTTAACTTTTTTCTCGATACTTCCAAAACCTGGGGTACTCATGCTACCAGCCAGATTTATTGTACCAAAATCAGCCAGGCGTGTCGAAAGCCTTGCTCGTGCAGCCCATCCGCCATCTTCTTTAAAATCGGTTAATCGTAACTCATTTACCCAAATTTCGCCAGATTTTGGCATTCCATCGTCAGCTGAAATAATATTATTTTGCTTACTTGGATTTCTCACCCCAATCATAATAGTTCGCACGTTACTGAGGTTTGGATTCCCTCTGATTGAGTATCGTTTTTTACCCTTAAAAATCGAAAATATTGAATTTATGGCAATGGTTGAGTTAGCTTTACTTAATTCATCGTTTCGTGCAAGTTTTGTTTGCAGAAGATCTTCTAAAAGTATTTCAACATAATTTTCTTCGGGCCATACTGCATAACGATCCTCGTCTCCGTAATCGCTCGTAACTAAAGGAATCTCATATTCATAATAGTTGTCTTTATAATCAGTGCCAAGTCGAACGAATATTCTTAAATCCTCATCGTTCAAAACTTCATTTTCGTGCTGTTCAGCATGAACAAACATCTTTAACTTTTTATATTGTCTGATATCCAGATTTAATGATTTGTATGCAGCTCTGGCATCCCCATCGTCAAGATCTTTAACACGCAAAACCATTGATTGCTCATTAAGTTGGCGTAGTTGTGGGTTGGTAGGATCAATAACCCGGTCAACACCCGGAGGAAGTACATAATTTGTATTTTCTTCAATGTTTATTGATGCAATATCAATTGTTCCGTTCGAGTATTCAGGTGCTGTTAATGCTTCCTGACCTTCTAAAAGTGAGAGATTATATTTTCTCCATTCTCCACGAACAAGTTCTAGTTTTCCGAAACGAAGGATGATGCTATCTTCAAAATCGCGTAGAAACATACGCATAAAACGAATGGATTTGAAATCCTGAATTGCTCCAACTACTCTTTCGGGTTCGCGAATAGGAATACGGAATTGATACCAGGCAATTTTTACATTCTGCTCACCATTTGGCAAATCCACATCATGGCCCCAGACTTTATCTACAATAAAATTCTGACCAACACGCATCATCTCGGGGCGAATATCTACTTTATACTGAAAATAACTTTCTGTTTCACTTAGCGTGTTGTCATTATTAATGTCTTCACCATCAGGGATGTTTGTTGCCGACGTAGGATAATCTTCGGGTGATTGCGAATCGGTTGGTGAATTTCCTTGGTGATTATTATAATTTTTGTATCTATCTAAGATGCTAACTCTTTGTGCATCGTAATCGCCACCTCGGTAGTAATGATAATTGTCGTTTGATGGATCTTCATTTATTTTTTCGAATGTTTCAGGAGTTACAACACTCTGAATGGCCGAGATATACCAATTAAAGTAGTTTCGTTCATCCTCATCTCCTAATCCATCCAAACCAACATCCTGGTATGTCCTGGCATTTGGCTGTGTATCATCAAAGGCTTTTACCAGTGATTGTTTTGTAGGTATTCTGCCCCAATCTGTTGTGTCAACATCTTCAACTGTTGATGTTCGTGGAAGCCCGTTTTCAAAGCTCTTTCGTGAGTCCTGCAAAATATCTTCAGATATATTACCCAGGTTAAAATAAAGTTCACCACCAGCTTGAAGCGAGTCATATACAAATGGATCCATTAGCCAGAATTCGATATATTCAACGTTAGAAGCTTCGAAGTCTTTCTGAGGCATATCTCTCATAATTCCACCCCATCGCGATCTTGGATTAACGAGGCTACCATCAGGATTTACACCATCGTTATACCCGTCGTTTTCAAATGTGTAGTTATATGGACCTTTTTCATCAGGATAAAAAGCAAGGTTTAATACTTGTAGGGCAGCTGGAATTTGCGATTCGGGTTGTTTGTTAGGGAAAATCTCTTGCTCAAAAATCTCGCGTACAAAGTGATTTGATTGTTGTTGTGCATCACTTTTAATGTGACCAGGTGTTGTTGATGTGTTACGCAAAAATAATGGGTCGATTTTATACCATGCTAACTTTGCCCTGTTAAATCCCGAAATAACTCCATCAGCATTGGCTTCGGGAAAAAGATCAGACATTTCTTTTGGAATACTTGCCAAAACCCAGGCATTGTAGCTGCGGATATCAAATGATGTTTCGCTGCCTTCAAAATCATCAATATATGCATTTCCCTCATCTTCGATTGCATCCGAATGGCCTGGAATTAAATGAGCAAACTCAGCATCAAAATTTATCGATGATTTTTCTTTTGTTTCGAGAAATGGCAATTTATCAACCAATGTGGTTAAGAGCTGTGATTCTGTTCTGTATGAGGTGTTTAAACCCCAAATCGTATTTGAAATAGGTTCTTCGCCAATGGCAACTTTTTGAGTAAGTGGTCTTTCTGTTAAGTTAATTACAGTAGCACCAATATTAAAATCGTCGCTGATTCTGTAGTTAAGATGTGTACCAATAAGAGTTTTAGTTTGAACGCTATAGAGAGCATTGCTTTCGAGCGAAACTTGTATTGGTGTTCCGGATTCCAGTAATCCGGCATCAATAATGCGAACTCTACCAAGGTTATAATCAACCGTATATTCGACATTCTCGGTTAATTTTCTTCCTCCAGCTGTAACTATTACCGAACCCTGAGGTATGTTTATTGCATTCAAAGAAATCTCAGAACTGGCTGCTGACTGATATTCACCACGCAGTAAAAATTTATTTTTTTCGGCTACTAATCTTGCATAGGTAAGAGTGGTGTCGTATAACTCCTGAAATACGTATTTGTTAGCAATAATGCTATCTGTGGTTGTTTCTCCAAATGCTTTTCGTAAGTTTCTGCCAAATGGTTCCAACACTGGAAAAATTATACGACCATTTGAAGTGTTTACAGTTATGCCGTCAATAAAGTCGAACCGGCCATCTGGAGTTGCATCGAGCTGACTATTAAGGTTATCCAGATTCATAACCTTTAGAAGTATCTTTTTGTTTATTTTTCCTTCGGAGATGTAATTTACGGCATTACCGGTTTTGTCGTCCTGATATAAAACATCAAGAATAAAGTTATCTTTATTTACCTGGTAGGCTCCGATGGAATAAATATTTTTCATCATAAGGGTCCAGGTTGGAATACTCGGGGTGAGCGTTGTACCTTTTAACAGTTTAACGAACAAAACTTTTTCGCCCGAAATACCATCTGTCGAAAATTCCCCAACTTGATATCGCTCACCATTAAAATAATACTCATAAGCAACTGCCAACACCTCGTCGGAGTTTAAAGCTACATTTAACGATATAAAACCAAGCTTATCATTAAATGTATATTCGTTGGGTTTCAACATCCGGGCATTTTCAATCTTTTCATAATCCTGTCCCGACTGAAAATTGTTTGCACCCCAAGGTTTTAAGGTATTCTGAATTTGATTAATATTACGCAGAGCTTCGATGAATGTAATTTTACTATATAATTCGTTGGTTTCGTTCGAAGGATTTTGTCTTAAAGCTGATGTTGGATCGATGATAGAAGACGATGCAAAAATGTTTTCTCTGTTTTCAGCAAGGTCGAGTAAGGCAAGTATATTTCTGTTTTCTTCGAAATTACTTTGCTTATTGGTTACCCATACTTCAATACGGGTTATATTGTATGGAGACATTACAACGGGTAAGTTTGCCAAAATCTTATCGTAATTGTCTTTAAAATAATGCGAAAGGAAAAAGTGTTTATTGGCTTCGTATTCATCGGCCCGTACTTCGAAAGTTTGCGATTGCGCACCTCCTTTAATATTTATAACCTTGGTTTCGCCTTTCTGCTGCGAAAAAACACCAGTAACGGTTAGATTACCAAACTGCAATTCAGTTTTTATACCAAATAAACTCTGGCTTCCGGTAATTAATGATCCTGGCAATGGCAAGGTTACGTTACCTGCTTCTATTCGTTTGATGATTTCATCTTCTTTCCCAACGTATTCTAGTTTAGTTTGATTTTCAAAATCAAATGTGGCTTCAGTATCATAGCGAATACCTAATTTTATTTTATCCCCAACGGAACCTTTCACTTCCATGGTAATTTTTTCCTGAAAATCGAACGTGGTAGTTTTCTTAAGGTTTTCCGAAAGAATAGGGTTATCAACTTCATTAATATTTACTCCGAAAATAAGCTCAGCCGAACCCATGGGTACAATATCGATAACATTACTTCCAAAAATTTTATCGAATGTTTCGCCGCCGAGCCTTAAAGAAGGGAATAATCCTGATTGCATATTTCCTGCATCTCCTTTTGATCGCTGTCTCCAATAATCTCTTACCGATTGCTCAAATTGATAGCTCTGATATTCCTCTGCTGTCATTCGGGTTGATGAGCGATAATCAAATGACCCAACTTTCTGAGTTACAATGTATGTATTGGTTTCGGGGTCGTATTCAACCGATTCGGTAATGTTATCAGGATTTCCAAGAAACAGGGGAGATATTTTCTTTTCTTTAAAAAACTCATAATCATCCTGATCGCTGAAAGGAAATTGAAGATCAACCGTATCGGTTATATTGGTATCTGCTAAAAATGATTTTTCTGAAAATACCAGATGGGTGTTATAATAAAAATTTGCCCGGACAACTAATGTCCAGGACATGAATAAAGTAAATATTATAAGGTATTTAAATGTCTTTTTTAACACGAAGACCCTATCGTTTAAATTATATTCTTTTTAGCGATTCCTTTACCAGCTCTTCAACAGAAAGGCTTTTGTGATCTTTAAGGATTTCTCCTAATAGTTTATCAATTTTTGCTTTTGGAAATCCCAACATCACCAAAGCAGATAACGCTTCATCTTTAATAGTATTGTTTATAGTAACAACTATTTCTGATTCGTTGGTTATTTTACCTACTTTGTCGCGCAAATCTACAATAATTCTTTCAGCCGTTTTTAATCCTATCCCTTTTATACTTTTTAGCAATGCAATGTTATTTTGTAAAATAGCCGATTTTACTTCTTCCGGGCTAAGTGATGAAAGCATCATTCGGGCTGTATTTGCGCCAATACCAGAAACAGAAATCAACTGAAGAAAGATTTCTCTTTCCTTTTTGTCGGCAAATCCAAAAAACACATGTGCGTCTTCGCGTATAGCCTGATGAATATAAACCAAGCAAGATTTTTGCTCTGCCAATTTTGAATAAGTATTTACCGAAATATTAATAAAATAACCTATTCCAGAGTTTTCGAGCACTAAATATGTTGGATTTAGCTCAATTATTTCGCCTTTAATATATTCGTACATAAAATTGATTTTTGCAGATGCTAAAATAAACAAAATAGAAATGAGAAAAAGATTTAGCGGTAAGAAACTTACTAATGCATACTATTGTTGTTTATAATGCGGATAAACATTAAACGGTTAGGATTAGTTGCTCGCCAGATTTAGTTCTTTATTCATTTTTCGGATAAAAACATTGTTGTATCCCAATTCCCGGAGCTTTTGCAGTGCTTCTTTAGCTGATTGGATATTGTCAAATGCGCCAAAAGTGTATCGGTAAAACTCATCTACTCCTTTGGTAACCGAAACTACAGGCAGATCTTTAAAATAACTTAGATCAACAGGTGCTTTTAAAGCCATTAGCTGAATAGTGTAATTTGGAACAAATGCATTGGCTTTTATAAATGCTGAAGGATAACCGGTTTGATTAATTTTTTCCCTAAGTCTGCAAGCTTCATTGTACGAAACAGTATATCCAACGGTATAACGGTAAAACCCATCCTCGCTGAGTGTGATCACAACATTTTCAATTCCTGAGAAATAATCGATATCAACAGGTTTTCTTAGTGCCATAAGCTGCACTGAATATGATTTTTTTGAAGTTTCAAGGTTGTCGAATACAACAGTTGGTTTTGGTTTGCTTATTTCTACTGGTTTTTCGATAACTTCTGGTTCTGGGTTTGGTTTGATTGGTTCTTCGATTATTTCTTCTTTTGATTCTTCAACAACTAGTGGCTCAATTTTTTCTTCTTCGATTGGTTGCTCCTGAACGATAGGCTGCTCAACAACAGGTGTAACAACAAGTTCTTCTTGAATTACTGGAGTTACTTCTGGAATAACCTCAGGTATAATTTCTGTAACTTCTGCAACCAGTGGTTCTGGTTCCGGAATAAGTGTTAATATTGCTTCAATTGGAAATTCGCTCTTTGTATAATCCTGTGCTATTAAAATATCCTGTGAGTAAGGATTGCATTTATCATTTAGAATTGTAACAGCGTAGTTTCCAGGGGAAATGTTATATGAAAATTCAGGATCAGAAGTTATTATTGTATTTACGGTTTCATTCGTTTCTTTATTTATTAAAACTATTGAATATTGTGTTCCTGCTTGTGCAAGATCTTCGGGCCCAATGATTTTACCTTTAAGAATAATTTCCTGAGAAATATCTACCTGATAAATATCCTTTTTGCCTAACGATGATGTTTCAAATCTGGCTATAAATCCTTTTTGTAAATTATCACCAGGTACATAAAAAAGGTCATTTGCAGTAGTATTTAAAGGATAGCCAATGTTCGTATTTTCCTGATCGCCAGTTAAGTTAGTATAAAAAACATCATAGCCTCCCATGCTATTATGACCCTGTGAGCTGAAAAAAAGATAATTTCCATCAGTAGTAACAAATGGTGTTTCTTCGTTAAGAGAGGTATTAATTTTTGAACCGAGGTTTATGGCTGGTCCCCATTTTCCTTTTTCATCTTTTGTCGATTTGTAAATATCAAGACCACCTAACCCTCCAGAGCGATCGCTTGTAAAATAGATCGTATTTCCATCTTTCGATGCAGATGCATGTGTTTCGTTCGATTTGGTATTAAAGACTTTATCCATTTTTTTGGCGTTTGTCCAAGCGGATCCATTATAGGTGCTCTCAAATAAATCATTATTTATAGGATCGTCAGTAGCCAGATAAAGAATTGCTCCGTCGTATGAAATGCCACAAGTTTTTAAATAATACTTTTTACTTACTTGGTCGGTTACATTCTGTGGTTTGCCCCATCCGTCTCCGCTTTTTTTAGAAACAAAAAGATCTATATAATTTGCGGTATATGAGGTATATGCCATAGTGCTGCCGTCGCCGGATATTACTGCATTAAAATTTGAATATTTGTTATTAATTAGTTCACCTAAATTTTCGGTTTTTATATTTCGTGGAGATTTTAATTGAGTTTCAGCATTTGAACAAGATGTAATGTATTGATTTACCAATGAATAAAATGGACTAGATGAATCAACAAGGTCTTTAAAATTTTTATATGAGGTAACTGCTTCAGATAATTTTCCTGCAATCTGATATGCAAAACCGAGATATAAATGAGCCTCAATGGGGGCTCTGGTTTCTGAAATAGATTTGGAGTCGAAATCTTTGGCCACATCTTTTGCAGCTTGTTCTAAATAACTAATAGCCATTTGCTGCTGATCATCAGTTTTTAAATAGGTTAACCCGATTTTAAATTTGATTAAAGCACTTTCGGGGACTTTCTTTAATATTCGCTGATAGATATCAAGGGCTTTTTCGTAGTTTTTTTCTTCGAGTGCATAATCTGCATCGGTTTCCATATAAAAAATATCATTCCAATTCTGTGAAAATAAAGAATTGGTAACCAACAGAATAAAAGAAATTAGGAGTAGATTTCGCCTCATCATTTAAATCGATAAAATGATTAACCTGTATAACGAATTTAACGTGAATAAGTTATAGTAATTTGATGAAATTAACAATTTAAATTGTGATTTGACCATCATTCAGCTCAATTATTTTTAAACAACAGTCCTATTAATGCCTAAATGAATTGTTGATATGCTAAAAAAGCCGTGAAAAATCAAGGCTTTTATAAATGTTTTAATCGGGTTTAATAATAGCTCGATCCGTCCCAGCAATGCGTACAAAGTTTTTCTTTTGGTAACCCTATTGCTTTAACAAGATCATCCAACTTTTGAAACTTAAGACTTGTAAGATCAAGATCTTCTCTTATTTTATCAACCATTTTCGAATATTTGCCATTGCCTGTGTCAGAGTATTCTTTCATATCAATGTTTTCTTGTCCCTCAATCTCTCTTACAGCTTTATGTGTTGCAAGATCAAGATTTGATCTTGAGCGACTAAAATTAAGAAATTCACAGGGATATGTGAGCGGTGGGCATGCGATTCGCATATGTACTTCTTTTATTCCGGCATGGTGGAGATCATTAACATTGTCTTTTAGCTGAGTTCCTCTAACAATGGAATCGTCAAGAAAAATTCCTTTTTTACCTTTAATTAGTGCACTATTTGGTATTAGTTTCATTTTAGCCACTAAATCCCGCATTTGCTGACTTTGAGGCATAAAACTTCTTGGCCAGGTTGGTGTATATTTCGAATATGGTCGTTGATGAGGAATTTTTTTTTCGTTACTGTATCCCATAGCATGACCAACTCCTGAATCGGGTATTCCGGCAACAAAATCAGCTTCAATATCATCGCTTTTAGCGAGTGCTTCTCCGCATCGGTAGCGAGTTTCGTCTACATTTATGTTCTCGTAAAAAGATGGTGGATATCCATAATAAACCCAAAGAAATGAACATATCTGCATTTTATCATTGGGTTTACGAAGCTGTGTGTACCCATCGGCTGTAATTTCAACTATTTCACCAGGTCCAAGATATTTTTCTATTTCGTAACCCAGATTTGGAAAAGCACAAGTTTCAAATGTAGCCGAATATGCTCCTTGTTTTTTACCAATAATAATAGGTGTTCGTCCAAGTTTATCGCGTGCAGCAATAATGCTCGATTCGGTAATTATTAGCATAGAACACGAACCTTTAACCCGATTAAATACATTCTCAACGCCTGATTTAAAATCACTACCTTCGACAATCAACATTGAAATGAGCTCTGTGGGGTTTATTGAACCCTGACTCAACTCGGTGAAAGTGCGATGCTTATTCAATAATTCTTCGGCAAGTTCATCTAGATTGGCTATTTTGCTCACTGTTGCAACAGCAAATCGTCCTAAATGGGATGTAACCATAATGGGTTGTGCTTCGGTATCACTAATAACCCCAATACCAATATTTCCCTTAAATGCTGAGATGTCGTTTTCGAATTTATTTCTGAAATAACCATCTTCAAGACTATGTATTGCTCTCTGAAAACCAAATTGGGAAGAATAGAAAGCTAAGCCAGCGCGTTTTGTTCCTAGGTGCGAATGATAATCAGTTCCGTAAAATACATCTAAAACGCAATCATTCTTCGAGATACAACCAAAAAATCCACTCATGTTTAATAAATTTATTTTTAGATAAAAGTAAACGATTTATTTGTGGTAAAAAGGCGAGGTTAATAACTGATAAGAGTTTGTTGAAATGTTTTTAGCTGCTTTATTTTAAAATGTTTAATTGTAAGAATGATATTTTTTTTAATATAATTCGCAAATATTTTGTTTTTTATAAATCATCTGTTAAATTTGCATCCGCAATAGTAAGAAGTTTTATACATAAAGATATATTGCGGGGTGGAGCAGTTGGTAGCTCGTTGGGCTCATAACCCAAAGGTCGTAAGTTCGAGTCTTGCCCCCGCTACTAAAGAGCCTGATAGATTTTATCAGGCTTTATTTTTAAATACCATGTACACCGTTTATGTTCTATATTCAGAAAAATTTGACAAAATCTATATTGGATTCACTTCAAATATGGATAAACGTATAGAATCTCATAACGTATTAGCAAGAAAAGGATGGACAATTAAGTTTAGACCATGGGTTCTAGTTTATTCAGAAGTTTATCAAACAAAAGCCGAAGCCCTTCAAAGAGAGAAACAATTAAAGACAGCAAAAGGAAGAGCGGTTATCTGGGAAAGAATAAATTCAATGAAATGAGTTGGGCTCATATCCGCCAACTGGCGGACGTAAGTTCGAGTCTTGCCCCCGCTACTAAAGAGCCTGATAGATTTTATCAGGCTTTATTTTTAAATACCATGTACACCGTTTATGTTCTATATTCAGAAAAATTTGACAAAATCTATATTGGATTCACTTCAAATATGGATAAACGTATAGAATCTCATAACGTATTAGCAAGAAAAGGATGGACAATTAAGTTTAGACCATGG
>JBFXEQ010000006.1:0-16228 GCA_050179935.1 Bacteroidales bacterium | reverse complement strand
ATTAAGTTTAGACCATGGGTTCTAGTTTATTCAGAAGTTTATCAAACAAAAGCCGAAGCCCTTCAAAGAGAGAAACAATTAAAGACAGCAAAAGGAAGAGCGGTTATCTGGGAAAGAATAAATTCAACGAAATGATGAGTTGGGCTCATATCCGCCAACTGGCGGACGTAAGTTCGAGTCTTGCCCCCGCTACTAAAGAGCCTGATAGATTTTATCAGGCTTTATTTTTAAATACCATGTACACCGTTTATGTTCTATATTCAGAAAAATTTGACAAAATCTATATTGGATTCACTTCAAATATGGATAAACGTATAGAATCTCATAACGTATTAGCAAGAAAAGGATGGACAATTAAGTTTAGACCATGGTTACTTGTTTATACAGAAGTTTATGAAATAAAAGCCGAAGCCCTGCAACGAGAGAAACAGCTAAAAATGGCAAAAGGAAGAGCGTTTATCTGGGAAAGAATAAATTCAATGAAATGAGTTGGGCTCATATCCGCCAACTGGCGGACGTAAGTTCGAGTCTTGCCCCCGCTACTAAAGAGCCTGATAGATTTTATCAGGCTTAACTTTTTTAGTTTTTTTCACAACAGTTAGACTTAGGCTGTGCCTAAGCTAAATATATCATAACTATATTCATTTTTTTGCGTTCTAAAATAAAACGACGACGATGATCCCGATAGCTTCGGGACGTCGCCGAACTGTTTTGTAATATTTTTAATTTATATCCACATGTGAATAGGGGCTTTATTTTTTTAATTTTTGAAGTTTTTTCTCTTTTGCAACCGTTACTTCAAACCAAAAATAATTGGAAATAAAACTATTACTACCAATATCCAAGCCAGATAAATAGGAAAATATTTGGCAATCGTATTTTCGACAGTCTTAATTGGGGCTTCTTTGAAATTTACTTTGTACAGATCGATTATAAGAATTATCAGATTTCCAAAAATTAAAAGATTAGAACCCAGTACAGCCAATCTGTTTGGTGTAAAACCATAAGCGCCTAACCTGTAAAATATAGCCGACAAAGCAATTGCATTAATTATAGCTGTTACAATCGATAGGATAAAAAGTATGAACACATTAAATTTATGTTTCTTCGAATTCGAAGCTTCTGAGATTGAAAACACGATAACAGCCATAACCAGAAGTAACATGATATTAAATATCAGCAAAAATTCACGATCGCTGAATGGATTTTTTCCAGAAATCGAAAGTGCTATTAAGTAAGCCACAGCGGTAAGCAATACTAATGGACTAAATAAAGTGGCAATAATTGGTGCAAATTTGTTTGTTAATGTTGGATAATACTTAATTATGTAGGTTGCAACTATTGGTAACGAAGCGATGCCTACGATAGCTATATTCCCCATATAAAAGTTTTCAATATTTATGCCTATAGCATCAAACAACCCAATAGTAATTCCTGTCATTATGCCTCCTGTAATACCCAAGAGTGCCATAAGTATGGCCAAATCGCCATTGTATCTAATAAAATCCACTCGCTTATTTGTGTTACAAAAATCAAAATCAATAAAAACCAACCCGTAAATACTCCACATTAGTAAAGGTAAATGAATGTACACGAGGTTTATTGTATCGCTATTTTCAACAGATGGCAATAGGTTTACATAGATTATAACCACTAAAAAAGCAATTGCTGTAATTAAAAGTTTTTTTAGCTTAATGGTTTTATTTGACCAAAGCCAGTAGAGGGTTAAACCCAAAAAAACGATTATTCCTGTGTTTTTCTCGAAATAAGGATAATCGGTTAGCCATGAAGTAAAAATATCAGGGGTTTTAATTAAAAATCCGGTCAATAAACAAGACAAAATTAGTATCAGAATATCAAAAAAAGTAGTTTTTCTGATTATTTCAGTCACTTTGTTGTAATCTAACCGAACCTTCCAAAAGGTTAACAACTCCGACTGTTCTATTTCATTATAAACTTTCTTAAAACCTGACTCAAAATCATTTTTATTATCCTGATATAATTGTTCAAGTTTTTCGGGATTATGAATGTTTTCTTTAATTTTCTCTTTCATGATATTAATTTATAATAGTTAACAATATTTTAAAAATTTCTAATAAATCTATCTTATATTCTGTAAGTTGCATCGTTCTTGTTTGTTATTTTCAAATTTTAAAGTATAATTTAGATCGTTTAAAAGAACTTTGTAATTCAAAGTAAAGGTGCAAAAAAAAATTATTGCCCTTTAATAAGTGTTTCGAGCGCTTTTAAATGATGCTTAAATTCTGCTATTCCCAGTTCTGTTGCTGAGTAACTGGTATTTGGTTTGCGATCAATAAACTGTTTGTTTACTCGAACCATACCTTTTTCCTCCAAAGCTTTAAGATGACTTGCAAGGTTCCCATCTGTAACATCAAGGGTTTCCTTTAAGCTGTTAAAATCAAAGGATTCGTTTACCATTAAAACCGACATAATCCCTAATCTTACTCTATTTTCGAAAGCTTTATTTATGTTTAAGATAAGATCTTTCATGCTCCATACTTTCTGTACATAACCAATCCGTAAATAATATGAAGTATTCCAAAACCTATGGTCCAAAACAATAATCCCTGCGCTGGCATAAATGCAGCAACAAGACCGATGACTATTTCTAAAATGCCAAGGTAAAAAATTTCACCAAACGTAAATTTGCCTGCATTAACAAGGGCCAATCCGTAAAAAATCAGAAAACATGGAATAATAAGTTGAAAATAACTCTGTACCATAAGCACAATAACAAAAATGCCTCCTGCTGCCAGCGGAATAAACATATTAATCAACAATCGTTTTGAAACTGGGGTCCATACAATTTTATTATCATGTTTCGCTTTTTTTATTGATAAATAAAAAGCAAAAAGCAACGATAGTAAAAGAACCGCAGATGCAATACCTATTAATTGCCATTTTAAGAATCCTGATTTTTGTTCCGATAAGGTATTTAAATAATCGATATATGGAATATTTCCATTATCAAGTATTAACAGGTAAGTAGTAAGGGCACCAGCAATTGCTAATATACCAGCCAATACACCCGAAATGCCGCTAAGGGAAAGAAACCTGGAAGAATCTTCCATTATTTTCCTAATGGTTTTTATATCCTCAATGAATTTTAAATCACTTTTCATATTATAAAAGTACTTTGAAATACAAAGTAATGAATAATTAGTTTATTAACCAAATTTTTAACTAAAAATTTGTAAATAATTCAGTTCTAATATCGTTAAGTAAATAATTGAAAGTGCTTTTTGGCATTGATTCAATAATAAATCTTATATCTTTGCAAAAATTCTATTGAAATTTAACAATGGCCACAGAAAAGAAAAAACATATTGTAAACAAACTAAAGCACAAATACCGATTAATTATTTATAACGATAATACCTTCGAAGAGGTCTGGTACATGCGTCTTTCACGACTAAACGTGTTTACTTTTGTAGGAACAGGTTTGTTTTTACTAATCGTTTTAGTTACAGTATTAATTGCATTTACTCCAATTCGTGAGTTTATTCCGGGTTATCCTGATGGAAATATGCGTCGTAACATTGTTAATAATGTGCATAAATTAGATTCGCTCGAACATGAGCTTGAAATCAGAGATCGTTATTTTGCAAGCATAAATCGTATTATTCGTGGTGATGTACCAATAAGTTACGAAAACGAAAATGATTCGGTTGTTAGATATGAGGATATTTCTTTTACTAAATCAGAGCACGATTCAATTCTTCGTCAACAAATTGAAGAGGAAGAATTGTTTAATCTGTCGGTGTTAACCAGTCCGGGGCAGAAAACTGATTTTTCGACAATTCATTTTTTCCCTCCTGTAAAAGGTATAATTACAAACTCTTTTAATCCTGGCGAAAATCATTTTGGAACTGATATTGTTGCCGCCACAAACAAAGTAGTTGTTGCCACATTAAGCGGAACCGTAATTTTGGCTAACTGGACATTGGAAACAGGTTATGTTATTCAAATTCAGCACGATAATAATTTAATTTCGGTCTATAAACACAACTCTGAATTACTGAAAAAGGTTGGAAATCATGTTACCGCCGGTGAAACAATAGCCATAATTGGTAATTCCGGCGAATTAACTAGCGGTCCTCATCTTCATTTCGAGCTTTGGCACAATGGTACCCCAATAAATCCAGAGGATTTTATCTCATTTTAATTTAATCCTCAGTTAGGTAATGAAAAAAAGAGTTGCAATACTCGGTTCCACAGGATCAATTGGTAAGCAAACATTGGATGTTATCAGCGAATTTCCAGATAAATTCGAGGTTGAAGTTCTTACCGCCAATAATAATATCGAATTGCTTATAAATCAAGCAAAAGAGTTTGTTCCAAATACTGTGGTTATTGCAAACGAATCAAAATATAACGAATTATCTGAGGCACTGTCTGCGTTACCCATTAAAGTTTATGCCGGATCCGATGCTATTTCGCAGATTGTCGAAATGGATACCATCGATATTGTAGTTGCTGCTATGGTTGGATTCTCGGGATTACTACCCACTATAAATGCGATAAAAGCAAAAAAGACTATTGCTTTGGCAAACAAAGAAACATTGGTTGTTGCAGGCGAACTGATTAGAAATCTGGCCATTGAAAATAAAACCAATATTTTACCTGTCGATTCGGAGCATTCAGCAATTTTTCAATGTTTGGTGGGTGAAAGCAATAATGCTATTGAAAAAATATACCTAACCGCTTCGGGTGGTCCTTTTAGAGGAAAAGATAGTAGCTTTTTAAAAAGTGTAACTCCCCAAATGGCTTTAAAACATCCAAATTGGGATATGGGAGCCAAAATCACCATAGATTCTGCTACGTTGATGAATAAAGGATTTGAGACAATTGAGGCTCGTTGGCTTTTCGATCTTAAGCCCGAACAAATTGATGTTATTGTTCATCCTCAATCAATAATTCATTCACTGGTTCAGTTCGAAGATGGATCAATAAAAGCACAAATGGGTTTACCGGATATGAAGTTACCCATTGTGTATGCTTTAAATTTTCCGTATAGGTTTAAATCCGGTTTTAAGCGATTTAGTTTTATAGATTATCCCGAGCTAACTTTCGAAAAACCCGATATGGATAATTTTAAAGCTCTTCAACTAGCTTTCTCGGCAATGGATAAAGCTGGTAATATGCCATGTATTTTAAACGCAGCTAACGAGGTGGCTGTTCATGCATTTTTAAATAATAAAATAGGATTTTTTAGTATAACTGATTTCATTGTAAAATCGATGGATAAAATAGGGTTTATTAAAAATCCATCACTAAACGATTTAATTCAAACCGATCACGAAACAAGAAGGTATTGTGAAACGTTACTATAGAAGATAAAAGACAAAAGTAAAAAGTTAAAAGATAAAAGGAGTATTTAATGGAAATAGTAGTTAAAGTAGGTCAGTTTTTATTGGCCATATCAATTTTAGTTGTTTTACACGAATTCGGACACTATCTTTTTGCAAAGATATTTAAAACAAGAGTAGAGAAATTTTACTTATTCTTTAATCCCTGGTTTTCGGTATTTAAGAAACAAATTGGCGAAACCGAATATGGAATAGGTTGGTTACCTCTTGGAGGATATGTTAAAATATCAGGTATGATTGACGAATCGATGGATAAGGAACAAATGAAATTGCCACCACAGCCACATGAGTTCAGATCAAAACCATCATGGCAACGATTACTTATTATGCTTGGTGGAGTATTGGTTAATTTTGTACTTGCTCTGGTTATTTATTCAGCTATACTTTACACCTGGGGTGATCAGTTTTTGCCTACCAAGAATGTTAAAGATGGAATTATGGTCGATTCGTTGGCCTATAATATAGGTCTTAGAAATGGGGATAAAATAATTTCACTTGATAATAAAGAAATCGAAGATTTCTATCAGATTGTTCCAACAATTGTACTTAATAATGCCAAAACGATTCAGGTTGAGAGAAATACCGAAATTCGTGAAATACCAATTCCCGAAACGCTCATCCCAAAGCTTTTAAAAGCTACTGATTTTATTGAAGTCCGTTTTCCTTTTTACATTGCTGGATTTTCAAAAGATTCAAAAGCAGAAGACGCAGGAATGAAAATAGGAGATCAGATTATCGGAATAAACGAATCATCAGTTAAGTTTTTTGATGAATTTAAAGATAGTCTTGCAAAATATAAATCACAACAAGTTAATGTTGCCTTATTACGCGAAAATGATACTTTATATGTATCAATGCTTGTACCAGAAACAGGACTACTTGGTGTTGCTCCTGATGGTACATTAACAAAGTTCTTTGAGCTTGAAAAAAATGAGTATTCATTTTTAGCCTCTATACCCGCAGGTATTAATAAAGGTATTGAAACTTTTAGTAGCTATTTAAAACAACTTAAACTTATTTTTTCGCCAAAAACAGAAGCGTATAAATCGCTTGGAGGATTTATTACCATTGGTAATATATTTCCTGGTACATGGGATTGGCGTGCATTCTGGAACCTTACAGCATTCTTGTCTATAATTTTGGCTATTATGAATGTATTACCAATTCCAGCTCTTGATGGAGGACATGTAATGTTTCTATTGTACGAAATGATTACCGGTCGTAAACCAAGCGACAAAGTGCTTGAATATGCTCAGGTTACAGGTATGGTAATTCTACTGGCATTATTGATATATGCAAATGGGAATGATATTGTTAGGCTATTTAACAAATAATTTTATTTGATTACATTTGTATAAATCTTAATAAATCCTGTTATGGAAAATTTATTTGTAATCCTTGGAATGTTTGGTGCATGGGAAATTATTGCAATTGTTGCAGTTCTGTTAGTTCTTTTTGGCGGCAAAAAAATTCCGGAACTAATGAAAGGACTTGGACAAGGAATTAAAGAGTTTAAAAAAGCATCAAAAGACGAAACTGTTGATTCTGAATCAACAGAAAAAAAATAATATGTTTATCACATTTTCTAAACCTGCTTTATTACATTAGCTTAATAATGCAGGTTTTTGTTTTATAAAATTTTAGGTAAGTATTTTTTAAATATTATTTTTACCAGATAAAACCGTTTGAAATCTAATTTATTTATGTCCAAGGGAAGTTTTATTAAAGTCGTATTTTTGGGGATTTTATTTTTAGGTGTATCGCAGATTTTAATTGCAGGAAAAATTTTTAAGAAGGAAGATAATCCGTTTAAAATCACGGATAAAAAGATGAAAAAAGATTCTATTCCAATTTTTCCTGATTTAATTTATGAATACCGAATTGCTGAGCTAAACAACCTAACACCTATTGAGCTTGAGTATAACGATCGTGTTAGGCGATATATAGATGTTTACACCATAGAGCGAAGAGATCATCTGGCAAAAATAATCGGTTTAGCCGAGTATTATTTCCCTATTTTCGAAGAAGCATTGGATAAATATAAACTGCCACTCGAGCTTAAATATCTTGCAATTGTTGAGTCGGCGCTTGATCCAAGAGCCATTTCTTCCTCGGCAGCCGTTGGTTTGTGGCAATTCAAAATAAATACAAGCACCATGTTCGATCTTGAAGTAAACTCATATGTTGACGAGCGTTGTGATCCATTAAAATCAACAGAAGCAGCGTGTGCTTATTTACAATATCTTTACAGGATTTATAATAACTGGCAACTTGCACTTGCTGCATATAATGGAGGTCCTGGAGTTGTAAAAAATGCGATTGAACGATCTGGTGGAAAAACTAGTTTCTGGGAAATTCAACCCTACTTGCCCGAACAAACCAAAGGTTATGTGCCTGCTTTTATTGCTGTAAATTATGTTATGAACTATTATAAAGAGCATAACATTGAGCCTGTTCGACCAGATTATTTATTTACTGAAGTAGATACGGTGGTACTTTATAAAGCAGCCGCGTTTAGGCGTATCTCGGAAATTACTCAGATTTCCAATGAAACACTGCAGTTTCTTAATCCATCATACCGCCAGGATTTTATTCCTAAACAAAAAAATGGTTCTGTATTAGTCTTGCCCAAAAACAAAATAAAAAGCTTTGTTCGAAACGAAAAGGCCATTTTTGATGAATCAATAAAAACCCAGGAAATAACCGAGTCCATTCCTGACGCTGGCGCTATTAGCGGAAAAGTAAAAGTTGTTCACGAAGTTGCAAGAGGTGAGTATTTTCATAAAATAGCCATTAAATATAACTGTACAGTTGACGATATTAGAGCATGGAACATTCTGCCAACAAACGATTTAAATGTAGGACAAAAACTTGATATCTGGGTTGATCCGGCAATGGCTAACGCAATTGAAGAAGAAAAACTCATTCCTAAGCAACAAAGAGATTCTACTGACCGTTATATTTATTACACGGTAAAAAAAGGAGATACCGTATATAGTATTGCAACAAAATTTAATTGCCGGTCTATATCTGATTTAAAGGAAGAAAATAATATTACCAATGATGCAGACCTAAAACCAGGAACAAAATTGAAAATATACTTAAATAACTAACAAATCAAATTGAGTTATGAAAAAGAAAGCAATCTTTTTAGTATTGATTATAATAATTGGTATTTCATGCCGCGATAAAGACAGGAGTAGCTTGTTGCCTAACGTTACAGGTAAATCTGGCGAAGTGGTTCTTGTTATTGATAATGAATTATGGAGCTCAAAGGTGGGTGATGAGTTTAAAAAATATCTTGCAAGCGACTATCCTGGTTTACCACAACCCGAACCATTATTTGATTTAGTTCAAATTCCTTATCAGGCTTTTTCTAATATTTTTAAAACACACAGAAACTTACTCATCGTGAGAGTTAGCAATGAGTTTAAAGAAGCCCGTATGATTTTACAAAAAGATGTTTATGCTTCGCCTCAACTGGTAATAAATATATTAGCTCCGAATAATGAAGTCCTTGAGAAATTAATCTCTGAAAAAGGGGATCTTATAGTTGATAGATTGCTCAAAATGGAAACTACAAGATACGAAAAGAGCTATTTTAAATACAAAGAGAAAAAAGTAAGCGAACAAATAGCCAAAAAGTTTGGCATTAAGCTTGATTTTCCTATTGGCTATAGTGTAGATTTGGATACAACTGATTTTGTATGGATTGCAAACGATTCACCAACCATGTCGCAAGGGGTTTTAATATTTTCGTATAAAAAACCCGATGTTCAATTAACCACTCCATACCTTATAGCAAAACGAAATGAATTTACAAAAAGATTTGTTTCGGGCGCAAATGCAGGATCATATATGACTGTTGAGCCTGAAATGGAACCATTTAGAAGAGAAATCGAAGTTAATGGTTTAAAAGTTGTTGAGTTGAGAAGCTTATGGCGTGTTGAAGGTGATTTTATGGGAGGACCATTTGTTACCTTTATTATTCAGGATACAAAAAATGATCGAATAATTCATCTCGATGGATTTGTTTACGCACCTCAATTCGATAAAAGAGGTTATGTTCGTCAATTGGAGGCAATTTTAAGTAGCGTAAAATTTATTTAATGGCCGATTTAATTAGTCAGCAAGAGCTTGAGAAGTCGAAATGCGAAGAGAAATTTGTTTTGCTCACTGCTCAACAGGTAAAAAAAGATTTTGCTATGTTTGGTATGGAGGTCGATTTTTCCGGTAATATCAGGTTTGCTTACAATGAATTGTTTCAGCAACTTAATTTACATATCGAAAACCTTTTAAATACAAATTACGAAAAACTAAAATCGTTGCTTTATCAGATTGACGTGAGCGAAAAGGAGTTAACGAAAACTGACTCTGATTTGCATTTTGCAAGTATATCGGAACTTGTAACCCATAAAATCCTTGAACGCGAATTAAAAAAAGTTTTAATACGTACCTATTTTAAGGAGAAAGAAAAATAACTTTTATGCAGTTTTGTATTCAATAAACTCATAACGTTGATTTCGGAGTTGAGGAGTATATCCGGCTTCGCGAATTGCATTCTGAATGCCTTCTGCATCGAATTTATAACTTGCTCCGGCTGCCGAAACAACATTCTCCTCAATCATAATCGAACCAAAGTCGTTGGCTCCGGCTTGTAAGCAAACTTGTGCAATATCCTTTCCTACTGTAAGCCATGAAGCCTGTATGTTTTTTATGTTCGGTAATAATATACGACTTATGGCTATAGTTCTTATATATTCTTCAGAACTAATTTTGTTTGTTACGCCAAACTGAGTATTTAATGCGGTATCTTTATCCTGAAAAGGCCATGGAATAAATGCTAAAAAGCCAGGAGCATGGGTTGGTTTTTCTGATTGAACATCTCTAATTGATAAAAGGTGTTCGATTCGTTCGGATCGGGTTTCAATGTGTCCAAACATCATTGTTGCAGATGTTACAAGGCTTAATTTATGAGCATCACGCATTACATCAAGCCATTGCTGCGCACTTGCTTTTCCGGGCGAAATGCTTTTTCGAACCCTGTCGCATAAAATTTCGGCTCCAGCACCAGGGAGGCTGTCTAATCCAGCTGCAATAAGCGATTCAAGTACAAATCGGCTTGTTTTTTTTTCGAGCCTGGCTATATGAATAATCTCTGGCGGTCCCAAAGCATGTAATTTTAAATCTGGATAAAGCGATTTAAGTTGTTTAAACAAATCCGTATAAAACGAAAGCCCTAGTTTTGGATGTAATCCACCCTGTAATAACAATTGATTACCACCCAACGTAAGGAGTTGCTCAATTTTATTTTTGTATTCTTCAATTGAGGTTATATATACCCCCTTATCATTGGGTTTTTTATAAAAATTGCAAAATTTACATTGCGAAATACAAGCGTTCGTGATGTTTACATTTCTATCTATTTGCCAGGTAACAATTTTACCCGGGTTGTGCAGTTGTCGTAACTCGTTTCCTAAAAAAAACAATTCCTCGAGAGGTGCATTTTCGTAAATAAAAAGGCCTTCTTCTTTAGTCAGAAAATCAAGCGATAATGCTTTTTTATATAAAGATATTAAATCCATTAGCAAGTATTTAATCTGCAAAAATAACAAATAAGTAAGGCAAATGTTAATATACTTTGCAATGTTTATAATCTAATTTTTCGTTACTTTTGTTTGATTAAAAATCTTTAACGAGTAGAATAAAATTTAAGTAAGATATGATTCAGGATAAGATAGTTGTAGGAATATCGCAAGGTGATATAAACGGGATAGGATACGAGATTATTATAAAAGCACTTATGGATCCAAGAATCTATGATTTTTGTGTTCCTGTAGTTTACGGATCTGCCAAAGTAGCTGCTTATCATCGCAAAGCATTAAATATAGCTAACTTTAGCTTTAATAATGTTCGAAATGCTGCCGAAGCAAATCTTAAGCGAGCCAATATTGTTAATTGTCTTGATGATAATATACGTGTTGAGTTAGGAAAATCGACGCAAATTGCAGGCGAAGCATCTCTTTTAGCACTGCAAACAGCAATAAAAGATCTTAAAGAAAAAAGTCTGGACGTTCTGGTTACTGCCCCAATAAATAAGGACAATATACAATCCGAAAACTTTAAATTTCCAGGACATACAGAATATTTAACCAAAGAATTTGGCGCTGATGAATCGTTAATGTTAATGATTAGCGAAAATCTAAAAGTTGGCGTTGTTACTGGTCATATTCCTATAAACCAGGTTTCGCAAGCAATTACTGTCGATGCTATTCTGAAAAAGCTGCGAATAATGAATAAAAGCTTAATCCAGGATTTCAGGATTCGTAAACCAAAAATTGCAGTATTGGGTTTAAATCCTCATGCCGGTGATAATGGATTGCTTGGAAAAGAAGAGGTTGATATTATTATTCCAGCCATAGAAAAAGCTAAATCTGAAAATATTCTAGCATTTGGCCCATATCCGGCCGATGGATTTTTTGGTAGCAATAGCTTTAAAAAGGTCGATGCCATTTTGGCTATGTATCACGATCAGGGGTTGGTTCCGTTTAAAGCTCTTGCATTTGGAACTGGAGTAAATTTTACTGCAGGACTTAAAATTATCAGAACTTCACCAGGACATGGTACTGCCTTTGAAATAGCCGGCTTAAACGAAGCATCTGAAGATTCGTTTCGAAATGCATTGTATCTGGCTTGCGATATATTTAAAAATAGAACGGAGTACCTCGAAATATCAAAAAACCCGCTGCAACATCACGAAATTTCTGAAAACGAATAAAAACAAAGAAACAATAAGAATATACGGGATTGGTTTAAAAAGCTAATCCCTTTTATGTTTAATAACATTTTATTCCTTTAAATCAAATTAAAGTTGAATAGCATGTAGGCAAATATTTTCTTAAATTTGTTAGATATGCTTATATTTAAATATCTCAGATTAATCAATAAAAATAAATAAAATAAGGAGGTTCTTATGTCTAAAATCGATCTGTCACTAAAAAATTTAGAAGAGCTTTTTCCATCTGATTTTTCGCCCGAGCAAATAGCTAAGGCAAAAACTGTCTTTTTAAAAGAACTATCGCTGCTTAGCCACAAGTTTTATGGAGGTAAAATACAAACCTTACCCAAAGCTGGTATTTATGGCTTTAACTGGTTTAATGTTTATTATACACCTGGAGTTTCAAAAATATCAACAACTATACGTGATAATAACGATACATCTTTCGAATTATCAAATCGTGGAAATTTGGTAGCTGTTGTATCTGATTCTACTCGTGTTTTAGGCGATGGCGATTGCACTCCTTCAGGTGGGTTAGGAGTTATGGAAGGTAAGGCTTACTTGATGAAGTATTTGGCTGGCGTTGATGGTATTGCATTATGTGTTAACAGTTACAATAAAGAGGGCAAGCACGATCCTGATAAAATTATTGATTTTGTTAAAATGCTCCAACCAAGTGTTGGAGCTGTAAATCTCGAAGACATTTCGCAACCAAATTGCTATAAGGTTCTTGATACCTTACGCGAAGAATGTGATATCCCTGTTTGGCACGATGATGCTCAGGGAACTGGTTCAGTTACTGTTGCCGGTTTAATTAATGCACTCCGAATAGTAGAAAAAGATATAAGCAAAGTTAAAATAGTAATGTATGGTGCAGGCGCTGCAAATGCTACTATATCACGGTTAATTTTGCAAGCAGGTGGCGATCCCGAGAATATGATAATCTTCGATTCAACAGGAGGACTACATAAAGACCGCGAAGATATTAAGGCTGACAAAAGATTTTACCGTAAATGGGAGTTATGCGAAAAAACGAATCCGAAAAAGATAAATGATGTAGAGCAAGCTTGCAAAGGAGCAGATGTTTTAATTGCTGTAAGTCAGCCCGGCCCTGATGTGGTTAAACCATCGTGGATTAGGGCTATGGGATCAAAACCTATTGTGTTTGCCTGTGCAAACCCTGTACCTGAAATCTATCCTTATGCAGCTAAAGAAGCAGGAGCTTATATTGTTGCAACCGGACGTGGAGATTTCCCAAATCAGGTTAATAACTCATTAGGATTTCCTGGAATTTTGAAAGGCGCGTTACTTGTTCGTGCTCGTAAAATTACCGACGAGATGGCGATTACTGCAGCATATTCAATGGCGAATTATGCTCAGAAAAAAGGAATAAATCCTGATTACATAATGCCTAAGATGGATGAAACAGAGATGTTTGCCTACGAAGCAGCTGATGTAGCAATGGAAGCTATTAAAAATGGGGTAGCACGCATTAAAATGGATCATGCAGCGGTTGTTAAAAAAACATTAGATGATATAAAAGTAACCCGCGATACCATCGATATGATGATGGCAAATAGTTTTATCCATCGCCCAGATGTTAAGATTTTGGAAGAAGCTCTTAAAAAAGCAGTAGATGCTGTAAAATAATAATTGTATTTGATTGTATAGTCTGGTCCGGAAAATTAAAATCTTTCCGGACTTTTTTTTAATAAAATTTAGTTCCCGGTTCCTTTTTATTATTTTTACCGATTATTTAAAAGTTAATTTATGAAACAGGATTTTAAAACCACTGAATATATACTCCAGTCGGTAAAAACGGGTAAACAGTTCGAGGATGCTGGCTGGACACTTGATGCTCCGGGCGAAACGGATCCTACACTTGTTCGTGCTATTTATAAAAAAAAGCAACTAGATGTTAAAGATGATTCATTTGGCTTATATAAATTTTCAGATTGGTTGCCTGTTAAGAAGATATTAAAAGGTTCGTGTGCACCCGTTACTTATAAAAGCGAAGGTTTGGCAAAATATTTAGGATTAGAGAATCTATATATCACATTTAGTGGATATTGGCCCGAAAAAGGAGCAATGTTTCCCACCTGCTCGTTTAAAGAAACTGAATCATACAGTGTTTGTGCCCGTATGAATTCGGATATAAAAAAGATTCTTGTTGTTGCATCTGCTGGAAATACTGCACGTGCATTTGCAAGAGTTTGCTCCGATAATAACATTCCTTTATTACTTTGTGTTCCTGAAGATAACTTAGATGCGCTATGGTTTGGCGAACCTATTCATGATTGTGTTAAACTTATTGCTACGAAATCAGGAAGCGATTATTTCGATGCTATTCATCTTTCAAATCTGGCTTGTCAGGTGGAGGGTTTTATTGCCGAAGGTGGAGCGAAAAATGTGGCCCGACGCGATGGTATGGGAACAACTGTTTTATCAGCTGTAACAAAAATTGGCCGAATACCTGATTATTATTTTCAGGCTGTAGGAAGCGGAACAGGAGCTATTGCAGCATGGGAAGCAAACTTGAGATTTATTGAAGATGGTAGGTTTGGAAAAAACAAGATGAAATTGATGGTTTCGCAAAATCATCCGTTTATTCCGATACACGATGCATGGAAAGCAGATTCACGTCCAATGTTGCATTATGATGATAATGAAGCACGAAAACATGTTGAAGAAATGATTGCTAAGGTACTTTCCAATCGTAGACCTCCCTATCCAATTGTCGGAGGACTTTATGATGCCATGAAAGATGCTGGAGGAGAAGTTCTTTTAGCAAATAATACAGAATTAAAAGAAGCAGCAAAAATTTTCGAAGAGATTGAAGGAATTGATATACATCCTGCTGCAGCTGTAGCTGTAGCTACTTTAATTAAAGAAACTAAGGCAGCCCATATTGAAAAAGATGCAGTTGTTATGCTAAATATAACAGGTGGTGGGGAAGAACGATATAAAAAAGAGCACAACCTCCATTATTTATCACCCAAATATATGTTTGACATTAATCCGGATTTGGAAGAAGTTAAAAAGGTTTTGAAAAGTTTGTTTTGAAATAAAAAGCCGGATTAATTAGTTCCGGCTTTTATCTTTTATTCAAAATACTTAGAATTTATAAGTTAATCCAACTCCAAATACTTCCTTAAACTGAACTTTGGCTGATTTAGGTAGTCCGCTATCGTTAATAAAATCAATATCATCATCAAAAACCAAATGGGTATTGAGGTTAGCTGATAAGTAATTATTAATTTTCATATTGATAAAAACCTTCCAGTCAACATCTATATTTTGAGGATTATCAAGATAATTGGTAAATAATCCTAAAACAGTATTAAAGGTAACGTTTTTAAGAACTTCTTGTTGATAACCAGCATTTAATGCAGCACCAAGCTCCATTCTTGAATTTTTACCTGGATCAACTCCAAAAGAACCTTTTGCTGCGAGAGTGTCATCCATCACCATCGTCATTTTACCTGCAAGTGGAGATAATACAACATAAAAATTATCATTTGGCTTATACTCCATACCTAAAGAAGCCTGCAAATATCCTGGTGCCATAAATCTTGAAATAACGTAGCTTGTATCTTTATCATATTTGAAACCATCGGTAAATTGTGTTTTAAAATTAAGCATAGCACTTATAAAAAATGATTTGGAAACTTTTCGGCCATACTTTGAAAGAAAATCAATCTGGTCATCGGTTTTTCTAACATCCTGATCTTGTTGCTTTTGTAAACCATAACCCATGTTTAATGTATTTAACCAATCATTTTTATCTTTTGAATAGTTTAACGAAAGATTTAGTAAGCCATTTGCAGCATATGAGTTTTCACCACCAGCAGCCCAATTTGAAAGAGAAACCTGTGTGAAATTTAATGATGAAACACCGTTAAGCTTCCAGTACTTAGTTGTATCGGTTGGTTCTTGTGCGAACAAATAAATCCCTACCAATGTAAGAGCTATTGAAAATGTAAATTTTTTAATCATTGGATTTTTTTTAGTTAAACATTTCTATTATTCTTTATTCTAGTACGAATTTACAAAATATTTT
>JBFXEQ010000005.1:0-120893 GCA_050179935.1 Bacteroidales bacterium | reverse complement strand
CTAAACAGAAAAATGGTTTTCATTGATACTCATACTCATTTGTTCTTGCCTGAGTTCGACAATGACAGAAAGCAGGTAATAGAAAATGCGATCTTACATAAGGTTGATAAAATGCTCTTACCAAACGTTGATATCACAACTGTTTCAAAACTATTTGAAGTGTGCAGGTTATATCCGCAGAATTGCTTCCCAATGATAGGTTTGCATCCAACATCCGTAAAAGAGAATTATTCAGCAGATATTCAGATAATTGAATCAATACTAAAAAAGGAAAAGGTTATTGCGATTGGCGAAATCGGAATTGATCTTTACTGGGATAAATCATTTTTGAAACAGCAGCAAGAAGCATTTATTTATCAGATAAATCTTGCAAAAAAATATGAATTGCCAATAGTTATTCATGCAAGAGAATCATTTAGCGAAATATTTGATATCTTAAAACTACAGATGGATAATAAACTTAAAGGTGTTTTTCATGCATTTACAGGTAATTTTAAGCAGGCAGAGCAAATAATCAACTGGGGGTTTAAATTGGGAATTGGAGGAATCGTAACATTTAAAAATTCAGGCCTCGATAAAATAGTAGAACAAGTTGATTTAAATCATATAGTATTAGAAACAGATTCGCCATATTTGCCGCCTGTTCCTTTTCGAGGAAAGCGAAATGAAAGTGCTTATTTGGTTAAGATTGCAGAAAAGATTGCGCAGATAAAGAACTGCTCAATTGAAGAAGTTGCTGAAAGAACTACCATAAATGCAAAAACACTTTTTAATTTATAGGTAATGGAAGAAAAACAAAATAAGTCGATATTAATTATCTATACAGGAGGTACTATCGGGATGAAAAAAAATTCCGAAACAGGCGTGTTGGCTCCTTTTGATTTTAATCAGATTTTAACGGAAGTACCTGAATTAAAGAGGTTTGGATTTAATTTGAAAACATATTCCTTTAATCCTATTATCGATTCTTCTAATCTTGATCCGGATGTTTGGATCAAGCTTGCTCAAATTATTAAAGAAAAATATAACGATTATAATGGTTTTGTAATCTTACACGGAACCGATACCATGGCTTATTCGGCATCGGCATTGAGTTTTATGCTCGAAAATCTGGATAAACCAGTTATTTTTACTGGATCACAGCTTCCGATAGGAACATTAAGAACCGATGGAAAAGAAAATTTAATTACAGCAGTCGAAATAGCTGCCGCAGATCAAAATGGTCAACCTTTAACGCCCGAGGTTTGTATTTATTTTGAGAATAAGCTTTTTAGAGGAAATAGAACCACCAAATATAATGCAGAGCATTTTAATGCTTTCGAATCACCCAATTACCCTTATCTTGCGCAGGCTGGTATAAATATAAAATATAATTATGGAGCTATTCATTATTCAACATCAAAAAAGGAATTACATATCCACACACAATTAAACACCAGCGTGGCCGTTTTAAAGATATTCCCGGGAATCAATCAAAATACATTACATACAATCTTAAATATCGAAAATGTAAAGGCAATTATTCTGGAAACTTATGGTGCAGGTAATGCCCCAACAAGTGACTGGTTTTTGGATGAGATAAAAAATGCCGTTAGAAAAGGGAGAATTATATTAAATGTTACTCAATGTCTCGCCGGAAGTGTAGATATGAGTAAGTACGAAACAGGACTTGAATTATTAAAAAGTGGGGTAATAAGTGGATTTGATATTACTACTGAGGCTGCAGTAGTTAAGGTAATGTATGCCCTTGGAAAAAATTTAAGTACAGAAGAAACCAAAATGGTTTTAAATCAATCGATAAGCGGAGAAATTACAAAATAAATTGTTCTATTAATTTTTTTTTTTGTATTTTGTGCCCCGAATTTTGGGGTATTTTGAGGGAGAAATGGCCGAGTGGTCTAAGGCGCACGCCTGGAAAGTGTGTATGCCTCAAAAGGGTATCGAGGGTTCGAATCCCTCTTTCTCCGCAATTATTTTTAATTACTGAATTTTTTAATAATTTTACAAACATAAAAATCGTTAATAATTAAAACAGAAAACAAACTATGAAAAAACTATTCGCATTTATAGCAGTTTTTGCTATGCTTACTTTAGGAGCATCTTCGTATTCAGTTGCTCAGGAAGGAACAACTGATGAAGCAACTGTTGAACAAACAACAGACGTTGCTGAAGCTACAGAAGAAGCAGTACAAGAAACAACAACTGCTCTTGATGAGGCTGAAGTTGTTGAAGAAGTTTCAATGCATCAGGCAATTAAAGTAAAATTTATCGAAGGTGGTCCTGGTTTTATGGGTATTATCCTATTAGCATTGATTTTAGGTCTTGCTATTTCAATCGAAAGAATCATCTATTTAAATCTTGCTTCAACCAATACAAAAAAGCTTTTAGCTAATATCGAAAACGCTCTTACAGAAGGCGGTGTTGATGCTGCTAAAGAAGTTTGTCGTAATACAAGAGGTCCTGTTGCAAGTATTTTTTATCAAGGTCTCGACAGAGTTCACGAAGGTATCGACGTTGTTGAAAAATCAGTTGTTTCATACGGTGGTGTACAAATGGGATTAATGGAAAAAGGTCTTACCTGGATTTCGTTATTTATTGCTATTGCTCCTATGTTAGGATTTATGGGTACTGTTATTGGTATGATTGGTGCATTTGACTCAATCGAAGCTGCTGGTGATATTTCTCCAACATTGGTTGCTGCAGGTATTAAAGTAGCGTTAATCACAACCGTATTCGGTCTTATTGTTGCTATGATCCTACAAGTATTTTATAACTATATCATTTCTAAAGTTGACGGAATTGTAAATGACATGGAAGATGCTTCTATATCATTAATCGATCTTTTAGTTAAACACAATCTTAAAAAATAATTATAATGAATAAGCTAATTAGGATACTTTATATAGTCCTTCTTGCTGTTTCAGCACTTTTGGCTGTATTATTTTATGTAGGAGGTATTGAAATAGATGGCGAAACACCAGTTTTTACCCAGCAGTTTATTCTTTGGGCATATTTACTGGTTGGAATTGCTACTATTACTGCAGTTGCTTTCCCTATAATACAGATGATTACAAATCCCCAAAAGGCTAAAAAAAGCTTGTTAGGAATTGCTGCTTTAGTTGCGGTTGTTGCAATAGCATATTTTTTCTCATCAGGAGAACTTATGAAATTTGGTTCTCAGGAAATGGCGAAATTTAATGTTCCAAGTTTACTTAAGCAGGTTGATACAGGAATGATTACAACCTATATCCTTTTCGGAATTGCAATTTTTGCAACGATTTATTCTGAAGTTTCAAAAATGTTTAAATAATAGTTAAATGATTATCAAATAATCGTTTAACACGTTAAATTTTATAAAATAAAAATTATGCCAAGAAGAGCAGGTGGAACATTTAATGCATCATCAATGGCTGATATAGCATTTTTGCTTTTAATATTCTTTTTAGTTGCTACTACCATGGATGTTGATACCGGTTTATCAAGAAAACTCCCTCCCATAGTTCAGGGTGAAGATCAGGGCGATGTTATTAAAGAAAGAAATGTATTTGTAGTTCTTATTAACGCCAATGATCAATTGATGGTCGAAGGAAAACCAATGGATATTCACAGACTTCGAGCCGAAGCTAAAGAGTTTATTGCGAACCCTTCTGATAAGGAGAATTTACCAGAAAAGAAATTAAAGGACATTCCGTTTTTTGGTGAAATTTCTGTAACCAAGGGTATCATATCTCTTCAAAACGACAGAGGTACCAGCTACGAGATGTACATAAAAGTTCAAAATGAATTAGCAGCTGCTTATAATGAGTTAAGAAACGAACTAGCCCAACGTAAGTTTGGTAAAAAATTCGACGACTTAAATAAAGAACATGCAGATGCTATAGGAGATATTTATCCACAGATTATTTCTGAAGCTGAACCCAAAAATATTGGAGGAAAATAATTATGGCTAAGTTTAAAAAAAAGAAAGACGTTGGTTCTCAGGAAATATCAACAGCCTCCTTACCAGATATCGTTTTTATGTTATTGTTTTTCTTTATGGTAACCACAACTATGCGCGAAACAACAATTAATGTTCAGCAAAAGTTGCCAGGAGCTACTGAAGTTAAAAAACTTGAAAGAAAAAATCTGGTTAGTTACATTTATATCGGTAAACCACGACCAAATTTCCAAAAGTTATATGGTACAGAGCCCAGAATCCAACTTAATGATGCATTTGCACGAATTGACGATATTCGAAATTATGTTATCTCGGAAAGAGAAAAAGTGGATGAGAATGAGCGTTCATTTTTAACTACATCACTTAAAGTTGATCAGGAAACTAAAATGGGTGTTATAATTGATGTAAAGCAAGAGCTTAGAAAAGCAGGAGCTTTAAAGATTAATTATTCATCAAGAAAAGTAACTCATATCGAAGATTAAATGCAAACTCAATAATAATAAAAAGGAGGTGTTTTACATCTCCTTTTTGTATTTAACTACATTATAAACTGCAAGATGATAAAAAAACCTATTTAAATATTGTAAATAAGCTTATATTTGTATTTATTAAGATAAAAAAGTTTAATTTATGCTTTTAATCATTTAATAAGGAAATAGTTATAAAGATTAAGATTATGAAGGTTTTTATTTATCCTCTTTTTGTATTTATAGCTTTACTTAGTTTTTCGATTCCTACGTTTTCGCAAAAGGAAATCTTTATAAAGGAATTTCAATTCGAACTTAAGAAAATTAGTGCTAATCAGTATGAGAACGAATATTTCATTACTATTACCTTAAATAAAAACTCACTCTACAAATTTACAGTATTAAATCATATTGGCGATTTCCCTGGGAAAGCTATGGTTCAGATTCTCGATGGAAATCAGTTGGTTGCCACAAATGCTATGGGAGATAAATATTTCGAGAAGTTTATGTTTAAATGTACAAAAACAGGCTTTTACGATATACTCATCCATTTTGATGACAACAAAACAGGAGCTTCACTTATTAAACAGTTTCTGGTACAATAAAACAAAAAAGTCGGTATTACCGACTTTTTTTGTGACCCAGGGAGGGCTCGAACCCCCAACCCTCAGGGCCGAAACCTGATATTCTATCCATTGAACTACTGGGCCAACATGTGGTGCAAAGTTAAGAATCTTTTGCCTTGAAATGGTCAAATTCTTTTATTTTTTCTCGACCAATTCCACTTTTATAATATTTTTCTCTTTGACGAGCTTCTTGTTTGAAAAGGTTCAGAATGAATTAGTTTCCAGGGTCTGTAAGGTTTAGTGGATTTATTCTGACCTGAATTATGTTCATGCAATCGTTTTTCGATGTTACATGTCAATCCTGTATAATGTCGATTATATTTTTCTGAAAACAAAACATATATAAAATGCATATTTTCGAAACCTGATATTCCCTGCCTGCCGGCAGGCAGGTATCCATTGAACTACTGGGCCAACATGTGGTGCAAAGTTAAGAATCTTTTGCCTTGAAATGGTCAAATTCTTTTATTTTTTCTCGACCAATTCCACTTTTATAATATTTTTCTCTTGTGCAGGCCCAGATTTAAACTTGAAAGTACTTAAAATGAATCAGTTTCTTTATTTAATAATTTTGTTTTACCTCAAAATCATAATAAAAAATACGATTGTCCGCTTTTATTCATAATTGTTGTTAATGATTTTCTTCATTTGCCCCGTCCCTAAAGGGTGTGAAGAAAATCAATTTGCACCCTTTAGGGGTTTGGGGCAAACAAATTGATTTCCAATTTATTTACATAATATTTATGACATAAAACGGACATTCATAATAAAAAACAATCATTCGATGTAAAATTCACTTTATTATATGGTATAAGGGTTAATTTTTACCCAATTACCAATATTTAATAAAGATTTCATAATTTCGCAGTTTGAAAAACACAGAATAAATAAATATTATATGGAATACATTTTCAGAGAAATAGAAAAGAAATGGCAGAATAACTGGGATAAAAATAAAATATTTAAGGCAGAAATTAATCCCGATAAACCTAAATTCTATGTGCTTGATATGTTCCCTTATCCTTCAGGGGCTGGTTTGCACGTTGGCCATCCACTTGGTTATATTGCAACTGATATATATTCCAGATTTAAAAGACTGCAAGGATACAATGTATTACACCCTATGGGGTACGATGCATTTGGATTGCCTGCTGAGCAATATGCAATTCAAACAGGACAACATCCGGCAATAACTACTGACAAAAATAGCAAACGATATAAAGAACAACTTGTTAAAATAGGCTTTTCTTACGATTGGGATCGCGAATTTAGAACCTCAGATCCTGATTATTATAAATGGACTCAATGGGTTTTTATAGAGTTGTTTGAGCATTGGTATAACAATAAATCGAAGAAAGCAGAACCTATTTCATCATTAATTAAAGAGTTTGAGGTAAATGGTAATTTAAAGGTTGAGGCATCGACAAATCAAAATGAATTATTCGATGCTTTGCAATGGAAAGCCATGACCGAAGATGAAAAACAGTTTGTATTACTAAATTACAGACTCGCTTATTTGGCTGATACAATGGTTAATTGGTGTGCCAAACTTGGCACTGTATTAGCAAACGATGAGGTTAAAGACGGTTTCTCTGTTCGTGGTGGTCATCCAGTTGAACAGAAAAAAATGAAACAATGGGCACTTCGGATTTCTGCTTATGCTGAAAGATTACTCGAAGGATTAGATAGGATTGATTGGTCAGAATCAATCAAAGAAGTTCAGCGAAACTGGATTGGTAAATCTCAGGGAGCCGAAATGAAATTTTCAATAAAGGGTTCTTCGGAGATTATGGAAATTTTTACTACACGACCCGATACAAGTTGGGGTGTAACATTTATGGTTATTGCACCTGAACATGATTTGGTTGAAAAGATTACTACTCCAGAATATAAAGATAAGGTCGAAAACTATTTAAATGAAACAAAAAAGCGATCAGAAAGAGAGCGAATGGCCGATGCAAAAACAATTAGCGGCCAATTTACTGGAGCCTATGCTATAAATCCAATTACTAATACCGAGATCCCTATATATATTAGCGATTATGTGTTAATGGGTTATGGAACCGGAGCTATTATGGCTGTTCCCGGACATGATAGTCGTGATTTTAAGTTTGCACGACATTTTAACTTACCTGTTATTCAGGTTGTAGTTAAAACCGACGAGAATCCTACAGATACAAATACATGGACTGATTCATATGACTCAAAAGAAGGTATTATGATTAATTCAGGATTTATTAATGGGTTCGAAGTTTCTGAGGCAATTACTAAAGCTATCGAATTTATTGAAAAAAATGGAATAGGAAAAGGGAAAGTGAATTATAGGTTGCGGGATGCTATTTTTAGCAGACAACGATATTGGGGAGAACCCTTTCCGGTGTATTTTAAGAATAATATTCCATATACATTGTCTAAAGACAAATTACCTCTTCAATTGCCTGAGGTTGATGCTTATTTGCCTACAGAAAGCGGCGAACCACCACTGGGTCGTGCCAAGAACTGGAAGACAGATGAAGGATACCCTTTGGAGTTAAGTACAATGCCTGGTTTTGCTGGATCATCGGCTTACTATTTAAGATATATGGATCCGAAAAATGATAAAGCTCTGGTGTCGAAAGAATCTAACGAATACTGGAGAAATGTGGATTTATATATTGGTGGAACTGAACATGCCACTGGACATCTTATATATTCTCGTTTTTGGAATAAATTTTTATACGATATCGGCTGGGTTTGCGAGGATGAACCCTTTAAGAAAATGATAAACCAGGGAATGATTCAAGGACGTTCAAACTTTGTTTATCGAATAAAGGGTACGAATAAATTTGTTTCATATAATATTAAAGATCAATACGATTCGTCGGAGATACATGTTGATGTTAATATTGTTGAAAATGATATTTTAAATATAGAAGCATTTCGTAACTGGAATCCAGAGTATAAAAACGCTGAATTTGTTTTAGAAGATGGAAAGTACATCTGTGGCCACGCAGTCGAAAAAATGTCTAAATCATTGTATAATGTTGTAAATCCTGACGATGTTATTGATAAATACGGAGCCGATACACTTCGCATGTACGAAATGTTTCTAGGACCTCTTGAAATGTCAAAACCTTGGGATACGAACGGAATTGATGGTGTACATAAGTTCCTGAAGAAGTTCTGGCGATTATTCCATGACGATCAGTTTAAATTTATACTGTCTGATGAAAAACCAACTAATCAGGAGCTTAAAGTGTTACATAAAACAATTAAAAAAATTAATGAAGATATTGATCGATTTTCTTTTAATACCTCGGTTAGCGCATTTATGATTTGTGTAAACGAACTAACTGATCTTAAATGTAATAAGCGCGAAATTTTAGAAAGTTTATTGGTTCTTTTATCACCGTTTGCTCCTCATATTGCCGAAGAGCTTTGGTCGTTGTGTGGTAAAAATCAGACTGTATCATTTGCTAAAATGCCTGAATTTATTGCAGAATACTTAATCGAAAATACCTTCGAATATCCGGTTTCGTTTAATGGAAAAATGCGGTTTAAGCTCGAATTACCAATAAATTGTACGGCAAAAGATGCAGAGGATGCAGTTAAAAACAATGAAAATAGTCAGAAATGGCTCGAAGGAAAATCACCAAAAAAAATAATATTTGTTCCAAACAAAATTATTAATGTTGTAATTTAAAATACCAGTTATGAAACCAGCAATAATAAAGAGCATAAAAGAATATTCAATTATTACTATTGGATTGTTTATTAATGCATTAGGATGGACAGCCTTTTTAATCCCTGCCGAAATTACAGGTGGTGGTATAACAGGTGTGGCTACATTGATATTTTATGCTTCTAAGTTCCCAATAGGTATCTCATATCTGGCAATTAACGCATTACTTATTTTGTCTAGCTTTAAAATGCTGGGTAAAGGTTTTGGAATAAAAACCATTTATGCAATAACTGTTTTGTCAATATTCCTTTCTGTTTTACAGGGAGTTATAAAGGAACCAATTGTCAACGAGAATTTTATGTCGGCCGTAATCGGAGCAATTTTAGCCGGTGTTGGTGTTGGTATCGTATTTAGTCAGGGCGGAAGCACCGGTGGTACCGATATTATAGCCATGATGATTAATAAATATCGTGATATTAGTCCGGGTAAAGTTATTTTATATGCCGATGTGATAATAATTTCTTCATCCTTTTTGATTTTTTATTCTCTTGAGAAAATTGTGTATGGTTATGTAACCATGGCAATTACAGCATATACAATTGATCTTATTCTTACTGGTACCAAACGAACCGTTCAGTTGTTTATATTTTCGAAAGATTATGAAAAGATAGCTGAACGGGTTGCTATTGACATTAAAAGGGGTATTACTGTAATTGATGGCAAAGGCTGGTACACAAAAGCAGAAGCAAAAATATTGTTAATACTGGTTCGAAAGCAAGAATCTTATGAAATTCTAAGAATAATAAAAGAAATTGACCCCCATGCATTTGTATCTGTTAATAATGTTATGGGTGTTTATGGCAAAGGTTTTGACCAAATTAAAAACTAGTTGTAAGTGATGATAAAAAAGAAAATACCGGTTTATATTATTTTAATAGTAATAATTGTTATTATTGGTTTTGTAAATCCATTTTCACCAATCGTTGAGAGAAATGATAAAAGCGTTTTCTCAGTTGGGATTGATGAAAACATTGTTTTTCAGGATATTGAAAAAGAGTTTGATATAACTATCGATTCATTTTATGTTGTTGCAGCAAAAGTAAAGCGAAACCAAAACCTTGCCTTAATTTTAAACGAAACTGGTTTAGACCGCGAAATAGCCAATCTGGCTACTTATAACTCTTCCAAGGTATTTGATATCAGAAATATACGACTCGGAAACAAATACAAACTATATTTTTCTAAAGATAATGACAGCCTTTTAAAGTACTTTGTTTATGAGCATAGTTCTACCGAATATCTTAAAATTGATTTAAATAATGATCCTGTAGCAATCCGTGGAGAAAAACCTATTCAGAATATCCGTAAAATAAGTTCAGGAGAAGTTACAACATCACTTTGGAACACTATGATAGATAACAATATTAACCCTCTAATGGCCATAAGACTTTCTGAGATTTATGCCTGGACAGTTGATTTTTTTGGTCTCGACAAAGGGGATAAGTTTAATGTTGTTTATGATGTTCAATATGTTGATAGTATTCCGATTGGAATAGGTCGTATTTACGCTGCCAGTTTTATCCATAAGGGCGAAGAGTTAATGGCTTATGAGTTTACTCAGGATGGCGAGGTAAGTTATTATGATCAATATGGAAAAAGCCTCAGACGACAATTACTCAAAGCTCCTTTGAGATTTTCGCGTATTAGCTCGGGTTTCTCGAAAGGACGAATGCATCCGATATTAAAAATAGTGCGACCACACAGCGGAGTTGATTATGTTGCTCCTACAGGTACATCCGTTTATACTGTTGGCGATGGTGTTGTTATTGCAAAGGGATTTACCAAATCGGCAGGGAATTATATAAAGGTTAAACATAACAGTGTGTATACAACTGGATATAACCACTTTTCAAAGTTTGCATCAGGTATGTTTGTTGGGGCAAAGGTAAAGCAAGGTCAGGTTATTGGTTATGTAGGTAGTACAGGTTATGCAACCGGTCCACACCTTGATTATCGTGTTTGGATGAATGGTCAGCTTATTAATCCACTTAAAATTAAAGCTCCGCCTATTGAACCCATAAAAGAAACCTATCTGCCTGAATTTAAAGCTGCAGTTGATAGTTTAAACAATATGCTCAAAGCTAGAATCTAATTATAAATCAATAGTTTAACAACAAATAAATCCAGTTGTCTTAAACGTTTGTATAAAACAATTGGATTTTTTAACTTGCCTAATGCTGTCTGTTTTAATATGCTGATTAAAACTATGATTTATAAACCTTACTGCCGAAAGGCAGCCTAAAAACTAATTAAAATGAAAAATTTTGAGATTACAAAGCGTAAAGTTGTGATTAACTTATTATTGCTATTATCACTTATAGGAATCTTCAATGCATGCTCACCAGAATATATTCCAAATATGGTAAATACTCCTGTTTTTAGCAATAAAGGAGAATTTCAGGCAACAGTAGCTACTGGTACTAGTAATTTCGATGCTCATCTTGGTTATGCAATTACCGACAACATTGCTGTAATTGCAAGTGGAAGTTATGCTGATCAAACAAACGATACAACCGATGAGTTTCACAAACACCTGATACTCGAAGGTGGATTGGGATATTATAAAAATCTGTCAAGTAATGGCAGGGTTGAAATTTTTGGAGGATATGGAATCGGTAGAATTCAAACCTTAGAAGAAAATACACTTGATAATCCTATTACTGATGTAAGTTTTAATAAAATATTTTTGCAGCCCGGAATAGGTGCTGTTACCGACTTTTTTGATGGTAGTTTTGCTACCCGATTGTCAATAATACAAATGCTTCCTTCTGAGCAATCAAATATAACTGAGTCGTGGCATGCGTTTATAGAGCCTGTTGTTACAGCAAAAATTGGATACAGATATGTTAAAGCAGTTATTCAAATCGGATATTCATTCCCAATAAATGCCGAAACAATTGATTATGAGCACCAAAACTTAATCCTTAATTTCGGACTCAATTTTAATATTGGTCGTGATTATTTATAAGAATTAGTCATTATCTGTTCTATAACTTTTGGAAAGTGCATGTATTCAAGTTCATGCACTTTTTTTGCAACATCGTCAGCCGAATCAGTAGGTAAAACAGGGCATTTAGCCTGAAAAATAATTGACCCTTTATCGTATTCTTTATTTACATAATGGATGGTTATGCCAGTTTCGGACTCTTTATTATTAACAACAGATTCATGCACATGCATTCCATACATTCCTTTGCCACCGTATTTAGGGAGTAAGGCTGGATGAATATTTATTATCTTATTAGGAAATGCTTCGATTAAATATTCGGGAATAAGCCATAGGAAACCAGCTAATACAATATAATTTATATTGCTATCAGTTAATAAATTAAGTATTTTTTGTGATTGATAAAAATCCGGTCGAGAAAAAATATTATATTTAATATTATGATTTATAGCACGTTGAATAACATAGGCGTTTTTATTGTTCGAAAAAATAGCAGATATTTCAATTTTTTTATTTCCTTTGAAGGCTTTTATCAGGTTTTCGGCATTGGTTCCGGAGCCTGATGCAAAGATAGCTAAGTTGTTCATTATTATATTGTTACAAATTCAAAATACCCTTGTTTAAAGGGTGTGAGATTAAAAATATATTGCAAAAATGGTTCAATAAATCCAAAAAAGATTATTTTTGCACAAAATAAAAAGAAATATTTTTGATTTAATGATTAATTATATTTCTTTGCACAGTTTTAAAAAATTATTAATTATTAACTAAATCTTAAAGTTATGTCTGATACTGCATCAAGAGTTAAAGCTATCATCGTTGATAAATTAGGAGTTGACGAGAACGAAGTTACACCAGAAGCAAGTTTTACAAATGATCTAGGTGCTGACTCTCTTGACACTGTTGAATTAATCATGGAATTTGAAAAAGAGTTTAATATCTCTATTCCAGATGATCAAGCTGAAAATATCGGCACAGTTGGTGATGCTATTAAGTACATCGAAGAGCACGCTAAGTAAGAGTTTAATAACCCCCAAATCTTGTTTTAAATTTTAACTTTATGGAATTCAAACGTGTAGTAATTACTGGTATTGGAGCAATTACCCCAATTGGTAATAATATTGAAGAATATTGGAACAATTTAATAAATGGAGTAAGTGGTTCTGATATAATCACTCATTTTGATCCTACAAAATTTAAAACAAGATTTGCTTGTGAGGTTAAAAACTTCGATCCTAATCAACACTTTGATAGGAAAGAAGCAAAGAAGCTTGATTTGTTTGCACAATATGCCCTCGTGGCTGCTGAGCAAGCAATTCAAGATTCAAAACTTGATTTAAATGTTATTGATCACGACAAAGCAGGAGTTATTTGGGGCTCTGGTATTGGTGGTATACAAACCTTTCTCGAAGAAGTAAAATCTTATTCAACTGGAGATGGAACACCTCGTTTTTCTCCATTCTTTATTCCTAAAATGATTTCGGATATCGCTTCAGGTCATATATCAATGAAATATCATTTCAGAGGTCCAAACTTTACAACTGTTTCTGCATGTGCATCATCAACCAATGCATTAATTGATGCTTTAACCTATATTCGATTAGGTAAAGCCAATATTTTTATTACTGGAGGATCCGAAGCTTCAATTAATGAGGCTGGGATGGGCGGATTTAGTTCAATGCAGGCAATATCTTCAAAAAATGAAGAGTATAAAACTGCTTCACGTCCATTCTGTAATACACGCGATGGATTTGTTATGGGAGAAGGTGCTGCTGCATTAATTTTTGAAGAACTTGAACATGCTAAAAAACGTGGTGCAAAAATTTATGCTGAAGTAGCTGGTGGTGGTATGTCAGCCGATGCTCATCATTTAACAGCTCCACATCCTGAAGGTTTAGGGGCAAAGAATGTAATGATAAATGCATTAGCTGATGCTAATATGAAACCTGAAGATATTGATTATATCAATGTTCATGGTACTGCTACTCCGCTTGGCGATGTGGCAGAACTTAAAGGTATAAAAGAAGTATTTGGCGAGCAAACCTATAAAATGAATATCAGCTCAACCAAATCAATGACAGGCCACTTATTAGGCGCTGCCGGTGCTGTTGAAACATTAGCTGTTCTTTGCGCTATTGTTAATGATGTTGTTCCTCCTACAATTAATCATCACGAAGTTGATCCCAATATTGATCCAAAAATTAATTTAACATTGCATAAAGCTCAAAAACGAGTTGTTCGTGCGGCTTTAAGTAATACTTTTGGATTTGGTGGTCACAATGCTTCGGTAATCATTAAAAAATATACTGAATAGTTAGTGTTTAATATTTTTCCACTACTAAAGTACCTCATTTCTGGAAATAAAGATTTTATTCGTAAACTTTATTGTTTAACAGGCTTTTACCCTCGTAACTATAAGGTATATAAGATTGCATTTACTCACAAATCTGCATCTATTCAGTTTGATAACGATAAATACATCAATAATGAAAGATTGGAGTATTTAGGTGATGCTATTTTAGCCGCTGTTATTGCTGATTATCTTTTCTCGTATTTCCCCTTTAAAAAAGAAGGTTTTTTAACCAAGATCCGTGCTCGTATTGTTAGTCGTGAGCAGCTTAATGATATAGCCATGAAACTTGGTTTACAGGATTTAATCGTGTCGCAGCTTAAAATTAACGGTACTAAAAATATTTATGGTAATGCCTTTGAAGCTCTAATAGGAGCTATTTATATTGATAAAGGCTATAAAAAAACTAAACGGTTTATAATAAACCGAATTATAAAAAAGTACATTAATATAAATGAGCTTATACAGGTTGATTCCGATTATAAGAGCAAATTGATTGAGCTGGCTCAGAAAAACAAACTCGAAATTATTTTCGAAGATTCTGAGGGCGAAATGAATGAACAAAACACACCCATTTTTAAATCGAGTGTTAAACTTAATAATAAGGTTTTCGGTAAAGGTTCCGGAAATTCCAAAAAGGAAGCGCAGCAAAGTGCATCTCGCGAAGCCCTCACAAAAACAATCGAATTTTTAGAATAACTTACCTTGTTTTAATTTACCTTTCTTAAATTAGCAGAAAATTAAGTTGTAGTGAAAAAGAAAATTCACAAATTAGCTGCTGAATCGAATGAATCATTTATTCTTATTGGTATAGTTTCGCACGAAAATGACTATCGTTTAAGTTGGGCATTTAATCAGCAAATAGGATTAAAACTAATTAAAAGCAAGAATATAATAGTTAGCCAGCCAAAGCTCGAAGAAAACCCCATTTTTGCAGTATTTAAATCAGAAGACGAGGAATCACTTATTCAGTATTATTTAATTACCAATAAATCTGAATATGGATATTTGGTTCCCGAATTAAAAAATGTGGATTATATTCTAAAAATCTGCGGCGAAAGTACAGAGGAAACAGCGATCATGTTGCTTAACCAAATTAAAAAAGTAGAATTTGTAATAGCTGCGTTCCTTATTGAAGGTTTACCAGCAAAGAGTTTAAAGAATCTTATTTTCTAACCATCCTAAAAAAGAGAAAGAGAGAAGTTAATCTCTCTTACCCAAACCCTAAAATAAAAACCTAATCATCTATAACAATTAACTTGCATTCTTAATTTAATTGTCATCATCAAAAGTACTGTAAGCAATGGTTAAGGATTATGAACCGATGTTAAATAATGTTAAATAATTCATTTTGAATGCTTATCATGATATCTTTGTGAGGTTATGCATAAAAAAACCATCTGGATATTAACTATTGTTCTTTCAATTACTCTTATCGGGTTAATTGTTGTTCAGGTATATTGGATTAATAATGCAGTTAAAATTAAAGAAGAGCAGTTTTCGCAATCGGTAAAAAAGGGGCTTGAAAATATTATTGAAGAGATTGAAAAACGCGAGATGGTTTATCAGGTGGTAAATGAAGTTGATCCATACAAGGGACTAACCTCTGCTGGCAAAGCATCGCTTAATTATCAGTATAACAAGCTTAACCAGAGTTTATTCAGCTTATCGACCACAAATCACGAAAAAGAAATATTTGTAATAAACGCTTCCGATTCGATAAAAAAAATTACACAACTGCAGCAATTTTTGGGCGATGGCATTTTATTGAGTAATAATGAAAATCTATCACTTAGCAAATCGAATAAACAAAAATTGTTCAAGGATTTAAATACAAATCCGGCATTTGCAGAACGATTAAAAGAAAAAACTGTTTTTGTCGAAAATGTTGTAAATAAACTCGTTCAGATAGATGTTGAACTGGAAGACCGAATTAGTAAGGAGGCTCTGGAGGAGATTATTCGTAAATCATTTATGGATATTGATAAAAACCTTGTTTATGAATATTCGGTTTTAAAAAATGGCTTAGAGATGGTTTATAAATCAGATCATTTTAATCCTAAAACCCATTCTAAGATTTTTACCGGACAACTTTATCCGAAGGATGTTTTTGCAAAAGATAACTTTATCATTATTTATTTTCCCGAAGAGCGAAATTACATTTTAAAATCAACCGGCTTTATGGCTTTTACATCGGTTTTTCTTACCTTGATAATTATTTTTGGTTTTACTTTTTCAATACATATCATGTTTAAACAAAAGCGTATTTCGCAAATAAAAAATGATTTTGTAAACAACATGACCCATGAGTTAAAAACCCCTATCTCAACCATTTCTTTAGCTTCGCAGCTTTTAAAAGATAAAGGAGTGCCCATGGAAAACAAAAATATTGATTACATATCGGGCATTATCGAAGATGAAAGCAAGCGGTTAAGTTACCAGGTTGAAAAAGTATTAAAAACAGCCCTTTTTGATCAGGGTCAGATAAAGCTAAAATTACGCGAGTTAGACGTGCATAAACTGATTGAAAATGTGGTACATAACTTTGAAATTCAGGTTGTTAATCGTAATGGATCAATAGAAAAAAATCTTGAAGCTACACGATCAATAGCTCAGGTTGATGAGGTGCATTTTACAAATATCATTTTTAATCTGCTTGACAATGCGGTTAAGTATAGTAAAGATCAACCCGAGATAAAGATTTATACTTGTGATAATAAATCTGGAATTGACATATCTGTCTCGGATAATGGAATTGGTATAAAAAAGCAAGATCAGAAAAAGATCTTTGATCAGTTTTATCGTGTTTCTACAGGGAATTTACACGATGTAAAGGGTTTTGGATTAGGATTAAGCTATGTTAAAAAGATGGTCGAAGAGCATGGAGGCCAAATTACACTTGAGTCGGAGCTGAAAAAAGGAACTACATTTAAAATATTTATTCCAACTAATAATATACACAATGGAAGAAGCTAACATAAAAATCCTGCTTGCCGAAGATGATGAAAATCTCGGTACGTTATTGCGTGAATATCTTATTGCTAAAGGATTTAAAACCGATTTGTTTGTAAATGGCGAGCTTGCTCTGGCCGGATTTAAGAAAAACAAATACGACATTTGTATTCTTGATGTGATGATGCCAAAGATGGATGGCTTTACGCTGGCCCGCGAAATAAAGAAAATAAATAATGCCATGCCCTACATTTTCTTAACGGCGAAATCGTTAAAAGAAGATGTTCTCGAAGGTTTTGCGATCGGAGCCGATGATTACATAACCAAACCTTTTAGCATGGAGGAGCTTATGTTCAGGATAAAAGCCATTTTGCGAAGGTTAAGTACAAATAATAGCTCCGAAATTAACGAAACCTATCAGATAGGGGAGTATATTTTTGATTCTCAAAAACAACTCCTTGAGTACAATAAAAAGCAATTAAAACTTACAACCAAAGAATCGGAGTTGCTTAAGTTGTTGTGTAATAATAAAAACAATGTTCTTGAGCGAAATTTTGCTCTTAAAACAATATGGCAGGAGGATAGTTATTTTAATGCACGCAGCATGGATGTTTATATTACAAAACTCCGCAAGTATTTAAAAGATGATTCATCGATACAGATATTAAATATTCATGGTAAGGGTTATAAACTTATTGTTTAGCGATTTGTTAATGATAAAATAAAGAACTGAATTATGATCGATCAGGATAAAAAAGAACTTCGAAAACAAATAAAAGAGTTAAAAAAGAAGTATTTATTCGAAGAGAAGAAAGCAAAATCGATTAAGATATTCGAAACATTGGAAAAGCTTCCTGAATTTACTAAATCACAAGTTGTCATGGCTTACTGGTCGATGGACGACGAAGTAAATACCCATGATTTTATTTTAAAATGGTATTCTGAAAAAAGATTTGTTTTGCCTTCGGTTAAAGGCGATGAGCTTGAACTAAGAGAGTTTACCGGGATACAAAATATGGCAACGGGCAGTTCATTTGGAATTTCGGAACCAATAAAATTGTACACCGATTCTGTTGATAAGATTGATTTAGTAGTTGTTCCAGGAGTGGCATTCGACAAAAATAAAAACCGTTTGGGACGTGGAAAAGCTTATTATGATAAGTTGCTAAAAGGTACAAAAGCTTATAAAGTAGGTGCGTGTTTTGATTTTCAGCTTGTTGAGCATGTCCCAACGAACGAGTTCGATGTAAAAATGGATTGTGTAGTTACCAATTAGTTTTATGAAGAAACGAACAGTCCATTCAAAAAATCTTTTTAATAAAAACCATGATTTGGCTCAAAATCAAACTATTGTTATTGCTTACCAAATAAAAACACCCGAAAATATTGGTAATATTATTCGCCTTGCCGACAATGCCGGTTGTAAAAAGGTAATTATTGCTACAGATGATGAAAACATACGAATTTCAAAAGTAAGAAAAACAGCCGGTTTAAGTTTTGATTCCATGTCTTGGGAGATTTGCCCAACTTTTGAAGTTCTTAATAAAATCCCTGCGGGTTATAAAATAGTTTCAGTAGAAACTTCAAGCGACTCCGAAAATATTTTTACATCAAACCTCCCAGAAAAAGTTGCCATAATAGTTGGCAACGAAATAGTTGGAATTGATGATGAAATTCTAAACAAGTCAGATCAAATTGTTCATATTCCCTTATTAGGACATAACACTTCAATGAATGTGTCGCATGCATTAGCTGTTGCTTTGTTCGAATGGTTCCGTAAGCAAACCTATAACTATTAGATAACATATTAATAATCAATACTTATTGTTTTTAGTTGTATTTTTTCTATAGAATTTAAATTTTGTTAACTTTAGGCACCTATTGTTAAACAAAAAAATCAATTATGAAACTTTATTATCCTTACTTTAATTTGTTCTATAAGGCTGGAACAAGCAATTATCGTTTAGACACAATGGTAAAAATACCAGGAAATTGTATACTTGAAGGTATTGAACAGGGCTATGTTAACGATTATTGGGAAGTTAGAATTAAGCTTAAAGAGAATAAAACGCTATCTGAAATTGTTAAAGAACAAGTTAAAGAATTTGAAATTCCTTTAAAACCTACTGATCTTAAGCAACTTGATAAAATTAAAATTGTTGTTAAAAATTACGATAATTTATTAAAGACAGATGAAGCTGATGGTGAAGGAAAAACAGGTTTGGGAAATGGAGAACTTGAATAAAACTTAATAATATTGAAATATCTGATTGTGTTTATATTATGTTTTTTTATTCTACTAATAAAAGTAGAAAAGAAAGCATTTTGCCAAAATTCAGAAATTGATAGCATTCGAGTTTTATTAGCTCAAACCCCAAATGATACCAATAAGGTTTTAAGGTTTACAGATTTTTCTTACAGGTGCATAAAATATCAAATTGACACTTCGCTTATTTATGGTTGGAAAGCCTTGGAATTATCACAAAAACTTAATTATAAATTTGGACGAGCTTCTGCATTAAATCAGCTGGGATTAGTTCATAAATATCTTGCCAACTTCGATTCTTCGTTGTATTATTATAACGAGTCTTATCATTTGTTTGACAGTTTAGAAAACGATTTCGAAAAAGCAAAGGTTTTAAATAGAATAGGAAACGTATATAAACGCTATGGCGAATTTAACAAATCAATCGATTGTTTTTTAAACTGCCTTAGGATTTATCAAAACATAAATGATTCAACTCATATGAGTGATGTTCTGAATAATTTAGGTGTATTATATTACGATATGGGATATTATGATAAATCACTTGAATATTATTTTTCAAATTTAGAAATCCGGAAAAAAATAAATCATGTAAAAGATATTCATATCGTTTACATGAATATTGGTAATATTTACAATCAAAAAGAAGATTTTACTTCAGCTACAAAGTATTATAAACAGGCATTACAACATATAATAAAACCTAATGATAAATATGATTACCTTTTGCTCCTTCATAATATTGGAAGAAGTTATGAAGAAACAGGTAACTTTTTAGAAGCAAAAAATTATTATCAAAAAGCCATTTTGCTTGAAAAGGAAATTTGTGAAAATGAAATGCTAGTGCTTTCGTTACAAGGATTGGGCAATACATTTATTAAAAATGGGGATAAAAGCATCGGAATAAAATACCTGGAAGAGAGTTATAATCTTGCAAACCGAATAAGCGATATAAGAAAGCAACATCTATTATCAAAAAATCTTTACCTAGTTTATGAAAAAGAAGGTAATTACAGGAGAGCTTTTTCGTATTTAAAAGAATTTGTTGTTTTAGAAGATAGTATATACAGTTTGGAGAGAAAAAAACAAATACTTGAGTTAGAACAAAAATATGAATCAGAAAAACAACTGCAGCAAATATCATTCTTAGAAAAGCAAAAAGAGATACAAAACCTCCAACTTGCCAAGGCTAAACAAGATTCAGAAAGAAAAATGCTTCAAAGGAATATTTTAATACTTACTGTCCTTTTTATCACCGCTTTTTTGCTCTATATGGCCTTTGAAAATCGAAGAAGAAAAAGGTTAAATAGTGTTTTGAAAAGACAGAATAATCATATACTTAATCAAAGAGTCCAGATTGTAAAACAAAACGAAGAGCTACTCGAAGCAAATAATACAAAAGACCGGTTATTTCAAATTATTGCACATGATTTGCGAAGTCCGTTGGTTTCTGTTGATAGTCTGGTTCAATTAATACCATTTTGGATTGAAGATCAGGATTATAATTCAATTTTAAAATTATCAAAATCACTCGAAGTTTCAATTAGTAATTTATTATCACTCATTGATAATTTATTAAACTGGGCATTAAATCAGCAGGGGAAATTTCCATATAAACCCGAAACAATAAATCTGGCTGATATTTCAAATGAGATAATGGAGATGTATAAACCTATTGCAGAACTTAAGAAAATTCAAATATTATGCGATATAAGTGAAAATGCTTATGTTGATGCTGATCGCAACATGGTTTCGGCTATTCTTCGTAATCTTATTAATAATGCAATAAAGTTTACATCCGAAAATGGGTCAATTACTGTTGGTTCTAATATCGAGAATGCAGTTGCTCATGTGTGGGTAAAGGATGATGGTATTGGTTTCTCTGAAGATAGTCAAAAAAGAATCTTCGAAATAGCAAATAGATCATCTAAGGGAACTAAGGGAGAAATGGGTAAGGGGCTTGGTCTATTTTTTTGTAAGGAATTTGTTACCATAAATAAAGGAGATATATTTATTGATAGCGAATTAGGTAAAGGAACTACAATTACTTTTACATTACCTGCCAGAAATTTTCATGCAAATTAATTTATTTTATATTCACTTTTTTTAGCTGTATCTGAAAATAATTTGTTTTTTCTATTTATGAGGATCAAATTTTCAATAAATTAGTAAAAGAAGTTCAATAAACTAAACACATATAAAAATGCAAAGTACAATAGTTAACAACCGGTTAAAAGTTGTTCAGGGCGATGATCAGATATACAAATATATAGCTCTCGAAAATTGTACGCTCGATATGGATACTCTCGAAAAAATGACCAAGGTAGGCGATACCTGGAATGGCGACCGATTGTGTGCAAACCTGATTGATGTGCGAAAGCTTTTTTTTGTTGACTCAAAAACCAGAGAATATGCAGCAGCACAGTTTAGACCTCATGTTGCAGGTCAAGCAATACTTGTTGAATCAAGAATATCGAGTAATTTTGCTAACCTATTTTTAACTTTTAGCAGGCCAAAGGTGCCTACAAGACTCTTTACAAAAGAGGATGAAGCTATAAAATGGCTTAAGGAACAACTTGAAAAAAGAATTAAAAAACAATTGTAAAAAAAGTAATATAAACATATTAAATAGATAATGAATAGATTATGGCAAAGAGAGATAACGCAATAAAAGACATTATAGAGCTTGATGAACTCGAAACAATTATAAAAAAATGCAAAATTTGTCGGTTAGGAATGGTTGATGTTGATGTGCCTTATGTGTTAGCTATGAACTTTGGATACGAGGATCAAACGGTATGGCTGCATTGTGCTAAAGAAGGCAAGAAGGTTGATATTCTGAAACATAACAACAAGGTTTGTATCGAATTTGATACCGATCATAAATTATTTGCCCGACACGAACACGTTGCCTGCTCATGGCGATTTGCATACAGAAGCGTGCTTATCAATGGGCATGCTCTTTTTGTTGATGATTATGAAGAAAAATTAAAGGGATTAAATATTTTTATGAAAAATTATTCCGATAAAGATTTCGAATATTCAAAACCCTCCGTGGATAATATCCTGATTATTAAAGTTCCAGTTGAATCAATCACAGGGCGATCTTTTGAGTATTAATCAAGTTATTGATTTATGAAAAAAATAAAAAATCCTTATACACATCTCGAAGGATATAACTGCTTCGGTTGTTCTCCTAAAAACTCACTGGGACTGCAAATGCAGTTTTACGAAGAAGGTGAATGGATTATTTGCAACTGGGAACCTAAAATGCACTTAACCGGATATGAAAATATATTGCATGGTGGTATTCAGACTACTTTACTGGACGAAATTGCCAGCTGGTTGTTATATATTAAACTCGAGACTGCCGGAGTAACTGCAAACATAAATGTAAATTTCAGAAAACCCGTTGAAGCAAATAAGGGAAGTATAACCATTAGGGCTAAATTGTTGGATCATAGCCGAAAACTAGCTACTATTTATTCCGAATTGATAAATGCTAATGGAGTTGTTTGCACCGATGCTGAAGTAAAGTATTTTATTTTCTCACAATCGGTAGCTAAAGAAAAATACAATTATCCTGGTAAAGATGCTTTTTTTAAGTAGGAAATTAATTTAAAATTATAGAAAAATCAATCTGTATTGCCCTTAATCCCTAAAGGGAGCAGCTTGATTTTTCAGTTTTCACCCTTTAGGGTAGGGGCAAAAAACTGAAAAATAGGAGTTTTCTTTATTATGGACAAAACTCAAAAAGACTAACTTAAAACCCAATATCAAAATACCTGCTTACGACATCGCTAAATGCATGATTCTGGTTGCTGCTGCATACCGGGAATTTTTTTTGTAAATCAGCAGGTGCATTGGCTACAATGTAGCTTTGGTCTGTAAATTCAAGCATATCCAAATCATTATAGTCGTTGCCTACGCTTATGGTTTTTTCAATTGATAGGTTGAGCTTTTTGCACAACCATTTAATGGCGTGTCCTTTGGATACATTCTTGGGAAAAATTTCCATCCAGATAGATTCTCCATCAAGTGGTGATGTTGTTCGGATAATCTTGATATCATTAAAATTTTTACTAATACTTTCGAATAGCTTTATATCGTTTGGAAAAACAGCTATTATTTGACATGCATGTGAATGTTTTGTATTTGATTTATCCATTTCTACAGCAAAATCGAAATAAACCTGAATTCTTTTTTCAAAATCTGGGTTTGGTTTTCCGGAGCGATGATAAATAAACTTATGATTATCAGGGATAATCTCATGAATCATAAAATCAACCTTATGGTCAATTAGAATTTTTGAGATTTGGGCTACTTCAATATCTGGTAAATATTCAGAATGAATTATTGATTTGTTTTTCCAGTTATATATGCCTGCTCCTGATGAAAAGATTAGGTAATCGATAGGGAATGAAGGTTTTATAACTTTTGAAAATGAATAAAAATTACGACCGGTAGCAATAACGCGCAAGATGTTGTTCTCGCCTAACCAATATAGACTTTTCATGTCGGTAAGGCTCACTTCTTTGTTGTCGTTAAAAAGAGTACCATCAAGATCTGTAATTACCATTTTCCAGCTTTTTCCCATTGGTTTAATCATTAAAAATCAATAGCAATTACGTTAAAATAGGTTTTAATATCATCACGATAAGTCATGGACGAATCGAATTTCCATTGCCATTTTTCAGTTGAGTTTCCTTTTGGCAGATCAGTAAAAAGCAATGGGTTCACCCCGAGCAGCCTATTATCTTCGTCGTATAGTTCTTCCTCAAAATCAGAGATTAAAATACATTTGTTTTTCGGTAGGCTATTAATATGATTTTGCTGAATTACTGTTGCAATCTCTTTTAATTCATTTTCGGAAAAAGTAGAAACCTTCTTTAGATAATCAGTAATAATAATACTTAGCTGACTTAAAATATTTAGAGAGATTACAAAATCCATCTCTTCGGGTATTAAATACGAAAAAGACCTGATTTCGGTTAATACCGAGCTTAATAAATACTTTTTGCCGGGTTTAATGTTTTTATGAATATATTCGATTAAACCACCTGTTAAATCAATTTTTAAAAAGGTAACATTTCGAAGATTTTTGTATTTTTTAACGATTTGTTTTGGATGGATTATATCGGCCAAAATTACTTCATCAAAGCTTTGTGATAGCTCATTAATTGGGCAATCGAGCAGCCAGCCGCTGCCTAGAATTAGCACTTTCCCTTTTTCCTTTGTGTTAGATGATTGAAGAACAGCTTGTTTTGTTTTGGAAATATGAATATCCCAGCCCTCTTTTTCGCGCAGATATCTTTTTATAATCCCTTGCTGATCAGAGGTATATTGCATCTTTTGCAAAACGAGAGCGGAGTTAATTTTTTTGAGAAATTCGTTCACTAACCTAATTTTAATTGTTACAGAGATAAAAAGTTTTTTTAAGATTCCCTAATTTTAAAATAGTAAATTTGAAGCTCCAATTTAGTAAATGTTATACAGATTATTGAGTATTCATAAACTTTTAAGTGTTAGCATTGTTCAATTATTCAATAATAAAATTTCGAAAAATAGAAACCATATGCAGAATCCTTTTTTTACAGAAAACAATCAGGAAATCGATTTTCGATCTATCACAAAAAAAAATGTGACTGACGCTAAAAATACAATCATCGAAAAGGCTAAATCAGATCTGGAATTAATTTATAAAATTGAACCAAATAAAAGAACTTTTGAAAATACGATGCTTGCTCTTGATAATATGCAAAATCATCTGGTAAAAACAAACGAATTAATTTCGTTATTAGCCTATGTGCATCCTGTTGATGAAATTAGAAATGAGTGCTTGAGTAGTATTACGGAACTAGGCAAGTTTTTTAATGAGATTGCTCTGAGCGAAAATCTTTACAATGCGGTAAAAGAATTCTCGAAAACAGAAGAGGTAAACAAGTTAGCCGATCACCGAAAAAAATACCTGAAAGAAACAATCGAAGAGTTTGAAAGGAACGGATTTGCATTGCCGAAAGAAAAAAGAGATGTTTTAAAAGTAATTCAGGATAAGCTTTCTGAGCTCGAAATACAGTTCGAGTCGAATATTAGTACATACGAGGATTCTCTTATGGTTACCGAAGATCAGATTGTCGGCCTTCCCGATGATTACAAAAAGGAACACCGAACCGAGGACGGGTTGTACAAAATTACCCTTGAATATCCATCGTATATTCCTTTTATGAAATATTCTGTTTCGGATGAGGCTAGGAGAGAGCTTGCCAAAAAATATAAAAACAAAGCAGCCGATAAAAATCTCGAAATATTAAAACAAATACTTGTTGAGCGCGAGAAAATGGCGCATCTGCTTGGTTTTAAAACTTTTGCTCATTATATAACAGTAAACCGAATGGCAAAAAATCCACAGACTGTTTGGAGGTTTGAGAATGAGTTAAAGGAAAAGGTTCGGAGAAAAGCAGAAATCGATTATAATGAGTTGCTTGAGGTTAAAAGAAAATATAAAGATGATGTTGCTATAACTGAGATCGAATCGTGGGAAGCTGCATTTTACGATAATATTTTGTTGAAAGAAAAATACGAACTCGACAACGAAAAACTTAAAGCATATTTTGAGCTTAATCGTGTTGTGAATGGTCTTTTTCAGATTACCCAGCATTTATATGGGTTAACGTTTAATGAGGTTAAGTCGGCGAATGTATGGCACGAGGAAGTTAGGACTTACCATGTTCTGGAAAATGATAAAATAATTGCCAAGTTTTACCTTGATTTGCATCCACGTAAAAATAAATATGGCCATGCCGCTATGTTTGGAATGGTTCCAGGAAAGAAGCTAGAATTTGAGTATCAAATTCCAATGGCAAGTTTGGTTTGTAATTTTCCAAAACCAACCAACGAATTACCTGCATTATTGATTCATGATGATGTAGTTACTTTTTTTCATGAATTTGGACATTTAATGCATGATCTGTTAACCAGAACAGAGCTTTCGTCGCAGGCAGGAACAAATGTGGCTCGCGATTTTGTCGAAATGCCTTCGCAGATTTTCGAAAACTGGGCCTGGGATTATCAGGCACTCCAACTTTTTGCTCATCATTATAAAACCCATGAAGTGCTGCCAAAAGAGATTTTTGATAAAATGATTGCAGCACGAAATGTTGGATCAGGCTTACATACGTTGCAGCAGATTTTTTATGGAACCCTCGATATGAATTTCCACGATGGGTACAACCCAAAGGGGGCAGAATCAACTACTGATATTGTTAAAAAACTGCAAAATGAAATTACTCTTTATAAGTTTCAGGAAGAAACCCATTTTGAAGCTGGATTTGGTCATTTAAGTGGTTATGCTGCAGGTTATTACAGTTATCTATGGGCAAAGGTTTTTTCCGAAGATATGTTCTCTCTATTTTTGCAAAATGGTGTTATGGATAAAAACACTGGGATGAGGCTCAGAAAGATTGTTCTCGAAAAGGGCTCATCGGTTGATGAAATCGAAATGGTAAAAGAATTTTTGTGGCGAGAACCTAATCAGGAAGCGTTCTAAAAATCGATTTGATTATAAATTCGTAGTGCAGTAAACTTTTTACTGCCTTTTTTTCTTAAAAAAATCAATTAGCAAGTTACTGCATTCGTCTTCCATAATTCCTTTTTCTACTTGTGTTTTGGGATGCAATACATTGCTCTTGGATAGTGAGTAACCTCTTTTATTGTCAGAAGCGCCATAAACAATTTTACTTATCTGCGACCAGTACAAAGCTCCTGCACACATAAGGCAAGGTTCAACGGTTACATACAGCGTGCAATCGATTAAATATTTTCCGCCAATAGCATTTGCTGCTGAGGTAATTGCTTGCATCTCAGCGTGAGCAGTTACATCATTTAATGTTTCAGTAAGATTATGAGCCCGTGCAATGATTTGATTTTTCGAAACAATAACTGCTCCAATCGGAATCTCATCTTTAGCCAATGCCTTTTGTGCTTCTTTCAAAGCCTCTTTCATAAAATATTCGTCGGTGTAAAGCTCCATTATTTTTGTTTTGTTCAAAGGTATTAATTTTAAGAGATTTTTGTGCCGGTTATTCTTTAATCAAGAATAGAATTAAGCTCCATTATGTAAATGTAAAAATGTTGCGAAAAAAGAGGAATGAAACAAATATTTTTTTTGCAGATCATAAGGTAATAAATAGTTTTTAACGATCGTCCGCTTTTATTCATAATTGTTGTTAATGATTTTCTTCATTTGCCCCGTCCCTGAAGGGTGTGAAGAAAATCAATTTGCACCCTTTAGGGGTTTGGGGCAAACAAATTGATTTTCAATTTATTTACATAATATTTATGACATAAAACGGACATTCAAATAGTTTTTAGTTGTAACTGATAATCCAATGCAATTCCTGATAAAATAGTTTAATTTTATTAAGTCTTTAAGGCATAAATTTGTCTGTTATGAAAAATTATTTTGTTATTGCTCACCGAGGCGAATCGTTTTTGGCTCCCGAAAATACCTTGTCATCAATTAATTTGGCCTGGGCAAATGGGAGCGATGCAGTTGAAATAGATATTCGTTTAACAAAAGATAATCGAATAGTTGTGATTCACGATGCTAATACAATTCGTGTTTCGGGTAGATTTAAATGGGTTAGGAAATCAATGCTCAAAGATCTAAAGAAACTTGATGTTGGTAGATTTAAAGATAAAAAGTACGAAGAAGAAAAGATACCTGAGCTAACCGAAGTGCTAAATACGGTTCCTGCTAACAAAAAAATCATTATCGAGATTAAATGTGGAAAGGAAATAGTTCCATTGCTTATGAACGATTTGTTAAATGCAGGATTGCAGCCAAATCAAATCGAAATTATCAGTTTTAAATTAAATGTCTTAAAAGAGATCAGAAAAAAACTACCTCAATACCACGCTTATTGGATTGTTGCTATTAGTAATTATAAAATATTTAGGTTTTTTCAATCATCAATACATAAAATCATTGAACAAACAATGAAAAATAAGTTAAACGGATTAAACCTGAACGATGGAATTCATCTTACACAAAGAAATATTTCGAGAATAAAATCAGTAAATCTAAGATTATATGTTTGGACAGTGAATGATATTAAAAGAATAAAAGAACTTATTAATTTTGGAGTGGATGGAATAACAACAGACAAAGCGGGATTTGTTATTTCGGAATTAAACTAGAAAAATTGAATGGCAAAAGTAATTATAGGTATACACGGATTGGGTAATAAACCCCGAAAAGAGCTACTCCAAGATTGGTGGAGAATGGCTATTATCGAAGGCCTTGATAAAACAGGTGTTGATTATACAATGCCTAAGTTTGAGTTGGTTTATTGGGCCGATATTTTACATGAAAAGCCAACAGACGAAACGATTACTAATCCAAACGACCTTTCTTTTATTGATGAGCCTTATGTGCAAGCTAAAAAAACACTAATTAAAAAAGACATTTCTGTACGTAAAAAAGTGCTCGATTGGTTTGACGAGGCTGCTGATAAGATTTTCTTAAATAATGATATGACGGTTAATTATTCATTTATCTCAGATGCAATCATTCATAATTATTTTAAAGATCTTGAGGCTTATTATCTGAATGATAAAATAATAAAAAACGGAATCGTGAGCTTTGCACGTGATCAGATTAGAGAGCGTCTTAGAAAAACACTTATAAAACATAGAGGTGATGATATTTTTATGGTTTCACATAGCATGGGGTCAATTGTTGCATACGATATTTTAACCTTTAATTTACCCGATTTTAAGATTCATACATTTGCTACAATAGGTTCTCCACTCGGAATCCCATTTGTAAGGAGTAAAATCGCACTTGAAAAAAAGATTATTTTAAACGATATTAAACTTAAAACGCCACCTGGTGTGCAAAAAAACTGGTTTAATTTTTCCGATATCGAAGATGATGTAGCAATAAACTATAGTCTGAACAAAGATTTTGATGCTAATAAATACGGCATACAACCTATTGATTATATTGTACATAATGATTATGAGATTAATAAAAAATCAAATCCGCACAAATCATTTGGTTACCTCCGAGCACCTGAGTTTTCGAAGGTGTTGCTTGATTTTATAAACGAAAAAGAACCTGAAAAGAATTGGGTACAACGCGTTCGTGATTTGTTCGGGATATTAAGAAATAAAAAGCCTAGTCAATAACACTGTATGCTTTAATTCATAAGGGAATTATGAGGTTTCTGATTTTGTATGCGTAATGAGATGCTGACATAATGATGAAAAAAATTAATGGTTAAATAAAATAAACGAATTATGTATTTCGAAAAATCAATTTTAGGTAAAAATCAGTTTTGGAGATATTTTTTTTCCATACTAATTATTATAGCTTTTATACAATTGTTGGGTGCTGTACCATTGGCAATTGTGGTTTCTTTTGCTAAATCGTCTGGTAATGTTGCTCATGATGCAAGTATTCTTAATCCGGTAAGCCTGGGCATTGATTTGAATGTGTTTTTAGCACTTATGATTCTCCCTTTTGCCATGGGATTGCTCGGTTTATGGGTGTGTGCCGACTCATTGCATAAGAAAAAAATGCTCGACATAATTACCGGTCGCAATAAGTTTGACTGGAAAAGGGTTTTCTTTGCAGCAATGATTTGGGGAATTTTGTTCTTAATTTCCTCTTTTGTCAGTTATCTGAATAATCCCGATGCTTTTGAGTTTCAGTTTCAGCCTGCAAAATTTATTATACTTTTGTTTGTAGCTTTTCTATTATTGCCTTTTCAAACCACTTTCGAAGAAGTGTTTTTCAGAGGTTATCTGATGCAAGGTACTTCGCTATTGTTTAAAAACAAATGGATTCCATTACTCATAACTTCTATTTTATTCGGGGTTATGCATCTGGCAAATCCTGAGATTAAAGAATTTGGAGTTGGCATTATGCTTCCGCAATATATATTACTGGGTTTGTTTTTCGGAATATTGGTTATTATGGATGATGGACTTGAACTCGCTATTGGTGTTCATGCAATAAACAATATTTTCAGTTCGCTTTTTATTACTCATAAAAGTGCTGTTTTGCAAACTCCTGCCATTTTTAAAACTACCGTAATAAATCCGGAATTTGAATTTCTAATACTTGGATTTGCCGTAATTATATTTTTAGTGATCGTATCCAAAAAATACAATTGGGGGAGTTGGAAATCAATTTTTGCAAAAATTGATTTTGGTGAGCAAAAAGAATAAAAAATGCTATTGCACTTATTCATACAATAGCATTTCAATAGATTTTGTTTAGTTGCTCTATCTGTAACCACTTTCGGTTAAAAGTTCTATGTTCGAAAGTTCCTCGGGTGTATTAATATTTATAAATGCTTTTCTATTTTGGTCTGTATCAGCCAATTTATGATATTTGGTATTTATCTGGCTTAAAAAAGTTTCAACTGAGTATTTATCTGCAGTACCTAAAAAATCAAACAGCTGGTCTTCAATGCGTTTGTTGTAAATTGCATGCAGTGGCTCAATCGTTTTTTTAATTGCAGGTATAGCCGCATCACATCTGTGTTTTAAATAAAACTCAATGTGCTCTTTAATAAGATCTCCTGAGAGACAAGGCATATCGCTGGCAAATACAAATACAGCCTCGTGTTTAGCAGCATTAAGTGCTGCATGAATACCTCCAAGAGGACCAACATTTTTAATTTTATCAGGAACGATCGTAAACTGCTGGCAGGTTTTGAACTCTTCTGGTGTATTGGTTACAATTACGATATCATTAAAAATATCATAGAGAGTTTTAATGGCGCGGGTTATTATTCGAACACCACTAATCTGGATGTTTGCTTTTGTTTTTCCATTAAACCGCTTATTCGCACCACCTGCGAGTATCGCTGCCGAAATTTTAATTTCTTCTTTTGATGGTATCATAATAGTTGAGTTTAATTAATAAAAGAACTAGTAGTAAAACTATTTAATATGGGAACATTCCCTCTAAGTTAATGACGGTCAAATTTATTAAAAAATTGAAATCTACAACCATTTCTCCAAAATTGGTTATGAACAGCCTTGTAAGCTACTGATAGATTTTATATTACCAGATTTTTTAGCCATACTTTAGAATGAGTCTCATTAAAAACAGATGCTTTAAAACATGTTTTCTGTTCTAATGTGTTGATTAACAATTTGTCTGATTTGAATAGTTTAAAAAATATAATCTAAAAGATTGTATTATAGGCGATTAAGATAAGGAAAGTTGAGAGGAGGCGACTATAATCCAATTTTTTCTGCAATTTGTTTCATCGCGTTAATAGAAATTTCTGCAAATTCATTTAATGGCAGTCCAATTTTTTCGCACTCCATTATGGTAGTTCGATTTACTGATGCAGCAAAAGCCGATTGATTCATTCGCTTTGTAACCGATTTGGTTTGAACATCTTTAATTTTCTTATCTGGATAAACAAGGGCTGTAGCATAAATTAATCCGGTAATTGTTTCACCGGCCGCTAATGCATGTTGAAATTCTGTTGTGCGTTCCATACCTGTGGCATGTTCGTTATGCATTTTTATGGCATCAATTATTTCTTCATCAATACCATGCTTACGAAGAATCTCAACAGCTTCTAAGGCATGTCTCTTAGAATCGCCATTGGTTATTTCGCTGTCAATATCGTGAAGTAAGCCTGCTAATCCCCATTTTTCCTCATCGCGGCCCAATCGTTTTGCTAATGCACGCAATACTGCCTCTGAAGAATAGCTGTGATATAGCATTTTTTCGTTCTTGATATATGATTTTAAAAGTTCTTCGGCTTGATCTCTATTCATAAAAGTAATTATTAATGAACATCTATTCCATGTAGCATATAAATAAGATGCTGTAATGTTTTTAAAATTTCGGTCATGTATTCATCAACCGCTTTAACACTTCCGGGTAAGGTATAAACTAGACTTTGTCCCATAACTCCGGCAACGCCAAGGCTTAATAAGGCATTTGGTTTCTCCAGACCGTATTTCATACGAATCATTTCCATAATACCCGGTATCTCTTTGTCGAGCATTGGTTTAATTGTTTCGACAGTTATATCTCTCGGACCAATTCCTGTTCCACCGGTGGTAATTATTATATCGATTGATTCTTTTTTTGCTTTTAAAATTAATTCGGTAAGTTTTTCTTTGTTGTCAGGAATTATATCACTATTAATCTGATGGTTAACATTAATCTTCTTTAAATAGGAGTTCAATAGTTCAATTATTCTTGGACCGCTTTTATCTTCATATTCTCCAGCGCTGGCTCTGTCACTTAATGTTATTACAAGAACCTTAAATAGCTTGGGAATATATGCGATTTCATCTCCGGGTTTAATAATACCTTTAACTTTTACTCTACAAAATATACCAACCCGTGGCATTACATAATTTCCAAGTTCGCGAAACTGATCATGAAAAGGTTTTCCAACTTGTGTAACTTCTAAAACTGAAGTTCCTATTTTTAATTGATCGAAAACCCGAAAATCGATCTCCTGCAAACCTTCGGCTGTAATATTTTCGGCAAACTCGCCAAACTCAGTATCTCGTGAGCTGGTAATTTCTTTAAAACGATTAATATGATAAATATCGATAATACTTACTTGTCTTCCTGTTCCTGCATGCACATCACCGACAATACCTTTTTCGTTCAGATTTAATTCATTTACCGGCTTTTTAGGTCCGCGTTCTGACGAAAAACTAACTGATAATACCTTGCCTTTTATCATGTTTGTAGTTATTTGTTTTCAATATATACAATGGTATCGTTGGCTTTAATTTTGCCTGTTTTTATCACTTTTGCAAATATTCCTTCCTTTGGCATTACGCACTGGCCCACCTGACTAAAAATAGCACAACCTGTACCATGACATTCCTTACCTATTTGGGTTATCTCAAGCTCAACTTCTCCTATAATAATCTTATCTCCTGGTTTTTTTGTATGTAAGGTAATTCCCTCGGTGGTAATATTTTCAGCAAATTCGCCATATTCAAGTTTTCTACCTAGTACTTTTTCAAATTTCTCAATACTTTCTTTTGCCAGCAAACTAACCTGCCTATGCCATTCACCGGCATGTGCATCACGTTCAACACCTAATTCTGTTAAATTAATACCATCAACAGGTTTTTTTATGGTTCCTTTTTTTTCGGATATATTTACTGAAACTACTTTTATAGAATTCATAATAAGTTTAATTTATAAAATGCAAAAATAGCAAAACAAAATACTTACTTGTTATTTATGTTAATAAAATAGAAAACCCTGAAATATTACTATTCAGGGTTTTAAAAAATAGTATTTATTTCTAGTTAATTATAAGCTTATGAGTAACTGATTTGTCAGCATGCTTTAGGTTTAAGATATATGTACCAATTTTTAAATCAGGCAAATCAAGTTTTATTTGTCCTGACTCCCCATCCTTTATAGCTTTTCTAAGGATTGTTTTGCCAGTCATATCAATCAATTGGATAGCCACAGCTTCATCATTATTGCTTTTATCAATAATGATATAATTTATTGCAGGATTTGGAAAGATCCTATACTCGCTTATCTTATTATTGTTTTCGATATTATTAGATGAGTTAATGAACGTTAAAGTTACTTTTGAATTAGTTGATGCTTTACCATCAGTTATTTTTATGTCTAAAACATATGTTTTTGTTAGGGTATCAACGTTATTGGTGGTTATATCACCTGTCAATTGATTAATTTTAAAAATATTTTGTGTATTTGAGTTATCCTCAATCGAGAATTTTAAATTATTGCCATCAGCATCCTTTGCCTTTATTTTTAGAATAGAACTTTCTGACAAATTTTTTGAACCTGATTCATATGTTAAAGTTGTATCGGAACTTTCTGGATAATAGTTAAAGAATGTGAGCCCCTTATTACATCCAATCCATTTAAAACCTTCCTTATCTACCTCTATTGCAAAAATATTATTGCCAGCAAGATTATCAAATTCATTATAATGTTTAAGTGAATCCTTTTCTAAAACATAAACACCATCTAGTGTTCCAATCCATAAATTGTTAAGTTTGTCAATTTCTAAACAAAAAATTGTTTCTAAATCGTTTCCATAGGAGGTCCAATCTGTTCCATCAAATTTTGAAAATCCATTATCTGTTCCAAACCAATAGTTTCCTAAAGTATCCTGTATAATTGCACTCACATAATTGCTTACTAATCCATCACTAGTTGTATAATTTGTCCAATTTTCATCTTTAAGTAACGAAACCCCGCTTATAGTTCCAAGCCACAAATCGTCATTTTTATCGATATAGGTAGTAATAATATTATTATCAATAATTCCCTCATTTACAGTATAAGAAGACCATGTTGAACCATTGAATTTATTTAATCCTAAGTATGTGCCGATCCAAACATTGCCTGAAGTATCAATAGAAATGCTTCTGGTATCATTTGTAATCAGTTCAGCATTATAATTAGTCCATGTATTTCCATCATAAAATGAAACTCCATTATTTGTTGCAATCCATTTATTATTGTCTGAATCAATTTTTATATTCTTAATGAAATTTGCCGTTAATCCATCCGATGTATTAAAAGTTGTCCAGTTAATGCCATCAAAAACAGAGATTCCATTGTCAGTTCCAATCCATTTAGTATTATTTAGTGTGTCTATAGCAATACTTCTAACGAAGTTATTGGCTAAGTTATTTGTAATTGAATAGGTTTCTAAGCTTATATAGTCGTATTCAGTTATACCTATTAAATTATTAAACCAAACAGAACTATTTTCATCAATAAATATAGATTTTACATAATTGTCCAGGAGCCCTTCAGATGTTTTAAAATTTATAGTATCAATCTCTGAAAATTTAAATGCTCCATTATGTGATCCAAACCAAACAGTGTCATTTATTATTTCAACTGAAAATATTTGTTCAGATTCCAAATAACTTTGCCAATTGGTTCCATCGTATTTTGATACCCCACCATTAGATGTTCCAACCCATAAATTCCCGGATTTATCTTCATTAATATCCAGAATGTTATTATCAGTTAAACCATCAGATGTATTAAAATTTTCCCAACTAACCCCATTAAATTTATCTAAACCCAAAGTTGTTCCGGCCCATAGATTATTATTTGAATCATTAAATATTGCCCAAACTATTTGCTCAGAAAGACCTTCTGTAATTGAAGACCACCCATTTTTATATTTTAAAATGCCACCATTGGTTCCAAACCAAATGTTTCCTTCAATATCTACTTCGATATCCAAAACCCATCTATCTTGATAATAATTATTCCAGTTACCTTCACTAAATACAAAAATACCTTTGTCTGAACCAAACCATAAATCGCCTGAATTATCAATAGCTGATGAAAAAAAGTTTATGTTGTTAATGCCATTTATGGTGGGATAGGTAGATATTATTTCTTTGTTTTTACCCATAATAACTATTCCTGAAGTTGTTCCCATCCATATTGTGTCATTTTTTACTACAAAAGTAGATACTGTGGAAGAACTATGTACTATTGTCTGTATCTTTTGAGAAAAAGTTGTTAATGGCTTACATGTTAGAAGTAATAAAATTACCGTAATTGCATAATTAGTTTTTTTAAGGTAAAATTGTCTCATAAATATTATAGTATTTTAAAAAAATATTGACAAATATAGATAAAACTCATAAAAATTGAATCAAAACCAATATAAATTTACCGAAGGTGATTTTTATCAATTTAAAATTATTGATTATACTGAGATTCCAGATACAAATGATTCTTTCTTTATCCTCAAAAACCAATGGGGAGGCAAGCACTTGCTAAAAGCTTTTCCTTTTAAGCATTATAATCTAACGGTTGGAATTGATATTACTTGTAGAATTGATAAAATAAATTGCAGTGGTAAGATATTTCTCGAACCCGAAAATCCTTTTTACAAGCCGGGTGAGATTTACGATTTTGATGTGATTCGTTTCTCAACACACACAAACTCAGTGGGCGAAAAGGAAAGTATCATTATTGTAAAGGATAGGTTTGGACATGAAAACAGTTGTTCTATGCCTGAAAATTTAAATCCGGAAGATATTGGAGAAAGAATAAAATGTAAAGTTGTGCGGATTAAAAAAGGACAGTTATTTTTAATTCATTCTGAAACAGAAAACACAAGAAAGCTTTTGCAGATTGGCGAAAAATATGCGTTCACTGTATATGAATTAAAAGATTTAAACGGTGTTAAGTATTACATTTTGCATGATGGTTTTGGTAATTCATATTCATTAAAAATGGATATGTACAAACATTATAACCTTTGTATTGGCCGACAGGTTGAATGTACTGTAACCAAATTCGACACCGATGGACAGCTAAAAATTGAACCGAACCATCCTCATTATAAAATTGGAAAAACCTACCCATTTAAGTTTTTACGAATCGAGAACGATCCTGATTTGTTGGATAAGAACTCAAAAATAATTATTGTGATTGATGTATTTGGTATTGAAACTAAGGTAAGTTCATTTAAACCTGAGATCTTTAACAAACCCATGCCCGAATATTTGCATTGCTTGGTGGAAGGAGTGCGTAAAGGGAAAGCAATTCTAAGTATTCTCTAATCTAAAAAAAAATGGAACACTGACCTGCCTGCAGGAAGTCCAGTATCAATTAGTTTAAACTTTTTATTTTTCACCCTCCGGTCTTCGACCACCTCCCTCGAGGGAGGACAAAATTAGACATTTTCTCCCTTGAGGGAGATGCCCGCAGGGCAGAGGGTGAATATTCCGTAACTTATCGACATTGGCCGGTAGTCAGGTGACGCAGATCTGCTATTGGCAGAACGCAGATTATCAAAGATAAAATTTTAGTCTGTGTAAATCAGCGTTAGGATATCCGCATTACTCGCCTGCCGGACGGGCAGGTCAGCGTTCTATTATATCTGTTTTTGTTTTTTCGACAAGTGTAATTTCATCTATACGCATTGATTTATCAACTGCTTTGCACATGTCGTAAACGGTAAGCAAAGCAACAGAAACAGCAGTCAAAGCTTCCATTTCGATACCGGTTTTTCCAACACATCGTGCTTCAGAATTAACTCTAACACCTGTTTTATCAATCTTGGCTTTCACATCCATTTTAGTAATTTGCAATGGATGACACAATGGAATTAATTCGCTGGTTCGCTTACCACCCTGTATTCCTGCAATTTCGGCAATGGTAAGCACATCACCTTTTTTCATGGAGTTCTCTTTTATAAGTTTAACAGTTTCCTTAGCCAAAGTAATGTGTCCAGTGGCTATTGCCACCCGGCTCTGATCGGGTTTCTTACCAACATCAACCATATTGGCCTTTCCTTTATCATCAACATGACTTAATTTGCTCATAAGAACGAAATTTGAAATTTGAAACTTGAAAATTTAAAATTAAAGGACTAACAGCTAAAAACTCACGGCTCATAGCTCATAGCTCACAGCTTCTTCTATCCACCTATATTATAAAACTTCCCGGTAACATTAGTATGTCCATTTTTTGGCTTATTCGCAATAGCCATATCTATTGCTTTATCAGCACCAAGTTCTCTTACGCTATATTGAATATCACTAAACAAACATGGTTTTATCATTCCATTGGCTGTTAAACGAATGCGATTACAATGTACACAATCGCCACCTGACCCACCATGCACTATTGAGAACTCTCCTTTTTCAAGATCCATTTCCGTAATAAAACGAACAAACAGTCCATTTTCTTTGCAAAATTTAGCAACCTCAACAGCATCAGGCTCCTCTTCGCTCTTTTTTATTACACAATTTATTTTTATAGGTTCCAGCCCTACTTTTTTTGCCGCTTCAATTCCTGCAAAAACCTTAGTAATATCACCACCCCGGGTTATTTGTCTGTATCGTTCAGGATCCATTGAGTCGAGACTTATATTTACTCTGTGCAATCCTGCTTTTTTAAGTTCCTCGGCAAACTGTTCCAATAAAATACCATTTGTAGTCATTGAATAGTCATCTATTCCATCAATTTTTCCAATCATGCTGATCAGTTCAATAATCCCTTTTCGTACTAATGGCTCACCACCTGTAATTCGTATTTTATTAACTCCTTTGCGAACAGCAGTTTTGGTAACTTGTACGATTTCTTCAAAATTCAGAATTTCTTCGTGTTTGAGTAATGTAACACCACCTTCGGGCATGCAATATACACATCGCAAGTTACAGCGATCTGTTACTGAAATTCTCAGATAATTTATTTTGCGATTATATTTGTCGTACATGAACGATTTCTCCTTTTAATAACGTATCAACTCCGATTGGAAAAGCAATTATTACGTGTGCAAACGATAAAGCATGTATATGCGCTGATCCATGATATTCAACAGGAAAAACTTCTCCATCTTTAATAAACACGGGGATATATGCTTTACGATCTGTCTTTTTGCGTTTAAATTCAATACCCATAGGCATTTGTATATCCAATGGTTGAAAATCAAATCCCATCAACTTATAAATTAATGGTTTTACTAATAATTCAAATTGTATGAATGATGAAACTGGGTTTCCGGGTAATCCAAAACAGAATTTTTTACCAGTAACACCAAATGTTGTTGGTTTCCCAGGTGTTACTGCTATAGAATCGAACAAAATTTCTATTCCTGCTTTTTTCAATACTTCGGGAACAAAATCGAACGAACCCATAGAGACACCACCGGTTAAAAGCACCAAATCATTCTCAGATAATGCTTTACTTACTTTATTGAAAGTATCTTCAGGAGTATCATCTGCAATTCCAATATAATTTGCAATAGCTCCACACGATTTTACTTGTGTAATTAGTTGATAACCATTACTGTTTCTGATCTGCGAAATACCCGGTTTTTTATGCGGCTCAACCAACTCATCGCCAGTAGAAATAATTGCAACTCTAGGTTGTTTTGTTACCAAAACATTGGTATATCCAACCGAAGCAAAAACGGCAATATGCTGAGGTTTAATTTTTATACCTTTCTGCAATACCAATTGGTCAATCTTAACATCTTCGGCACGATAGCTTATATTATTGCGCTGAGTTATTTTGTTGATTTTTACATATTTATCATCAATCTCTTCGGCGTATTCGACCATTGCAATAAAATCGGCTCCTTCTGGAACGGGCGCTCCGGTCATTATTTTTGCACACTGATTTGGACCAATTCTTTTGGTTGGTGTTTTTCCTGCTGGAATAATTTCTATAATTTCGAGTGTATTATCAACATCTGCTCGCCGGCAAGCATATCCATCCATCGATGATTTATCAAATGGAGGCATTTCAATATCCGAAGTTACATCTTCAGCAAGTATTCTCCCTACAGAATCAATAAAATCAATCTTCTCTGTTTCCAGTGTGTATGATTTTCCTATAACTGTTTGATATGCTTTTTCTATGGTTATCATCTACAAAATTTTTACAAAAATAGTTATTCTTTGGTTTTATATCAGTTATTATTGGGCAAATGTTTTAATATGCTCCCTAAAATAAGAATCTACCAAGGTTTTAACCTTATTTACCTTGTTGTTCTGTGGCAAAGTTCTAATTATTTTTTCGAGATATTTTTTTTCAAAAAGCCGTTGGATTGAATAATCGAAATTCAGATCAAAAATCCAAGCTATCTGCAACAGTTTAAAATCATTGAGGGTTTTCAACGATTCTTTTAATATTAATTGGTGGTTTAAAATTGCCTGCAGAACTTCGTCCGAAATTTCTTCGTTATCCGGCAATTCGAGCTCAAGTGTTTTGTTTTCATTTTGCTCTTTTACCATATAGTATTCGGTAATTAGTCGCCAGATATCGAGTTTGTCTGCATCGCGAATCATTTTTGAAAAGGAAATCACTTTTTCATTAGTATCAGGAGCAATCTCGGCTCTGCTATGATTAAGAATTGATTTATAAATAATTTCTTGCTGTTCTGGGGTAAGATTTTTTAAAACATTATTTTCTTTAAGAACATCAACGCCTAACTCAGCATGGTTTTGCGATTTTGAATCGGAAAAAGTCTGGTATTTTACATATTGTTTAAACCGGCCGATATCATGAAAAAGTCCAATGGTCTCGGCTATAAATGTATCTCCTTCGGTAAGTTTTATGTTTTTTGCTAATCCAAGGATTTCGTGGTGTACTTTTCTGCTGTGATCGGCTTTAATCTGGATATTTTCTGCCAAATCGGGATGTAATACCAGGAAATGGTTTATATATGCTGAAAACCATCGTGAATATAAAGAAAAAGTATCAGAGTGATTCATTTGTTAAGTTATAATCCAACCAATTATATTGCAAAATTGCACCATTTTTTTGTAAAAGAACAATCAAAACTTATACCCAAATTCAAAAACAATAAATCTTCCAGGTGATAGTCTGTCTTTTTTATCAATATACACCTTGTCGAATAGATTCTGAATATCCAGTGATAAGGAGTAATTACGATAAATAGTCTTTGATAGGTTTAGATCAATTGTTACATAATCATCAATAATAAGAATATTTTGTTCGTCTGAATATTCTTTACCAATATAATTAGCTGTAAGAGTTGTATTGATGAACCTGTTTTTCCAAAAGAACCCTGCAAAAGCCTGATGCCAGGGAATATCTATAAGCTGTTTGCCTGATAAATCATCGCCTGTATAATTGGTTAAATCAAAATCTTTAATAATTGAGCTATTATAAGTGTAATTTGTTTTAAAAATTAATTGATTCGTAAAATCGTATTGGAATGATATTTCTGCACCAATAATTTCAACTTCAGCAATGTTTTCTCGCATCAGTTCAGGCTGTCCGTCAATATAATTGCCGGTACCGACAAAATATTGAAAATCTTTACCTTTCGAATAATAGGCGGCTGTTTTTAATTGTGCCTTTTTAAATGGTTTTGTGTTAAACCCTATTTCGTAATTGTATAAAGTTTGAGGCTGCAATTCAGGGTTAGCTTGCTTAAACCCTTTATTTATTTTTCGAGACGAAATCATATCGTCTATAATAGCCGGCATAAAGCCTGATGATGCTGAAATATAAGACTTAATTGATTTTGAAATGTCATATTGAATAGCAAGCTTTGGACTTAATGCAGTCCAATCGGAGTTTTTATAATTTTCTGAAAAGGATTCTTCAAATCCTGTATTTACTGATGGATCGCCAACATAAATCGAAGCATTATAGAAACGTGAATAATCAAATCGCAATCCGGCAATAATCTTTAGTTTTTCATTAAAAAATCGATGTTCATCTTGAATAAAAGCAGCATACGATTGAATTTTGCCATCGCGCAAAACAGTATCTGTTGATGTTAGGTAAACATCTGATGCATCCATAAATCCCTGTTTAAAATCAACTCCAAATGTAAGCCAGTTGTGTTCGCCAAAATTTTTTGTAGCATTTGTCCAAATCCCGTAATCTCTTGAAATTTGATCTTTGTACGAGAGCTTATAATTGCCATCATCATTTATAGATTCGGTAAACTGGTAAAAATCTTCGTTCTGAAAATATGCGTTTGCTTCAATCTTAAAAGAAGCAATCTGTGTGTTGTATTTTGCGCGCACAAAATTTGTTGTGTACTTAACATAACCACCATCGTCGAAATAAACCTGTTTTCCGTCGCCTCGTTTATCGTCATAATAGCTATATTCAACTTCAAGTTTATTGTTTTGATTAAACTCATAGCCAACCATCGCTCCTAAGCGGTTTTCTTTAAGGTAAACCTTAACATCTGTTGAATCTCGAAGATTTAACGGCTCTATAATATACCCATCACCTTGTCGATAAAATCCATTAACACCCCAATAAAATTTTTTCCCAAATAGCTTTTGATTTCCTTCAAGATTCAGTTTTCCGCCATAAGTGCCATAAGTACCACCAAATGCTCTTATATCTCCCGAAATCTCTTCGTTTGTTTTTTTTGTGATGATATTAATAACTCCGCCCATAGCATTATTTCCATATAGAGCAGAGCTTGGACCCTTTATTATTTCAATTCGTTCAATCCGGTCAGGAGAAATCATATGCCAGTTAATTGAACCTCCAGCAGTTTTGTTCAGGGGAACACCATTATAAAGAATCAACGTTCCTTGAGCCGATTCCAAACCACGCATAGTTACTGATGAATTTTTGGAAAAAATCCCCCAGCTGCGGTTAACATTAATATTTGAAATGGATTGAAGAAGATCATCAGTATTGGAAACAGGATAACCTTCTATCGTGTTCTTTTCGATAATTTCATTCTGACCAGGTAAATCTTCAATCTTTCGTTCTGTTAAAGTTGCTGTAATTATTACCTTTTCCATTTCAATAACAGATGGATTCAATTTAATTATAACATGATTATTGTTTTCATCAACCAAAAGTGTTAGTTCTTGATTGTAATAACCTACAAATGAAACAAGTATAGTGTAAGTTCCGGGGTTAATATTTAGAACCGTAAACTCACCATTTTTATTACTGGAAACACCGTGCTGTATTTCTAGCAAAACAATATTGGCCCCTGATAATGATTCATTCGTAACTGAGTCAATAATTTTTCCCGATAATTCGATTTGAGCAAAAACCGAAATGGGGAATAGAAAAAGAACGAGTACTATTTGAATTATTTTTTTTGAAATCATCATGCAACTTATTTTTGAATTTTTATATCAACAACAATATAACCGCTATTTGATTCCAATGTATTCACCACTTTAAATATTCCTGTTTTGTTATCTCTTACAAATGCAAACATATCGCCAGTTTGTAGGAGTTTTGCTTTACGCCCACCGGTTTCGAAAGCAAATGTGTTTGCTATTAAAATGCTATCATTTAAAGCATTGTCAAATTCTTCAATTGAAAGGGAGAGCTTTTCTTTGCTGTATCGGGTTGTATTAATTGTTTCCCAATTAGCTATGGCAAATTCACCCGGAAAGGCTGTTTCACCAATATTTGCTCCTGGCGATGCCATGATACATTTCTCTAGCTTATCAAAATCATCATAATAATATACTAAATCAATAAGGGCTGAATTTGTAAATGCATCTTGCAAATTATAAACAGTACCAGTACCTAAAGAAAAGAAACTTCCGTAAAGAGTGCTATTTTGAGCTCCCAAATAAACATTTAAGTACGTATCAATTTCGCCAAATCCAGTTGAATCACCTTGAGTAATTGTTATGCTCTTGCTTGCCCAATTTCCTTCAATATCTCGAATTATAAATTCCCAAACATCCGTTTCGCTAAGTCCTTTGGTAATTTCAATTTCTTTATTAAAGGTTTCTGAAAAAATTCCCAGATCCAAATATCTTTCACCGTTTACTTTTGCAATAAAATTGGTTAGTTTATTATGCCCGTTTGATGTAGCTTCTACACCTACAATAAATTTTTGTCCTGCAGAAATTGTCGAGTCAGAGAAAACATGCCCAGGTAGATTTATGATATTTATTTCCGGATCCGAAAAATCGTTTTTGTCTTCTTCGTTACATGAATAATTAATTGTAAGAAGTATAAGTAACAATACAAATAGTGAGTTATAAAAGTACCGACAGGTTCTTTTTTTCATATCGCCAACCATAGGTTTAATAATCTTCATAAAAAGCGATTTTTTATTTTTTTATAATTCTATTGATTGAATAAACGAATCCGGCTCCTAATAATGCACCGGCAATTCCGAATACAAAGTGAGATAAAACAGGGACAACAAATCCCCACTTAATAAATGAAGATTCAAGAACGCCTGTAAAAAGATAAATGGTTAAACGACTAATTGGTATTACCATATAGGCTAAACCTCCAATTAGAGTAAGAATTGCCAGTCTTTTAGCGGGATTTCGGAATAATAAATACAAAGTATCAACTACAACTCCCATAACAACATAAATTATTGGCAAAAATGGATCTTTGATTCCTATAAATGGGAAAAACATAAAGCTTGATGCTCCCAGCATCATAATTATGGTTGCAAATGGCAACTTAGAAATCCTGCGTCCAATCATAATAATTGCCATAAACTCCAATCCATGACGGCCGGGTATGTTTAATGGAATACGGAGGTTTGAACGCAATACAATTGCACCGATTCCTAATGCTAACAATAATAATATCTCAAGAACTAATGTAAGTGTATTAGTTTGAAATGTTCTTGATATACTCTTTTGATACGTGCTGCCATTCATGGTTTTCATTTTTTTTAGTTTTTTCTACAATTACAGTTATTTCTTTATTCTGGATAACCGGCCTTAACCAATTTCCAACATCAATTCGTTCATTATCATTTATTAATTTGCCATCAACAGATTTAATAACCTGTATGTGACTAATCGTTTTTAATTCTGATCCGGAAAAAATGCCACATATTTCGCGTAATTCTTTTCCTTTTACCCAGATATTTCTTCCGTCGTTTCCTGCTTTTCTTAATCCCACAGCTGCAAGAGATCCAATAACACCAATTTTTGTTCCTGTATATCCTTCAAGAAAAATACCTCTTTCATTGGCTAGTTTATGTGCGTTTTCTTTTGTAAGAATCTCTATTTTAGCTCTGATTCCCCAATCTATAATTTCATCGTTAATTAAATCTTCTCTGGCAATACATAATCCTGCATCAGAACCTTCGGCAGCTTCACGAATAAGATATTCAGAGCATAGCTTTTGTAAAGCATCAAATTTATCAGTATTCACAATTAAGCAAGCTGAGCTGTTGTGCGATGTATATGGAATATTTTTATGAACATACAATTGATGTCTCGAAATCGACTCAACATCACCAACGCCTTGTTCAACAATTAGTTTCCCCATTTCGCGTGCCCTAAAACCGGTGCCTCTTGATTCTAAATTGTCAGTATCATCAATTGCCACAAAGAATCTCATAATCTACGAATTAATTTTATTGAAGAATTTTTTAGTTATTTGATGAATGGATTCATCAAATTCAACTAAAAGCTCTTTGTAAGCTTCAATTAGTCTTTTACCTTCGGGTGTTAAAACTGAATTTCCACCTTGCGCTCCTCCACGATGTTTCTCAACCAGTATAAATCCTAGTTTTTCTTCGGCCTCCTTCACATTACCCCAAGCTTTGCGATAACTTATTCCCATTTTATCAGCTGCAGCACTTAATGACCCATGTTTATCGATCATTTCGAGTAATTCAAATTTACCATCGCCTAAAATACCCTGTCCTTTTGTATTTTCAAGCCATACTTTGAATTTCAAAAAAATATCATAATATTTTGAACCTTTTGAGCCTGCCATAAGAATTTTTATTAATCAATATGATATAAAAAACATATCGCAAAGTAAAAAAATACCATGAAGTTAAAAAAACTTCATAGCATTAATTTAAAAATTTGATTATTTTAAAATTTTAATAAATTTCTATTTATTTAAAAATCAATTTGTTTGCCTCATACCCTGAAGGGAGCAAATTGATTTTTTCACACCCTTTAGGGAAGGGGCAAATGAAAAAATCAATTATCAAAGATCAAAAAATTCAACTATTTGTAAAGACAACGATAAGAAGTATCGCTATCTACTTTAACTTTGAATTTAACATCTTTAGCAACTTTAAATGTTTCAAACTCTTTGTATGATTTCCATTCTGTTTCTCCTGGTTGCTGAATGGTCATATTACCTGATGTTACAGTCATAAATTCTACTGTTGATGTTCCAAATACATACTCACCCTTTGCCATAACACCAACTGTTGCTGGACCTTCGTTTGTTTCGAAAGCTATTGATTTTACTTTTCCATCGAAATATTCGTTTGTTTTAAACATAGCTTATCCTTTTTTGTTATTAATGTACAAAAATAGTGATTTAAATTTTTGCTATAACATGATAAAAATCTTGTTTTATATTAAAGCGATATGTTTATATTTGCATAACGTATTTTCCAAAATTTAATTCAAAACACCAGCTCAAAGGTTTTTGGATTATAAAAATAACCCCAGCCTTATGGTCTGGGGTTATATAATAAATAAGATTGTAAATAAGGCTATAGAATGAAAAAAATAAGATAAATAAACACAAAAAATTAAAACAATAAATTATGCAACAAAACTTATATTTTGCGCCACCGGCAAAGAACGAACCTGTCAAATCGTATGTAAAAGGTTCTCCTGAGAGGGATCAAGTAATGAAAGCCATTGAATGGGCACGCTCCCATGTTGTCGACATACCGATGATCATTGATGGAAAAGAAGTGCGAACAGATAAAAAGATTGAAATTCATCCTCCACATGATCACAAGCACTTATTAGGATATTACTATCGTGGAGACGAAAGCCATGTTAAAAATGCAATTGATGCTGCATTAGCAGCCAGAGAGAAATGGGCAAACATGTCGTGGAAACAACGTGCGTCAATCTTTTTGAAAGCTGCCGGAATGATTGCAGGTCCTTATCGTGCACGTATTAATGCGGCAACCATGTTGGGCCAGTCAAAATCGGTACATCAGGCTGAGATTGATGCTGCTTGTGAGTTTGCAGATTTTCTGCGATTTAATGTGCAGTACATGACAGAGATTTACAATCAACAACCCAATTCAAGTGAGTTAGTATGGAACAGATTAGAACAACGCCCACTCGAAGGATTTGTATTTGCGTTAACACCATTTAATTTTACAGCTATTGCAGCTAACTTGCCTGCGGCTCCAGCCATGATGGGAAATACCGTAGTTTGGAAACCTTCGAATGCTCAGATATATTCAGCGCGTGTTATTATGGAAATATTTATGGAGGCTGGATTGCCCGATGGTGTTATAAACCTGGTGTTTGTTTCAGGGCCTGTAGCAGGTAATGTAATTTTCTCGCATCCCGATTTTGCAGGAATTCATTTTACAGGATCAACAGCTGTATTTCAAAATATCTGGAAAGAGATTGGAAATAATATTTCAAAATATAAATCATATCCGCGCATAGTTGGTGAAACCGGAGGGAAGAACTTTGTGTTAATGCATGAATCAGCAAATGCAACTCAAGTAGCAACTGCATTAACTCGCGGGGCATTCGAATACCAGGGACAAAAATGTTCTGCTGCTTCCAGGGCTTATATTCCAAAAAACAAATGGGATGAAGTTTTATGTGAGATAAAATGCGATATGGAAACCATTAAAGTTGGTCCGGTTGAAGATTTCACCAATTTTATGAATGCTGTTATTGATGAAGCATCCTTTACTAAACTTGCTGGTTATATTGATCGTGCAAAACAAGATAAAAATGTCGAAATCATACATGGCGGAAACTACGATAAGTCAAAAGGATATTTTATTGAACCGACTATAATTCTTACTAAAGATCCTCATTATGTAACCATGGAGGAAGAATTATTTGGGCCGGTTTTGACCATTTATTTATATGATCCATCCAAGTTTGAAGAAACATTGGAATTAATCGATACAACATCCATTTATGCTTTAACCGGATCGATATTCTCCAAAGACAGATATGTTATAGAAAGAGCTATGGAACGATTGAAACATGCTGCCGGTAATTTCTATATTAACGACAAACCAACAGGTGCGGTTGTTAGTCAACAACCATTTGGAGGCGCCCGTGGGTCGGGTACAAATGATAAAGCAGGATCGTATCTGAACTTATTGCGTTGGGTTTCACCACGCACAATTAAAGAATGCTTTGTACCACCTGTGAGTTATAAATATCCATTTTTAGAGGAGTAACCAAATACAATTTTTAATAAAAACCCTGAAATATTATGTTGTTTCAGGGTTTTTATTTTGGTTTTAAAATGATTTTCTTAAATTACCTAATAATTAAAATACATTTTTCTGTTTTCAGAATTATATTAACCTAAAAAAATACAACTATGAGTTTTGTAAAAGAATTTAAAGATTTTGCCATGAAGGGAAACCTTGTTGATATGGCAATAGCATTTGTTATGGGAGCTGCTTTTGGAAAAGTTGTTTCCGGATTTATTGATGGATTAGTTATGCCTGTTGTCGGTAAAATAACCGCTGGTGTAGATTTTCAGGCTCTCAAGTTTGTCATGAGTGAAGCTCAATATGATGCCGCCGGAAAATTAATTTCTCCCGAAGCTGCAATTAAATATGGGTCTTTTATCACAATTTTTATCGATTTTCTTTTAGTTGCTTTCTTTATGTTCTTATTAATTAAAGCAATGAATAAGATGAAGAAAAAAGAAGCAGCTATTGCAGCTCCACCAGCACCAACAAAAGAAGAGGTTTTATTAACCGAAATAAGAGATTTATTAAAGAAATAAAACAATAAGCAATCATATTGTTTTTCTGTTTTAATTGATTTTTCCAAATCGTATAATTGGTGATTGGAGTTTTTACCTTAGAGCTAAGGGAGGACTTCAAATCACCAATTTTTATTTATAGATTTGAATATAGAACTCACTGGAGTTAGAAATACCTCTGTCTTATAGTATTTTAGTTTATTATCAGCTCACATTATTATTAGTTTTGTTAACTTTGGCTTTGGGTATTTTAACCTATTAATTCTACAAATAACTTTTCTGACAAAAAAAAACAATTTATGAGTAATAACGACATCTTACGCCGTATACGATATACATTCGATCTTAACGATACGAAAATGATTAATATTTTTGGTTTAGCCGATTTAAATGTAACAAGAGCGCAAATTAGCGATTGGTTAAAAAAAGATGATGATCCTGCTTTTCAGGAGCTTTCAGACGAACAGATGTCAGCTTTCCTAAATGGATTTATTATTGAGAAACGTGGCAAAAAAGAGGGGCCACAACCAGTACCTGAAAAAATATTGAATAATAATATCGTTTTTAGGAAATTGAAGATTGCTTTAAATCTTAAAGATGAAGACATTCTTGATATTTTTAATCTTGTTGATATGCGTTTAAGTAAACACGAATTAAGCGCATTTTTCCGAAGTCCAAATCAGTCACAATATCGCCCATGCAAGGATCAGTTTTTACGTAACTTCCTTCAGGGTATGCAGATTGTATATCACAACAAGAAAAAATAATTCAATTCATAATTGTTATAATTACAAGTTGATTTTAACTAAATGCTTCAAGAAAAGAAGGAACATCCGAAAGAAAAAACCCGGTTACACCCACGAAATAAGCACCGGGAACGATACGATTTCAGACTTTTAATTGAGTCATGTCCTGAATTGGCTCAGTTTGTTAAGTTAAATTTATATAACGACGAATCCATTGATTTCTCTGATCCCGAAGCAGTAAAAATGCTAAACAAATCATTATTAAAGCAATATTATAGTATTGATTACTGGGATATTCCCGAAGGGTATTTGTGTCCACCAATTCCGGGAAGGGCCGATTATATTCATCACATAGCTGATTTATTGCGTTTGTTCAATTATGGAAAAATACCTACAGGTAATAAAGTAAAATGTTTTGATATTGGTGTGGGTGCAAATTGTGTTTATCCAATTATTGGGAACAAAGAATATGGCTGGTCGTTTATCGGTTCTGATATTGATCCACCCGCAATTGAAAATGGCAATAAAATAATTGAACAAAATTCCAATCTAAAAGGACAAATTGAGTTGAGATTTCAAAACAATCCGAAAGATTTTTTTTATGGAGTTATTAAAAAGGATGAGCTTATTGATTTGTCTATTTGTAATCCTCCTTTTCATGCTTCTTTAGCCGATGCCCAATCGGGAACTATGCGTAAAATAAATAATTTAAATAAACAGAAAAATATTACACCTGTTTTGAATTTTGGAGGCCAGAGTAGTGAGTTGTGGTGCGAAGGGGGAGAAGAAAGGTTTGTTCGTGAAATGATTCGGGAAAGTAAGAAATTCGGATCTTCCTGTTTCTGGTTTTCATCCCTGATCTCAAAACAATCCAACCTAAACTCCGCATACCGGGTTCTAGAAAAAGCCGAAGCGGTTGATATCAGAACGATACCTATGGGGCAGGGAAATAAGACCAGCCGTATTATTGCATGGACATTTCTCTCAAAAGAACTACAAAATGGTTGGAGAAATTCGCGTTGGAAAGAATCCAAAACAACCAAAGAAATCAAATTACACTAATCAATAAACCCAAAGGTTATTTCCATGGTTAATTTATTGGGTTCATTTTCGGATGTACGAACCATCACAACCATGTTTTCATTAATAAATGCACGGCAATTTTCTGATTCATTCTGTGGATCGGGAGTAAAACCTTGTTCACGAATTACATTTGCAATGCTTTTCATTACATCATCAGCAGTAATAAAATCGCCACCTAACGGTACAGTAGTAACTACACCAATGCCTTCAATGCTAATTGGCTCGTACTGATCTTCAACAACTTTTGCTTGGTATATAAAATCTACAGGTTTTTGATCGGCAAAATCAAAATCGGGAAAAACAGCCAAAAAATCTTCCATTCCAACAATTAGTTCTTCGGTATGATTCGAAAAATCTGTTTTTTCGATCTGTTTTTTTAAGATATAATTTCCTTTATCGAGTATTAAACTATCGTTAATCAATTCAACAATATAATTTTTTGAAGTACCATCAGCCGATGTTAAAGCGAGAACTGAATCAGTTAATTGATAATCACCTGCCTTAAAAATTTTCTCATTCTTATAGGAAACATAGCTATATCCGTTTTTTGATTTAGTAAATGTATAAAATTCAGTACTGCAACCCGAAATGCATTCCCAACTTCCTATTATAGATTTTTCAGTTAAACCAGATGGTTGCTGGTTACATGATAAAGCGATAATTGTTATTAATATTAAAGCTATAATTGGCTTCATAGTAGTAAATTACTTTTTAATGGGAAATAAAAATCAACTAAAAATAAAATTTTTTAGGAATAAAACCAATTAGCGTGGTAGAAATAAAAAACCGACACTTTGCGATGTCGGTTTTCAATAACCTGATTACCTAAAATTACCCAATTACTTTTTATCCGTTTTTACAGTTTCTTTCTTAACTTCGGTAGTTTTCTTTTCAGGAGCTTTTTTATCGCAAGCTTTTGAGCAATCTTTTGATTGCTCTTTTGAGCAGCAATTTTCTGTTTTTGCTTTTTCGTTACATTTTTTCTCTGGTTCCTGTGCGTTTGCAACTGATAATGACATTACGCTTACGAAAGCTATTGCTGATAATAATGCGAATACTTTTTTCATGATTTTTAGTTTTTGTTTGTTAATTTATAAAAGCAAATATATCTAATACTCACAGTCTTGTAAGTTATATACATGTTAAATCGTGTTAAGGCGATGTTAAAATACGAAAGGTTGAATGCAAATTTCTCGAAAAGAGATTTGTTCTTGTTATGCTGGGTAGAAAGATTAAAATTTCTGGTTATTGATCGAATTTATTTATTATCCTTTTTGGAAAACCGAATTTCTTTGTGCTCAATCATTTGCTGCAGCTCACGTAAAAGAGCACGCTCCTGAGGATCAACAAATCCATCTTTTAAAGAGAGATTAATAATTTCTTCGTATTCTTCGGGAGTAATGGTGCAGTCCTCTATTGCTTTGTTTATTAACTTTCGCAATTTATTTCCACTTTCACTTATTGACATTTTCTTTTCAATTATAGAATACTAAATTACAAAAAATAAAGACACAAAAAATTTGTTTTTTGTCGGGTTTCTGTAAATCGTGTTAACATGATGTTAAAGTTTATGGATCGCATAAATTTCTGATTACCTTTGCAATGATGAAAAATAAAAAACTACAGCTTATCTTTATTGTAATAACTTCTTTTGCGTTGGTTGCTTTACTGGTTATTCAGGTAACATGGATTTATAAAGCGGCAACTATACAGGAAAAGCAATTTAGTTATAGTGTTAATAGTGCATTAAAACAAGTTGTTGACCAAATGGTCGAAGATACTCTCATTTGTAACGAGGTTGTAAATTGTTTAGGTAAAGGCAATGCTTTTTCGTGTTATCAGAAAATGTACATGAATAATCAATGGCATAAGGTAGATTCGATTATTAAAAAGGCATTAAAAGATTATCAGATAAATATAAAATACGAGTTTGATATTGTTGACACCCAAAAAGATGCAGATTTTAATGTGTGTAATAAAACCTATTTTTCAACAAATCTCGAAAACGCATTGTTAAAGAATGGAGTGGAGTTAAAAGTTAAATTCCCGAAAAAGAGCGAGTTTATTGCTGCACAGATTGGTACTCTTTTTATTACATCGGTAATTTTGATCATATTAATAAGTATTTCGTTTTACATCATATTGTTTTTTTACCGACGAGAAAAGGCTTTGTATAATGGAACCCGCGATTTTATTAATAATATTACTCACGAGTTTAAAACTCCACTCACCAATATAGCCTTAGCAAACAGTATGATTTCTAAAAATCAATTACTAGCTGGCGACGAAAAACTAAAACAATATTCGGGAATTATTAAAGCCGAGCACAAAAAACTCCAAAACCGGGTGGAAGCTCTGCTCGATGTTGCCCGCATTGAGAATGGCAAATCCGGATTATGCGAAACAATAGATATTTGTAATATAATCTCTTGTTCAGCCGAATCGTATCAAGTACAAATTCAGCAACTTAATGGACGGTTGATAATGAATAAAACTGCCGAAAAATGCCTTGTACATGCCGATAAAGAACAGCTTCAGATTGTAATTTCGAATCTTATTGATAATGCCATTAAATATTGCGATAATGAACCCGAAATAGAAGTACGTATTTTTAATAAGGGAAACTTTGTAGTTGTTGAAATTGAAGATAATGGAATAGGCATAAAACCTGAACATCAGAAACAGATTTTTGAAAAATATTATCGCGTACCTACCGGCGATATGCATAATGTAAAGGGTTTTGGTATTGGATTGTCAACTGTTAAAGCAATTGTCGATTCGCTAAATGGCGAAATAAATGTTTTGAGCAAGCCCGGTAAAGGATCAACATTTTCGGTAAAAATTCCATTGTGTAGTGAATAACTATGAAAGATAAAAAAATAAAAATATTACTTGTTGAGGATGATACCAACCTGGGATTTTTGTTGTTTGAGTTTTTAGAATCAAATGGTTTTGATGTAAAACTTTACAGAGATGGTGTTTCAGGATTAAATGGATTTAAATCGTCTGAATTTGATTTTTGCATACTAGATGTAATGTTGCCACAAATGGATGGTTTTACGCTTGCAGGACAAATAAGAGCAATAAACAAAAGAATACCTGTAATTTTTCTTACTGCACGCTCTTTAAAAGAAGACAAAGTAAAAGGTTTTGGGATAGGAATAGACGACTATATTACCAAACCTTTCGACGAAGACGAACTATTGCTTCGGATACGATCAATACTAAACAGGGTAAACAATGTACTGGTTGAGGACAATAAACTGGAGTACATTCTTGGAAAAATAGTATTTGATGTACCGAATCAGGTATTAAAAATTAATAATGAATCAAGGCGTTTGACAACTAAGGAAAGTAAAATATTGGCTATGCTTGCCCGGTCGCAGAATAAAATAGTTAACCGCGATGAAATTATGAAAGAGGTATGGGGCGAAACAGATTATTTTATCGGACGAAGCCTTGATGTATTTATTTCTAAAATACGACGATACCTGCACGACGAACCACGAATTAAAATAGAAACAATTCCTACTGTTGGAGTAATTCTAAGTATTACCGATTAAGTTGAAAGTTATTTGATAAACATTAACATGAATATCCTACGAGGGTTTTAAACCCTCGTAGGATATTCTTTTAATTGTAAACCTTAATTTAAATAGCCTATAACCATTTAACCAGGCAAAAATCCTGTCGGTGAGGCAAATCAGGATGTTTGGCGTACATTCTTATTCCTGCATCAAATACTCCGGGCTCAGTAGGAACAATATCCATTGTAAATGTTGCAATAGAGTCTTCAATTTTTACCATCTCAAAATCCTGAGTATGTGTAATTTTTACATTCTCGCTGTCGATTGGTTCGGCTACAACAAGCTCAATTCCGATGTCGTTTACACTTAGTCCGTTTAATCTTACTTCTACTGTAGTACTGTATTTTTTGCCAATTACGATAGGTTCTTTCGAAACATCAAATTGTTTTATGGAGACGATCTCGATGTTTTCCCAATTTCGTGACACATTCTTTTTCCAGGCAGCTAAATCTTTAGCCATCTGAAAATCATTATCAATTATCTGCTTTCCTCTTTCGGCCAGTTTATGATAATATTTGTTTTCGTAATCGGTTATCATTCGATGTGTGGTAAACTCCGATGCTACTTTTACAATAGAATTTTTAATAAATCCAACCCATTTCTCGGGTAATCCGTTTTTATTTCGACTGTAATAGGCAGGAATTATTTCATTTTCAATAATGTTATAAATAGTTTCCACATCAAGCTCATCCTGGTAATCGTTATTTTCGTAGGTTTGCTCTTCGGGTAGAGCCCATCCGGCATCGGGTTTGTAACCTTCAACCCACCATCCATCAAGAACACTAAAATGGAGAACTCCATTCATTACTGCTTTCATACCACTTGTTCCTGATGCTTCGAGCGGGCGTGTTGGGTTATTAAGCCAGATATCTACACCCTGTACCATATTTCGGGCAAGTTCCATGTCATAATTCTGTAGAAAAATAACTTTTCCAATAAATTCGGGCCTTTTCGAAACCTCAACAATCTTCTTAATCATTTCTTGTCCGGCTAAATCATTTGGATGTGCTTTGCCTGCAAAAATAAACTGAACAGGTTTTTCGGGATGATTTACAATCTTACTTAACCTTTCTATGTTTCTGAATAACAGATATGCTCTTTTATAGGTTGCAAACCGACGAGCAAAACCAATTGTTAATACATTCTCGCGTAGTTTTTCACGAATCTCGATAATCTGTTTCGGATTATCGTACTTCATGGTTTCGGGTTCGAGCAACCGAGCACGGATATAATTTACAAGGTTTTTCTTTTGTATCTGCCTAATCTCCCAAATCTTACTATCTCCCAGTTCATAAACTTTGTTCCAGCACTCAGGGGAATAGTTGTGATCAGCAAAATCGGAACCCAATTCTAAATTGCAGAGGTTCTTCCATTCAGCCGAAGCCCATGTTGGGAAATGTACTCCATTGGTAACATAACCAATATGTAACTCATCGGGGAAATATCCGGGCCACATATTTTTGAAAATATCCTGACTCACTTTTCCGTGCAACATACTTACTCCGTTTACTTCCTGCGATAAATTGGCTGCCAAAAAACTCATTGAGAATTTTTCGTTTGGATTATCAAAATTTATTTTACCCAAATCGATAAACTGTTCCCATGGAATCTTTAATCTTTCCGGATAATGCGCAATATAAGTACGGAGCAGATTTTCGGGGAAGGCATCATGTCCTGCAGGAACCGGTGTATGAGTAGTAAATAATGATGTAGATCTTACCACTTCTAAAGATTCAGCGAATGAAAGTTTTTCTTTATTAATTAATCTATTTATTCTTTCAATACCGATAAACGCTGCATGACCTTCGTTACAATGGTAAACATCGGGACTAATACCGAGAGCATTAAGCACTCTTATACCGCCAACGCCAAGCAATAACTCTTGTTTTAACCTGTTTTCGAGATTTCCTCCGTATAAGTGATGTGTAATTGAACGATCTTCGGGCAAATTATCTTCAAAATCAGTATCGAGTAATAACAAATCAGTACGTCCGATTTGTATCTTCCAAACACGAGCATACAATGTTCTTCCGGGGAGAGAAATAGAAACAGTAACCCAGTTGCCTTTATCGTCGCGCACAGGAATTGCCGGAATTTTTGAAAAATCCTGAGGATCGTAAACAGCAATTTGCATTCCGGTGGTTGATATTTGCTGAGAAAAATACCCATAACGATATAACAACCCAACGCCAATAATATCGGTGTTTTTGTCGCTGGCTTCTTTTAAATAATCACCGGCAAGGATGCCTAAGCCTCCAGAATATATTTTAAGTGAACTGTGTATACCAAATTCCATCGAAAAATAGGCAATCTTGGGCCCGTTGCGTCCTTCTTTTTTATTGATGTAGGCAAGGAAACTCTGATATACTTCTTCTAGTTTTTTTATAAACGCCTCATCTTTTTCTAATAGCTGATATTTTTTAAAAGATATCTTCTCGAGAAAAAGAAATGCATTGTGGCCACTTTCTTTCCATAATTCAGGATCGATGCTCTCGAAAAGCTCAATGGCTTCATGATTCCAGCTCCACCAATAGTTTCTTGAAATTTGATCAAGGGCTTCGAGTTTTTTTGGAATGTTCTTTTGAATCATTAACCTTATCCAATTGGGCTTGTTTATAGTAACTAATTGATCAACATAAGGTATTTGTTCTTGCCTGTCATAATCGAGTAACTTGTCAATTCTTTCGTTTACTTTGCTTAACGCGATGTGATAGGCTTTGTAATAATGTTCGATTAAGTTCTCCCACAAAGCAATGGCTGAAACATCTACAGCATTTTTTTTGTAGATCTCACGCGATGCACTATCTAGATCGGCAAAATTACTAATGTACTTAATCATTGAATCAACTACGAGGCTATCGTTAGTATCAGTTCGATTAATGACTTCAATTCCTGGATGGTCTTTTTTGTAATAGTTATTAACCCATAATCCAAATCCGGCAAGTGTTGTGGTAATTGTTGGAACTTCGAACGCAAGACTTTCGAGTGGAGTATAACCCCAAGGCTCGTAATACGAAGGAAAAACTGTTAAATCGAGACCTATAAGCATCTGATAATAGGTTTTGTTTATTATTCCATCGTTGCCATCGAGATAGCAAGGAACAAAAAACAATTTCACCTTATCGGTTTCGCTATTATTTAACCCTAGTTCGCGGGCTTTTCGAAGAATCGGATCAGATTCAGGATCGAGTAAATAATGGGTAATATGTTTGTTGCTAAGCACAATCACGTTTTCACTATCTTTATCCATAAGATTGTGAAATACATCTTTTCGAGGACCGTGATGACCGGCAGGAACCATGATAAAAGCAAGGATGTTTTTTTTAAGTTCTTTGCTCTTATTTAGTTCTCCCAAGGCATCTAGAAACACATCAATTCCTTTGTTCTTAAATTCGTATCGACCACCCATTCCAATAAATATGCTGTCTTTGGGAACTTCGCATGTTAAAAGGGCTTCTGCCAGCTCATAAAACTTAATTCGTGCTTCGACTCTTTCGAGTTTAAACTCTTCGCCCGAAGGAACAAAACTATTTTCAAACCCATTTGGAGTTACCAGATCGACATTTTTGCCCAGAAAAGCAGCACACTCTTTTGATGTAATCTCACTAACAGTAGTAAAGCAATCGGCTACATTCGCTGAAAGTTTTTCGAGCGATTGTTTTGATACAACATTAAATTCAAGGGCCTTAATGTCCGGATTATATTTGTCGGTATTATCGTATAATGGATATCCGTTTCCAGCTATTGATCGGCCTAAAACCGTTGCGTGAGTTGTGAAGATAGTTGCAATCTGTGGTGCAGCGTAATCAAGATAAAGTAATCCAGAGCCTGTCATCCATTCGTGAAAATGGGCCACGACTTTATGGCTGCGACTTAAAAAATACCTCGAATAGCTCTCGATTACTTTACCTGCGGCATATCCGAATAAAGCTGGTTCGATATAATCCCATTGGCCAGCAAGTGAATCAAGTTTGAATTTCTCCCAAAAAACCTTAAATATTTCATCTTTTTGCGAAATAAAAGTTGAAAAATCGACCAGGATAGCAACTGGTTTACCCACAATATCCCAATGCCCTATTCTTATTCTTAATCCTTCGGAGGCTGTTCTTTCACGCCATGATTTTAGCATTTGCCGATCTTCGATAAACTCGGGATGATCAGTCGCATGACGAATAATATCAGGGCCGATAAAAATATGGTTGTTTTTTAAAACCTTTGACAACGACAAAGCTTTTGTTGAAATAACAGTATGTATTCCACCAACTTTATTGCAAACCTCCCAGCTTACTTCGAAGAGGTAATCCGGAACGTTTATTATCTGATGTTGCATAGTTATCCTTGTTTTTTGGTTTTTATGTTAGTTTTTTTTACCTTATTTTTTGATGGAACCTTAGCTTTTGTTGTTTTTTCCACGGCTTTGGTTGTGTTTTTTAGAGTTGCTTTTTTTAGTGTTGTTTGTTTTGTAGATTTTTTTTGTATAGCAACCTTTTTCTTAGCTGATGTGGCTTTTGCTTTGAGTTTATTAGTTGGTTTCTCTTTTGAAATAGCTTTTAACTCATTGATTTTTAGTTCGTATTCCGAAATTAGTTTATTTATTTCTTCGGGTAAAAATTGTTTTAAGTTTTGTTGATCCAGATGCTCATCAACACGAAGCATAAAATCACTTAAAGCATTCATAAAATTTATAAATGCATCGTATGGCGAGTCGTACGGATTAAAGTATTTATGAACATCACCATCGGAGAACCATTTGGTACACATATAATAAAAATGATCGCTGGTTTGCAGGTATTTCCAGTCGCGTAGAATGTTTTCGTCGGTAACCAGTTTCATCTTTTCGCGAATAGAATAAAGTTTATCGAATGCATCATCCTGTAAATCATTACCAAGCCAGGCTGTAAGGTCGCGTTCTTCGTCGGCCCACGAAATAGGATGTGGAACATGCATCATGGCTACTGGCTGATGTTTTTCAGCAGCCTCAGAAGGTGTAAGGAACTCGTAATCAGAATGTGAAAAGATTCTGTTGGGCAAATGACGCATAAACTCAAAGATTCCCGTTTCGGCCCATTGATGCTCGCCAAATGTTTCGTAATCCATAAATAAATTTATAATCTCTTCTTTTTTATCGACAGCATTGAGCCAATCGACATACTTTTCTGTTGTTAAAGGCCACTCATCCCAAGCTCTGTTCGAGAAACGAAAAGCAATATCATCGCTTAACTTAAAGTTTTTTAACAGAAGTTTAAGTTTAGGGTCAATGGCATTGGTATATGCATAATTGGGGCTTTTCCATCCCAGCACATGTTTGGCTCCTTCGCAAAGCATGGCTTTAAATCCCATCTCCGAAACCATTGCACCAATAGTATCAGAATAAATTAACTCAGTATTACGAAATACTTTGGGCGTTTGATTAAAGTGTTCTTTTATTTTTTCATCATGCATGGCTACTTGTTTCTCAAATTCCTCACGGCTTTTTAATGATGATAAAGAGTGCGAATAGGTTTCGGAAAGAAACTCAACACAACCGGTTTCGGCAAGTCGTTTAAAGCTATCCAGCACATCGGGAGCATACATTTCAAGTTGATCAATTAAAGTGCCTGAAAGTGAATAACTTATTTTAAATCTGTAACCATATTCTTTTATCAAATCAAGAAATAATTGATTTGTGGGTAAATAGCATTTTTCAGATACTTTTCGCATGATTGATCGGTTGGCATAATCATCGAAATAATTATGTCGGGCACCAATATCAAAAAATCGGTAACGTTTTAATCTGAATGGTTGATGAACCTGAAAGTAAAAACAGATAGTTCTCATATAGTTGTAATCTTAAAATTTCAATTAAATATGGATCGATAAATTGAATTAACCTGAAAAGCTGCGTTCTCCCATTTAAGATGCAATACTTCTTCCTGTCCATTACGCCTGAAAAATCTAGACAAAGCATCGTAGTTAATGATTCCGTAAATTGCATCGGCCATTGCATCGATATCCCAAAAATCGATTTTTATGGCATGTTTTAGCACTTCAGATACTCCTGATTGCTTAGATATAATTACTGGAACGCTTGCTCTCATTGCTTCGAGTGGCGAAATTCCAAAAGGCTCTGATACCGAAGGCATAACATATAAATCACTTTGCATAAAAAGCCGATTGACATCATCACCTTTTAAAAATCCAGTAAAATGGAACTTTTCGCTAATGCGCAATTCGGCAACACGCCGTATCATGCGATTTAGCATATCGCCACTGCCGGCCATCACAAATCGAACATTTGGATCTTTTTGTAAAACCCTATTTGCTGCTTCAACAAAATAATCGGGGCCTTTCTGAAAAGTAACTCTACCCAAGAAGGTAACTACTTTTTCAGGAACCGATTTTTGCCATTCGTGGGCATTATCCTCCTTTTCAAATTCAACAGCATTATGTACAGTAAATACCTTTGATTCATCAATATTATAACGATTAATTACAATGTTTCGGGTATAATTGCTAACGCAAATAACTCTGTCTGCAGCTTCCATTCCTTTGCGTTCAATGTCATAAACATTTTGATTGATGTTTTCGCCGGATCTGTCGAATTCAGTGGCATGTACATGAATAACTAGTGGTTTGCCCGATACCGATTTTGCTGCAATTCCTGCAGGATATGTAAGCCAGTCGTGAGCATGAATAATATCAAAATTATTTTTTGATGCAAGTACAGAAGCTATCAGAGCATATCTTGAAACTTCTTCCATCAAATCCTTTCCGTATTTTCCCGAAAAGGTGTATTTGGTTCTGTAAATAGAATGCTCAATATCAGTTTTGTCTAATAGTGTTTGATCAACAATGCGCTTAAATTCCTCGGGCGAAACATATGGTATAAGGTTTGAACCAATTTCCATTAAGGTTATTTTTTTCCAAAAATCTTCAATTAAAAGAGTCTCCTTGTTAATTTCAACATCAGATGCATTTATAATTCGTGCAACCTGATTGTCTTCATCGCCAAAAGCTTTTGGAACAACAAATAAAACATCGACACCATTTTTTGCAAGGCCTTTTACCAGGCCATAGCAGGCTGTTCCTAATCCACCCGTAATATGTGGCGGAAACTCCCATCCAAACATGAGTACTCTCATCCGTTTTGAAATTACATTTTTAATTAATCATTCCGGTAACAAAGCAAATTAATACTTATCTATTTTCTACCTGTTAGCTCTTTTTCAGCTTTTATCCAATTTTCCAATTCACTTCCCTGATAACCGTTTTCAACATAAATCTCATATGCTCTGGCTTTTATTTCTTCGTCTGTAACTTGTGTCTTTTTAACTTTTGGTTTTTCAGTTACTTTTTTTGCTACCGGTTTTTTGGGAGCAGCTTTTGATTTGGTTTTTTCTTCTTTTTTTGCCATGACTAATTTATTTATAAGTGTTTACTCTTTTTATATTCTTTTAACATACAATATATTCGTAATATTTCGCCGACACTCCATGCTTGTGAAATAGCACCTTTACTGTGTTGAGGTGGATCTCCATCATAAATCTCTGGAATGGTGCTTAATCCGTATTTATTCATTTCTTCCTTAAAGTTGTTAATGATATTTTCAATTAACGGAATAGCATCGTCGCCATAAACTGCAAGGTTTGCTTCGGCAAAATGGCCAAGTAACCATGGCCAAACTGTTCCCTGGTGATATGCATTATCTCTTTCGGCCTGATTTCCTTCGTATCGGCCATGATAGTTGTGGTTTTTAGGCGAAAGAGTTCTTAATCCTTTAGGTGTAAGCAATTCCTTTTCAACAACTGTAAGCACAGACCTTTTCTGAGATTCATCGAGCGGACTGAATGGTAACGATACAGCAAAAACCTGATTTGGTCGTACCCCTTTGTCGGAGGGTTCAGTTGTTATAAGATCATATAAATATCCTTTTTCTTCAAACCAAAACAGTTCATTAAACGATTTTTTTGTTAATTCAGGAATATCTCTCCATTCATTTACAAAATTTTTATCTCCAAATTCGTTGGCTAGTCTTAAGGTATAACAAACAGCATTATACCAGAGAGCGTTTATTTCAACAGCATATCCAATGCGAGGAGTAACTGGTTTTCCATCAACTACAGCATCCATCCATGTAAGAGCTCTGCCATGCTCACCTTGCCAAATTAATCCTTTGTCGTGCATTTTTATATTGTACTCAAGACCTTTGCGATAATTTTCGAGAATCTGTTTCATCTTTTTACCATAATCACCCCATATGGTTTTTTCTGAGTTTAACGCTTTTGCATACATCTGCAAAGTCCAAAAAAACCATAATGGAGCATCCACTGAGTTAAATGCGGCATTACTGTTTTTGCCTATATTTGGAAACAAACCTCCTTTTAACTCATGAGACATGGTATCGAGCACCTGTTTGCACGATTTAAGATCGCCTGTGCAGATTGTAAGTCCGGGCAATGAGATAAATGTATCACGGCCCCATCGACCAAACCAGGGATATCCTGCAACTATTTCGGTAGTTTTTTCGCGTTGAACTAAAAACTGGTGTGCTGCATTTTTCAAACAATTTTCGAAATTATCTTTTGGTGGCCTGCGTTTAAGCTCCGATTCAAACTTACGGGTTAATCCTGTAGGATTTATTTCGGTGGTTGATGCTGAGAAAATAACTGATTCTCCTTTTTTTATCGGAACCTCGAAGAAGCCCGGAACAAATAGATCTTCCTGAAAATCATATCCTCTGTTTAATTCTTGTAAATATTCTATGTTATAATACCAATCGGGTGATGCAACAAACTCATTTGTTTTGTTTAACTGCATGTTTAAGTAGGGAAACCCTGAATAAAGTTTGTATTTTACACCATTGTTTATTGTCTTATACTTGGTATTTGCAAACAAATTTGCTTTAGATAGTTTATGAATATTTCTAAAAGCAAGAAATGGTTTTATTCTTATCCGGGTTGGTGAATGAGCATCTAAAAGAGTATAACGAATCATAAAATGCTCTTCGTTATGCACAAATAAAAGTTCTTTTTTAAGAATTACTCCGCCTACTCGGTAAATAATAGTTGGTGTAGGATCATACTCAAAATCAGCGATATACTTGTGTCCATGGGGCTCGTATATGCCAACTCCAGGAAACTTATGAATACCTAAATTAAATAATTTACCCCGTTGAATTATTGTTTCATCAACAGACGAAAGTAGTACATGGTTTTCGTCATCAAATTCTTTTATTGGTAATACCATTAATCCGTGATATTTACGGGTATTACATAAAATAATTGTTGTACTCAAATATCCACCTGCCCGATTTGTGCTCAAAATCTCCTTTTTTAATGAATATTCGAGGTTGATTAATTCGTCTTTATTTATATTTAGGTATGACATAAAGGTTGGTTTAATATTTTATAAATAGTATTTAGCAAAAGAAAACGATCTATATTGGTAAATATAGTTTTAAATATTAAGTAATTGTTAATTAAAATCCAAACTGATTGTAATTTATAAACAAAAAAACAATTAAATTGTATAATGAAAAACAGGTAATTATTAAATTATTACAATCTGATCAAAACATACAATCCTAATTTCATACTAATTTAAAGGATTATAAAATTAGAATCAACCTAAACCCGAAAAATATTAAACTAAAATGCTGAACTATTTTAAGTTAATGTTGTTTCTACTATACAATGAGGCAGGTAATTATTATCTTATATTTTTTAACAATCTCTTTGTTTGTAAAATCGCAGAACACAATGCATTTTAATAAGCTTACGCCGGAAGAAGAACAAGTTATTGTTTATAAAGGAACCGAACGACCTTTTACAGGTGAATATACAAATCATAAAGATACAGGTGTTTATGTCTGCAAGCGTTGTGAAACGGTTTTATTTCGGTCTGAGGATAAATTTGATTCGAATTGCGGTTGGCCAAGTTTTGATGATGAAATAAAAGGGACGGTAAAAAGAATCACTGATGCTGATGGTTTTCGGACAGAAATTGTTTGTGCCAATTGTGGTGCTCATTTGGGCCATGTTTTTAAAAACGAAGGATTTACACTCAAAAATACCCGCCATTGTGTAAACTCAATATCGCTAATATTCATTCCGAAAAAGGGAAAATAAGTTTTTATTTAAGAATTTTTCCTCTTCTTTTTCAAAACATAACTGGAGTTTCTTATAATTTTGTTTACCTTTAATATTGGTTGGATCGTATCAGGATAAAAAATGCCTAAATTGTATTTTTTAAAAAAGCAACGATCTGACATATTCTTTCATCTTAGGTATAAACCAACACTCAAATTATGAGAAAAATAGCATATTTTCTTCTTCTTAGCTTACCCTTTCTTATTGCAACCTCAGACAATGATTTTAATAATCCCTCAGAGTATTATCCCGTACTGATGGATAGGGGCGAGCTTGAAAAAAGTGTTTTTTTCAGAGAAACACAAGAAATAAAAACCACAGGTAAAATTTATTATAAGGATAATACGATCTATCTTAACGAACTCTTTAAAGGGATTCATGTTATTGATAACACTAATCCTGAATCTCCTGTAAATATTGGGTTTATAAACATACCAGGCTGTATCGATATAGCAATTAAAAACAATAGTCTTTTGGCCGATAATGCTATCGATTTGGTTACAATCGATTTAAGTAATGGAGCTCAGAATCTCAGTGTTACAAGCAGAGTAAGAAATGTTTTTCCGGAATCAACCCCTCCTGACCTAGATTATATTCCTTATATCTTCAATCATAACAATAGGCCTGAAAATACAATTATTGTAGGCTGGAAAAAATCTGATAATTAATAATAAACGACCTGATTATGAGAAAAATTTATTATATATTACTGATTTTAACCTTGTTTGTATTTGTACAATGCGAGGAATCGGATTATTCTACCAATGATTCAAGTGATACCGGAACAGCAGGTTCTTTAGCGCGTTTTGGCATAGCGGGGAATTACCTTTATACAGTTGAACTGGAATATTTAAAGATATTTGATATTACAAACGAAACTCAACCTGTTTTTATTAAGCAGCTTTATATTGATTTCGGAATAGAAACGATTTTTGCCAAAGATCAGTATTTGTTTTTGGGATCGCGATGGGGTGTTTATATTTATGATATTTCAATACCGGACAATCCTGTTAGACTTTCACTTTTTAGTCATATTTACAGTTGCGACCCAGTAGTTGTTTCGGGCAATTATGCTTATGCAACTTTAAATTCTTCAGGTCGTTGTGGTAGAGGGCTTAATCAGTTGAGTGTTATCGATGTTAGTGACAAAACATATCCTGTTGAGGTTTCGGTTGTAAACATGGATAGTCCAAAAGGATTAGGTGTGTCAGGCAATTTGCTCTTTGTTTGCGATAATGGCATTAAAGTGTTCGATATTACTGATCCTATTACACCTGTATTTATTCGAAAAGAATCGATAAATGCATTTGATGTAATTCCAATTAAAAACATTTTAATTGTGGTTGCCGAATCGGGGTTATACGAATATGAATTTGATTCGACTGGAGAGTTAACTTTATTAAGTACATTATATACAAACAACTAATATTATGAAAAAAAATATACTGATTTCGTTGCTCTTAATTTTGGCTTTTGGACAGATGTCTTTTTCGCAGAACGACTCGTTAAAATTAAAGGGTGCAATATACTCGTTTGTACCTCAATATCTTATTAATCACGGAATTAGAATTGATTATGAGCGACAAATAAGCCCAAGAAGTTTAATTCAGTTTTGCCCTCAGTTTTATTTAGGAGAAAAGAAAAGCAACAGAACAGATGATCCTTATTACTCAGAAAGTTCAAGCAATGATGATTTTAATAATATTTCAGGTTTTGGAATAAACATTTATCATAAAGTTTTTGCTAATCAGAATTTCTTAAAAAGAGGAATATATTTTAGTTATGGTATAAGTTACAGCTATTTTGATATCGATTATTATGAGGAGTATCTTGGCGAAACCATTAGTACCAGTGCATATATTAATAAATATGGAGCCGACTTATTGCTGGGTTACCAGTTCTTTTTTAAAAATAAGCTATCACTCGATATCTATACCGGTGTTGGAACTCGAATAAGCAATATGACAGGAACTGGAACTGATAAAGATCGTTTTAGCTCAACATATTTTGGGTATAGTTATGATGGAAACCTGCTGCATGGAGGTGTTAGGATTGGGTTGATATTGTAATTACCAATTTATTTTCTACTATTTATAAAAAAGCTACACCATGAAAATAAAATATTTGCTATTAATAGTTATACAGGCTTTCTGCAATACCTATACTTGGTCGCAGGAGCAAAAAGGCGAAAACGCAGTATTGTTTTTTGTTCCTCAATACCTTGTTACCAATGGTATTAGATTGGATATTGATCTTCGTAAATCCGATTCGAATAAGTGGTGGATTATTTCTCCTTATTATTATTCTGACGGGTCCTCATCGAGCGAGCTGAACCCTGGAAGTCAGTATGATTATAATCCGTATGCTTACGAAAAAATGGAAGGTTATGGTTTGGGAATATCTCGAAAAATATTTGTTAACAAGCATTCCTATAAAGGATTGTATGCATCATTAGGGGTTACTTACCGGTATTTTGCAATAAAAGGTGATAATTATAATTATGTTGAAATAACTGGTGAAGATGGACTTGCTTATTACGAGATGCAGGATTTAAAGTACACGGTGAATATTAATAGCTATAATGGTTTTGCAATAATAGGGCAGCAGTTTAATCCATTTTCAAAGTTTTATATCGATTTGTTTCTTGGATTTGGCATAAAATACAGCACTCACAGTTCGCCCGAAAAAGTAGCAATAAAATACAACCGTGGAAATATCGACTATGGTTATAGCGGAACTCAGTTTGTTGCTGGCGCAAGGCTTGGTATAGCACTTTTTTAAATCAGAATTATTAATATAATCTTAGATTTAGCTTTTAAAACCTAATCTTAACAAATTGCAATTGCGTGTCCTGTCAAGATTCTTTCTTCGATTATTATTTTTACTGACACGCATTTTAAAATCTTTATTATTTGCTACAAACATTCAATCCCTCTGGGATTACAAAAACATTTGTTATCTAAATACATTCTTGTAATCATTGTTTAAAAGAATTTAGTTACACAATGAAAAAAATCTAAAAATTCTAAACTTAAACCTAACTAATTGTAAACTTACTATAAATCAGATGATAATCATTTTTTCAATGTTTTTTGCATCAGCAAATTGTTGCAGTAAAGTTGCAAGTTTGTTCAACTGAAAATCAAGATCAGCTTTACCGCTAAACGAAATGATATTCATCGATAGTTGAGTTGTTTCGCTGGTGATTTTAACTCTTTCAGAATCACTTGTAGGACTACCAAATTTTCCAAGATGATCTTCGAAAACCGGAAGGTTTTCAATGTTGAGTAACCCTCGCCCAATGCCGTAATAAATGTCTTCGTTACTTCCAATGGTAAACTGAATGGGCGGATTTAACTTTAGAACATCAAAAGCACAAATTGAATAATAGGACGAGATTGATAACAAATTATTAATATCTACAATGTTATTGATCTTATAAATTCCTTTATCTTTCACAATTCTGCGTAGTAATGCCTCCGATGAAACTCTGTAGCGGGCAGGATCTTTGCCCAAAGCTCGGTATGCTTTTCGTGAATCAGCAATGGGTTTTAATTGCGAAATATCCTCAACACTATGATGACTGGCAAATTCGATACAACAATTATCCAGCATATTTATCAGTTCATTGTCGGAAGGTTTAACGATTATATTTGCACAAACAGAACCTATTGCAATGGAACTCCATTTCTCCTTTAACTTGTTATCTATTGTTATTTTTATCACTTAATAGTTTTTATATTTGCTGCTTTAAATCTAACAAAACTTTACTTCTTTTGCCAAAAATAACTTTTGTATGATTACCAGAAATGTAAACAAGCTAACTTTTTATCAGTTTCAGAATTTGCATAAAATTCAAGGATTAAAGCATTTTACCAGCACTCGGCTTGGTGGTGTTAGTAGGAATCATCTCGAAAGCTTGAATCTTGGTTACACGGTAAATGATAATCCTGAGTTAGTTGATAAAAACCTTGAGTTATTGGCCGAGGCAACACAAATCTCGAAAAGTTGTATGGTTTTTCCGAAGCAAACGAACGGAACGAATATAGCCATTGTAAAATCGGTAAATGATGTGTTTTCTGATACAGATGCCTTGATTACTAATATTCCTGGTATTTGTATAGGTGTTCGAACCGCCGATTGTGTTCCTGTGATTATATATGAACCCGAGAAAAGAATTATTGCAGCGGTTCATTCGGGATGGAAAGGCACTGTTGAGAAAATTGCAAAAAACACAATTGAAATAATGGTTAGCGAGTTTGGCGCTAATCCGAAAAAAATGATTGCAGGAATAGGGCCATCAATTAGTCCTGATGTGTACGAAGTTGGTCCCGATGTTATAAATCTTGTAATAAAAGCATTTGGTAATAATCATGTACTAAAGCAAATAACTGGTTCTGAAAAAGCCTTGTTTGATCTGTGGCAAGCAAATAAAATGGTGTTAACTGAAAGTGGAATACCTGAAAGCAATATCGAAATTGCCGAAATGTGCACTTTTTCTAATTCTGATCTTTTTTATTCAGCCCGAAGAGACAAACAAAAAACCGGTCGCTTAGCTACCGGTATAATGATGGTTTAGTAGGTTGATGTCATGTTTTCATCAACACAAATAATAAAATCGGCTTTTCCCTTATTTTCGTCCTGTAATGTATTAACATCAGGCTGAACTACAGTAGAAATGGTAATATATTTTAATTCAGGTTTCAGCTTTTTCAAATACCAGAGTATTCCCTCGTAATTATCGGTATGGTAAGTTCCATGGTAATGCATAAATTTGTTACCTGGCAAATAACTGGTACTTATAAAATAGGCCATGGTAGCATCTTTTATAGCTTGTGCTTTTGGTAGGTTTTCACCTCCGTGTCCACCCATCATTGATTGCATGTTTTTATAACCTGGTAATTCAGCATCGTATTCAATTGGCAAAGGTGCCATCCAGCTTTTTTCTTCATCTGTGAGCGATTCAAGTGATTCGAAACCTTTTTTAAAAACCATATTGGCATATTGGCGAGGAATATTTGTAGCAATAAAACTTATCTGTTTGTCTTTGGCCAGATTTACCAATGGGGCATAGTCTGTTTTGTAGTTTGGCCAAAGCCGGGCAAGGGTATCTAATGCTTTTTGATCAATCTCTCCTTTTAAATACTTATTGAGCTCGTCCTGATTATCGGCTTCGAACATTTCGGCTCCCATAATAAGTTGTTCAGATTGCGATAGATCCAATGTTGTTTCGTACTGTAACCAGTGCGAAACAGGATTATTATGCAGTTCTCCAAATAAAATAATATCAGCATTTTTCAATTCACTTAGCATTTTTTCGTACGTAACCAATTCGCCATTAGTAGTATAAATCTGATATGCGTTTTTATTCTGAGATAATCCTTGAAACAGGCTGAATATTAAAATAAGCTGAATAATAAATGTTTTCATAATAATTAGATGTTAATTTTTAGTAAAATAAGTAAAAATTCATCGTTTAGTAAATATATTTCTTTTTAATATATTTTAATTTAATGGGATTTGATTACTTTTATGCATTGTGGATGTGAGGGATGGTAATTTGAAACAAAGCTTATGAGTGATATTGCTTACGATTTGCTTCAACATTTCGAACCAATTAGCTTAGACGAGTTAATTGAATACAAACTGCTAAACAGAATAGATACAAAATATATCTGTCATAAATCGCAACTGCCACAAATATTGTCTGCCATTACTGATCATTTCAGGATTCAGGCTTCTGGTAAAGAACGCCAATTCACATACGAATCGTTATATTTCGATACTCCCGATTTAAAAACTTATTTTGATCATCATCAGGGGAAAAGAATCAGGTATAAAATTCGGTTTCGCAAATATGTGAATACAGGCGATGTTTTTCTCGAAATTAAAAAGAAAAAAAACTATACCCGAACCGATAAAAAAAGAAAAGAATTTAGTTTTGATACGAGCCTAAACAAATTACATCTTGATTTTTTAAATAAATACATCGATGTTCCCGAATCGGGTTTGCAACCAACAATCTGGACAAATTTTAACCGGATAACCATGGCCGGGAAAAATCATTTCGAAAGAATAACTATTGATACTCAGATTCAGTTTAAAAAGAATGACCAAACTATTATTCTTCCCGATCTTGTTATTATTGAAACCAAGAAAGAAAAAGCGCAGGTTGCCAGCCCACTGTCAAAAGTATTGCATGATTTAAAAATTAAACCATATGGTTTTAGCAAGTATATTCTTGGTAGTATAGTTCTTAATCCATCAATTAAACACAATCGGTTTATAAAAAAAATAACAACCATTAATCAAATATGTTATGGTACTAAGTATGATAAGCGACTTTATTGAACCCATTAAGGTTTTTGGATTAGATTTTTTTAACTCCGAAGGCTTTATAAACCTGGTTGCAAGGTTTGGGTATAATTTGTTCTGGGTTTTTATTCCTTCTTATTATTTATATTTCAGAAAAGGAGGTTACCGCGAGTATTTCTTTACTTACATGATTGTAAGTATGATGGTTTTTCAGATTTGTTTATTACTTGGATCAGTTAGTTTGCGGTTAGGATTTGCCCTAGGATTATTTGCTATTTTTGGCATCCTTAGGTACAGAACAAACCCGATACCACCGCGTGAGATGACTTACCTTTTCCTCGTAATAGGAATTTCGATTAAAAATGCAGTGTCAAACGAGAATATTAGTTTTATTGAGCTGGCTGCTGCTGATGTTTTAACAATCCTTGTGGCATTTGTAGTCGAATCGTATATTACAGGAATGAGCGTAAAACGCAAAAAAGTCATTTACGATAGGCTTGATTTGGCAAAGCCTGAAAACTACGAAGAAATGAAAAAAGATCTTTCCGAAAGACTAGGTGTTGAGGTTGTAAAGGTTTATATGGGTCCGGCTGATTTAATCCGTGATAGTATTGAAATACTGGTTTTCTTTAAAGAAGCTAAAGGAATACGTTTTTACGATGCTCCAAGGTAATGCCCAATTAAAATTTAAAATAGGATGTTTCGGTTTCTATTGTTTTTTTTGACATATAGCTATATATTTCTTTTACCCGAAAAGTATTTAATTGCCCAGGATAAAGATACCAGTTCTGCCGAGGGTGAGGATATTCATTTTCAGGCAGATTTTTTTGATACGAATAATCCTCTGATCTTTAAGCTTACTTTTGATATTAAAAAGCTTGAATCAAATAAAGATTCAGATAATTATATGCCAGCCACCATTGCATTTGCTTTAAACGATTCGGTTGAGATTATTAAAAATGTTAAAATAAAACCCAGAGGGAATACACGAAAAGATATCTGCTATTTTCCCCCATACACACTTAATTTTAAAAAGTCAGATGTTACCGATGATCTGCCTTCCGATATAGATAAAATCAAAGTAGTTACGCATTGCATAAGTACAAAAGAATATACATCTATACTATTAAAAGAGTATTTGGCTTATAAATTATTTAATATTATAACCGATTATAGTTTTAAAACACGATTAGCCCGAATAACTTATGTTGATATAGGCAGAAAAAACAAAACCGATTCCGAATGGGCTATTTTAATTGAGCCAGAAGACATGCTTGCCGAAAGAGTAGATGCATTACCAATTAAGCAGGACAATCTAAGTCATTCGCATTTAGATTCACTACATTCGACCATCATGGTGTTTTTTCAGTATATGATCGGTAATACAGACTTTTCACTGGCCGGAAGACATAATTTAAAACTACTTAAGCTTAAAGATCATCATTATCCTTTATTAATTCCTGTGCCCTACGATTTTGATTATGCAGGAATGGTTGATGCTCATTACTCTGCACCTACTAAAGCTCTTCCAATTACAAAAGTTACCGAACGATATTATAATGGAGTTTGCCGGAGCGATTCACTTTACAATCAGGTTATTAATCATTTTCTAAATAAAGAGCAAGAGATTTTTAAGTATATCAATTCGTTTGATTTATTAGATAAGAAATCAAAAAAATGGGTAACTTATTATATTAAAGAGTTTTATAAAGAAATTAAATCGCCCAATTTTATCAAGCGAAATGTTAAAAGTACCTGTTTTTAAACTTAGTAACCAGTCTGAGGTTCTAGTTTTAGAATCATTCCATTTGAAGTGCCTCTGAATAAATCATTCTTTTTATAAATTAGGATTTCGCCATAAATTCCGTCTTTAATCCCTGAGTCGACAATAATTATCTTTCCGCTTTTTAGTGCCATAATATTGGGCATTGAGGTATGTCCAATAATTAAATGGTTTGAATTAAAAAAGTTCAGAATTTTATCAATTTCTTTATCCGGTATAATTTCTTTAAAATAACCACGATACCATAAAGGACCATTTTCGCTAAGCAAAAAGGTGCTAATCGAATCATTTAAAATAACATCCCAAGACCTGCCAATTATTTTTTGGTGAAAAATCTGATTTGTTTTTTCAATAGTAAGTTCTGCTGATAAAAACTCGGGTGATATTCCGGCATGCACAAAGAGCATGTCGTTAATACTTACCATTACAGGTTTTGATCGCAACCACTGTCCAAAAAAGGTGTTTACATCAAAAAGCTGGGTATAAACCATATTCATTTTTTGGCTCGAATGGATATATTTTTCATTAATATACCGTAAATCATTATTCAAAACCATTAATTCGTGATTACCAAGTATATAATGAACTTTTCCGCCCGCTTTTTCAGCTTGTTGTTCTAATTGATAAATCAACCATAATAGCTCGGTTACTTTTGATCCACGATCGAATACATCACCTAAAATTACTAAATGCCCGGTTTCAAAAATCCAATCAAGATTTGCGTTTAATACCTGATGATCTTTTAGCAGACTGGTAAACAAATCAAATTGGCCATGCGGATCACTTATAATTACTACATTATCAACGTTTGTGTATTGTTGAATATAATTAATGGGTTTAGAATTGGGATTTTTAATGTTTTCAATGGGAATGTTTAATCCAAATTTTTTACGAAGGTATTTTGTGTTTTCGCCTGATAGATTCTTAGTTATTAGTTGCTTTCCCTTAATCCATCGTACAACAATCTCGTTATTTTCGTAAAAAACATAAGGCCCATCGGTAATTATTTTATTACGAAAAAATGCAGGGCGATGAGTCTCTTCGCTTTTAAAATCATGATTTTCGTTAGGATGATTATAAAATGTAAAGGATGTGGCAAGTATGAAAAATAAAATACCTGCAAAAAACATGATGCTCCTATAAGCGAATGATCTTATCATTAATCAAATAAACAAATAATTATAAGTCCCAACCTCATTCAAAAAAATCTTTGCAAATAAATGAAATACAATTAACAAATGTAAAGATTTAAAAAAGAAAACAGCAATTTAATATTACCATGCACCGATAATTAAACCCATAATACCGAGTAACAGAACCTGATATCCAGAATCAATTAGCCATAATTTAAACGATTTGCGCTGGTAAAGAATGTTTACCCCATACGAAGTGGCAATAAAAAATAAACCAATAAATAATCCTTGTTTCAATCCTGTTAACCAGTTAATTCCGTTAGGATTTAAAGCGTTTAAAAGTACCGATAAACCAATTGCCATTACGAACATTAATAAAAAGCTGGTTCCAAAAATTAAAACCATATTAGCTTCTTTTATATCTTTTTCTGATAAGCCTAACGCATTTTGCCAGGCTTTACTGAACATAAGCGGGCTGTACCAAACAGAGCCAATTGCAAACGCAGATAGAGCTGAAACTAGCACCGCTATAAAATTTATTGATGTTAATTCCATAATTGCATGCTTTAGTTATATGGAATAAAACAAAAATTGGTTAAAAATGTTTGCTAAAATACTTAAGGGATGATTTTTATAGCTGTTGATTTAAATGAAACCCATGCCTCTGAATGATTTTTAAAATTAAATTTCGAAAAAGACTCTTCGGATATTACCACCGATAGTTCAATCCCTATATCAACAATTAATTCGTAATTCGAAAAATAGGGGATAATCTGGAGTATTTTACCTTTAAAATTATTGGTAGCACTTGACTGTAAGCAGTTTTCTGAAACAATAATTTCTTCGCCTCGAATTATTATTTTGCCAGTTTTTAATTGCTCATGATTGCTTATATGGATTTCAACGTTGTCGTTTATTTTGGCCGTATTAATTGGCGTAAACTCAGCATAAAAAAAGTTTTTTATTCCGGTAAAATTGGCCACAAATTCATTAGTAGGTTTTTGAAATACTTCTTTTGTTAATCCTTTTTGAATAATCTCACCTTCATGCATTACGGCTACTTTATTCGACAACGCAATTGCTTCTTCATAATCGTGGGTTACATGCAAAATGGTTGTTCCGTTCTGGTTTATTTTGCGAAGTAAATTTCGTAAATCACCTTTTAGTTGTATATCTAGCGATGCCAGTGGTTCATCCAATAAAAGACAATCGGGTTTGGTAATTAATGTTCGGGCCAACGCTACACGTTGTAGTTCGCCTCCTGATAATTTTTTGGTTGATCGGTTTAGTAAATGAGAAATATTGGTTAACTCAGCAAATTCATTTATAAGCTTTTCAGCCTGCTGGATGTTCAGGTTTTTTCCTTTTAACGGGTAGGCTATGTTTTGCTTTACTGATAAATGCGGAAAAATAGAATAGTCCTGAAATACAATGCCTACTTTTCTCTTCTGAATTTTTTCGTGGGTAATATCAATATCATTTAAAAATACCTGCCCTGATTCTGGATTTATTAATCCGGCAATAATTTCGAGCAGAACCGTTTTTCCAACTCCTGATTTGCCTAATAAAACATAGTAATCCTCTTTTTCCAACTCAAGATCAATGTTCTTTAGCTTAAAATCGCCCAGTTTAATCGAAATATCTTTTAATTTAAGCATCGTTTGATTTCCTTTCTTTGGCAAGACTTCTTAGCAGAACAAAAAACACAAGGCAAACGATAATAAATACAACCGAAACGGGTCGGGCATATTTTAAACCAAAAGCACCAAAACGTTCAAATATAAGTACAGGCGTAATCATTGGATGATATGCAATGATTATTACGGCACCAAATTCGCTTAATCCACGAGCGAACATCATAATTAATCCCGATAACACATTTTTCCAGGCCAGAGGCAACGAAATAGTAAAAAAAACACGAACAGGAGACGCTCCCAAATTAAGAGCTGTCTTTTCGAGTCGTTCCGGAACATTTTCGAATCCATCGCGGGCAGCGTTAATTAAAAACGGAATACTTACAAAGGCCATGGCAACTGCTATTCCAGCCGGATGACCAACAAAGTTAAGCCCCATCGATGAACCAATTTTACCAAGCACCGAATCGCGCGATACAAACCCCAAAATAGCAATACCTGCAGCCGAATGTGGTATTACCACTGGTAAATCAACTATTCCATTTACTATTCCTTTAAACCGAAAATTGGTTCGGGCTAGAAAGTAGGATAGAGGAATTGCGCCAAACGCAAAAATAATGGTAGCGACAAACGAAACCCAAAGTGTTAACCAAATACTATTAAGTACTTCGGGATCTTTTGATGTTTCGAAAAATTGTGCAGGTGTTGTGGCTAAAAACATACCAAGTAGTGGACTAATAATAAAAAGTAATATTAGTCCACCAAGAATTAAGAATATAATATCTAATCTACTTAGCCTGTTTTTATACATTTTTATTGTTCGTTAGCCGAAAAATAAATAGCGTTTATTCCTTTTACTGCTCTATCGGAAAAGAAATCGCATGCAGGAAATAATCTAAAAATTCCATCATCTGTTGTTTCTGGGCGACAAACCAAAAGAACCTCTGCTTGATCGTTTCGATTCATTATTTCGCTAAACGTAAATACAGTTCTATATCCATCTTTTGCTACAACAACGAAAATTCCTTCACGGATATTTTTCTGATCAAATGTAGTATTTTTTAACAAAACATCTTTTAATAATACACCTGTAAATGGTTGTGTAGAATGGATTCCTCTGCCACGGCCATAAAAAATAGTGTTGAATTTTTCTATCTGCAACTCTTTTGGATTTTCTGTAAGAGTTTCTATTTTCTCGTTTTCGTTATAAATATCGATAGTTGGGGAAAATAGTGGTTTTAATCCTTTAATTGTTTCGAATGATTTTGGATATGATTTTACAATTATTTTAACTGGTGATGAAATATTTCTTTCAGTTATCAGATCTCTCGAAACAACTAACTTGCTTTCTTCGGGCAAAGGCCAAAGATCGTTGGTTTTTGAAGGCACAATACGCATAACCTGAGTGGCAATAATAATCTCCTGTAAGTGGTTTGGGTAAAAAATTTCGCCCCAGCTTATAGTTGCTTTTTCGCCTTTGTTATTCTCGATCTGAACATATAAATCAATAATCGGGTTAAATTCTTCTTTGTTTTTTTTATTCAGTTTTACCTGATTTAGAATGTCGTAAAGCGCATATCCATCATATCGATAAGCGCCAATAAATTTATCACCACTGTCAGATAAAAGTGTTTCTTTAACAATAACACTGCGCAATGGAAGCTTTGTAAAATCTACAATTCCTGGATTGCTTATTTCACCTTCAACGGTAAGTTGTTGTGCTGGTAATAAATGAGTTTCAGCGTTATCATAAAAATCATTTGTTGCATCAATTGTGTCGGCAGTTAATTGTCGCTGATATTTGTTCTCAGCTGTACTGTCAGTTTGTTTTACATTACATGCTGTAATGCTTATTCCTACAAGAATAATTGTAAATAGTTTTTTCATAATTGCTTTTATTATTTTATTAAAACTTTAGACCTAATTCAAGTGTAATAAATCTGCCGGGGCAGACTGCTCCTTTGCTATCGTAAAACTTGGTATCAAGAATATTCTGGATACTTAGCGTTGTAAAAATCATTTTAAATGATTTTGATAATTTCAAATCAAGCGTTGTAAATGATGGGTATTTATCATCCAGAATAATTTCATCCATCTGGTTTAAATCATTTACCCATCTGCTTCCAGTATATTTTGCATTAATACCTGCATTAACTATTTTATTACGCCAGTTTACAGAAAACGAACCTGAGTGGCTTGGCACATCAGATAAATATTTACCTGTTAAATCAACCGGATCACTTACATTCAAAGGTGTAAAATCTTTTATTTGTGAATGAGAATAGGCATAATTCGCATTAAAAATAATATAATCGGTAAGCAGATAATTTGCTTCAAACTCGAGTCCATAAATCTCAACTTCGGAGATATTGGAGGCTTTAATTATAGGACGCAAACCGAAGCCAAGATCAATAGAATCGCCGGTATTAACATAATACATAAAATCATCACCCATAGAATAAAAAGCAGATAATGATGTTCTTAATCGCTGAAAGAATTTGGCATCAGCACCAATTTCAAAATTACTTAGGTATTCCGGCTGCAAACCTGGATCGGCAACTTTAAATCCGCCTTTTATTCTTCCTGAGCGACACATATCATCTAAAACAGCAGGTCTAAATCCTTTGGAAAAGCTGGCGTAAATGCGGTAATCATTTGTAAATTCATACTGTACCGACAATTTAGGACTTAATGCATTCCATGTATCTTCTTTTAAATTGTCATCATGATAAGCTAACATAAAAGTAGTTTCCGCAGTAGGATTCTCAATCTCAAATCCTCCATCAAAGAAGTTGGCATAATCAAATCTTAATCCTGCAATAACTTTTAGTTTATTATTCAGTAATTTTATTTCGTCCTGAATAAATAATCCCAGCGTATTCATTTTACCGCGGTTATAAACTATATCGGATGAGGTATAATAAATATCTTTTGCATCAACACGGCCTTGCTTAAGATCAACACCACCTGTTATTATTTGGTTTTTCAAATTGTACGATAAGGAAGATAATGCACCCAAATCAACCCTTTCAGATAGTACTTTGTAAAATGTATAATCGTCTTTATAATATTCGCTTATCCTTTTATAATCTTCGTTTAGATAGAATAGATTAATAGTCCAGTTCAACTTGTTTTTCTGACCATTATACTTTGCCCTAATCTGATAGGTATCATGCTCTCGATTATTTCCTTCGGGTTGAAAAACTTTTTCGCCGGTAGCTCTATCATCATCATAATAAAGCATGTCTAGTTCCAGCCCATTGTTTTGATTAAAGTCGTAACCAACTTTAGCGGTTGCAGCCCATTCTTTCAGATCTGATTTAACAAGATACTTGTTTGCCAGTTGATCTGCCTCCGAGGCGGTCATATATCCATCGCTTTGTCGGTAAAAGCTACTAAGATTCCAGTAAAAACCTTTATCAATAGCTGGATTTAAACGACCTGATAAATACAATTGACTTCGCATAGTGTTATAAGTACCATAATCAACACTTAATTTGCCCTGAATATTTTCTGTAGGTTTTTTGGTGATGATATTTATTGCTCCACCCATGGCATTTCCTCCATAAAGTGAAGATCCGGGGCCTTTAACTACCTCAATACGATCAATCTGATCATTATTTAACAAATTCCAGTTTACCGATCCGCCATCAGACTTATTAACAGAAATTCCATCAATCATAACCAACACACGACCTTGTTCCTGTCCGTTTAGTCCGCGCATGGTTACAGCAGCTGAATGCGAGTAAATACCAAACGATCGGTTAATATTTACACCAGGTACAAATGCCAGTAACTCGTCGGTTGTTTGAGCCGGTAATGCTTCAATCTGCCTTGGCGAAATGAGGTTTATGCGGGTTGGAATATCTTTAATATAATTTTCAGTCTTTGTGGCAGTAATTACAACATCTTCGGCTGTATAATTAGAAGGTTTTAGTTTAATCTGAAGCTCAAGAATCTCGTTGTCATTTACCTTAATATTTTGAAATACTGATTCATATCCTACAAATGAAATTTGTAGTGTATAATTGCCTGGTTTTAGGTTTTTCAGTATGAAATTTCCATTTTCGTCACTTACAGTACCTTTCCCTTTATTAATAGAGATATTAGCAAAACTGATTGCTGTAAAAGTATCTTCATCAACAATAGTTCCCTTAATCGACGATTGGGCAAAAACAATTCCTGAAAATAAGGTAAATAATATAATAAGTACAACTAGTTTTTTCATCTTCAATTCGTTATTTCTGAATTTTTACTGCAATTTCAATGTGCCCGGTATCAGTTTCGTCAGCATGAATCACTTTAATTAATCCGTATTTCCCTTGTCCTGTTTTAAATGGAATCACTTTATCAGCAAAACAAAATTTACAAGTTCCACTTACGCTTTCGGGTTTATATCCATTAATAAGCAAGCTATCATTTTGTGCAGCATCAAACTGAGTTGTAGAAATTAAGTTATTATCTGTAGTATAATAATCATAAACCGTTGAATTTTGAACTACCCAGTCGTTCATTACCGGATAATATGATTTTGCTGTATTATACGATGGACATGAAATTGTAGGAGATGATGATCCAGAACTTAAGTAATAATAACTAACTAAATCAATGAGAGATTCATTGCCTGATACCGTTGAACCTGTATAAGCCAATCCTGTGTTTACATCAACAAAATTAGGAAGAGAGGAATTGTTTTGGTATCCAATTGTGATAGAAGGGAAAAAATCAATATCACCATAAGCACTTCCGGAACCTTTATAAACAATGATTGAAACAGAAGCCGTATCGCGATTACTATTCATGATCGAAAAAACCCATGTTTCCTGATCTGCATAACCTTTGTAATAAGTCAGAATGGTATCCAATCCACCTTGTTTAATAAACATTCCTTTATCAAGCTCTGTTACTGAACCTGCATTTGTGGTGCGTTTAACAGTAAGATTTGTGATCTCAAATCCATCCCCTACTGCTGAAATGCCAAAATTTAATTGACCTCCAACTGGAATGTAAGCTTCATTATTTGTATAGGAAAGCCCAGTTTTTAGCAAAATAAAGGGAGTCGAAGTTACATTTTCGTCCTCAGTACATTGAGTAAATAGGAATAGTAGAGCTGTAACTACAATTATACAACTAGTTTTCATGGTTTGATAGTTAGCTTTTCAAAAAATCAATAAATTATTTTTGGATAATTGGAAAAAAGGAAAACCCTACGGGAATAACAAAGACTCACGTAGGATTTTTTATAATTAATCAGAATTACTTTTTAATGATGTAAACAAATTTTATATATCCATCATTTCCTTCTAGTACTTCAGTTACTTTTAACAAACCATATTGATTGTTATGAGTTTTGAAAGCATAAATATCATTAACAGCAAGTAATTTTGCTTTTTTATTTCCACTGAGAACTGTATTGTCAAAACTGGTTTCAATAATAGCATCAGTTTCTTTTAATAAATCGAACTGAGCTACTGTCATTGCTGGATTAGGTTCTTGAAATTTGGTTAAGTTTTTGGTTGTCCAAACATCAGGAGATGTAGTAATATCATCAACAAAAATATCGGTTATATTTGCTCCCGGTGATGCCAAGGTCATATCGTTAATTCTGTCGTTGATTTCATCATGCTCATAAAAACAAAGAAAATCAATTGTGTCTTGCTTTGTAAATGCAACAGCTTGATTGTAAACACTATTCATTTCGATTGAATAAAATGCTCCAATAGTTGTATTCGACTGAGCACCCATTTTTACTGTTATAAATGGTGATTTGGTTTCTTCCTCGTCTTCGCACGATACAAAAGTTGTTGTTGCTATAAAAGCAAATAATAATAAATAAATAGTTTTTTTCATAATTTTATTAGATTTTGGTTTTGTTTTATTACGTTATGTTACAAATAACATATCGCATGCAAAAGTAATAAGCTAGTTGGAATTACAAAGCATTTTTCAAAAAAAAATATCTGTTTAAAAGGATTTTGATATTACTAGGTATTTTATTCAGTTGTTCGGGAATTGTTTGCTTTAATGCTGGTTGACCATTATTTTCCAGAATTTTTCTACCACCATTATCATCCAGTACAAACTTTAAGAATTTTTCAGCCAGTTCTTTATTTGGTGCATTTTTTAAAATGGTAATTCCATAAACCATAGCCTGCCCAGTTTGCATTAGTTTTTCACCAGGTTTGCTACCTATGATCTCAACACTTGCAGTTTGATAAAATTCATTGAGTTCAGGAAGTTTTAAATTAACTGAATCCGGGAGCAAAATATATTTTAATCCGTGTTGTTGTGCTACAGAACGATATAAAAAAATGTAGTCTATTGAGTTTGATTCAAGTAACGCTAACAGATCAACTTCTTTCGGTCTAATGTATTCTTGGTTTTTAGCTTTAAGTTTTTCTGTTAAATCAGGCTGATTATAATATTTTTCAGCTAATTGAGCAGTTAATAGGGTTCTATAGCCACAAGGGTCAGAATTTGGATCAGAACGTCCGTAAATAACATCATCACGTAATAAAATATCAAACCAGTTTTGTGAATTTATCTCGTTAGCAAATTTTGATGCATCGTGAAAAACGATAGTCATTTCGTTAGTTGCAAAATGGATATTCCAATCAGCGTATTCAGGTATTAGCATCTGATCAATAATGCTATAATCTGCAGAAGCCATGATATCGCAATCCTTTTTTAAATCGATGATTTTTCGGGCACACTGAACGCTACCGGCTGATTCGAGCAATATTTCGACTTCCGGGTTTTCTTTTTCGAACTGTTCTTTCATCTGTTTAAACGGAACTGATAAACTACCCGCATGAAAGATTATTAACTGATTGTTTTCAGTTTTGTTTTTTTCTCGATTTACGCAACTTGTTGCACTAAAGCCAATTAAGGCCAATAATATAAAAGCAATTTTTTTAGTCATAAATATAAAGTTTTCGAGATGCAAATATAATCATATCGAAATTATTGGCAATAGATTTAATTGATGTTTTGCTATTATTGTAGAATGGGCTAAAGCACTTCTCTTGTTTTCAAATCCATTATACCAGTCTTTAGCTTTGCCTGCAAATAAAAAGCCCGGAGTTATTAAAAGTCATTGATTTTAGCCATTAATCTAATAAATGAAGACATAAGTATTGAATTTGAGTAATTCAATTTCGAAAAAGGAAATAAAATCATATTTTCGCAAATCGAAATAATGATTAAATGTTTTTTAAAATAGAATAATTATGTACAGAACACATACCTGTGGTGAATTAAGATTAAATAATGTAGGTCAGGTTGTTACATTGAGTGGATGGGTGCAGGCTATCCGTAACTTAGGAGGAATGACTTTTTTGGCTTTGCGCGATCGCTATGGGATTACTCAACTTGTTTTCGACGAAAATACTCCAAAAGATATTCTGGCTCAGGTTAATGATTTGGGTCGTGAGTTTGTAATTAAAATAGCAGGTAAGGTTGCTGAGCGAAGCAGTAAAAATCCTAAAATGGAAACCGGTGAGATTGAGATTGCGGTTACTGATCTTAAAATATTAAATAAATCAGAAGTTCCACCCTTTACTATCGAAGACGAAACTGATGGTGGTGATGAGTTAAGAATGAAATACCGATATCTTGATTTGCGACGTAATCCGGTTCGTAAAAATCTTGAGTTACGACACAAAATGGGTCAAGAGATTCGAAAATATCTTGATGGCCAAAAGTTTATCGAAATTGAAACTCCCGCGTTGGTAAATTCTACACCCGAAGGTGCTCGCGATTTTCTTGTTCCTTCGAGAATGAACCCAGGCGAATTTTATGCTTTGCCACAATCACCTCAAACATTAAAACAATTGTTGATGGTTTCTGGGTTCGACAGATATTTTCAGGTTGTTAAGTGTTTTAGAGATGAAGACTTACGTGCCGATCGCCAGCCTGAGTTTACTCAGATCGATTGCGAAATGTCGTTTGTTGATCAGGATGATATTTTAAATACATTTGAGGGATTAGCGAAACATCTTTTTTCACAGATTAAGGGGCTCACATTTAACGAGCCGTTTCAACGCATTACTTACGACGATGCCATGAAATATTATGGCTCCGATAAGCCTGATTTGCGTTTCGGAATGCGTTTTTATGAACTAACAGATAAAGCTAAAGGAAAAGGTTTTGTAGTTTTCGATAGTGTTGAATACATTGGCGGATTTTGTGCAAAGGGATGTTCGGAATACTCTCGTAAACAGCTTGATGAACTTACGCTTTTTGTTCAACGTCCTCAAGTAGGAGCCAAAGGATTGGTTTATGTAAAATACAATACTGATGGTACATTCAAATCATCAGTAGATAAGTTTTATACTCCCGAAGAATTAAAATCATGGGCTGAATCTATGGAGGCTCAACCAGGAGACCTGTTATTAATTCTTGCTGGTAAAAGAGCTACAACATTGTCTGCTTTAAATGTATTGCGATTAGAAATGGGCGATCAGCTAAAGTTGCGTGATAAAGATAAATTTGCTCCATGCTGGGTAGTTGATTTTCCTTTGTTAGAATGGGACGAGGAAACACAGCGTTTTTTTGCTATGCATCATCCATTTACATCTCCTAAAACAGAAGATATTCAGTATTTCGAATCTGATCCAGGAAAAATGCGTGCCAATGCTTACGATTTTGTAATTAATGGTGTTGAAATTGGAGGTGGTTCTATTCGGATTTTTAACAGTGAATTGCAACAAAAAATGTTTTCATCGTTAGGAATATCAAAAGAAGAAGCCGAATTAAAATTTGGATTTCTGTTAAATGCATTCCGCTTTGGTGCTCCGCCACATGGAGGTATTGCTTTTGGATTTGATCGTTGGTGTAGTGTTTTTGGTGGCTCTGAGTCGATCCGTGATTTTATTGCATTTCCGAAAAATAACTCAGGTCGCGATGTGATGCTCGATACACCAGGCAAAATTGACAAAAAGCAACTCGACGAATTAAATATTCAGGTTATACCAAGCAAAAAATAAAAAGAGGCTGCATTTGCAGCCTCTTTTGTTAGCCTAACCTATAATCCTAGATCTTTTTATCGGTTGTAAACTTAAACCTCCCTGATTCAATCCATTGGTTGGTATTGCGGTCGAAAAGATATTCGATTTTTTCTACCATATAGTTCTGTTCGTTATAGGTTGCAGTAAATCTGCTGTAGTTTGACCAATCTTTGGTTTGTATATCATATTTCTTTTCAATATACTCTGTCTGATTTCCTTTTTTGTCGTAAACCATTTCTAGATGTAAACCTTCTAACCATGTTCTTCTGCTTTGATTCCAGGTATAGCGTGTTTCGGAAATCTTATTACCTCTCATATTGTATGCCATCAGGTATTGACCATCAGTTTTCCATTCGCCATTTATGAATGATTCTGAAACTACTGTTGTTGGAGGATTGAACGGATATTCATAGTCCATGGTAAATCGTTTATGGTTATCCCAGTTTTTTGATATTCCATTGTAAAGATTTACCGTTACAATGTTTTGTTCGCCATTGGAATTATATTTTAATAAATACTTCATAACGTTAAACCATTCGTTGGTAGGGCGTTTCCATTCCTGAAATAAAATCTCGTCTTTTTGATTTCCTTTATAAGAAATAGTGCGAAGTTTTGCGTTTACCCAATTGTTGAAGTTTTTATCCCAGGCTTGTGTAATTTCTTCAGTTTCAGCTCCTTTTTCGTTATATGAATAATTTACTTTTAAATAATTGTCCCAATTTACTTTTTGCTTATCATAAACCTGAACAAAGTTTTCGAGAGGATTACCGCTGGTATTAAATCTTCTGATTTCGCGTTGGAAGTAGATCCATGTATTTGAGGTTGCATCGTACTCAAAAGTGTACAATGTGTCGGCATTAGCCCAGTTCATTTTGGTTTTATTATCATCGGGTAAATCTGATTTTGGTTGGGCTTGTGCACCAAGTACCATAAGTACTGATATTGTTATCCCGATCATAATTTTCATCATTGTTTTCATAGTTTTATGTTTTTAGTTAATAAGTTGAAACTTTCTGTTTGTGTTTTCTAATCTTAAGATTACTAATCGGAAAAATACCCTATAACAGTTTCAACAAATCTTTTAAATAACAGTAAATAAATAGATTATGTTCAATGTTCGTGTTGTATTTAAGAACAATTTATAAGATCAAAAGGTTCATCATGTATAAAAACTAAAAAATAAACATCAATTGTTGAAAAGTTAACCAATTATTTGTTTCTTTTTATAAGATATGCAGTAATTTCACGTTTTTAATTTTACTAATCAATACTTCTATGGTAAATATTAATCAGATTGATGGCGAGTATCATGTTTCCTTTAATAACACCCCCAAACTTAACATAATTAATTCAAAAGAGATTGAATCTCAGCTTATTGATTTGACTAAAAAGGAAGGTAACGGACTTGTTTTAAATCTTTCCGAAATTAAGTTTATTGATAGCGCCGGCTTTGAATCCTTGTTAAATATCTATCGATCAGCTAAAATGAACAATTCTTCATTTAGGTTAATGAATGTCTCAAACGAAGCATTTGAATTGCTAAAGCTTGTTGAGTTGGACAAAGTTTTTGAATTAGCTTAACAACTAACCAGCCGATTCTCCAATTAGTGTTGCCGAAGTGCAATCAATAATTTCCACCTGAACATAATCACCAATTTTGTGCAGTCTGCGTGGAAAAACAACCACTTTGTTTTGCGATGTTCTGCCATAAAGATGATCTTTCGACTTTTTCGAAAATCCCTCGACTAGTACTTCAAATGTTTTTCCAAGATCATCCTTTTTACTTTTAGCCGAAAGTTCAATCTGAAGATCAATAATCTCAGTTAGCCTTCGTGTTTTGATGCTATCAAGAATATCATCTTTTAAATGTCTCGAAGCATATGTGTTTGGTCGTTCAGAATACTTAAACATATAAGCTAAATCATAAATAACCTCTCTCATTAAAGAAAGTGTTTGTTCATGATCTTCTTCGGTTTCGCCCGAAAAGCCAGTCATTAAATCGGTTGAAATTGCGCAGTCGGGCAGAATTGATTTAATGGCTTTTATGCGATTAAGATACCATTCGCGGGTGTACCCTCTTTTCATTAACTCAAGTACACGTGTACTGCCTGATTGGGCTGGTAAATGAATATGGCGGCAAATATTCGCGTGTTTGGCCATAGTGTGCAATACTTCATCCGACATATCTTTTGGATGCGATGTAGAGAATCGTACTCTCAACGCAGGGTTTATTGAGGCTACCATTTCTAGTAATTCTGAAAACGAAACGGCAGAACCATTATCCTTCCAGTTGTACGAATCAACATTTTGACCGATAAGTGTTACTTCTTTATATCCTTTTTCAAAAATATCAGCAACTTCTTTTATTATCGATTTAGGATCGCGACTTCTTTCGGCTCCACGAACATAAGGAACTATGCAATAAGAACACATATTGTTACAGCCACGCATTATCGAAACAAAAGCTGAAATATGATTTTTATCTAATCGCACAGGACTAATATCTGCGTAAGTTTCTTCTCTCGAAAGTATAACATTAACGGCCTTTTGACCTGATCCGGCATTTTCAAGCAGGTTTGGTAAATCACGGTAAGCATCGGGCCCAACAACTATATCAACAGTTTTTTCTTCTTCGATGAGTTTTTCCTTTAGTCGTTCGGCCATACAACCAATTACACCGACAGTAAGCTCAGGTTTCTTCTTTTTAATTTGTTTGAAAACATCTAATCGGCCCCAAACACGCTGTTCGGCATTTTCCCGGATCGAACATGTATTTACTAAGATTACATCAGCTAACTGAATATCTTCCGTAATTTCGTATCCTTTTTCTTTAAGAATAGATGCAACTACTTCACTATCTGCAACATTCATCTGACATCCATAGGTTTCAAGGTATATCTTAGCCATGTTTCCAATCTTTAATTGTGAATATTTCTACGGGGTAAATTTATCAAAAAAATGGGCTTATTACGACCTCATTATTTAATGGATAGATCAAAATTAATGAATTGTCCCGAATGCCTTGATTTTGTTTGTTTTTGTCAATTGTGTTATTCAACATTAATCTGATTTTTTTATTTAAAATAATTTGAAAAGGATTCCTTGCTTTGATAATTTATCTCTTTTATTAATTTTACATGTTCAATTTAAAAATTATTTTATGTCAGGTCACAGCAAATGGTCTAAAATTAAGCGAAAAAAAGGTGCTATCGATGCTAAGCGTTCAAAAATATTTTCGAGCATCGTAAAAGAAATTACTATATCGATAAAAGAGGGAGGAAGTGCTGATCCTGAATCAAATTCAAGGTTAAGGCTGGCGATTCAAAATGCTAAAGGCGTAAATATGCCAAAAGATAACATCGACAGAGCCATAAGCAAAGCTGATAAAGAAGGAGCAAATCTCGAAGAGGTTGTTTATGAAGGTTATGCACCAAATGGAATTGCTGTGGTTGTTGAGTGTCTTACCGATAATACAAATAGATCGGTAAGTAGTGTACGGGCTGTGTTTAATAAGTATAACGGCACATTGGGGAAGACAGGCTCGTTGAGTTTCCTTTTTGAAACAAAAGGTATTTTTATTGTTCCCCAAACAAATAAAATAACCATGGAAGAGTTTGAGCTCGAAATGATTGATGCGGGAGCCCAGGATCTTGAGGTTGAGGACTCTGTAATTACCATTACAACAGCAAAAGAGGATTTTGGAAGTGTTCAGAAAAAACTTGATTCGTTGAGTATTCAAATTCAAAACGCATCTTTACAAAGAATTCCAAACGAAACTAAAGTGTTGGGTGTTGATCCGGCACTCAGGGTAATGAAAATGATTGATGCTTTTGAGGAAATAGACGATGTACAGAACGTTTACCATAATCTTGAACTTACTGACGAGATTGCTGCAGCAATGGAATAGGATAAACCGAATGGAGGTTTTATAAACAACCAACCGTTAAATATTTTGTATATTTAACCAAACTATAACTACTGTGGGAAAATATGTTTTAGCGCTCGATCAGGGCACCTCAAGTTCCAGAACAATTATTTTTAATAAAGAGTTAACAGTTGTTGGATCAGAACAACAAGAGTTTGCACAGTATTATCCGCATGCTGGTTGGGTAGAACATAATCCCGAAGAAATCTGGAAAACGCAGATAGAAACAGCACAAAAAGCGATTCATAAGCTAAAATTAAATCCTTCCGATATAACTGCAATAGGTATTGCTAATCAGCGCGAAACAGTTGTTGTGTGGGATAAGAATACAGGAGTTCCTGTTTATAATGCATTAGTGTGGCAGGATAAGCGAACAGCTGATATTTGCAGGGATTTAACAGTGAATGGCTGGAGTGATTATATTAAAAAAAATACCGGACTGGTTATCGATTCGTACTTTTCGGCTACAAAAATTCAATGGATTCTAAAGAACGTTGAAGGAGCAAAGGAGAAAGCTGTAGCAGGAGATTTGTTAGCAGGAACAATTGATACATGGCTTATCTGGAAACTTACTAAAGGTAAATTACATATCACCGATTATTCGAATGCCTCACGAACAATGCTTTTTAATATCCGCGAGTTAGTGTGGGATACAAAGTTGCTAGATCTTTTCGAAATACCCAAAAAAATTCTCCCGGAGGTTCGAATGTCGTCAGAAATTTACGGGATAACTGATCCAAGCATATTTGGTAAGGAAATACAGATTTCAGGAATTGCAGGTGATCAGCAAGCGGCTTTGTTTGGTCAAACATGTTTTACTCAGGGAATGGCCAAGAATACTTATGGTACAGGTTGTTTTATGTTGATGAACACAGGTAAAACAATGGTCGAGTCAAAATCAGGATTATTAACAACAATTGCCTGGGGATTAAATGGTGAGATAAACTATGCGCTCGAAGGAAGCGTATTTATTGCAGGAGCAGCTATTAAGTGGTTACGCGACGCATTAAAACTCATAAAATCAGCTTCTGAAACAGAAAAAATTGCTAACGAAGTTAAAGATACTGAAGAAATTTATGTAGTTCCTGCTTTTTCAGGACTCGGAGCTCCTTATTGGGATATGTATGCCCGCGGAGCTATACTGGGTCTTACACAGGGTGTTACCGATAAGCATATTGTTAGAGCTACACTCGAATCGCTTGCTTACCAAACCATGGATGTTTTAAAAGCCATGGAAAACGACTCTGGTATTGAGTTAAAAACACTTAATGTAGATGGAGGCGCTTCGGCAAACAATTTTTTGCTCCAATTTCAGGCTGATATACTGAATGTGGAGGTTGTGCGACCCGACAATATTGAAACAACAGCTTTGGGTGCAGCTTGCCTTGCCGGATTAGCATCTGGTTTCTGGACTATTAAAGATTTAAATAAACAACGAAAAATAGATCGTACCTTTTTACCGTTAATGGAAGAAAACAATAGAACCAAACTATATAATGGGTGGAAAAAAGCAGTAGAAAAAGCTATGCACTGGCAGCAATAAAGAAATGATTGAAGTCGTAATGTAAAATAACTAAAAATGAAGTATTTGTATAACAAATTAGCCATCGGTTTTGTAATTATAACCATGCTCTTTACTGCATGTAATGTTTATAAAATGGTTGATGTGGGCGATGTAAATGATGTAAAATTCAGAGGAATGGAAGGCAACAAATTGTCGCTTGATCTGAAAGTACCTATCTCAAACCCAAATAATTTTAAGCTTAAAATTAAGTCGCTTGATTTTGATATATCAGTAAATGATCGTTTTATTGGAAAAATGAAAAACGATACGCTGATTACTGTTCCCAAACATTTTGATGGAGTTCAATCGTTTCCGGTGTATGTGCAATTGGATAATTTATTATCAAATGCAATGATGTTGTATAAACTTAAAAAAGAAAAACAGGTTGAAATAAAAGTGGAGGGTAAACTTATTGTTAGATCGTTTTTACATTATAAAAAAATTAAAGTATCTGAAAAACAGACGGTTGATATTGGCGAAAAATTGAAAAAAATCAACCTGTAAGTATTGCAAAAAAAACGTAATTTAGCGCTGTAATTTCATTTAACAATATGAAAATATATAATCTGCTTCTGGTCTTTTTATCTTTCTTTTATTTTGTTGGTGTATCAGCACAAAATACGCAGCAATCAAATGAATATGCTACTGAAATTTTCTACAAACTAAATGAAAAAAAAGCAGGCAATGGAAACGTGGTGATTTATCAGGATAGCAGAATTAATAAAATGGTTTGGAAACACGTTTCTCAAAACAAAGAATATAATGGAATTCAGGGCTTTCGAATAAGAATTTACTCAGATTTGGGACAAACAGCACGTGAAAAGTCGCAAGAGGCGAATGCCAGATTTAACGAACTGTTTCCCGAAATTTCAGTGTATCGCGAATACGATAGTCCCTATTTTAAGGTGTATGCAGGAGATTACAGAACAAAAAATGATGCATTGATTGATTTTAAAAGAATTAAACAGTATTTTCCTGCTGCGTTTATTGTTCCTAGCCGAATAAATTTTCCCAAACTTGATGATTAAACAAAACTTTTAATGCCAGCAATAAAAGATATAAACGAACTAAAAAAAATATCTTTTGAAATACGGAAAGATGTTATAAGAAGTCTTTCTGAAGCTGGATCAGGACACCTTGGCGGATCGTTGGGATTAGCCGATATCTTTACGTGTCTTTATTTTAATATTTTAAATCACAATCCTCAAAATCCAACCTGGTCAGAGCGCGATAGGCTCATATTATCTATTGGTCATGTTGCTCCGGTTTTTTATACAGCCCTTGCTCATGCAGGATACTTTGATAAAAGCGAATTGCTTACCTTACGTAAATTGGGTTCTCGGTTACAGGGTCATCCTGGTAAAGAGCATGGATTGCCTGGAATAGAACTCTCGGCAGGTTCGCTAGGACAAGGATTATCGGTTGCTGTAGGACTCGCTCTTGCTGCAAAAATGGATAATAAACCATGGCGTGTATTTTCTATTCATGGTGATGGCGAATTACAGGAAGGTTCAATATGGGAAGCGGCAATGAGTGCATCGCATTATAAACTCAACAATCTGGTAGCTTTGGTTGACAGAAACTCATTGCAGATCGATGGAAAAACATCGGATGTAATGGAGATAGAACCATTAACAGCGAAATTTGAGGCCTTCGGCTGGAATGTTATTCAATGCAGTGGACACGATCATTTAGCAATTATTGAATCGTATAATAAAGCGTTTCAGCAACATGTGGCTCCAACGGTTATTATTGCACAAACGGTGATGGGCAAAGGTGTAAAAAGCATCGAAAACGATTATATGTGGCATGGCAAAGCTCCTTCAAAAGAGCAGGTTGAGAAGTTTTTGATCGAATTAAATGAAAGTTATACCGGTAAATGATGTATAAAGTAAAACAGCTAAAACCTACACGATTTGGATTTGGCGAAGGCCTTAAAGAGTTGGGAATAAAGTATCCCGAAATAGTTGCTTTAGGTGCCGATATTACATCATCAGTTAGTATGAATTTCTTTCGGGATCAATTTCCTGATCGCTTTTTTTCTTTAGGGATAGCCGAACAAAACATTATGGGAGTTGCCGCAGGAATGGCTCTGGGTGGTAAAATTCCTTTTGCAGCTACTTATGGTGTTTTTTCTGCTTTACGAACAACAGACCAAATCAGAATTTCAATCTGCTATAATAATTTACCGGTGAAAATCGGAGGTGCACATGCAGGGATTTCAGTTGGTCCCGATGGAGCAACTCATCAGGCTCTCGAAGATATTGCTATAATGAGGGTTCTACCAAACATGACCGTGCTGTCACCATGCGATGCAACACAAGCAAAGCTTGCTACTATTGCTTCGGTCGAACAGGTTAAAGGTCCAGCATATATACGTTATGGTCGAGAGCCTGTACCTGATTTTACATCCGAAAATCTGTCCTTCGAAGTAGGTAAAGGGCAAACATTGAAAGAGGGAAATGATATTACCATTATTGCCACTGGTCATCTTGTGTGGGAAGCATTACAGGCTGCGTATGATCTCGAAAAACAAAATATCAATTCGCGTGTTATTAATATACACACAATTAAACCCATTGATGCTGAATTGATTATAAAAGCTGCAAAAGAAACCGGAGCTATTGTTACAGCCGAAGAACACCAGATTTATGGAGGCTTAGGAAGCGCAGTTGCTGAGGTAGTTGTTAAAAATGTACCCGTACCTATGATTATGATTGGTATGGATGATAAGTTTGGCGAATCAGGAAACCCCGATGAGCTGTTGCAGAAATATAAAATGAAGGCTGAGCATATTGCATCAGCAGTAAAAAAAATGTTGAAAAAGGATTAACAATGAGCGATCAGATAAAACACGAGTGCGGTATAGCTTTTATTAGGCTATTAAAACCTTTAGAATACTATCAATCTAAATATGGATCGTGGATGTACGGACTCCATAAGTTATATCTGCTTATGGAAAAGCAACATAATCGTGGCCAGGATGGGGCAGGCCTTGCAACGTTGAAACTGGATCCAATTCCAGGCCGAAAATATATTCACCGATTCAGATCGAACAGCTCAACTCCGATTAAGGATGTTTTTGATGAGGTTAATGCGTTTCACACCAGAGCACAAAGAAAAAACCCCGAAATATTAAACGACCCATTATGGGCTAAAGAAAATCTGCCTTCAGCAGCCTGTATTTACTTAGGGCATTTGCGTTATGGTACTTTTGGCGGTGGCGATATCGAATTTGTTCAACCGCTGATGCGTGAAAACAACTGGAAATCACGAAACCTTATATTGGCTGGCAATTTTAATATGACCAATGTTGATGAGCTTTTTAAAGGTCTTATTGAGCTTGGTCAACATCCAAAAGAATATTCTGATACGATTACCGTACTTGAAAAAGTTGGCCATTTTTTAGATGAAGAAAATCAATTGCTATTTCGACAATATAAAAACGAGGGTTTTACCAACAAAGAAATTTCTGAGCTTATTGCTAAAGATATTGATGTAAAAAAACTACTTCAGGAAGCAAGTAAAGATTGGGATGGCGGATATGCAATGGCCGGAATTATTGGTCATGGCGATTCATTTGTAATGCGTGATCCTTGGGGAATACGCCCGGCATTTTATTATACCGATGATGAAATTGTGGTTGTTGCATCGGAGCGGCCGGTAATACAAACGGTAATGAACTTAAAAGCCGAAGCTGTTAAAGAGATTGATCCGGGTAAAGCGCTCATAGTTAAAAAGAATGGACTGGTAGCTTTAGAAGAAATAAGAGTTCCTCAAAAACGAAGTTCGTGTTCGTTCGAGCGTATCTATTTCTCACGTGGCAGCGATATGGATATTTACCAGGAAAGAAAACAGCTTGGCCGTTTATTAATTCCATCTATTTTAAAATCGATAAACCACGATATTGAAAATACTGTTTTTTCTTTTATTCCAAATACTGCCGAAACAGCTTTTTATGGCATGGTCGATGGGTTAAAAAGTTATCTGCTTCAGGAACAGAAAAAAGAGATTTTAGCTTTTGGCGAGAAACTTACCGAAAAAGAGTTTGACAGAGTAATGTCTAAAAAAATCAGGGTAGAGAAAATCGCTGTTAAGGATATTAAACTGAGAACATTTATTGCACAGGACAAAGGTCGTAACGATCTGGTAGGCCATGTATATGATGTAACGTACGGAACAATTCGCGAAGGAATTGATAACCTCGTTGTTATTGATGATTCTATTGTTCGTGGTACTACATTGCGCGAAAGTATTCTCCGAATACTCGATCGGTTAAAACCTAAAAAAATAGTTGTTGTTTCTTCATCACCACAAATCAGATATCCCGATTGTTACGGAATTGATATGGCCAAATTAGCTGATTTTGTTGCATTTAAAGCGGCTATCGAGTTGTTAAAAGATTCTGGTAATGAACACATTATCAATGAGGTTTATAAAAAATCCAAAGCACAGGAAAACCTCCCCAAAGAAGAAATCGTGAATTATGTAAAAGAAATTTATAAACCATTTACTCCCGAAGATATATCCGTTAAAATTGCTGAAATGCTGAGAACACGGGATGTAAATGCCGAAGTTGAAATTGTGTTTCAGTCAATTGAAAACTTGCATGCAGCATGTCCCAATAATAATGGTAATTGGTATTTTACTGGTAAGTATCCTACTCCGGGTGGCAATAAAGTGGTAAACCGATCATTTATTAATTTTATCGAAGGACGCAATCAGAGAGCGTATTAAAAAATGAGTTTTTTAATACACATCGAAACGTACTATATCGCAGTTTATTAGCAACATATTAAAACGTTTCCAGTTCCTCTGGATAATGTAAAGTGTTTTTTAAATAGGCTTGTTTTTATTGAATCTACTTTTTGAATTTAAACTTTTTAAACAGCTTATTTCGGATGTAAGTACTAATATGCCTTTCCTTTTTCGTGGGGAAAATATCATCAATTGTAATCATAATACCCGATTCTTCAACTTCTCCAAATGTTTCGTTAATAGCAGTTCCAAAAAATTTCATCGATGGTGATAAGTTCATGTAGGCATTAATAAGCGGAGGAATATTAAGATTATATTCGCGAACCTTTTTCTGGAGGATTCTGTAATTTTCCTTATAATCAGTACCGGTAAATATAGTTTTCATTTGCTCCTCATCAATATCTAATGAGAGGGGTTTTATAGGAACAACATAATTGTTTTTATCATGAAACTGGCTGTTTAAGAAATATAAAATCATATTTCGGGCCTCTGGGTTAAAATGGGGATACATAGTAACTTTTCCGAAATAATATTTTACCTGCGGATTTTCAATAATTAATGCTCCTAATCCATCCCAAAGATTATCTAAGGCATACAGAGCCTTCCGTCCGGCAGAAGCTGATTGAAATTTAGGCTGAATAAACGATCTGCCAAGCTCAATCATGTATGGAAGATGTGTTTTGCTGAATTCTTCTGAAAACTCAAATAATTTAGAGGTTGCCAGGTTTTTTGGGTCACTGTCGTGATTACAAACATGAAAGCGGTAACCACCAACAATTTCTTCTTCTTCAGGATCCCACGAAATAAGTTGTTCATAAGGATTTTCCTGGGTATCAAAACTGTCTATATCAATTTCTTTTCCTGTTCCTCCGCCGGCATTTCTGAAAGTAAGTTCTCTTAACCGCCCTATTTCATTCAGGGTGTTGGGCGAGTTATGATAATTAATTATATATAATTCATTTCCAACATTGTTGGTTTTGCGAAGAAACTTTTCGTGTGTTAACTCAGCTTTTATAAGCTTTTTATCGATGGGTTCAATTATTTCTTTCATATACCTGTCGGAAGTTTTGTATTACAAATTTACAAAGAGTTTATTTAAATTCCTTAGTTGGTGTTGTTGCAATTCCATAAATATGTTCTTTTACTTTTTGTGCCCATGCTGATGGACTAAATGATTTGTCGAATGTGGAATAAGGAATTGACTTGCCAAAAGTTAATGTAATTGTTTTTCCTTTTTGTTTAAACATTTCATCTGGCAGATAAAACATCTCCAGGTTAGCTTTAACACCCAATTTGGTACGAATGTTCGAAAGGTTATAAAAGAATTTCGAATTGGTGCCCTCAACAAATACCGGAACAACATCTCGTTTATGCTGAACGGCTTTTGCTACAAAGCTTTTCATCCACTCCAGATCGGTGATTTTGCCATTTATTTTTCGCGAACACATACCAGCGGGGAAATTTAACACCTGAACATCAGACTTATATATTTCTTCAATTCTTTTTACGTATTGTACAGATTGCTTTCCGTGCTTATTCACAGGAGCAAAAATTGGTTCGAGATTTTTAAGATTCATTAAAATATCATTAACCAAAAATTGAAGATTGGGGTGTTTTTCGCCAACCACTTTTGCAAAAACAAGTCCATCGAGTCCTCCTAATGGATGATTGGCAACAAAAATATAACGGCCTGATGCAGGGATATTTTCAGATCCATTAACAATTATTTTAACTTGAAATTGATCAATTACAGCATTTGCAAAATCAAGGCCTAACTTATCTTTTAATATAGGCAGAGCTTCATTAATCTCTTTCTGATGAACTACTCTTTCGATGTATCGGTAAATAAAACCAGGGATTAATCTGGCTACCCCAGGATTCTTTTCCTTAAAAATCTCCCTTATATCAATTCTTTCCATAAAAAATAAATTTATATCAAATTCCAAAAATAAAACAAATATCTGCTAAAAGGTATAACTATAAAAAAACATTTGGGAAGTAGACTCAGATCTTTTATTAGGTTTATGAAAACCATGGTTTAAATAATTGTGTCATTATTAACCTTTCTGATATGGTTAGGTGAGCTTCGGCCTCCCCACTTTGCGCGAAAATGTTTCAATGGGTTTGTTCGAAAGCTAAATTCACAATTACCTTAAAATAAAAATGACATAAAAAAGGATGTAAATTTATGCTCTATAAAAACGAACAGGAGTTCTTACAAAAATACTTATTACATCAATGGTTTAATATTTAAAATACTGTCTGATGTAATAAAATAAAACAGCTTGTTTTTCATCTGAGGCTGGTAAAAAAATGGATTTATTTACAACGACGATCTTTTCGTAGTTGAAAGAATAACAGGATGGTTTTTATGTTGACTTGGTTGTTGTATTTTATTTTATTAATGTTGACAAAGCACCAAGAAAATTGCTGAGATTATGAGTGAGCAAGGCTAGCAAGATACTTCGGCTTTTTATAGTAACCCATCCTAGAATGTATCCTGTAAATCCTGTTTGTAAAAATTGATATAGATTAAAATCTATAACGTATTGTGATTTAACAGAAAGAGCATGTGAAAGTGCAAAAAGTACCGCTGTTAATAAAATGCTTGGATTTCCTATGAATGGTATTTTATTTTTTAACGAAGATGCAAAAAGTCCAAGGATTATTCCCCGAAAGATTATTTCTTCATCAATCCCAGGTAAGGTTAATTCAAATATCAGCGATTCTAGGTCGTATGCTGGTTTATCGAATAAAAACCAAATAATGGTCGAGATTGTAACATAAATAATACATACTAGCATGGCTTGCGTATAACTTTTCTTATTTTGTTTTAAAGTGAAAAAATCATTTTCATGAAAAAAACGTCGAAACAAAAAATACGAAGTTATTCCCCAGATTATTCCAAAAATTTTACCTTCCCAGTTCCATCGACTTTCTATAAAATTAAACTCATCGTTAATGGCTGGTAAAGAAAGAAAAAGCTGATATACAATATAACAAAAAGCAAAAATTAATATCCGCTGATAATTTACTTTAGATTTTTCTTTAAGAATAAGAAAAACAATAGAAATGATTAAAATAACATGCAAAAATGACTCAAACAGAATTCTTAACATAAGCATGGTTTTCGGTTTACTAATGTAACCTTCTTTAACAATATTACAAATTAAAGACATCTATTTTGGAATCCTTATATTTTCCATAATAATTGTTTTATGAGGTTTTTATCATCTAAACAAATTGTAATTTTTTTATAAATGAATTACCATGGGCCATTGGTTAATAATCTTTATGTTTTGTAATCTATAACTCCCAATCGATCTTACTTATCTGTTTACCGACAGGCTGATAATTTTTAAAGACTGCTTCGGCCTGTTTGCAGTTCTCGCAGTAACAATAATATAATTTTAACATTTTTTTGTCACTTTTCTACTTACAAGTTAAGTGCTTAAAAACCAATAAAAACAAAGGTTTTGGTGATATGTTGCTTGCTCTTCATTGTCTATTCCATAATCGATTTTATAAAAGTTATTAACAAAGTGGTAAAAAATGGGTGAAAGTGGTAGAATGTGGGAAAATTTTATATATTTTTACAAGTTGAAGACAGAATATAATGGCAACATTCATTGGAGATTATAATTGCAAAGTTGATGAGAAAGGTCGTATTACCTTTCCGGCAACACTTAAAAAGCAGATGAACACTGCTTCCAGTGACCGTTTTGTGGTTAAAACCGATATTTTCGAAAAATGCCTTATCCTTTTTCCAATGGAAGAGTGGGACAGGCAAAATGCAATTATCAGAAGTAAAATAAACCCTTATAATAAAGAGCATAATAAGTTCTTACGAAACTTTTACAAAGGATCGGCAGAGATTGAGCTTGATAGCAGTAACCGATTACTTATACCAAAACGTTTGCTCGATGTGGCAAATATCTCTAAAGAAGCAATTTTAGCCGGACAAGATGGCAAAATAGAAATTTGGTCGAAAGATTTGTACGAGGCAATAGCCGAAAATCAAGATGACTTTGCAGCTTTGGCCGAGAAAATAATGGGAGGTAATATAAATCAGGAAATGGGATAGAAATGACTTACCATACACCGGTTTTACTGAAAGAGAGTATTGATGGCTTAAATATAAAGCCAGAGGGGATTTATGTCGATGTAACTTTCGGTGGAGGCGGTCACTCCCGCGAAATAATAAAGCAACTTACAACAGGAAAACTTATCGCTTTTGATCAGGATAATGATGCTCAGCAAAATTTGATCGATGACAAGCGTTTTGTTTTTGTAAATCATAATTTCAGATTTCTTAAAAACTTCCTGAAATATTATAAACTCGATAAGGTAGATGGTATTCTGGCTGATTTGGGCCTTTCATCACATCATATCGATCAACCCGATAGAGGTTTTTCTTTCCGTTACGATGGAAACCTCGATATGAGGATGAATCAGAATGCAAAATTATATGCTCATGAAATTGTAAATAATTATACCGAGCAGGAATTATCGAAAATATTTTGGGAGTATGGTGAGTTGGATAATGGCAGAAAACTTGCAAAAGCAATCGTTGCGGGTCGTCAGGTTTCTGAAATTAAGGATATAAAGGCATTGGTTAATGTATTAACGCCTTTTCTACCCAAGCATGCTGAGCATAAGTTTTTAGCAAAGGTATTTCAGGCTTTACGAATTGAGGTGAACAGAGAAATGGAGTTTTTAAAAGATATGTTGAGTCAGACAACCGAAGTTATTAAGCCTGGTGGACGATTGGTAGTTATTACTTATCATTCGTTAGAAGACAGATTGGTGAAAAATTTTATAAAATCAGGATTGTTTGAAGGCGACGCCGAAAAAGATTTTTTTGGAAACACTAACGCTCCATTTGTTGCGGTAAATAGAAAAATTATAGTTCCATCTGAAAAAGAAATAGAAGAAAACAATAGAGCACGAAGTGCAAAATTACGAATAGCAGAGCGTGTTTAATATGGTAAAAGATAACGAACATATCGAATTTGTTGAAGATAAGAAAGAACCTAAAAAAGCCAGAAAGGGTTCAATAAGAGATGTTTTGGATGGTTCGGTACTTACCAACGACTGGTTTGTGAAGCAATTGCCATACATCATCTTTCTTGTTTTGCTTGCTTTTATTTATATCGGGAACAGATATCATGCCGAAAAAATTGTTCGTCGGAATATTGAATTACAAAAGGAGATAAATGATTTAAGAGCCGAATCGATCACAACAGCTGCCGAGTTGATGCTTATAAGCAAGCAATCTGAGGTTGCTAAAAAGGTTAAGGAACGAGGTCTTGACCTGGAAGAGTCGGTGGTGCCACCAAAAAAGATTGTAGTAAACTAATTTTTGCAGATGTCATTAAAAAAAGAAATAGTATGGCGCGTTGGTTTAGTATATGTATTTATGCTATTACTTGGTATTGCCATACTTGCAAAGGTGTTATATCTGCAGATTATCGAAGGTCCAAAATGGAGAGAAAAAGCTCAGATTCTTAGCCTAAAAGATATTACCATTGAAGCCAACAGAGGCGATATAATGGATACAGACGGTAGATTGCTTGCCAGCTCGGTACCTTTTTACGAAATACGCCTGGATACTCGCAGTACCGGTATGGATAGCTATATGTTTAATAAAAAAATTGATTCTCTGGCTCTTTGTTTATCCAGATTATTTCGGGACAAACCTGCATCAGCATATAAAAACGAAATTCTTAAAGCACGCAGAAACGGTGAGCGTTATCATTTGCTTAAACGACGAGTAAGTTATATTCAGCTTAAAGAGATGAGGAAGTTTCCTATTTTTCGGTTAGGTGCTAATAAAGGAGGATTTATGCCTATCCAAACAAATATGCGTATTCAGCCTCATGCCAGTCTTGCCTCGAGAACAATAGGTTATACAACGCAAGGAGAACGCGGTAATGTGGTTGGTATCGAAGGAGCTTTTGATGAAGAGCTGAGTGGTGTTAACGGAATCCGACTTATGCAGCGGCTTCCGGGGAATGCATGGATGCCCGTAAAAGATGGTAATGAGGTTGAGCCAAAAGATGGGATGGATGTGCTTTCTACTATTGATGTTAATATTCAGGATGTTGCTGAGAATGCATTACGAAAACAACTGTCGCGACATAATGCTCATCACGGCTCTGCGATCTTAATGGAGGTTAAAACAGGTGAGATAAAAGCAATTGCAAATCTTGAAAAAACCAGCAGTGGAGCATATAAGGAAACCTATAATTATGCCATAGGAGAAAGCGCCGAGCCTGGATCAACATTTAAACTGGCATCTATGATTGCTATTCTCGAAGATGGGTATGTAGATCTGGATGATACAATTAATACAGGGAAGGGTGAGATTTTGTATTATGATAAGAAAATAACAGATACCAAAGAAGGGGGTTATGGAATGCTTACTGTTAAGCAGGTATTCGAGTATTCATCAAATGTAGGTATTTCAAAAATAATTACACGTTATTATAAGGGCGATGAAGAAAAATTTATAAATCGTCTGTATCGGATGAATCTGAATAGTAGAGTAGGAATAGATATCCGAGGTGAAGGCAATCCCGAGATTAAATTCCCCGATGATAAATTTTGGTCTGGAGTTTCTCTTCCTATGATGTCTATTGGATATGAAGTTAGAATGGCTCCGATCCAAATTCTTACACTTTACAACGCAGTGGCCAATAACGGAAGAATGGTTCGCCCACGATTGGTTAAAGAAATTAAGTTTCATGGTAATACCGTGAAATCGTTCGAACCAGAAATCATTAATCAAGCTATTTGTTCAAGATCAACCCTGAAAAAAGTAAAAACCATGCTCGAAGGGGTTGTTGAAAATGGAACAGCTAACAACCTGAAAAATAAAACATATAAAATAGCAGGTAAAACTGGTACAGCGCAAATTGCACGTAAAGGGAAAGGATATAAAGAACAAGGTAGATTAAGCTATCAGGCTTCTTTTGTGGGATATTTTCCTGCTGATAACCCTCAGTATTCATGTATTGTGGTTGTTAACTCGCCCTCGAACTATGTTTACTATGGAAATCTTGTTGCTGGTCCTGTTTTTAAAGAAATAGCCGACAAGGTTTATGCTACTAGTTTTGATATTCACGAAAGTGTTGATGATATGGAGCTTTCTGAAAATGGCGAATCGGTGTTACCATTTACTAAAAATAGCTATTATAAAGAACTAAAATATGTGTTACGCCACCTCGATATCGATTATAATGATGATGATATAAAAACGGATTGGGTGGTAACCAATAGAACAGATGAGGCTATAAGCTTAAAGAACAGAACTATAATAAAAAATCTTATGCCTAACGTGGTTGGTATGGGATTAAAGGATGGATTGTTTATTCTCGAAAATGCCGGATTACATGTCGATTTCGGTGGTAGAGGAAGCATTGTTCAGCAATCAATTCCTCCAGGTACTGTTATTCAGCGCGGTAACAGCGTATGGCTTCAAATGTCAATTAATTAAATTTTCAGATGAGGATTTTAAACGAAATATTGCAGGCTGTAGCAGTTAAAAAAGTAATTGGAAATACAGAGATTCCTTTTACTTCAATCGTATTCGATTCGCGAAAAGTAAATCGGGGGTGCCTTTTTGTGGCAGTTAAGGGAACACTTTCCGATGGGCATGCTTATATTCCAATGGCAATACAGAATGGTGCTGCAGCTGTTGTTTGCGAAAATATTCCTGCCAAAATAAATAAGGATATTACCTATGTTCAGGTTGAGAATTCATCAAAAACACTTGGATTATTAGCTGCAGCTTTTTATAATCATCCATCACGAAAACTAAAATTGTTCGGCATAACCGGAACCAACGGAAAAACAACCACAGCAACGTTACTTTATCTTATGGTTCGTAGATTGGGGTTCAGATCCGGATTGCTATCGACTGTTCGTAATTATATTGATGATCTGGCTATAGAAGCTACACATACCACTCCTGATGCAGTTCAAATTAACAAACTGCTAAACGATATGGTTAATGCAGGCTGCGAATATTGTTTTATGGAAGTTAGCTCACATGCAATTGATCAGGAGAGAGTTTCAGGACTTCATTTTGTTGGAGGGTTATTTACGAATATCACTCACGATCATCTCGATTACCATAAAACTTTTGCCGAATATATTAAAGCAAAGAAAAAATTCTTTGATGAGTTACCCGCCGGAAGTTTTGCATTAGTTAATGCCGATGATAAAAATTCGGGAGTGATGGTTCAGAACACCAAAGCCAGAACACAAACCTTTGCCTTACAATCTGTGGCCGATTTTAAAGTAAAAATTATCGAAAGTCATTTCGATGGCAGCATGCTTTCATTCGATAACAGAGATGTATGGACTTTCTTCGTTGGACGGTTTAATGCATATAACCTGCTGGGTGTTTTTGCTACACTATATCTTCTTGGATTCGACAAAGATGAGGTTCTGACTGCATTAAGCGAAATGAAACCTGTCGAAGGCCGTTTTGAGAGTTATCGTTCGCCAAATGGAATAACTGCAATTGTCGATTATGCTCATACTCCCGACGCATTGCTAAATGTGTTGAATGCTATAAACCAAATTCGAACTGATGATCAGAATGTAATTACCGTTGTTGGTGCAGGAGGCGATCGTGATAAAACAAAACGACCCGAAATGGCAAATATAGCAGCGCTCAATAGCAATAAAGTAATCCTAACATCAGATAATCCGCGATCAGAAAATCCGATTACCATTATTGAAGAAATGAAGGCTGGTGTGGACGTTGTAAATATGAAAAATGTGCTAGCCATTACTGATCGTAAAGAAGCTATCAGAACAGCTTGTTTATTGGCAAAACCAGGAGATGTTATTCTTATCGCTGGTAAAGGGCATGAAACATATCAGGAAATTATGGGTGTTAAGCATCATTTTGATGATCGCGAAATAATAAATCAACTATTTAACGAACTATATAACTAACTAATATATGTTTTATTACTTATTTGAATTTTTAGAAAAATTTAATTTCCCGGGAGCAGGTGTGTTTCGGTACATTTCTTTTCGCTCGGCGGCAACTATGATTACTTCTCTGTTAATCGCACTGGTTTTTGGAAAGCAGATTATTAATTATTTGCGCAAAAAGCAGATTGGTGAAGATATTCGCGACTTGGGGCTCGAAGGCCAGATGAGTAAAAAAGGCACTCCGACAATGGGAGGTATAATCATTCTTGCATCAATTATTATTCCTACATTATTATTTGGTGATTTAGGTAATATATATGTACTGCTTATGTTAATAACTACTGTTTGGTTAGGTCTTATTGGCTTTGCTGATGATTATATTAAAACATTCAGAAAAAATAAAAAAGGATTAGCTGGTAAATTTAAAATTCTTGGTCAGGTAGGATTAGGTTTAATAGTTGGAGTTACTCTGTATTTAAGCGATGATGTTATTATTCGTGAAAAAATTACTGAAAAGAAATCTACTGAAATAGCCCAGGTAATTGAAAAGGGTGATTATGCAGGTGAAGAGATTCTGGTTTATACCAAAGACCTTAAATCAACAAAAACAACCATCCCATTTTTTAAAGATAATGAGTTTGATTACGCTTATCTGGTTTCATTCTTGGGCGATAAAAGTCAACGATATGCATGGATTGTATTTGTCATCATTGTAATATTTATTATAACAGCGGTTTCAAACGGAGCAAACCTTACCGATGGATTAGATGGCCTGGCTACAGGAACATCAGCAATTATTGGAACCACACTTGGGATATTCGCATATCTGTCGGGTAATATTATTTATGCCGATTACCTTAATATAATGTATATCCCATATACGGGTGAGCTGGTTGTATTTATGAGTGCATTTATTGGTGCAACGGTTGGTTTTCTTTGGTATAACTCTTATCCTGCACAGGTTTTTATGGGCGATACAGGTAGTTTAACCCTTGGTGGAATCATTGCTGTTTTTGCAATTATTATCCGAAAAGAATTACTAATACCCATTTTATGCGGGATTTTCTTGGTAGAGAGTCTTTCAGTAATGATTCAGGTTAGTTACTTTAAATACACCAAGAAAAAATATGGCGAAGGCCGCCGAATATTTAAAATGTCTCCTTTGCATCATCATTTTCAGATGAAAGGATATCCCGAACCTAAAATTGTAATGCGTTTTATGATTGTTGGGATTTTATTGGCTGTAATCAGTGTTGTAACATTAAAAATCAGATAATAAACGATGAGTAAACGAATTGTCATATTAGGTGCAGGCGAAAGTGGAGTAGGATCGGCTATTTTGGCTAAGAAAAATGGCGAGCAGGTTTTCGTTTCTGATTTTGGAAAAATTGCCGATAAATATAAAACCAAACTCAACGAAATAAATGTGGAGTGGGAGGAAGGAAAGCACACATTTGAAAAAATACTGAATGCTGATGAGATTATTAAGAGTCCCGGAATACCTGAAAAAGTAGAAATAGTACGAAAAGCAATTGAAAAAGGTATTCCTGTAATTTCTGAAATCGAGTATGCTGCAAGATACTCGAATGCCTATAAAATATGTATCACAGGCAGCAATGGAAAAACTACTACCACCACATTAATCCATTACATTTTAAAAACCGCAGGTTTAAATGTCGGTATTGCTGGAAATGTTGGCCAGAGTTGGGCACAACAAGTGGCTGAGTGTAATTACGATTATTATGTAATCGAATTAAGCAGTTTTCAGCTTGATGGTATGTACGATTTTAAGGCTGATATTGCCATTTTAATGAATATTACTCCCGATCACCTCGATCGCTACAATGGAATGCAGGGTTATACCGATTCAAAAATGAGAATTCTACAGAATCTTACTTCATCTGATTATTTTATTTATTGTGCCGAGGATGAAGTTACTAAGCAGGAAGTTGCAAAAAGATCCATTGAGGCAAAAATGCTTCCATTTTCAATAAAAGAAAAATACACCGAAGGTGCATATATAGATAACGACCAAATAATTATTAAACATCATAATAACGAGTTTACTATGTCAATACTTGATCTTGCTTTAAAAGGGCAGCATAATACCTACAATTCTATGGCTGCCGGAATTGCCTCCCAAGTGCTAAAAATCCGCAAGGAAGTTATTCGCGAATGCCTGAGTAACTTCCAGGGTGTGGAGCATCGGTTGGAGCATGTGCTTAAGGTACATGGCATTGAGTTTATTAACGACTCAAAAGCAACAAATGTGAATTCAACGTGGTATGCCCTCGAAAGCATGCCTCAAGGTGTAATCTGGATTGCCGGTGGTATCGATAAGGGGAATGATTATTCCTCACTCGAGGACCTGGTGTGCAAAAAGGTAAAAGCCATAATTTGTTTGGGTAAAGACAACTCCAAGATTCACAAAGCATTTGGCCGTATTATCGATACAATAGTTGATGTTCAATCAGCTTCAGATGCAGTAAAAACGGCTTATTATCTGGCCCGAAACGGAGATACAGTTCTCCTTTCGCCTGCATGTGCCAGTTTTGACTTGTTCGAAAACTATGAAGATCGTGGTCGTCAGTTTAAGCAAGCAGTAAAAGATTTATAGAAGAAATTTTATCAAGGTATAGGAATAATATGCAAGTAAAAGAATTATTTGCGAAATATTTTAAGGGAGACAAAGTCGTTTGGGGGGTGATTTTTGCACTCTCAATATTTTCATTGCTTGCAGTTTATAGCTCTACTGGAACATTGGCTTACAAATATCAGGAGGGAAATACCTTTTATTATATCATGAAGCATTTTACACTGTTGTTGTTTGGCTTGGGGATGATTTTTGTTACGCACATGATTCCTTATAAATACTATTCTCGATTATCTCAGGGTTTGTTATACCTGTCTATTTTTCTTTTAGCTATTACACTGGTGTTAGGAACAAGTTTAAACCAGGCAACTCGCTGGTTAACATTGCCTGGCATTGGACTTACAATCCAAACTTCCGATATGGCCAAGCTAGCATTGATTATGTATTTAGCCAGGATACTTTCAATGAGGCAGGATAAAACTGATGACTTTAATGGATTTATTGTAAATCTTGTTATGCCAGTGGTTGTGGTTTGTGGTTTAATTATGCCCGCAAACCTTTCAACAGCACTTATGTTATTTGTAGTTTCGTTTGTTTTGATGTTTATTGGTCGGGTTAAGATAAAGTATTTGTTGATTGTAGGTGTTGTAGGTATTCTTATAGTTGCTTTGGTAATTACTGGTATTGTTGTTTCTGGTAAAAAAGGTCGTGTAGCAACATGGCAAAACCGGATCGAAAATTTTGTAAGTGGCGAGAGTGGTGAAAATTTTCAGGCTGAACAAAGTAAGATAGCTATTGCCTCAGGTGGTATATTTGGAAAAGGGCCTGGAAATAGCTCCCAGCGTAACTTTTTACCACATCCTTACTCCGACTTTATTTATGCAATTATTATTGAAGAGTATGGATTTATAGGAGGAGCAGTTGTTTTGTTTTTATATCTGTTTTTACTCTTCCGGGCCGGAGTTATTGTCCGGAAAACACAAAAAACTTTTGCTGCATTCCTTTCAATTGGATTGGCTATTAGTCTCACTTTTCAGGCTTTAATTAATATGGGTGTGGCTGCAAGTGTGTTCCCGGTTACCGGACAAACATTGCCTCTCGTAAGTATGGGTGGCTCATCAATACTATTTACAGGATTTGCATTCGGCATCATTTTAAGTGTTAGCAGAAGTATCGAAGAAGAAGGACAAGAGCACGCTTCCGCTGAACCAGAAAAAAATACAGAGATTGAAAATGAGTAAAAATATTATCATAAGTGGTGGTGGTACAGGAGGACATATCTTCCCTGCAATTTCTATTGCTAATGCACTGAAATTAATCAATCCCGATTGTAATATCTTATTTGTAGGAGCATTAGGGAAAATTGAAATGGAGAAAGTACCTGCTGCGGGATATAAAATAATTGGATTACCTGTTGCCGGGCTTCAACGAAAGGATGTACATAAGAATTTCAGTGTAATTTTAAAGCTTCTTAAGAGCTTAAAAATATCAAAACAAATAATTAACGAATTTAAACCGGATGTAGTTGTGGGTGTTGGTGGTTATGCCAGCGGACCAGTTCTGTTTATGGCAAACCGAAAAGGAATTCCTACATTAATTCAGGAACAGAACTCGTATGCAGGTGTCACAAATAAGTTGCTTGCAAAAAAATCCCGAAGAATTTGTGTTGCGTACGAAGGGATGGAGAAATATTTTCCCAAAGAAAAAATACAGCTAACTGGTAATCCGGTGCGTCAGGATTTGCTAAATAAAATGAATAGCAAAGATGAGGCTTTGAGTTATTTCGGTTTACAGAACAAACCCACCATCTTGGTAATAGGCGGCAGTTTGGGAGCCCGAACTATTAACCAAAGTATAATTGCATACCTCGACAAAATTGGAGCGTCTGAAATTCAATTATTATGGCAAACAGGCAAGTATTATCATGCAAATGCACTCGAGGCAAATAGCAAAAAAGAATACACAAATATAAAAGTACACGATTTTATTACTCGTATGGATCTGGCCTACGCATGTGCTGATATTATTATTTCGAGAGCTGGTGCTGGAACAATTTCAGAACTTTGCCTTGTAGGCAAGCCTGTAATTCTTGTTCCATCACCAAATGTAGCCGAAGATCATCAAACTAAAAACGCACAAGCTTTGGTAAATAAAAATGCTGCTATAATGATTAAAGATGCTGATGCACAAAAAAATCTTATGAGTGAAGCATTACAACTGGTGAACAATATCGAACGAAAAATCGAATTAGCGAAAAATATCTCTCACATGGCTTTATATGATTCTGCCAAAACCATTGCCGAAGAAGTAATAAAATTAATTCAAAAATGATGCAGGATATAAAAAACTTATATAATCTATATTTTGTAGGTATTGGCGGTATCGGGATGAGCGCCATAGCCCGCTATTTCAAATCATTGGATAAAAACGTGGCAGGTTACGACAAAGCGTCAAAACCACTAACTACCGAATTGGAGAAAGAAGGAATAAAAATTCATTTTGAAGATGATGTTAAACTAATTCCTACTGAGTTTCTAAAAAAAGAAAATACCTTAATAATTTATACTCCGGCAATTCCAAAAGATCATAAAGAGTTAAATTATTTTATTTCTAATGGTTTTGAGGTTTTGAAACGCTCAGAAGTTCTTGGATTGCTTACCAAAGAAAACTTTAGTCTGGCCGTTTCCGGAACACATGGTAAAACGACTATAAGTACTATGTTGGCTCATTTTTTACGTCAATCTCGAATTGGTGTTAATGCTTTTTTGGGCGGAATATCGAAAAACTATAAAACAAATCTTTTAATCGATCCCGAAAGCCAATATATGGTTGTCGAAGCAGATGAATTTGATCGATCATTTTTGCAGCTTTATCCTAAAATGGCTGTAATATCTGCTGTTGATGCCGATCATTTAGATATTTATAATAACCGCGATAAAGTAGTGGAATCGTTTTGTCAATTTGCAAATCAAATTGATAAGGGTGGAGTTCTTTTAATTAAAAAAGGAATTGATTTTACTCCTCCACAACGCGATGATATTAAGGTGTATACCTATTCAATTAAAGAGCCAGCTGATTTTATGGCACAAAATATCAGACTCGAAAACGGATTATATAAGTTTGATTTTATCGGATCAATAGAAAAAATTGAAAATCTTAAACTTGGAGTACCCGGATTGTTAAATGTCGAAAATGCTGTGGCAGCTATTGCAATGGCATTGATGGCAGGTGTTAAAGACGATGAGATTTTCAACTCAATAAGTAAGTTTACAGGCATTCAGCGAAGATTCGATATTCATATTAATACCGATAAGTTTATTTATATTGATGATTATGCTCATCATCCTGAGGAGCTTAAAGCAGCCATTTCATCAGCAAAACAATTGTTTAAGGGTAAAAAGATTACTGGCGTTTTTCAACCCCATTTATACTCACGAACAAAAGATTTTGCTGTTGAATTTGCTCAAAGCCTCGATTTACTTGATGAAGTAATCTTGTTAGATATTTATCCGGCTCGCGAAGAGCCTATTCCGGGAGTTACATCAGAAATAATCTTTAAAAATATTAAGAATAAACATAAAACCTTGTGTCGTAAAGACGATTTACTTAGCATCCTTAGTTCAAAAAAACCACTAGTGTTAATGACTATGGGCGCAGGTGATATTGATGAATTTGTTGAACCAATTAAATCGTTGTTTTTAAAGTAAAATGCAAATAGTAAAGAACATATTAATTTGGGCTGTTATAATTGCTTACTTAATCGTTGCTATGAGCTTTGCAAGCGAACAACGAAAAAGTGTTGTATGCAACGATATAAAAGTTTTTTTGGTTGATGATACCGAAAATAAGTTTGTTACTGAGGAGGAAATCAAAAATCTGCTCAACAAAAAAGGAAGTAGTGTTATGGGTATTAAAATCAACGAGATAAATACTCAGGAAATTGAAGAAAAGATAAGAAAAAATGGAGCAATAAGAAAAGCCGAAGTTTATGTTACATCGAATGGCGATGTTAGAGTAGATATCGCTCAGCGTGTTCCTATGTTTAGGGTTATTAATAAAAGAAAGCAAAGTTATTATATTGATGAGGAGGGTAAAAAAATGCCCTTATCACAAAAATATTCTGCTCATGTATTGGTTGCAAGTGGTAATATTGTTGAACACTTTGAACTAAACAGAACCATTGATATACTTTGTGATCAGAGAGATGTTGAAACACCAAAAAACTATGTTATTTGTGATCTTTATGTGTTGAGCAAGTTTATCTGTGATAACGAATTCTGGCGGTCACAGATTGAACAAATATACGTTAACAGTGAAAACGAATTTGAGCTTATTCCACGTGTGGGAGCTCATCAAATAATTTTTGGATCGATTGAGAATTATGAAAAGAAATTCAGGAATCTTAGAATATTTTATGAAAAGGGACTGAATAAAGTAGGTTGGAACAATTACACCAAAATAAATTTAAAGTTTGATAACCAGATAATATGTACTAAAAGATAATAATTATGAGTAGTAAAACTGATTTTGTTGCAGCCATTGATATAGGTACTACTAAAATTGTAGCTATTGTTGGCAAGAAAAAGGAAAATGGTAAAATCGAAATTCTTGGTATGAGCAACACTCCCTCCAAGGGTGTAAAGCGAGGTATCGTTTTAAATATCGAAGAAGCAGTAAGTTCAATCCAAAAAACGATTGAAGATGTCCAATTTACAATTGGTGCAAATATTACCGATGTTTTTGTTGGTATTGCCGGTCAGCATATTAAAAGCATTAAGAACCGGGGTTATATTAACCGCGATTCGTACGACGAAGTAATTACCAAACAAGATATCGATAAGCTTATTAACGATATGTATAAGATTCCTATTGATATAGGAGAGGAAATTATTCATGTATTGCCTCAAAATTTTATTGTTGACAGCGAAACAGGAGTAAAAAACCCGGTTGGTATGTACGGAAAAAGAGTTGAAGCAAATTTTCATATTGTGGTTGGTCAGATTGCTTCAGCACGCAATATTGGCAAATGCATCAGTAAAGCAGGATTACAATTAAATCAGCTTGTGCTAGAGCCTTTAGCTTCTGCTGATGCCGTTTTAACAGCTGATGAGAAAGAAGCTGGTGTTGCATTAGTTGATATTGGTGGTGGTACAACTGATATAGCAGTTTACTACGACGACATAATTCGCCATACTGCTGTAATACCTGTGGGAGGTGATGTGGTAACAAATGATATTAAAGAGGGTTGCTCAATATTGTTACGTCAGGCAGAGCAGCTTAAAACACAATACGGATCAGCATTGGGCGATTTGGCTAAAGACGAGGAGGTAGTTTCAATACCCGGAATAGCTGGTCGCGAACCAAAGGAAATTTCTTGCAAAAGTCTGGCATATATCATTCAATCGCGCATGGAAGAAATCCTTGATCTGGTAATTTATCAGATTGAAAATTCAGGTTATTTCGAAAAACTGAGTGCTGGTATTGTGATTACCGGTGGTGGAGCATTACTTAAACATTTGCCGGCTTTGGTAAAATATAAAACCGGTATGGATGTGCGAATTGGATATCCAACAGAAAATCTATCATCAGAAAATCTTAAAGATGTTAACCACCCGATGTTTGCAACCAGCGTAGGACTAATCCTTAAGGGATATGATTATATCGAAAAAAGCGGTACCTATAAAAAACCAGCTATTAAAGAGAAAGTAAAGGAAGTTGTGAAAGAGGAAGTAAAGGAAGTTGTTGAATTTGAGGAGGATAAGTCAGTTGATATAAAAGATATAAAAGATATAAAAGATCCAAAAGGCAGCTTAATGTCAAGTATAAAAAGAGTTTTTACTGATATTTTTGACGAAAGTGGTGCCGAAATGTAATATTCTCAATGATTTAGTAACTGGCAAAACAATACACATATGATGGACGAATTAATAAATTTCGATTTACCCGTTGACCAATCTTCTATAATTAAAGTTATAGGTGTAGGTGGCGGTGGAAGCAATGCTGTAAATCACATGTTCCGAAAAGGTATTCGGGATGTGAATTTCGTTGTTTGTAACACGGATGCTCAGGCTTTGATAAATAGCCCGGTTACTGTAAAAATACAGTTGGGCGAATCGCTTACCGAAGGTCGTGGAGCTGGCAATAAGCCCGAAATAGGTCGCCAGGCGGCTATCGAAAATATTCAGGATGTGATTGATGTGCTGAGTAAAAATACAAAAATGGTATTCATTACTGCCGGCATGGGTGGTGGAACAGGCACTGGTGCAGCTCCTGTAATTGCAAAAGCAGCCAAAGAGCTTGGATTGCTTACCGTTGCCATTGTTACTATTCCATTTAGGTTCGAGGGCGACCGTCGTATTAATCAAGCCATTGAAGGTATTAGTGAAATTGAGAAATATGTTGATTCATTGCTCGTAATTAACAACGAAAAGCTTCGTGAAGTTTGTGGTAACCTAAGGTTTTCAGAAGCATTTCAATATGCCGATAATGTTTTAGGTACAGCTGCAAAAGGTATTGCCGAAATAATTACTGTTCCGGGTTATGTAAATGTCGATTTTGCCGATGTAGAAACGGTGTTAGCTAAAAGTGGAGTAGCTCTTATGGGTACAGGTGTTGCCGAAGGCGAAAACAGAGCCGTAAAAGCTGTTCAGCAAGCTCTTACATCTCCATTACTTAACGATAATGATATTAAGGGTACAGAAAATATGCTACTTAATATTACTTCAGGAAGCAACGAAATTACGATGGATGAGATTGGTGAAATTGCTGATTATGTAAATAGCGAGGTGGGATCAAGCCCTAATATTATCTGGGGTACAGGTTACGACGAAAAGCTTGGCGACAAGATCAGTATTACCATTATTGCTACAGGATTTAAAAGTAACAGTATTCCGGAGTTGTATGCTAAAAAAACAGGTAGAAAGACGGTTACATTAACCGATTCTATGGCACATGAACTAAAACGTCCTCCATTGGTTAGAATCGAAAATCAGTTTGCTTTGCAGCGTGATGCAAGCCTTGATTTTAAGCAACGAACTATTGATTTTGATATTAAAACAGAAAAATCAAAAGATAGTTTGATCATTCTCGATGAACCCGAAAACGAAAATGGAGTTACTATAGAAACTAAGAAATCTGAGATACAGAAAAAACTTCAGGAATCACGCGAAAGAATGAAGGAACGCAGAATGGATGCCTCGAAAATAAATGAAAATATTGATGAGTTTGAAAATGAACCTGCCTATAAAAGGAAAAACCTGGTGATTGATCAACCTATTCATTCTCAGGATTCAAAAGTATCAAGGTATTCACTTACTGATGATGACGATTTTACCATACGATTGAATACAAATAACTCGTATTTACACGATAATGTAGATTAATCAATTTAAAAATTATAATTATGAGCCTAACAACACAAATAGATCAGGATATAAAACAAGCGATGCTTGCCCGCGAAAAAGAAAAACTAGAAGCCTTACGAGCCGTTAAGTCAGCAATCCTTTTGGCAAGAACCGAAAAAGGTGGTTCTGATGAAATTTCTACTGAAGTAGAAGTAAAATTGCTTCAAAAGTTAGTAAAGCAACGTAAAGATTCTGCAGCTATTTATCAGCAGCAGAACCGCAAAGATTTAGCAGATAAAGAGCTTTTCGAGGTAAGTATAATCGAAAAGTATTTGCCTGAGCAAATGAGCGATGAGGAACTTACTAAAATTGTTAAAACGGCAATTGAGCAAACGGGAGCTAAAACCGTTGCCGAGATGGGAAAAGTTATGGGCATTGTTTCTAAACAATTGGCCGGTAAAGCCGAAGGGAAAGTAATAGCAGATAAAGTAAAATCATTGCTCAGTTAAAAAAACAAAATAAATCATATAACTATTTTTAGATGCATGGAATCTATAAAAATCTTTATGCAAAAGGCTATCTTATTAATTATTTTAATAATTGCTTTTGTAAGTTACTCGGTTGCTCAAGATGAAGAGGAGAGAGATAAGTTTAATTATGATGTGAGTTTAAATTATGGTATTTTTCCTTCCCTTACCTCAGATGAAAACAAACCAGAATTATTTGGAAATTTGATAAGCGCAGAGTACGCTTATTTCTTTCATAACCGCCTAGGTTTTAGGACTGGTTTAGCATCAATAAATAATTTAGAAGGAACAACTGGTTTTTATAGTATTCCGCTTATTTTTGCCTATAGATCAAAAGTGCAACGAGATTTTTATATTGGTGGTGACGTTAATTCATTTGGGGATTTGATTTTTCAAATCATCCTTGGGCTTATTCCCAAGCATGCAGAATATAATATTGGTTTTAATCTTGGATATATTAACCCCGACAATAATCTTGGTTTGGTGAGTTATAATAATGGGCCTTATTATAAAGAGGGATTTTTAACCCAAAATCGTTTTTACACATCTGCTGATGCTGGCCTGCGTTTAACGTATCGAATTTATCGGTTTGGTATTGTGCTCTCTCCTTCTGTTAGCTATGTATTGACAAATAATTTTGAATTTTACTCTGAGCAGGATTCTAACAATGGCTACTCGCCCGATTGGTTTTTGAAACTTACTGTTGGGATTTCGTATCGATTTTAAAATCGAATGCATAAATTCTATAAAACAAATAAAGGACTTACAATATTTGACTATGCAACGTGAGTTCGATGTAAACCCAAATTATTTTTATATTTTACCTATTATGCGATTTGACTCTTAAAAGATTGATATATAGGTTGCAGTAAGTTTTGTCGAAAAATGGATTCGACAAAGTTCAACCTGACAATCATTGAATTATAACTGTAATCGCACAAGAGGTTACTACTACAAAGATTATACTGCTACACAGTAATTACCTTAGCAACGTAGTTGCTATATCTTTGTAAATAAATGCTTTGTAAGAATCTTAAAGCAGCATAGCTGCGATATCATTATTAGTTTCAATTTTTATCGCACAATATTGATATCGTATAAATGATTATTAAGGCATTTTGAATAGGTTTACTTATGTAAAAATCTATATTTTCATTTCTTACAACGAACCTAAGTTAAGTTATGTTTAACAACATGTTTTTATATTTAGTAAAAAAAAAAGACTAATTTAGTATTAATAACCAAAATATAAATAATTATGAGAAATTTTACCCTAATTACCCTGGCCTTTATTATTTCTTTTTCTTGTGCTTTTGCACAGAAAAAAGTAAAAACAACCATTGAAACACACGATGGTAAATTAATTGTGCCAGACGAGAATCCTTCGAACTCTGTAAATTTTGAAGATGAAATATTACTTCAAAAAAATCATTCACAAAAATCAGTTAAACAAAAACCTGCAATTCTAAAAACGAGTGCTGATTTAATAAGTCAAGAAAAAGTTAAAACACTTGAAAATGAATTTGAAGTTTTAACTGAACTTAAAAAAAGTAAAATTGATAAACTTAAAAGTACTCTTCCAATAAAAAGTGATGGTTCTTATGTAACCGAAGCAGATTCGTTAGTACTGGTTACATTATACAATTCAACAAATGGCAGTTCGTGGACAGATAATACCAACTGGCTAACAGGACCTGTAAATTCGTGGTATGGAATTACCGTAAACGCAGGACAAGTTACTTCCATAAATATACAATCCAATAATTTAGCAGGAAGTATTCCGAGCGAATTAGGAACCTTAACCAGTTTACAAATTTTAAATTTTCATAATAATAGTTTAACAGGAAGTATTCCGAGCGAATTAGGAAATTTAACTAATTTAACCGAACTCGCCTTATGGGTGAACCAACTTTCTGGAAGTATTCCACCAGAGCTTGGAAACTTAACTAATATATATTATTTTGATCTTGATGATAATCAGTTAACAGGTTCAATACCTCCTGAGTTAGGCAATTTGTCTAATTTAAATAATATTTGGTTTGGTAATAATTTATTAACAGGTTCAATTCCGGTTGAATTAGGCAATCTTACTAGCTTACAACAATTAGGAATATATAATACGCAGATTTCAGGGTCAATTCCTGCTGAATTGGGAAATTTGTCAAATTTGAAATACTTAAATTTAACAGGCAACCAATTAAGTGGGTCTATTCCGGCAGAACTTGGTAATTTATCAAATCTTCAATATTTATCCTTAGATCAAAATCAACTCACAGGTTCAATCCCTGCTGAATTGGGTAATTTATCAAATCTTCAATATTTAATATTGAATAATAATCAACTCACAGGTTCAATACCTGCGGAATTGGGGAGTTTAACAAATCTTTACTATTTATACTTGAATAATAATCAACTCACGGGTACAATACCCACAGAATTGGGGAGTTTAACAAATCTTTACTTTTTAGCGTTGTATTCTAATCAACTCACTGGTTCAATACCTGCAGAATTGGGGAGTTTAACAAATCTTCAATATTTATACTTGCACAATAATCAACTAACAGGTTCAATACCTGCGGAATTGGGAAGTTTAACAAATCTTTACTATTTATACTTGTATAATAATCAACTCACTGGTTCAATACCAGCAACATTGGGGAGTTTAACAAACCTTTACGTTTTGTACTTGTCTTCTAATCAACTAACAGGTTCAATACCTGCGGAATTGGGAAGTTTAACAAATCTTTACTATTTATCGTTGTATTCTAATCAACTCACTGGTTCAATACCTGCAGCATTGGGGAGTTTAACAAATCTTCAATACTTATATTTATATAACAATCAATTAACCGGTGATGTTCCTTTGGAAATAGGGAGTATAACTAGTTTAATTAGTTTGTCAATTTCAAATAACTTATTTACTGGTTTGCCAAATTTAACATCTACTGCTTTACAGAATTTATATTTAGATAATAATTCATTTACATTTGGCGATTTAGAAAACACTGGGCTAGATTTCTCAACTTTATCTGATAAAGTATATGCACCACAAGCATTTCTGGCTGCACCCGATGAGGTAGATAATGGAAATAGCACAACTACATTATCAGTAACTACCGATGGTACTGGTAATACATACCAATGGTATAAAAATGAAGAACTGCTTGTTGGAGAAACAGTAAACACCATTACTGTAAATAATACTGAAGAATGTTTTTAATATTGTACTGTTTCAAACCCAACATATCCGGATTTAGTTTTAAAGACTGAGTATGCAACATTTAATATGACATTAAATCATGGTATTGTTGAAGAAGAATATAATGCACTAATTGCATTATATAATTCTACAAATGGCGATAATTGGAATAATAATACTAACTGGTTAACCGACAAATATGTTGATGAATGGTATGGTGTTACCACTGTTGCCGGGCATGTAACAGAGATAATCCTTGCAAACAATAATTTAACAGGTTCAATACCCGCTGAATTGGGGAGTTTAACAAATCTTCTATATTTATATCTTTACAACAATCAACTTACAGGTTCAATACCTGCTGAATTGGGAAATTTAGCAAATCTTTACTATTTCGTGTTGTTTAATAATCAACTCACTGGTTCAATACCTGCGGAATTAGGGAGTTTAACAAATCTTCAATATTTAAATCTGAGAAGCAATCAACTCACAGGTTCAATACCTGCGGAATTAGGGAGTTTAACAAATCTTCTATATTTGTACCTTTACACTAATCAGCTTACTGGTTCAATACCTGCTGAATTAGGCAGTTTAACAAATCTTCAACAATTAAGGGTGCATCAGAATCAACTCACAGGTTCAATACCCACCGAATTGGGAAACTTAACTAATCTATTAAATTTGGAGTTATGGGCTAATAAACTATCAGGAAACATTCCTATACAACTAGGTAATCTTATTCTATTAACTAATTTAGATATTGGAATTAATCAGTTAACTGGCACAATCCCTTCTGAACTAGGAAATTTAACCAATCTCAATAATTTGTGGCTTAATAATATGCAACTAAATGGAGAAATCCCAGCTACATTGGGGGATTTAACAAATCTTCAAGGATTATACTTGACTTCTAATAACCTTACCGGTTCAATACCCACCGAATTGGGAGGTTTAACAAATTTACAAAATTTACACTTGGAAAATAATCAATTAAACGGTTCAATCCCTGCTGAATTAGGTAGTTTAACAAATCTTTCTTCTTTAATTTTGAATAACAATAAATTTACCGGTTGTCCCGATCTTTCTGCCTTAACAAATTTATATCAAATTAGGTTAGAATATAATGAGCTTACCTTTGGTGATTTGGAAAATACACATATTGATTTTAACAATCCTTATTATGGTTATTCACCACAGGCTCAGTTACCAGAACCAACACAAACTCCATCAGGAGGTAATATTATAATCTCTTTTACTACCGATGGAGCAGGAAACACGTATCAATGGTATAAAGATGGATTAGAAATGGCTGGAGAAACGACCAACACACTTGCTATAGCCAACACAGAGAGCGGAATATTCTATTGCGAAATTTACAATTCGAATTTCCCAAGTTTAACTCTTACAACCAAAGCTTTATTTATAAATTCAACAGGAGCAAATGGTGTTTCACAAGAGGAATATGATGCATTGGTTGCATTTTATAATAGCACCAATGGCGATAATTGGAATAACAATACCAATTGGCTTTCTGCAGAAGATGTTTCAGAATGGGTTGGAGTTACTGTTGAAGGAGGTCATGTGCGAGAGCTTGCATTAGAAACAAATAACCTTACTGGTATTCTGCCTTCTGAGATCGATGGTTTGGTTTATATAGAGCGCTTAAATATTTACTCAAATGGAGTAAGTGGAGTAATACCATCTGAAATTGGAAACTTAACTAACTTGGTGTATTTAAATTTTAACATAAATGAACTTGAAGGTACTATTCCTGTTGAAATTGGAAACCTAACTAATCTAACATCACTATATTTATCCGATAACAAGTTAACAGGGGCTGTTCCAAATACAATTGGTAACTTAACCAATTTAACTGCACTTTCTTTAGGCAAAAATAAATTAAATGCATTGCCTGATTTAAGTGCTATTACAAATATAGAATACCTTTATTTGTACAACAATTACTTTACTTTCGAAGATTTTGAAAATACACAACTTGATTTTAGTACTTTATCTTATGTGGGTTATTGGCCTCAAGCTAATCTCGAAATGATAAACCCTGTTGTATATGTTTCTGAAGGCTCTAATTATACAATTAGTTGCGATAATATTACAAACGAAACATTATCAAGTACAATAAATCAGTATGCTATTTATAAAGATGGTGTATTATTAAATAATTGGTCAACGAATCCCGATTTTACAATTACATCGTTTAATAGTTCTAATGTTGGGGAATACATATTTAAGGTGAAAAACTCAACTTATCCAAACCTTACTTTGCAAAGCGATACGTTGACTTTGGGAATAAACAATGCTCCTTCTAATATTAGTTTGTCAAATACTTCTGTAAATGAAAATGTATCAGTAGGTTATATTGTTGGCCAGCTTTCCACTACCGATGCTGATAGTGAAGATTCTTTCACATATACTTTTGTTTCTGGCAATGGAACCAACGATGCCGATAATGCTTCGTTTACAATCGATGGAAATAATCTAAAGACGAATACATCATTAGATTATGAAACGAAACCAATTTATTATATTTATATGCAAACCGAAGATGCTGCTGGATTAACCTATTCAAAAGCATTTACAATATCAGTAGTAAATATAAATGAGGCTCCAACAAATATTTCATTAACCACAAGTACAATTAACGAAAATTCAACTTTAGGTTCAATTGTTGGGCAACTTTCTACAACCGATCCTGATGCAAGTGATTCGCATACTTATACTTTAGCAACAGGCAATGGAACCAACGATGCCGATAATGGTTCGTTTACAATCGATGGAAATAATTTAAAGACGAATACATCATTAGATTATGAAACGAAACCAGAATATTATATTTACATACGGACCGAAGATGCTGCTGGATTAACCTATTTAAAAGCATTTACAATATCAGTAGTAAATATAAATGAGTCTCCAACAAATATTGCATTAACAACAAGTACAATTAACGAAAATTCAGTTTTAGGTTCAATTGTAGGCCAGCTTTCATCAACCGATCCTGATGCAAGTGATTCACATACTTATACTTTAGCAACAGGCAATGGAACCAACGATGCCGATAATGGTTCGTTTACAATCGATGGAAATAATCTAAAGACGAATACATCATTAGATTATGAAACAAAACCAGAATATCATATTTACATACAGACCGAAGATGCTGCTGGATTAACTTATTCAAAAGCATTTGTTATAAGCATTATTGATATTACTGAAACGGGTATAAATGATCTAAATAATAATCAAGTATTCCTTTATCCTAATCCTGCAGTAGATAAGGTAACAATTGAGTATAATACAACAGATTATAGAGTTAAAATTATAGATGCAGGTGGGAATGTTGTTTATAATACTATTTCAAAAACAAACAAACACAATATTGATATTAATCATATTGTTTCAGGTATATATTTTATTATTATAGAAGATGGTACTATTAATTTAACTAAAAAATTAATAGTTCAATAGTTAAGCAACTGAAAACAGTTAAAAAAGAGGTTTTATATCAAAAACCTCTTTTTTTATTATATCTCTTTTAAAAATTGCAAATGATTTTAACTCTAACAAAGCAATTAGTTTTACGTTTTTATTTTAAATGTAGGGTTTTTTGTATATCCGTTATTTGTCATAATCCTGTAATATTTGCAATAACAAGCCTTTCGAAAATTCTGTCTCCAAAGTATCTTCTATTTAGCTTGTATACAAATTCATTTAAATAAAGCTGTAAATATTTACCTTTTATTTTGTGATAATTGCCAAGTAAATTTCGTTTAGCATTACTGATGGTAATGTGTACCCATTGCAATGTTTCTTTGGTTGTTGTTTTGTCTGATTTTTCTGTAATATGTAACTCCACATAATCAGCAATATCTACATAAGATGTGCTTTTATCACTAAAAACAATACTTTTTTCATCGATAGATTCTTTTACTAAAGCATTTATGTTTTTTGCTTCATGGTCATTAAGAACCTTAGCCTTAAAATACCTACAGTATTTTGATTTTTTTCCTGTTTCAATATCTTCCAAAGGATTTGTTACGAAATAACTTGTTTATTTAATTACAAAAATGTACCTTTCGGCCATGAAAGATACAGAGTTAATTTCAAAAAGGCATAAAATTTTAGCCCCTTTATTAGATGAGAAGGCTCATAG